>JBIKNP010000028.1:0-18950 GCA_044358595.1 Methylacidiphilales bacterium
CTTCACAATCTCCTCCACTTGAGCCCCATCCAAAGTCTCATACTCCAGCAGGGCCGACGCAATGAGTTCCACCTTTGCCCGGTTTTCCTCCAAAATCTTTTTTGCCCGCTCATGGGCCCCGTTGACGATCTGATGCACTTCTTCATCAATCTCTCGTGCCGTCTTCTCGCTGTATCCCCTCGAACGGCCAATATCCCGACCCAGAAAAACATAATCCTCATGATCCCCATATTCGATCATCCCCATACGACCACTCATTCCCCACTCACAAACCATCTTCTTCGCATACCACGTGGCCATCTTAATGTCCCCACTGGCACCGCTGGAGATATCCCCCAAAAACATCTCCTCGGCCACTCTTCCCCCCATCGCAACACAAAGGTCATCCAACACCTTTTTCTTTCCATACCCATACCGATCTTCAATCGGCAACATCATCGTCACCCCTAACGCAGGACCACGCGGTATGATCGAAACTTTGTGCAGAGGATCCGTATGCTCCAGAGCAAGATTCAACATGGCATGTCCCGCTTCATGATAGGCCGTCAGCTTTTTCTGCTCATCACTCATCGCCAAGCTCCTGCGCTCCCGTCCAAACCGCACTTTGTCCCTCGCCTCCTCCAGATCCGCCTGAGTAATCGCCTCCGCATCCCTCCGAGCCGCCATCAAAGCCGCCTCATTGATCACATTCGCCAACTCAGCACCCGAAAATCCAGGGGTGCTTCGCGCAAGCGTGGCCCAAGACACCGTCTCCATCGCTTTCACCTTTTTCGCATGCACCTTCAGAATCTCTTCACGCCCTTTGACGTCAGGAAGATTGATGTGCACCTCTCGATCAAACCGACCTGGACGTAACAGCGCTGGATCCAGCACATCCTTACGATTCGTCGCGGCAATAATGATCACCCCCTCCGCCGTATCAATTCCATCCATCTCCACCAAGAGCGCATTCAATGTCTGCTCTCTCTCATCGTGCCCACCCCCCACTCCGTGACCCCGACTCCGCCCCACGGCATCAATCTCATCAATGAAAATCAAACACGGAGCTGTCTTCTTCCCCTGCTCAAACATATCTCGCACTCGGGAAGCTCCCACACCCACAAACATCTCCACAAAATCGGAACCGCTGATTCCGTAAAATGGAACATCCGCTTCCCCCGCAATCGCCTTCGCTAAAAGGGTTTTTCCTGTACCCGGAGGCCCCACCATCAAAATTCCCTTCGGAATCCGTCCGCCTAATTTCTGAAACTTTTTCGGGTCCCGCAAAAACTCCACAATCTCGCTCACTTCATCCTTCGCCTCCTCCACGCCCGCAACATCCGCAAAGGTGACCTTGTTTTTATCCTTCGAAAGAATCCTCGCCTTGCTTTTTCCGAAGCTAAAAGCCGATTTCCCCGCCATCCGAATCTGCTGCCTGAAGAAGAAGTACATGATCAAAACAAAGAGAACAAAAGGCAACGTCCCCGCCAAAGCCTGCCACGTTGAATTATCGATTACCTTTTGACTTACCTGGGGAAATCCATTCGCCGCCAGCACCTGCTCCAAATTCTGTTTAAAGGCCAAATCTACCGTGACCTTATATCCCGTGTAACCTTGTGCATCCGTTCGTACGCTTTTCTTGAGCGCCTCAGGTGGCTCAAATTTCCCCGAAAGCCAACGCACGTTTACAGCCGGCTCCACATTTAAGGTCACATCCTTGACCTTTCCTTCCTTCAAATACCCCTCAAACTCAGCAAAGGTTAAATCACGAACCGATGCCGCATTCTGACTTTGATGGGCATAAAACGCCAAAAGCAAAACTGAGGCAGAGACTAAAAATAAAACGACGCCTCTCCAGTTCGGCCCATCCGCTTTATTCGGGTCCTGTCGGCGAACGGGTGGACGCGGCAACTTGGGTGGCTTGCGTGAGTTGGAACGAGGATTAGGCATAAACTGAAGAATCAAAGATTATCACGATTGCCCTGCGTGTGCAATGCGACCCATCTCCTTGATCCAGAAGAGCTTGTTTTTAGATCTCACCACCCTGCCTCCTTTGAACTGCCAGCCACTGCTCTTTCCCATCACCACGTATTTACGAACCCCCTCAACCTCCGCAAAAGTTGCTCCTCGATGATTCCTCGTCCCCAGCCACATTCGAATCGCACGCCTCTGCCAAGCCAATTCTTTCTTCTTCCACTCCCGTACATCTGGCCGAGTCGAAATTCTTCCTAGCTGCTTTTCCCAATACTCTTTCTCCCCAGCAAAGATTTCTGCCGCACGACACAACGCCCCCCGCACCTCGCGCCCATACGTCTTCGACAAGTACGGCAAAACTTTGTGACGCACGCGGGATCTCCATCCCTTCTCATCCTCATTCGTCTTGTCCTCCCTCCAACGCAAGCCCTCCTCCCTTGCCGCATCTCTCACCTCCTTCCGCGTAAACCCCAAAAGAGGTCGCACCACATCCAATCCAGATGATTTGGATCGCACTGTCATTCCAGCCATTCCATCCACCCCTGCTCCACGAAGTAACTGCATTAAAACCGTCTCCGCTTGGTCATCCGCCTGCTGCGCAAGCCACAACTGCCTCACTCCAATCCGTCTCATCGCCTTGCGAAAGAAATCCCACCTCAATTCCCGCGCCTCACCCTCCCCCGTCCTCCCAGGCTTATGGGCACGCCCTACCACCACCCTCAAACCCCTCCTCTTGCCCCACGTCTTCACCCACGACGCATCCCTATCCCCCACCCGCCCCCTCCAACGGTGATTGAAATGCAAAAGAATCGGCTCCCCTCCACTCCTCAGAATAGCCTCGGCTAAAACTACGCTGTCTGCTCCACCCGAAATTCCCACCGCCACTTTTGCACCCCGTCCCAACTCCGATCCCACCGCCTGAACCATTCGGCTCCACACCCCCTTGCCCTGCGCCTCAATCTGACGCATCCTTACCTTTCTCATGGCTCGCCAATCAAAACTCCTATTCATCGTTGGCCTCATTCTGCTCGGAAGCAGCCTCCTCGCCAATCTCCTCTTCCTCTCCAAAGACCATCAACTGCTCTCCAACTCCTCTCACGTCCAACCCGCCCCCTACTTCGATGAAGAGTTTGTCGAAGGAGACGATTCACAGAAAAAACGCATCGCCAAGATCGACCTCTTTGGAGTCATAGCTCAGGAAATTCCAGGTGAAATTGGCTCCAGCATGGTCGACGATGTCATTCTCCAAATCCGTCAGGCCGCGGATGACGATTCCGTTGCGGCCATTCTTCTTCATATCGATAGCCCGGGTGGCGAAGTCACAGCCAGCGACAACCTCTATCATGAACTTACCCTCGTTCGTGAAGATAAACCCGTGATCGTCTATCTCGACTCAGTCGGTGCATCGGGCGGGTACTACACCGCCATGGGTGGATCCCACATCGTCGCTCATGAACTTTGCATCACGGGAAGTATCGGCGTCATCATGCAAGCACTGAACTACGAAGGGCTCTCCAAAATCCTCGGTCTCTCCACCCTCACCTTCAAAAGCGGAGCCCTCAAAGACCTTCTTAATCCAGCCCGACCCGCCTCAGAATCCGAAAAGAAACTGGTCCAAGATATGATTGCCGAAACCTTTGAGCGCTTCTCCTCTATCGTGGTCGCCGAACGTGATTTTCCTGACCATAAATTACCAACCCAGGTAGCGGATGGTCGGATCGTTTCAGGCAAGCAGGCCCTGGACCTGAAACTGGTGGATGCCACGGGATACCTCCAAGACGCAATTGCAGACGCTCGTGAAATTGCAAAACTTCCAGTCGACGCTCCCGTCATTCGCTATACAGCCCCTTTCCACTTCAGCCGACTTTTCAGATTCTTAGGTCAAAAGCAGGATACAAACACCAAAGTTCAGGTTAGCCTCGTTCCCGAATCCTTCCACCTTCAAGCCGGAAAACTTTACTACCTCTCCAACCACCTTTTCTTCCGCCGCTAATCGGTTCTCCAGCGGTGGATGATCCACCCTCCTTCATGTCCAGGCTTCAACTGTACCGACCCGCTTTCTTTTAACTTCACAAGGGTTATCCCGATTTCTTTTGAAATTTGATCCAAGTCGACCGAGAGGGAAGGATCATCTTCTAGAGCTTTCCACGAACGGACCAAATAGTTCGGACGAACAGCCCGCAACCATTCTGACGTAAGATTCACATCCTTGGAGGGCCCTTGCACAAGAACACCCGATTTCAACTTCTCCCCATATCTTTCCACCAGTTTCTTTTCCACACCCCTTGGAATTGACCCTGCCCAAAGCAATCGTGACTCTCCACAACTCAAAAGCATAACCAGCCCATCCTCTTCTGCCCTTCCTGATGCGCTTCCGTCCGGTGGCCAAAGCACCTCCGCTGTCCAATCTTTCCCCAAATCTGCACGATCCCCTTCACTGAAAAACCTCCTCCCCTCTTTTCTTTCGACCATCTCCGATCTCCACTGCTTTAACGCCCCTGATCTCCCTCCCAACCCGGACTCACCCCACCACCCAATGGGCATCGACCCCAATAACTCCTGTGCGGAACCCGATCGTTTTGCCAAACCCGCCGCTAATATCACCCCATCCAACCGATTCACCCCATAATAATTCAGAAATGGTCTTACAGAATTTGCCCAAGCCATCTTAGATCCAGTTTCAATCAACCACTTTCCTCCTTTCCCTGTCACCAAGGTCGGCGCAGCTCCCTCCACCGCCACAATCTCCAATGCCGGCCCACGCTCGAACCACACTCTCGGATCCGCCACGGCAAAATGGCCTCCCGGCCAAGTCGCCATCCACCCCAACACCCCCGCCAGCAAATGAACCAACCGGGCATTTAAAAGATTCATCCCGATCGCCCCCACGGAAAAGAAAGGCGCCATCATCGAAGATACCGCCGCTAAAACAGTTACCGCTCCCGCAATCGGAGCCGCCACCACATTCGCCACCAAAGCCACCGGAGTGATCTGATGAAACAGAACGATCCCAGGCAACACCGATCCCAACCACGCCGCAACCGACGCAGCGACAAGTGTTGCCAATGTCGCCCAACCTCGATACCACGCCCTCCTCCAGACGCTCACCAGCCGATTCGGTATCCACCGGTCTGGCCTACCCCAACCCACCAGGTTGGCTTGAATCGGAGCCGCAAAAACCATCAACCCAGCTACGACTAAAAATGAAAGCTGAAACCCAACATCTTCCACTTGGCGCGGATCCCAGATCATCAATCCTATTAATGCCGCCCCCAGCCAGTTCGCAGGATCCATCGGTCTACCCAAGATCCAACCCAGATAAAGCACCCCAGTCATGACAAAGGCCCGGGCTGCACTCGCCTCCATCCCCGTCGCCAAACAAAAGAGAAACACAGCCGGTAAAGTCATCCACGCCCATCTCCACTTCACCGCTCCCGTCAGAGCCAAAATCCACAGCAGCATTCCCGCCACTACCGCTAGGTTCTGCCCACTCACAGCAAACAGATGCAACGTCCCCGTTGCGCGAAAAGCCTCCCTCAATTCCTCGCCCACCCCATCTCGATAACCAAACAACATTGCCGCAATTAACCCCGAAGCCTCTGGATCCTCCCTCAACCCCAATGCTGTTGCCTCAAGCATATGTGACCGTAATCCCGCTGCCATTCGTGCCAACCAAACACCCTTTTGATCCCCGACTGTTTCCAAATCTTGGGTTCGGACTTGAAGAATATAATCCAATCCCCGCGATTGCAGGTGACGAACCCGATCAAACTCGCCCGGATTCCTGGGCCTCTCTGGCAATGACAGATATCCAGCCAGCCGAACAACATTTCCCACCTTAGGCATTTTTTCTGGAGACGGATCCACTCGCAACAAAACCCTCCCACTTGTCCTCTCCCAAACTGATTGCCCAAAAAGAGAGGTTACCTCCATTTCGGTCTCCATCGCTTTTCCCCCGTTTTCCCAAATTCGTTCCGTCGGCAATTCAGCGATCCAACCTTCGACCTCCACTGTCCCACCCTCCTGCCCAGCCCGCGCCTTCAAAGATTCCCGGGGCGGAGCAAAGGCCCGAGCCTCCGTATAAAGAGCAAACACACCCAGAACAAAGAGCCAGATTGCAGGTGTTCTCCACTTTTTTGGTCCCCACCAAGAGAACACCGATCCAATTCCAGCCACCCCCAGCCAAATCCATGGATTTTGTCCCCACCCCAAACCTATTACCGTCCCCACCAATCCCGCCACCGCCACTGGAAACAGAGGCCGACGCATCGGCCAATTCGTCTTCATGCTTTCAGATGATTTAAAGGCGTATACCGACCCAACCGAAGATGCAGCTGAATCGCACGAGTGATGAACTTCTTTCCCTTCCCTACAGCTTTTTCCAGAGAAAGTCCTTGAGCCAGAGCGGCACAGATCGCTGCCGAGTAGGTGCACCCCGTCCCATGCGTCTCGACCCCCTTACACCGTATCGCTGAGAAAGTTTTCAACTTTCCGTTAGGCCAAGCCAAATAATCCTCCGCCTTCGCCAACATCAGATGCCCGCCCTTAACCAGAAACGGCACTTTCCATTTAGTTGCCAACTCCCGGGCCGCCTCCTTCGCCTGCTCCGGATTTTTTAACCCTCTCCCCACCAATCTGGCCGCCTCATCCAGATTCGGAGTCACCAAGGCCGCTTTGGGAAAGAGAAACTTGGCCATCGACCGCTCCGCATCCGGCTTGAGCAGTGCCGCCCCGCTCGTCGCCACCATCACCGGATCCACCACCAGCTTAAGCCCCCTTCTCTTTCCCAACTGCTTCGCCACTTGCCTTATGATTCCAGACGAAAACAGCATCCCCGTCTTCACCGCTCCCACCGGAAAAGCTTCAAAGACCAACTTGATCTGCTCCGCCACCATTCTTGGCTCGACCGCCGTGATTCTCGAAACTCTTCCCGGATGCTCCGCCACGACACAGGTCAAAGCCGACGTTCCATACACCCCCAGTCGGGTAAAAGTTTTTAAATCCGCCTGGATTCCAGCTCCGCCAGAGTTATCGGATCCGGCAATCGTCAGCGCAACGGGAACTTTGCGAATCATCACGGGGAAGGCCCGACGTCCAGCAGGCCGTGATTAAATATGGATCGCGTGGCCGACCGCCGCTTCGGTCGCTTCCTTGATCATCTCGGTCAATGTCGGATGGGCGTGGATAGTATGAGCGATCTCATCTGCCGTGGCCTCAAGGGTCATTCCTAATCCCACCTCCGCGATCAGCTCAGTCGCCTCAGCTCCAATGATATGTGCCCCGAGAATCTCTCCGTGTGGTTCCCCAATGAGAATCTTCACCATCCCTTCGGAATCGCCGCTGGCCACCGCCCGACCACTGGCGCGATACGGGAACCGACCAACTTTAAACTTCAACTTCTTCTCCTTCGCCGCGGCTTCGGTCAGCCCAATGCTCGCGACCTGCGGCTGGCAGTAGGTGCAGCCCGGGAAAACCCCGACCTTCTTCGGTTGGTACTTGGCATCAAAAATTCCATTCACCGCCTCAATCGCCTCAAACGAAGCCACGTGTGCCAACCAAGGTGGTCCAATGATATCCCCCGCCGCAAAAACACCAGCCATGGAGGATTTGTACCGGGCATCTGTCTTCACATACCCACGATCCAACTCCAGTTTCACCCCTGCATCCAGCGCCCCGTCCAGATTGGCCTGTACCCCGACCGCACAGAGCAACGCATCCGCTTCGATGGTCTTGGCATTCTTCCCTGACAACTTCACTTTCACCCCAGAGGCCGAAGCGGTAACGCTTTCCATGGAAGTTTCGGTCAGAATTTCAATCCCCTGCTTGGCCAAATTCTTGCCCAACATGTCGGAAATCTCCTCATCCTCGATCGGCAGGACCCGCGACTTCATCTCCACGAGAGTCACCTTGGTTCCAAACGAATTCAGGAAATAGGCAAACTCCACTCCAATCGCTCCCGCCCCGAGAATGATGATGCTCTTGGGCTGTTTCTTCATCTCCAAAGCCTCGCGGCTGGTCATCACCACCTTGCCGTCCACCTTCATCCCGGGCAGAACCCGTGGCAGACATCCGGTCGCCAACATGACGTTCGTCGCCTCAATCACCTGACTCTTTCCATCGGCCGTCTTCACCTTGATCTTGCGGTCTGCCCCCAACTTTCCTTCCCCAACCAAATAATCCACTTTCTTGGCCTTCAGCAGAAACTCGACTCCCTTCGCAATCCGGTCGGAAACATTCCGGCTTCTTCCGATCACTTTGGCAAAATCAAAGGAAACCTTACCCGTGGTGATCCCGTACTCCTCGGCGTGCAGAATGTGCTGATAAACCTCAGCATTCTTGAGAAGAGACTTCGAGGGAATACATCCCCAGTTCAGGCAGGTTCCACCCGCACGTTCCTTCTCGATGACGATAACCTTCTTGCCCAGTTGAGCCGCACGGATCGCACCGACGTAGCCCGCCGGGCCTCCACCTAAAACTGCTAGATCATAGGTCGCCATAAATTTCCCTTACATCAAAAGTACGCCAGGACTCTCCAATACTTCCACCAGCGCTTTGAGAAACTCTCCCGCCATCAGGCCATCCACCACCCGGTGATCGGCCGAAACGGTCAGACTCATTCTTTCACCAGGAACAATCGCCCCGTTCGACGCTACCACCGGCTTTTTGACTGTTGCCCCCACCGCCAAAATGGCCGCCTGTGGGGGATTCAAAATCGCCGAAAATCTCTCTACTCCGACCATGCCAAGATTACTCACGGTAAAGGTTCCGCCCGTGTACTCCTCGGGCTGCAACTTTCCGGCCTTCGCCTTCGCTCCGAGATCCTTGGCTTCTCGGGCGATCGTCCGGAAATCCTTCGCATGGGCATTCCGAATCACCGGAGTGATCAATCCATCGGGCAACGCCACCGCAAAGGCCAGATGCACCGCCCCATGTTGCCGGATAGAAGACCCCTCCCACGAGCAGTTGACCCCCGGAACTCTCCGAAGTGCCTCCACCGCCGCCTTCAAAACAAAATCATTCACGCTTAGCTTCAACTTTTCGCCTGCCATTTCGAGTGCGGCATTCGCCGAAGCCCGTAATTTTGCGAGCGGAGATGCATCCACCTCTCGTTCGACGTAGAAATGGGGAGCGGTGGTCTTGCTCTCGACCAAACGACGGGCGATCGCCGCCCGCATCTGCGAAACCGGACGAACCCCATCTTGCGCGATCGGCTTCCCACCAAAAATTCCAACGGAAACACGCCCCGCACCGCCACCAGCCCCTTCCACATCCCGACGAACAATTCTTCCTCCTGGACCTGTTCCTGCCACCCGAGTCACATCTACCCCCTTCTCCGCAGCCACCTTCTTGGCCAACGGTGAAATCTTCACCCGCCCCATGTTCACAGGTGCCACGGCAGGAGCCGCTGCAACTGCGGGAGCTGGTGCACTGCTCGTCGCAGTCTTACTGGATGGGGCGGCAGAGGCCACTGGAGCCGGGGCGCTGAACGAATCCACCTTTTCCCCGGGCTCTCCGACGATGGCGATCCGTCCGTTGATCGCCACTTTAGAGCCCTCAGGAGCGGAAATCTGTAAAATAGTCCCCTTGTCGTACGCCTCGAGATCCATCGTCGCTTTGTCGGTCTCGACCTCGGCGATCACCTCGCCGGGCTTGATGGTATCGCCGACTTTTTTATGCCACTTAGCTAGTACGCCCTCGGTCATCGAGGGACTCAAGGCAGGCATGGTGATCTCTTTGGCCATAAGGATATTTGAAAGGAAGTAGTATGCCTTCTCTGCACCGAATCGTCGAGCGACTTATGAACTATCTTAACACAATTTCATACGCCTCTCGCACCCGTGCGTACATTTTTCTCACCATTTCCATCAAGGCTTTTCCATCCGGCTCCCCTACGATTTGAGCTAACCACTCCAAGTTCCGTCCAGCTTGAGGCAGACAACTCCCCCCACGACCTTCGCTCAAGCGCACCCACCACTCTACCTTTCCCCAAAACTCTAAGCCTTCGCTCAATACACCCGATGCCTCTGGAAGCTCTTTCGCCATCGCTCGCAAAATCTCATCGGTCCGGCACTCCCTCAGCCCGTGCCTCATCTGCCACGCCTGAGCAGCAAACTCCACATCCATCAAGCCCCCCCGAGTCGTCTTATAGTGAAGATCCTCCTCCCCCTTGATTACCCTCTCGGTTGCGATTCGCTCGCGCATTTCCCTAATTTCCGTAGAAATCTTACTTTTCTTGCCCCAAGCCACCCAACTTTTCTCCACACTGGGCCAGAACTGGCTCCCCACTTTTGCCTCACCCCCTAGAACGCGTGCCCGACACAGGGCCTGCACCTCCCAACCCTGAGCCTCCTTTGCATAGTACTGCTCGTACCTTTTTACAGGCACCGCTAACGCACCCTCAGCATAAGGGCGTAAACGGAAATCGACTTTAAATAAGGAACCCGAAGCCCTCTCCTCCGTTAAAAACTGGACGGCTCTCTGCACCTCTTTATCCCCTTCTCCAACGACAAGGAGATCTAAATCAGAACCAAAACTCAAAGCAGATCCTCCCAGCTTTCCTAAACCAATCCATGCCCACTTTGGTTTTCCCGCAAAGTTCCAGGCCCACTCCAAACAGATCTCAGCCAATGCCGTTACCTCAACCTGAAACACCTCAATTTCCCCCAAGCCCAACAAACTTCGTAAAGCAATCCGTAGCTGCTCCCCTCGAACATAAACCCGCGCCGCATCCATCGCCTCTTCCTCCTCTTGAGGCAAGGCGAAAGCTTTACGGTGGAATTCGATTGTTCGCGGAGTATCCAACTCCGCCTGCGCAACCGCTTCAAACAACTCGGGTCTTGCGACCAAACTCGTCCCCATGCTTTCGCTGCTTTCAAAAAACTTCACAAGTAATCTCAAGGCCTTGGGGCTGGCACACAGACTCTCGTACAAAAGGGATCGGGCTCCATACACGCCCACAAAACGTGAAAGCCCCGACAAGGCCAAATCGGGTCGGGCGCACTTCGCAAGTTCAGCGACTAACAAGGGCTGCCAACGTTCGAAGTTTTCCTTTGTCCGCGCCGTCGCATGAACCCCCTCATCCGGTTCCAATGTTTTCCATGCCAACTGTGCGGCTTTGCCATCCTCCCACTTCACCTGACTCAGCCCATCAAATCCTGAAATCTTTTGGGGCTGAAGCTCCCCGAAGATCGAATCGTAGACTTTCCGAACGCGAAGACGCCACCCCTCCACCTCCTTTTCTAAATTCCCTCCCGTCCCCTTGCCCATCGCACGCGCCAACCGATCCATCTCCTCAGCCGTATCAGGCAAAAGATGGGTCTGACGGATCTGCCGCATTTGCAGAAAATCTTCCAACCTGCGCCAAAAATCGTATCCGCCTCGGAGAGTCACAGCCTCCTCGGGACTCAGGATTCGCAAAATCTCCAGGTTCCGTATCGCTTTTCGGAGATCGTACGTTTGAAGCGTGGGTTGCCTTGCTCCGTGAAGCAACTGCAACCCAAGAACGGGAAACTCCACCTCTCGCAACCCACCCCGCCCGCGTTTCATCTCCCGACCTCGATCTTCGTCGGCAATCAACTCCTCCTCCGCCCGACCTTTTTGCTGAAAAAGCTCCCCCAAGGCAGATGGGCTGATTCCTCTTGGATAAATGAAAGATTGGAGAGTCTGAAAAAACTCATACGCCTCCTCCTCGTTACCCCCCACCCTTCGACCTCGGATCCATGCACACCGCTCCCACACCTCCCCGTACGCCTCATAATAATCCTCCAAAGCAGACCGCACTGGAACCAGTGCTCCGCGATCACCCTCGGGCCGAAGCCTCAGATCCACCCGATATATCCTCTCCCCTCCTGGGGCATCCAAGTCTCCGACCAGAGATCGAGCAAGACGAGTTACGGCCCCCTCATCATCCCTCTCTCCGTGAAAGAAAATAAGATCCAGGTCAGAGTAAAAGTTAAGATCCCCCGCCCCCAATTTTCCCAAGGCGAGTAGGGTAAATCCCCCTGTCTTTCCCCGATCCATTTCAGGAACTTTTTCCTGAGCCAACTTCAGCACGGTCTCCAAGGTAAACTCCGCCAACTCCGTCCAACTACGCCCCGCTGCTTCCGCCGGGATTGGTTGGGCAAAGTTACACCAAGCCAGCCTAACCAACTCCGCACGCTGCCAATCTCGCAGCATCCGTAGCCGTTGCGAGGGTGAGTCCGCTAGTCTCTCCCTCTCCTTCCACTCGATTCGGTACTTTGCCTTCGAGCCCTCCTTCAAGTGCAACTCTGGGCTCTTGGCCCATTCCGCTAGAATTTCACTACTCTGAACCAACTCGGCGCTTCCGGATGAAAATTCGAGGAACTTTTCCCAAGCCACACGAGCTTGAGCTGGAGAAAGAGGCTCGTTCATCGAGAAAAAGATCCATCTACACCAGAAGATGTGCCCGTCGTAAGAGTGCCCGCTCACGCGGAGTCAAAGGTCGCCAGTTCCCTTTCCCTAACTCACCCAGAAGCTGTCTCACCTCCCGTAAATATTCCGACTCCGACATCGCCGTCACCTCCACGGTAGCCGACATCTCCTCCACTCTCTTTTGAATCATTGGGCTTAAGACAGGTGGCTGAGGGGATCGACTCCTCCAGGCTCGTGCCAAAAAGAATCCAGCCAGAAGACCTCCGATGTGTGCACTATGCCCAATAAAAGATAAAGCTGGGATAAACATCATAGCCAGACTTAGCAGAATAAATACTCGCACGGCCCGACTCGCTTTGACTGGAAAAGGAAATGGGAAAATAAAGAGACGAGCATCTGGAAAATAGACGGCAAAGGCAGCAACCACCGCCAGAACGGCCCCGCTAGCTCCCACGATCTCCTGGGTTTGATTGTGAAGGGCGATCAGACTTTGACCGGCACTCCACCACTCCTGCCCTAAAAAAGCCCCTGCCGCCGCCAACCCACCAATCAAGTACAGGGCCAAGAATCGGGCAGATCCAACCCTTGCCTCGACTGGTTTCCCAAAAATCGAAAGTGTCAGCATATTGAAAAGAATATGCGTGACCCAGAACCCCACAGGAGGCGCATGAAGCCACATATAGGTAAAAACCTCCCACCATGCCCCATCCAGAAGGTTCGCAGGAGAAAGGGACAGCATGTGACGAACCCATGAATCCTGCCCTTGATTGTTGATTGTAAAAAGGACATCCACCACTGCCACACCGACATTTCCAAAGATAATCGCCCTCGTGACGGGAGCGGGGTGTTTCACGAGTCAGCTCGAGGAGAGTGTCGTTTCTTTTTACGCCCCAGTCGAAACACGTTACTCCAAGTCTTCCGCAGAGCCTGTGTTTTACTCATGTACCTCTGCTCTAAACCCGACGCCCCCTTTCGAATTGCCGCTAAAGTTCCCGCTACCGTAAAATCATCCAGTTCCAAAACCGTACAGGCGGTGCCGATAGCCTCCACATGATGCGCATCACTTCCTGCCGTCATCGCCAACTTGCGTTCGACAGCGTAATCAAAAGATCGTTGATTTGCTCTTTTGAATGTGACCGCGGCATTAAACACCTCAATCGCCTCCAAGGGTAAATCTTGCAGGATCGACTCACGAATTCCTGCACGGAAGTTATCGTACGGGTGCGGAGGAACTGCCAATCCACCTGCACTCTGAATTAACTTCATAGCCTCAGCAGGGGAAATTCCCTTCAGATCAGGCAGTCGCACCCCAAGAGCCAGCAGATGCCCTGCCGATGTCGTAATCTCCTGTCCTGGCAAAATAAGGAATCCATCCACAGGCTTTCCATCCTCCCTCATCAATCCCGTCGACAAAAAATAGTCAACACAGGCACTCGTATTATGGTCGGTGATGGCAAAGCCGTGTAATCCACGGTCTTTCGCCGCCTGAACCATCTCCTCAGGCTCACTCACCCCGTCCGAAGAAAATCGGGAGTGACAGTGCAGATCGATTCGAACTTTCATCGCTTTATAGGCCAGAACCTTTTTCCACAGTATCCACCTGCACATAAGTTCTCGTGACCGATAAATCTGTCCCGGGGGTCAATTTCGCGACTTTCATCTCCCCAATCACCACCGTGTCCTCCGCCTCAATCACGCTGTTGAAGGTAAAGCGCTTGATCGGTTGCCCCTTGGCATTCAACCCATCCGCCCGAATCATCGTTTTATATCCCTTGCTGATCCAGTATCTGACTTTCGCATAGTTACTTTCTACGGGAGGATTCACTTCATAAACCCAGCAATCCAGCATCATCACCGAATCTTCTCCTTTGGGCTGGGGGTCAGGCCAACGTAAAAAATCGATTCCTAAATCCTCGTATGCCAGATCCGTACCCGCCACCGACTGGGTCTTTTCCACACCCGTCACCACTTGCCACTCACCATCCGACTTCTTTCGTCGCTGAATCAAACTACCCTCAGGCGCAAATCGAACACGGATCTGCAAGGGTCGATCTTGAAATTCAAACTGCAAAAGGCGATCCTTTGTACGAACAATAATAGGTATCTTCTTTTCCCCAGACTGAACCTGCCCCTTAAGCTTTAAGTCCTTCATTACCAACGTTCTCCATAGGAAGTTTTGCATCTGCCTTGGAGTCGGTGTGATTTCATCCTGGTCTTGGGATGCTGATGTAGAAGGCGTCTTTCTTTCTTGAGCCCAACCAATATGCGTCCACCCCAGTAAAAGCCCGATGTATGCGACTTGTCGTACCATTTTGGGTAATTTATCCTCGGATGCTTGATCTCCCAAGTTTATTCGTTGGACCTCAGGGTTTTCCGCTGGATCAACCGAGGCCTGAACCACCCTATTTTGGATCAGTTCTTCAATATTGTGGCCGATGGTCGGTTCTGGACCCCTCTTCTTCTTCTACTGGCTATTTACTTTCTCGTCAGGGGCAAGGATCGGACAAAAGCTTGGGTCGCTCTCACGCTCCTCTCTGTTGCAATCGGCGATCCCTTGATCACCAACCCACTCAAACACCTTTTCGATCGACCCCGCCCCTACCAGTCGGTCGAGGGGGTCCGTGAGGTCAGCCCAGGCTCGGGTGAACAACGCTGGGAGCCTGCCGTCCGCATTTCTGGAATACCCGAACAGGACATCCCTCACGGACGCTCCTTTCCTTCTTCCCATGTGGCCAACGCCACCGCCGCCGCCATGTCGGCTCGCCTAGTCTGGGGTCCCGCCCTCCGTTGGCCCTGGTACCTCGTGGCGCTAGCTGGCCTAGGTCGTATCTACACGGGCGACCACTACCCCACCGACGTTCTCGCCTCCATCCCGCTTTCCATGCTCTACACTTGGGTGATTGCCCAGATCGCAAATTCCATATGGAAAAAAGTTGGCAAAAGATGGTTTCCGAAACTGTTTGCCCGACTCCCTTCTTTGCTCCATTCCAAATAAGTCATGTCCGCCCAGCTATCCCTCATCATCCCGTTTTATAACGAGGAGGAAAACGTCTCCGCAGTAATTACGGAAGCACGGTTCGCTCTGCCTGGTGTCGAAATCATCGCGGTGGACGACGGAAGCAAAGACCGTACCCCTACCCTTCTCGATCAGGAAAAAGATATCCGCGTCATCCATTTCCCAAAAAATCTCGGCCAGGGCCCTGCCCTTTATGCCGGTGTTCTCGCCGCCACACGTCCCTTCGCGGCAATGATGGATGGAGATGGTCAGAATGACCCAGCCGATCTGCCCGCCCTTCTCCAACTCCTTCAAAACAATCAAGCGGACTTTGCTTGTGGAATCCGAACTCCTCGCATGGATTCATGGCAAAAAAAGATCGCATCCAAAATTGCAAATTCGATCCGACGCGCCGTTCTTATGGACGGGGCACACGACACCGGTTGCTCTCTCAAAATTATTCGCAGGGAAGACTCCCGCTTCCTTGTTCCCTTTAAAGGGATGCACCGATACCTTCCCGCTCTTTTGGGCGCAGCTGGCCTCCGATTAGGGGAACTACCCGTTCACCACCGCCCCCGTCGGGCAGGAGTCTCCAAATACACCATCGCAGGCCGTGCTTGGGTCGGTATCCAAGACCTCATTGGAGTCGGCTGGCTCATTCGCCGCCGCGTCTCTTGGCCAGTGGGATTACCAAGGTAGGGCCCGATCTAAGTATCGGGCCGCCGGGATGGACGCTTTGCTTTGGTGGAATGCGAGAGGCTGGAGGCGGAGGAAATGATTCGAACCTTAGACGCAAACTATCTTTCCACCTGTCCCCTTCCACTTGGTTCGGCCACCAGGCCTCGGTGCTACGGTTTTTATTGGAGATTAGTAGCGGACTAAAGATTACAACCGACGACGACGCAACATCGCCAATCCGCCCAAACCAACGGCGAGAAGCGAAACAGCGGAAGGTTCTGGGACAGGCATAGTGATATTATCAGCTCCTACAAAACGGCTCCCATTGCTTGAGAAATACGGATAGAGCACACTTGCTCCACCAAGATTTGAATTTGTAATAGTGCGCGTCGCACCAGATGCCATCATTGAGCCAACGGCTCCCGTAGTTTGACTTACATCATATACCTCTGGCGTTAGTTCAAATTGGTTGGAGCCCAAATACTTCATCTTGAGGGAGAGTTGCGACCAGTAGTTACCCGAGCTGCCAAATCCTGGACTAGGAATTCCCTGATTTCCGGACTTACTGGCACCGTAAGAAGTCAAAGTCCAAAGGGTATCACTCTCGCTCACGGAATTGTTGTTTAGGTTAAACCCTCCTCCGTGATAACTGATGCCAAGACCCGGATTTACTCCGGCGGTGGATCCAGCCAAATTCAGATTTGAATTTTGCGAGGTAAGACCGATTCCCCCATACCCAGAGTTGATCTGGCACAGGTACTGTACGGAAAGAGTGTATGTGGAACCTACCGAAGGCTGAAATCCCACCTTCGCAACCCAGACATCAGAGCCCCCCAAAGTCCATTGAACTCCTCCCGTCCCTCCGACACCGGCAGAGGAACTCTGACTCCAGACAGGATTCGAATCCCCGTTAAAATAATTGGAGAATTGTCCGGTTTGCTGAAAATCAAGAAAAGCCGTCGTAGCCGCTTGTGTCGAAACAGCTACAAAAAGCAAAAAAGCGAAGAGCGACCGCATATTCAAAATTAAGCACCACCCCCCTAATTCCGCAATATCCCGAAAAGGCTAATAAAATGTTTTAGTTTAAATTCTAATCTTCGGCTTTTTCAAAGCGGTTTCTAATCTCTGCACTGCATCCAATACCCTGTTTAATGCCCTTGTTCTGAACACTTTACAGCCCTTCTAAACCCTCCAGAAAAGTCGGGTTATAGACCCGCCCCCTACCTAAATTTACGGCTTGAGCCTTGCCGACCCCGTTGCCGGAACTTTCCGTATCGGCGCCGGACTCTCCGGATACAGCAAGTACGGCTTTCTCTCCTCTCGCCACTTGGCCACCCCTCCATCCCACGTGGCCACAATCTGCCTTGCGCTCATCCCTCCCTCAACAGCCTTCCTTGTCTGTCGGCCTCGATTCAGCTTATCAAACATCAACATATTCTCCGCATCCGAGAAAAACCTCTTTTTGGGTAAAAGCTTTTTCAGAAACTCCAGACCCGCCATATTGATGGCCGTAATATTAGCTGGAGCCTGTGGATCAATCGCGACTCGTGCCCCCGCCATGACAACCGATCGATACTTTCCTGTTGGCGGTTTAAAGCGAAACGGAGAGAACTTAACCCCGTTGAATCCCCACTCTGTCATTTTCCGACAAAGCTCCTCCGCATCCACATTCTCGAGCGCAAAGATATCAAACGGCTGAACCACGGTTCCATCTAACCCCGTCGTGGGTACTCCCGTTGGATTGGCTCCATTGCTAACGCCCAACTCCCCAAAGAATCCAGTCGCGACGTACCCTCGGGCACATCGAGTGATTGGAATGTTGGGTGAAGTGGCCACCCACTTCAGACCGGTATCCTCCCAAGTCATCCTCTGATTCCACCCCTTCATGGGAATCACGCTCAAACGACACGGTCTCCTCATATGCACTTCGTTGATCCACTTGGCCAACTCCCCAATCGTTAATCCATATACGTAAGGAATGTCGTACTGACCGATAAAAGACGGAATGACTAATTCCCCCTGAGGCCGCGGACCCTCCACGCGAAAGTTTCCTAATGGATTAGGACGATCCAGCACCATCACTTCGACTCCCTTCTCCTGTGCCGCCTCCATCACCAACCCCAATGTGCTGATATACGTATACGACCTACACCCCACGTCCTGGAGGTCGTAAACCAGCACATCGACACCATCCAGCATCTTGGGAGTGGGTTTCCTCGTATCCCCATAGAGTGAAAACACCTTGATCCCCGTCTCTTCATTCTTCGAAATTTTTCCGTCTTGGTTTTGATCCTCTCCGTGCCTCTCACCCGAAACTTTATCTCCCGCACCAACCTTCCCAAAAACTCCGTGTTCCGGCCCATATAAAGCCACTAAGTTCACCCCTTCAGCATCCCGAAACCTTCGCCAAGTCGGCACTCCCTTCCCATCAACTCCCGATGGGTTCGTCACCAACCCTACCCGCTTTCCCCTCAAATCCTGAAAACCCCGATCCGCTAATACATCGATGCCTAAGCGAAAGACAGGAACACTACCTTCTTGGGCAAAAGCCCCGCTGAAGCAGATCAACCCGAGCAAACATGGAAACCGAAATGCCATTCTTTACCCTAACCTAAAGACGAACTCTTGGGTAGGAAAGGGTCACCGATCGGAATCAAACCCTGAGTTTAATCCCCTTCCGCTGGAAGGTCGGCCGATCTAAATCCTCCGCCCCTCGTACGCTAGGAGATGACCTCGCAAATCGGCTCGGTGTTTTATCGAATTCTAATTCGGCTTGGGCAGCTACAAATTTCTTTCTTCGCTTTGCTTTCGACTCAGCTTGCTCTTGGCTCATTTCAGCAGACGACTTCGAGGCCACCTCGACCTTTGGTAACATCACCTCCTCACACCTCCTCGTCACAAGCACGGTCAATCCAATCGACTCACTTCTTTC
>JBIKNP010000014.1:0-58955 GCA_044358595.1 Methylacidiphilales bacterium
AGCGGGCATCGTGTCATGGGCGATATCGAAGTGATGAAGGGAACGCTCGGTTTGGGCCCCGTAATAACGGTCGGCAGGAACCTCAACGGTTCCCATCGAGTCTGATTCTTTTCGTTTGGCTTTTGGGTTCGATCCTGCAGGTGTCATTCAAATTCACTTATGGACGAAAAGCGCAGGGTGTAGCAAGAGGGATATTTTCCATATGTAGATACATAACAATGTATTCACACAAGATATTGGATTTACTTGCCTAAAAAGGGTCTAGGACTAGGCATAGAAGGGAATGAAGTTGAAACGTCTTGAGATAGAAGGATTCAAATCCTTTTGCGATCGAACAGTTTTAGATTTTCACAAGGGAATCACGGCGATTGTCGGTCCGAATGGTACTGGAAAGAGTAATATCCTCGATTCGATACGGTGGGTTTTGGGCGAGCAGTCGGCCAAGGCCTTGCGTGGACAAGAGATGGCAGACTGTATTTTCCACGGAGCAGCGGGTCGTAAGGCAAGTGGCATGGCGGAGGTGACTCTGACTTTCAGTGATTGTGAAACTGTTTTAGGGACCGATTACCACGAGGTTCAGATTACTCGCAGGGTATTTCGTGACGGGGTAGGAGAGTACGCGCTTAACGGGGTCGATTGCAGGCTTAAGGATATTCAGAGACTTTTTCTAGATACCGGGATCGGTCGCGCAGCCTACTCGATCATGGAGCAGGGGAAGATTGACCAGATTCTATCCTCCAAACCAGAGGATCGCCGAGCAATCTTTGAAGAAGCTGCTGGGGTGATGCGTTTCAAAGTCCAGAAAAGAGAGGCGGAAAGAAAGCTTGAGGGAACAGAGGCGAATCTTCTGCGATTGGCCGATATTTTGCGGGAAGTTCGACGCCAGATTGGGTCGTTGCAACGCCAAGCGGGCAAAGCGCGACGGCATCGTGAAATTTTCGACAAACTGAAACGATTTGATTTGGCTCTCTCTGCCAGACAGAGGGACCAGCTCTTGCTGAAAATCGATGAGCTTTCCAGTGCCCAAGCATCTACCAAGGCAGAGTTAGAACGTTCCCAGCTAGCTGAAACTACCTGTGAGCAGGCAGTGCGGGGTCAGCGAACACGGCTAGAAGACGCGGATCGTGCGTGGCGTGATGCCGAGCGAGAGGTTGTGGCGGCCCAAGCGGAGGAGGTTCGATGCGGGGAGCGGGCGAGTATGCAGGCTCAACGTGCTGAGGAGTTGGGTGCCGCGATTGAGCGTGCTCGTGGGGAGATAGCTTTAGCGGAAAGACAAAATTCCGCCCAGGAGGACCTGATCCGATCCCTGACGGCTGAAATGGAGAAAGTTACTTCGGACTTTCAGCAGGCTGAACAAGTCTGCCAAGAGGCGCAGGAACAGGTGGCAGTCGCGCGGCGCAAAAGGGAAGAAGCTGTTGCGCAGATGGAGCTAATTCGATCGAAGCGTGAGACTGCCCGACGTGAAGGGGAGGGTGCTCGTGCCCGTGCAAATGCAGAAGAGTTAACCACTCGTCAGCGCAGCGAGGCACTTGAAAAGATTCGCCTTGAGATCTCGGCGAAAGATACCGAGGAGCAAAGAGAGAGAAGTGGGTTGGAGGAGCTTTTCCGCAGGTTGGGCGAGGCAGAAGCCCTATTTCCTGATGCAAGGGATAGGCTGAAAAATGCAGAGGAGGAGTTGCGACGTGCCGAGTCGGATCTGGTGGATGCGGAGAAAAAACTGTCTGAGTCGGAATCAGAAAGGACCCTGGCTCGATCGCGGGAGGAGGCGATTCGGGAGCGATCGACCGGAGAGGCCGAGCTTTGCTTAAAAGTGGGATTAGAGAAAGGGGAAGTTGGTGCTGAGGCATTGTGGCCTGCTCTCCGGGTACGTCCGGGGTACGAAGTCGCGATTTCGCTAGCTCTAGGACCTGTTTTGGACGGCGTATTGGTCAATGACATTGAGTCGATGGCTCGAGTCCTTGAGGAGGGTGAAGGGGTTGCATCCGGCATTCTTCTGTCGAAAGATATCTCCCCCTTAGGAAATAGTGATTGGGCTGAAGGTGCGTGGAATTTTGTCGAAGGGGCACCCGAGTGGCAGGCCCTACTGAATCGTCTTCTTGCGGGCATATGTATCGTTGATTCTTGGGAGGAGGCGAAGGCTCTGTATGCCAGTCGTCCCGAAGCCACGGTCATTTGTCGCGACGGGAGGATGATCAGCGCTCGAGGATGGCAGCGTCGTGGCAAAGCCCGAAATTCGCGACCTGGTCGGCAAGAGTGTGAGGCGGCAAGAGAACTTGTGCTTCGACTCGATAAGGTTACTGCCGATGCCACAACTTTAGTTGCATCGATTCGGGATCGAATTGAGAAGGGGAGAGAGCATCTTGAAGCATCGAGAAGCCATGAAAGGCAGATTCGCCAATCATTGGACGAAGTTCGTCGGGAGCATGACCGTAAAGAGGCTCAGGTTCGTAGCTTGGCTTCAGAGACGGTTCGTCGAAAAGATGAGGCCACACGACTAGAACAAGAGATTCTTGTTCATCAAAAGATTGCACAGGAGAAAAATGCGGAAGCATCGAGGCATCTGGCTGACGAGCAGGGCCTCGACGAAGAGATCAAAGGCTCTGAGCAAAGGAGACAAGAGGCGGAATCCGAGGAGTTGAGATTGAATGATGTTCTTACGGATCGAAGGGTTGAAAGGTCCGCCCAGCAGCAGCGCAGAGACTCCTGTGCCGCTCAATTACATCCTGCGGAGGCCCGCCGAAAAGAGTTAGCTGATCTCGTGCTGAAGCGAAGAGAGGAAATAAGTTCTGACACGGCTCGAATGGAGAGTGCTCGATCTGAATCCCAATCGTCAGCCCAAGCTCAGCAAGTCGCCAGCCAGAGAGCCAAGGAGGTCGAGGCTTCCACTTCGGGGCTTAAGCAGGCGAGAGAAAATGAGGTCGCTCTTTTAACCGAAAAAGAGGCTGAGGTAGTGCGTTGGAGGCAAGAGGGTGAAAAGGCGAAAGATCGACTTGCCGAGTTTGCGGTCAAAAGCTCTCAGCTTGATTTCCAACGCCAAGCTTTAGCTGATCGACTCCAGAGAGAGTATGCAACTCCCTTGATGGAGGCAAAGTCGGAGGGGGATGGACTCCCTCAGACAGATGAGGATTGGAGTAAGCTAGAGGACGAGGCAAGGGCCTTGCGTGAAAAAATGGATGAGATGGGCCCTGTTAATACGGAAGCAATTTCAGAATATGACGAGCTTGAGAATCGTCTTAAGTTTCTTGAGACAGAGGAGAAGGATCTGACCACAGCTAAGGCGCAACTTGAAGAGGCCATCCGAAAAATCAATCAAACAACACGTCTCCTTTTTGAGGAAACGTTTGATAAAGTTCGGGTTAGTTTCGGGACTCTCTTTGGTGAGCTTTTTGGTGGTGGTCGCGCTACCGTCAAGATGACAGAGGGTGAGGATGCGCTAGATGGAGGCATCGATATCGAGGCTCAACCCCCCGGGAAACAGCCTAAGAACATCTCTCAGCTATCAGGTGGCGAGAAGGCCATGACTGCGCTCGCACTTCTGCTGGCGATCTACTCCGTGAAGCCAAGCCCATTCTGTGTACTGGATGAGATGGATGCTCCTTTGGATGAATCCAATACCGTTCGCTTTGTTCAAATCATTGAGCGTTTTGTTGAGAAGTCTCAATTTCTTGTGATCACCCACAATAAAAGGACGATGTCGTCGGCAGATCTTTTGTACGGGGTCACGGCAACCGAGCCGGGTGTTTCTCGGATGATGTCGGTCAAGTTAACGCGAGATGAGGAAACTCCTTTATTTGCTCAGGCGGAAGCCTAGGTGAACCCAAGTCTTGAGTCGTTACGCGCGACGGCCGAGCGGGTTGCTCGCAACGCTGGGGCTGTCCTGAGGAGCTCCAAATCAGAAGTGCTCCATGTTGATTCTGCCGAGCAACATGACATTAAACTCGAACTCGATCGAAGAATTCAGGAGCAGATTCGAAAGGAGATTCATCAAGTCTATCCCAAAGATGGTTTCCTTGGGGAGGAGGGAGGGGAATCTGCATTGCCTGGTCAGTACGAGTGGGTTGTGGATCCCATTGACGGTACGGTGAATCTTTTTTATGGAATTCCCCACTATGCAGTCTCTGTTGCATGTCGTCTGGACGGGCAATCTTTGGCGGGTGCTATTTATGATCCAAATCGGGATGAGCTCTTTTCTACCCATCGAGGTGGTGGAGCTACTTGTAACAATAAAAAGATTCGGGTTTCTGAAAGGGCCAAACTTGATGAGGCCATCCTTGCTTTAGGTTTTTCAAAAGGGAAAAAGACGATCGATAAATGTTTGGAGTTGTATCATTTTTACGGCGGAAGGGTCCGAAAATTGAGGGCGATGGGGTCTGCTGCGTTGGATTTGGCTTACGTTTCGTCTGGAAGGCTGGATGCCTACATTGAGCAAGGTGTAAGTATTTGGGATATTGCCGCAGGGGCATTAATGGTGGAAGAAGCAGGGGGAGTTGTACGAAGTCATCCTAGTGAGCCTGATGGCAAAATTCATCTCGTAGCCAGCAACGGGAAGATTCCTTTGGAAATTGTGTAGAGGATTGAGTTACCCCTTTTCGTATAAGCTCCCCACCTAGAAGCCATAATCGTTGGTTACTGCAAGCAAGTAACATTGAATTTGGGTAAGGTTGCTGGCATGAATGAGATATGAGTGATGTACGTGTTCGCTTCGCGCCTTCCCCAACTGGCCTTCTGCACATTGGGGGAGCCCGAACTGCACTTTTCAACTGGCTTTATGCTCGTCACGTAGGAGGGAAGTTTGTCTTAAGGGTTGAGGACACCGACCAGTCAAGAAATACACAGGAGGCTGTGGATGTGATCTTTCGCGGAATGCGATGGTTGGGATTGGATTGGGATGAGGGCCCGGATGGCAAGGGCGGCACCCAAGGGGAGAGGGGACCTTATTTTCAAAGCCAGCGTGGTTCGATTTACGCAAAGTATTTAGAGAAACTGCAGGCAACAGGAAAGACGTATGAGGATGGGGGAGCGCTTAAATTCAAGATGCCGAAGACTCCGTGTGTGGTGAAAGACATGGTTTGCGGGGATGTGACCTTTGACCGGACTGTTGAACCTGATCTTGTGATTCGAAGGAAAGACGGAAGCCCCGTCTTTCATTTCGTGAATGTGGTGGATGATCTCGAGATGGGAATCACTCACGTCATTCGTGGGGAGGATCACCTTAGCAATACCCAAAAACATATCGCGCTCTATGAGGCGCTTGGGGCGACTCCACCCCAGTACGCGCATATTCCCCTTATTTTAAATCAGAGCGGATCAAAAATGAGTAAACGGGATGATGGTGCCGCACTTGGTTTTTATGAAGATGCAGGATACCTGCCTGCAGCCGTGAGAAACTATCTGTGTCTGTTAGGCTGGTCTCCAGGAGCCAATGAGGAGGTTTTAGACATTCATGAGATTGTGAAGCGGTTTGAGCTGAAGGACCTAAACCGTAGTAATGCTCGATTTGATGCGGCAAAGCTTTTTTGGATCAATGGAGAGTACTGGCGTGCCATGCCAGACTCCGAATTCTCGGAGTTTGCGAAAACCTACTTAGCGAAACATCGACCTACTGCCGCTTCTCTTCCTGATGTACTAAGGGATGGGCTACTTCGGGTGATTCGGGAAAAGATTCGTACGGGTAAGGAGTTGGCGGAGTGGATGGATCCGTATTTAACAGAGGATTACTCGTACTCACCAGAAGCGCGAAAGAAGCAGTTCTCGAATCCCGACGCAGGAAAGCTTCTGCTTGGACTTGAGCAGGGGTTTGCCGCTCTGGATGGAGATCTGAGTGATGCCGCTGCGGAGGCGATCTGTAAAAAAGTTGCAGAGGATGCGGCCTTACCCAAACCTGCAAAGGTCATACATCTTTTACGTGCGGCTGTTTCAGGTCATACGGTTGGACCGTCCCTTTTCCCGCTCTTGACGGTCTTGGGCAAAAAGACCGTTGTGGCGAGATTGGGTCGTACTCGATCACTTTTTGATTCGGGAAAATTAGGGGAGGCGACATGACGTTTCCGAACGCTCTCACCTTACTTCGCATTCTGCTTGTCCCTCTTTTTGCAGGAGCTCTGCTTTATCATCGGGAATATCACTCAGAGGGATATACGGGGAATGCTTGGTATTATGCCGCGATCGCTTTTTTTGCCTTAGCCTCTTTGACCGACGGAGTTGATGGATGGATCGCACGTCATTTTAATCAGCGAAGTCATTTAGGAAGGATTCTCGATCCTATTGCCGATAAGCTACTTCTCGTGACAGGAATTGTGCTTTTGGGAACTATTGGTGTTGCGGGAAAGGGGCGTCTCCCACTTTGGTTTCCTATTCTTGTTGTGAGTCGGGATTTAATCATAGTTTCAGGAACTCTTTTCGTTGGGACCCTACTTCATAATTATCAATTCGTGAAACCGCACTGGACGGGGAAGGTCTGCACATTCTTTCAAATTGCTGTTGTTCTAATCGGGCTCCTTCTGCCTGGAAACCCATCTACATGGCCTGTTTTATGGGCAGCAGGTGCGATGACCTCTTTATCGCTGGTGATTTACTTGAGGCAGGGTTGGAAGCTCCTGCATCAGTCTAGTTATGGCGAACCTACCCGATCCTAAAACACAGCGCCCCGTTGTGGCGATTGTGGGTAGGCCGAACGTTGGCAAGAGTGCGATTTTCAACCGAATTTGTCGTCGTCGTATTGCGTTGGTCTTTGATCGTCCTGGGGTAACGCGAGATCGTTTGGTTGCGGATGCCGATTGGGAGGGGCGCCCTTTTGTCTTGATTGATACAGGGGGGTTAGGACTAGAGGATGGTGCTGGCCTGCAAGAGGCAGTCGAACGAGAGGCTGATTTGGCTATCGCTTCTGCCAGTCGAGTTCTTTTGGTCGTTGATGGGAAGGAGGGGTTGCATGTTTTGGATACTGAAGTCGCCAAACGCCTTCGAAAAGCTGGGCAAAAGGTCACTCTCGTTATCAATAAAATGGATCCCGGATACGGGGGTGTAAAACAGAATGAGTTCAGAAAGCTTGGGTTTGGGGCGGGAATGGAAGTTTCCGCTGAACACGGACTAGGGTTCGGAGAATTGATGTCAGAGATAAGTCAGGGATGGTCTGAAGAAGATCACCAGAAGGATGAAAGGATGCGCATTGCAGTTGTAGGTCGTCCTAACGCTGGAAAGTCATCTCTGGTCAATGCCTGGGTGGGGACGGATCGAACCATGGTAGCTCCAATAGCAGGAACAACACGGGATGCGGTTGATGTGCCTGCTCTTCTTGATGGGGAGGAGGTTTTGTTTATCGACACAGCAGGGCTTCGTCAGAAGCGTCGGGTTGAGGATCCCTTAGAAAAGATTATGGGGGGCAGAACGGCCCATGCGATTGATCGATGTCACTTGGCTATCCTCGCCGTGGATTCGGTTCTCGGTGCGGGTCTAGTTGAGAAAAAGGTTGCGGGACTGATTCAACGAGCCCAAAGGCCATGCATTGTAGCTGTGACCAAGTGGGATTTGACGCATCAGGGGGGTGAGAAGACTCAAGGAGCAGCCTTTCGGAAGGAGTATGAAGCTGCCTTACGCCAAGCGCTGTTTTTTTTGCCGGATGTACCCATGGTGTTTATGAGTTCAACCAAAAGAAGTGGTTTTGAGGAGCTAAGCCGAGCCGTAACGGAAATGAGAAAGGCTCGCTCCGTTAAAATAGGAACAGGAGAGTTGAATCGGGTTTTGTCTCGAGCCACGGAATCAAGAAGCACCCCAGTGAAGGGTGGTAAAAAGTTACGTTTGTATTACGCCACACAGGTGGAAGGTCCACTTCCGACTCTTGTCGGATTTGTGAATCATCCTGGCGTTATGTCGGAAGCCTATGAGCGGTTTTTAACCAATCGAGTACGTGAGCACTTCAATCTTGGTGGATGCCCTCTTCGCTGGAGATGGCGGGGAAGGGATAAGAAGAAGAGCGATTCTTGAACTTCGACTACTTCACGATCTCTGACGAGATGCGATCAATTCCGTCACGGGCTATTTCACTATTCGGATAATCCTGCAAGGCGCGCAAATACCAAGCTAAGCTCGACCCGACCTGTCTTTTGCGTTCCATTTCCTGAGCTGTGCGAACGGAGCGAACAAACTCAGCCGCTTGGGTTGTGTAGTCTGCTCTTGCTTGGTTGAGTTTTGGATCATCGGGGTAATCTGCAAATCCACGTTCCACGCTCTCCCAAGCTCCCGCTGCATCGCCGCGTTTCGCGAGTTCATGGGATCGCATTAAGGAAGCTTCCGCGCTTTGTACGCGATCCAGCACGCCTTTGAGTTTTTCCTGGCGATCCGGAAACATTGCGGTGGCGGCAATATACCGAACCTTATCATCAAAGATCTGGCGATAGTTCTTTTGAGCAACAAGCCGATCGAAGTCATTCAAAGCCTGTTGCTGAACATCTGTTTGACTGAAGATCGCCCCCGAAACCTCGGCAAGGGCTGGATTTCTCGGCCAAATCTCCGTTGCGGCTCGAAGTTCGGTTTCTAATGTATTCTTATCCCCTGAAGCGGCTGCGGCCTTAGCTTTTGCCAGGTGCATCGCGCTAACTGTCTTTGCGGTCTCCACAACAGCCAAAGGCTTTGATGTATCGAAATCACGTGCTGTTTTGCTGAGCTCTCGAATCAGGTCTTCGGCACGGGTAAGGTCATTTACTTCAAGTGCGGCTAAAAGCTCATTTGTTTTCTGGGTAAACTCGAGGGCGCGTCGTTTTTCGTCTCGAGAAAGTTTTCGTACGGAAGGCATGTATTCCCCCATCATAAACGTTTCAAAAAGGCGCTCGGTTGCACTTTTCAACTCGTTTTTCTCTAATAGAAACTTGTAAGACTCAATTCCCTCATCCACATCTCGGATGGCTTCATTCGCGAGAGCATCCAACTGACCAAGAGAATTAATCATTTTTCCTAATGCTTTGAGTCCACTTGCACCCGCACTGATCAGACTTTCAACTCCGAGATTTTCTACGCCAAACTGAAGCCCTTCAGCGCTAAATCCACCACCTGATGCGGAGGTGTCGGCGCCTGCCCCAGTGTATTTTCCTTTATTATTTGAATCCGTTCCAGTTGCTGCACCTGCGTAAGCGCCCGAACCGCCTTTTCCAGACACCTTGGGATCAAGCTTGGCTTTTACTTTTACCTGTCCCGCATCCTTGTCCACGGGAAGGGAGGAGGAGATCTGGTCCAAAGCACTGATGCGGTTATCGCCATCCCCAAAAAGGGCTCGATAAAAACGTGTTCCAATCAGCACATGCCGAAACCTGCGCTGGGCAAAGTATTGAATAATCATCGTTTGGAAGTCGATTTTGGCCTGAACGATGGAAGCTTCTTTCTTCAGCTTGTTGTTTGCCATAGTGCTTCGAACGTCGGAGAGGGCTTCCTTGATGGGCTCGACTCGGGCCTCATCTTCTGGAGAAAGGATGGAGCTTTGGGTCGTTGGATTGGTTCCTGTTGGAGTCATGCTTTTTGCGCTCGGTCCTAGATTCATTCGGTAATTCCATTCGAGAGCTGATTTTTCCCTTTGGAGGGTTCGATTGGCCATCTCCAGGCGAGCCACTTCGTTTTTCGCTAGCCACACGCTGTACACCACGTCTGCCATTGAGGCACAAAGGTTGGCATCACTACGGTACTCCGAGGCCTTCGGCAGAAGTTTCCATGCCGCATCGACATTGGCTGTCGTCACCCTGCCAGGACTGAGAAGAGAGAGTATCTCGTTGATTGTTTTTTCGTACTCAAGATCTGCTTCCGATGTTTCTGCGGGTGCATTGAGATATTTCTCGAAACGACTCCTAAAAAGGCGGTTGTTATTCATGTTCCAGAATTTTCCGTCAAATGTTGATGTGTCCGAACCTGGATCCATCACGGGAACATCCCGACCGAGAAAGCCTGGATTCATTTGTGGAGGGCGAGCGCCACCTGTTGCTGCCTTGGAGTCACCCTCTTGCCCGAGAACCGAAGCAGCGAAAATAGCGGTACAACCTAAAGTGAAAAGGTGGGGTTTTAGCTTCACGACTTCTGAATCTCCTCAGCCACAAGGATTCCTGCGTCATCCACACGAACTTTCGCGCGGTAAGACTGGTTCTTTTGAAGATTAATCTGTCTCAGTTTGCTGGGAATAAATATAGGCATGGGCCACTTTTTCGATTCACTGGTAACAACAATGCTAAAGAGGCGTCCTTTTTCCGGGTTTTGTGCAAGGGCATTTAGGATGACTCCTTCAACTTGGTAGATATTTCCTCGCAAGCTGTTTGCATTTTCAAAGTAGTCATTCGGTTTGAGTGGTTCAACCGTCCGATATGGGTTTGCTCCTTTTTGAAGGAAGAAAGCACCTCCAGCGGCGAAGAGGAAGAAAACGGCTACAAGCCCAAAAAGAAGGGAAGAGGGCGTTTTCTGGTGAGCACGTCGTGACATGCTATAACTTACAACGGAAAGGAGGGTGGGGGCAATCTATCGCCACTGGCTTCGACGCATTCCAAAGTAGGCAAGAACCCCGCCTAAGCCTAAGTGCACGAGGAGAATCCAAAGAGACACAGTAGATCCTGCTAATGGGGTTTCCGTGATAAACCGAACCAAATCGTAAAATCGTGTGTCCCTCAAGGTTTGAAGATAGCACGACCAAGCCCAATAGGCGCTTATGAAGGGGCGGGTAAGAGTTCCCAGAAAGTCGGGAAGAGCCAAAATTGCGCCTGAAAGGGGAAGCTGAAATCCAACTAGATACAGGCTACCTAAAGAGGCCTGTTCTGACGAAGAAGCCCAGCTGGAGATCGCCAAACAGAGCGCAGTGACTCCACCTGTTAGAAAGAAGAATGGTAAAAACTGATCCAAGAGATTTCCCGGAAATTGGCATACCGCCCGCACAAAAAGAGTCATCCATATCGATTGAGCCAGGACCAAAAAAGAAAGAAAGAATCCCATTCCAAACAGAGCAGAGCCGGTGCGCAGACCTGCCAGTTTCTCCTTCTCTAAAATGGGTCGTTCCCCAATCACTTCTCGGGCGGAATTATTGGAGCCCATAAGAGCCAGGAGAATAACTTGAAACATCGCAAGTCCACTCACAAGGGTGCCCACCCGGCTGGATTGAATTGTAAAAGCAAGGGAGTCACGAAGCTGCTCAACTACACCAGTGTCGGAGGACATAGCCATGTTTCGGACTTCAGGGAGTCCGCGATAGGCAAATAAAGTAACTATGGCGGGAAAGATGAGTAGCAGGGAAAGTTGAAGAAATACTTGTGCAGGATCCCGAAAGAATATTTTCAGTCGGCGACACAGCCATGTCCACGACTGGGAAAGGAAGCCGGGCAATTGAAGAGCCTCTTCCTTTTCATCCGCGATCGTCATGGACTCTAATTCACCAAGAATATTCCGAGGAGTCATCCCGTCCGGCTTGGCCACCTCATTCCAATCCTGCTCCCATGCTTCAGGTTCTCGCTGTGCAAGGGCGGGGTATATCATTTCGGGGTTCTTTACTTGGAAATATTGGGCTAGATCCCGAGGATCTGCGGAGAAAGCGAGTCTCCCGCCAGTTAAAACTGTAATCGAATCATACACCTCAATCTGTCGTAAGCTGTGGGTAACAAGCAAAACAAGTCGCCCCTGCTCTTGGGAAAGGGAAGATAGTACTTCGGTAATTTCCTCCTCCGATTTCGGGTCCAGTCCGCTGGTGACTTCGTCGGCAAGAAGAAGGCTGGGTTGTGTGGTGAGCTCCATGGCTAACCCCAAGCGTCGGAGTTGTCCGCCCGATAGGACACCGGCCATGCGATTCTGTAGTTCGGTAAGCCCAGTCTCCTCAGATACCTGATCAACGGTGGATGCAATTTCTTGAGGTGTGCCTTTTTTTCTGAGGCGAGCGCAGTAGAGAAGATTTTCTCGAACAGTCAGGCGGGGGTGTGTACAGCTGAACTGGGGGACGTAGCCCAACTGATGGGCGGGAAGATCCTCGTTTTCAAGGTTTTTGCCCTGCCAGAAAAGGGACCCAGACGTGTGAGGGAGGATACCTGCGATGACTTTGAGTAAGGTGCTTTTCCCGCAACCAGAAGGGCCTAAAATTGCCCCGAAATGGCTTGCTGGATATAAAACTGAAATATTGGAGAGCAGAGGGGTCTCTTCTCCCTCGATTTGAAGTTGGATCGAATCAAGTACAAGCACCCAACAAGAGAAAACCCTTTATGGTGCAAAGGCAACGTGGAAAAGTGCTCCCGCCCACAGAGCTTTATGCTAAAACTTGGGAATGAACCAATCCCAACAGGCGCACAAGGGGTCTTCACTACGATGGATTTTGGGTGGGGGAGCTGTCCTTCTTGTCATTATCGGAGTTGCTCTAGCTGCCTTTTTGCCTGTTTGGGTCGTTCAGTGGTTGGGGGGAAAGGATTTTCAAAGATTAGCATCCCAGCAAGTTTCTTCTCTTCTTCAGACAGAGGGGGACTTTCAGCCGCTAGAATGGTCTTCTTTTTCTGTCTACACACCAGGATTCAAGAGTCGTCCTGGAGCGGTAGGACCGTGGATTTGGGATTTCCAAGATATCCGGACGGAGATCTCTCCACGTCTTCTCTTAGACCGAATTCTTCGCTTTTCTGAAATCACCATTGGACGACTCGCCATTCAATCAGGGAGTCATGTGTCCATCTCTCCGGACGTTTCTCCTGCTCCTGCGTCTCGTGGGGGTTCTAGCGCGGAACTCTTTCGCGATGTGCAGGCAGGGAAAATCGAAATTCGTGATTTTCAAATCACCCCGTCTTCAGGAACAAGTGGATGGGGCGCAAAGGGAATCTTTGCTCAGATTAAACCGAGCAAGCAAAAGACGGATTTCACATTCCAGCATGGTTTCATACAAACCCCATTGAACTGGCTGGGTGAGGTTTCTCTAGTTGAAGCGAAGGGAAGATATGCAGAGCCTACGCTTTTTCTGACCGAACTTTCACTGAAAGGAAAATCGGGGGGATCGATGGACATGTCCGGTGAAATAACTCCTGGGACAACGCCCCAAGCGAAGGGAAGAGTTTCCTGGGAGAAGTGGCCTATACCAGGTGGAAAAATTGGGGTTGGTTTATTTGAGATTCCCGCATCGATGTCAGGGGAGTTTGTTTTACAAGAGTTTCGAAAAGATGGTCCTGTTGGGAAAGGGCAGGTTCGTCTGGTGGATGCCAGGCTTGAGCCCGGCAAGGGCTCTGAAACCGTGCTGGGTCTTCTAGGATTACTTACGGGAGAACCCAGGTTGCGGGGATGCCCCCTGACAACTGCTAAGGCATCTTGGTTCATGCAACCCAATGCTTATGATATCACCGAGATTGTGGCCGAGGCTCCAGGTCTATTGCGCGCAGTCGGCCAAATCCAAATCCGCGGTCAAGGGCTGAGCGGAAGGATTGAATTAGGCTTAGAAGGGGATTTAGGCCGCAAAGTGAATGCCTTGACCGGGGGCGAATGCTTTTCTCGTTTGGAAAATGGTTACTCAGTTCAGTCCATTCAGATTTCAGGGACGATGGATTCGCCTCGAAACGATCTCCAGCCCAAGCTCACCGCTGCACTAACTCGAACAGCGATTCGCACGGGAGCGCAAATCTTGGAAAAAGCAGCTGGGGCTCAAGGATCAGGGGATGCGGCGGGTGCTGCGGTGAACGTTCTTAAGAGTTTATTTGGCCCCGCACCCAAATAAATCCATCAGGCTCTATCCGTAGCTTTTATAGTACTTCTTTTTCTCATCTGCTTCTGCCGTAACCGTGGGGGCAGGGGAGGGAGTTGCCTTTGGCGCTGCAGGGTCTGGAGTCTCTTCAGAAATCATTTCATCTTCCTCAAGTGCAGACATGTCAACTTGAGGACCGCGATCTGGCATCATTCCGACAGGAGTTCCGCCACTTGCCTCCACAAACGCCAACTGAACTTGCTGGAGGGCTTCCGTAATAATCTTTGTCTCTTGGGGTGATAAGTTTCCCTCCGTTTTGATGCGAATCAGTTCAAGGTGATCAATCATCATTTTTGCCGCTTGTAGATTAGGAGGGATTCGATCGCCCTCAGGAGTGGGAATACGACCTAATACATATAAAATATTCTGAGCCTGAACCATGACGAACTGGACAAACCGCTTCGTCATTTCCGAGTTCAAGGCAGGGTTATTCTTTTGGATCTCGGCCATATTATGATTTCTTTTGGGAAGACGTGGAGTCGGACTTCCTTTTTCTGCGAACCGCAGTCGAAGGGGCGACTTCCCGGCGCACCTTTTTGAGTTGAGGCTTGTTTTGGGAGGGCTGAAATGGAGTCACAAAAGCCTCTGTAAACGTCCATATTTCTTGAAAATCCTCCGGTCGATCCGTATCGCTCTTGCCCAAGATTCCATATTGAACCAGGTGAAAGACAATATCTCCCACCTGAGCACAGTTTTGTATTCCCCACTCATTTAAAACAGTTTTGGCCATTGGGCCGAATTCATTTAGGGCTAACTGGCGAAAACCTTCCAAAAGCTCATGCCCACGGACATGGGAGGGCTTTTTGTCTTCCCCTCGTCCTAGTTTTCGGAGGGACTGATCCAGAGAGCGTCTTATAAAATCGAATGCGGCTGGTGCAAAACGAGGATCGGTTTCCCGGATCCTCTTAATGGCTTCAGGTAGTGAAAGGAGGCTCACGACAAAATTATGATCGAAGGTTAGTGATTTGTCTACGGGTTACGCAAAGTTACGCCATCCCCGCCAAGCGGAGACAAGCAGAAGTAGTAGGCCAAACCCGAGAATCAGGGCTCTTTCGCGACGTCTTAAATCCCAGCTTTTCAAGGGCAGATACAGTTTACGATTCTTCCTGGAACAATAATAATCTTCTCAATCTTCTTTCCCGAACTCCAAGCCGATAGATCGGGATGATTGCGAACAACCGCCTCAATTTCCTCCCGCGTCGCAGAAGGGGAGACCACAATCTTTCCCCTGACTTTGCTATTGATCTGAATCGGCAATTCTACGGTTGTATCCATGAGATCCTCAGACTTAAAAGTGGGCCATTCAGATAAACTGACCAACCCCTTTCCACCCAAGCGAGACCAGACTTCTTCGGCTAGATGCGGAGCGAAAGGCGCGAGGAGACGGCTTAGCTGAAGAACTGCTTTTTTAGGGCGCTTAGGAAGCCCTGTAAGGTGATTCACCAGAATCATGAGTGCGGAAATCGCCGTGTTCATCTGCAGGTTCTCAATATCCTCCGTTACCTTCGCTGTGGTTTTTGCCAGTGCCCGAACGGTTTCTGGATCAGGATTGGCGTCGGTTAAGGAAGGAGAGTCGATCCAATCCCCCGATTCAGTTTCCTCGCAAATGAGACGCCAGACTCGGGCAAGAAAACGGACTGCCCCTTCCATCCCTTTCGAACTCCATGGCTTCATCTGCTCCAGCGGTCCCATAAACATTTCAAATACACGCAAAGCGTCCGCACCATGTTCTGCAATGACCTCATCAGGGTTGACCACATTACCAACCGACTTTGACATTTTGCGGTTATCCTCCCCAAGAATAATCCCCTGGTTGACCAATCTGCGGAATGGTTCGGGATGGGAAACGATTTTTAGGTCAAAAAGTACTTTATGCCAAAAGCGGGCGTATAAAAGATGAAGCACTGCATGTTCAGCTCCGCCCACATAAAGATCCACTCCACCTTGGCTCATCCAATATTTCTCAGCATCTGTACCACATAGGGCTTGAGCGTTCTGAGCATCGCAAAAACGCAAGTAGTACCAGCAAGATCCTGCCCACTGGGGCATGGTATTGGTTTCCCTCATTCGACCATCTGGCATCGTTCGCCAAGCCACAGCCTTGGACAAAGGGGGTTCGCCAGAAGGGGAGGGCTGATAGTCCACCATCTCGGGCAGGGTGAGGGGGAGATCTTGCTCGGATATCGACTCATGACGATCTCCTCGCCAAGCAATCGGGAAGGGTTCACCCCAATATCTTTGACGAGAAAAAAGCCAGTCCCGTAATTTGTAGCGAATTTGAGGCCGCCCCTTGTCGTTCTTTTCAAGCCACCTCACAACTTCCTTCTTGGCTTCGGAGGTTTGTTTTCCATCGAGAAAAGCCGAGTTGAAATTTATGCCCTCTCCTGAAAAGCAAATTCCGGGTTTATGATTTTGAGGGGGCTGAACTACAAACCGAATCGGTAGTTGAAAGGTCTCCGCAAACGCGAAATCCCGTTCGTCATGGGCGGGGACAGCCATGACAGCTCCTGTTCCGTATGATGCGAGGACATAATCAGCAATCCAGATTGGGATTTTATCTCCATTGACGGGATTGATGGCAAAGACTCCCAAAGAAACGCCCGTCTTTGTTTTTGCGAGGTCGGTTCGATCCAAGTCGGATTTAGAGGCGCTACTCTTTCGATAGGCTTCCACAGCCAATCGCTGTTCAGGGGATGTTAAAGAGGGGACGCTAGGATGCTCAGGGGACAGTACGACATAGGTAGCTCCAAAAAGAGTGTCGGGACGCGTCGTGTACACGGGTATTTTTTGATTTGTCCCATCCACCAGGAAATCCACCTCGGCCCCTTCGCTTTTTCCAATCCAGTTACGTTGCATCTCCTTCAACGACTCTGGCCATTCAAGGAGATCGAGGTCCTGGAGTAGACGTTCGGCATATGCAGTAATTTTGAGCATCCATTGGCGCATGGGTCGTCTCTCCACGGGGTGATTGCCGCGCTCTGATTGGGGGCCGTCTGGTGTGTTGAGAATCTCTTCATTGGCGAGGACGGTTCCAAGGGCAGGGCAGTACCAGACGGGCGCCTCGGCCACATAGGCGAGACCTTTCTCGTAGAGCTTTAGAAAAATCCACTGTGTCCAACGAAAATATTTTGGATCGGTGGTATCGATCTCGCGAGACCAGTCATAACTAAAGCCCATGGCCTGAATCTGCCTCTTGAAGTTAGCAATATTCTTTGCCGTCGTGACTCGGGGGTGTGTGCCCGTTTGAACCGCATGCTGCTCCGCAGGGAGTCCAAAAGCGTCCCATCCCATGGGGTGGAGGACATTATAACCCTTCATCCTCCAGTATCGCGCCACGATATCGGTCGCAGTGTATCCCTCGAGATGGCCGACGTGGAGCCCCGAACCCGAAGGGTAGGGGAACATGTCTAAAATATATTTCTTCGGCTTCTCGGACCCAGGTTGACCAGGTTGGGCTGCGCGGAAGCAGTCTGCTTTGGCCCAAGCGGCCTGCCATTGGGGTTCGATTTTAGCAAAAGGATATGGCGCGCGGGTTGGCATAAGGACGTTAAGGGGTTATTAAACGCAAAGCGCTATGCCAAGTCCAACATCCACTGCCAGACCCACTTTATGGATTGCCACTAAAAATCGAGGCAAAACACGAGAATTTAAGCTTCTTCTTGGTAAATGGGCTTTTATTCGTGATATTTATTCCTATCCGAAACTTCCTGAAATCAAGGAGACGGGAGACACATTCTTCGCCAACGCAATGATCAAAGCGGTTACGTTGAGTCAGGAATTGTGCGGAAGACTCATTCTTGCGGACGACAGCGGTCTGATTGTGCCAGCACTGGGGGGTCATCCTGGAGTTCGTTCAGCAAGGTATGCGGGACCTCAGTCCACCCCAGAAAAGAATCGCCGTAAGCTATTAAAAAAGATGGTTGGGCTTAGTGGGAGTGGTCGCAAGGCTTACTTCCAGGCCACCTTGGTTTTAGCTAGGAACGGGCGGATTTTGGGCACGAAAAGCGCCCGGATTTGGGGTCTAATTACCAAGGCGGAACGGGGGTCAGGGGGCTTTGGATATGATCCTATATTTCAACCACGCGGTTTCCGTAAGACCTTTGGAGAGCTTCCTGCGTCTCTAAAAAAACGGATAAGCCATAGAGCACGTGCCGCACGAGCGATCAGAACCTTATTGAGCAGGGAAATTAAACACTCAAGCGCGCAAAAGCATATTTGATACAATATTTATTGTGCGACAAATAGTCCTAAGAATGGACAGATACTATACCTATCGAATCCAGCCCCAGCGGCTAGTGAACGGCCAATAAACGAAGGCGCCTTTTCCAACTAGATTAGCTGCTGGTACGGCTCCCCAGCCCCTTGAATCAAAGCTATTCGGGCTATTGTCTCCCATGGCCCAGTAATCACGTCCAGGGACACGATAAGTATCGTTTGGGTTATTCAGGTAGGATTGCCCCAATGTATATCCAGGATAGCCATTCGTTTTGCTCGCGACTCGAATGTGCGCAGGGTCAGTCGCAGGAGCTCCATCAATCCAGAGTTCTGGCGGTCTGACCTGCAAAAGATCTCCACCCAGCGCCACACACCGTTTGATATAGTATTGAGACCCTTCGATTCCACGTAACCGTAGCCCTGACTCGATGCCATCAATTTTTTCGGTCGTAAAAACAAAGGTTTCAGCCCTTTTGGGCTTCCGAAAGTGGTAGATAAATTTGTTTACAAAAAGGTGATCGCCAGTCGCTGAGGTGAAATTTACGAGAACATCTCCCTTTTTGACCTGATCCCCACTTCCAACCTTAAGGCCCCCTTCCCGGGCCTCTTGAAGGCCGCACACCACGAACTCTTTCCAGCCATCCGCAAGAATCTCAGTGGTTGTCCAAGGGATAAATCCAAACAGACGCCCTTCACGAACGGATACAATCTGACCTTCGCGAGGCGCTACTGCCTTGTGATAACTTTTCCCTTCTTTCGCCAACTCAAAGATCCGCATTGGCCATGAGGGTGGATTCTTATCTTCAGGCTGGTTTAAAATTCCAAGAAGAGTGGGCCGCATCGAGTGGGTTGGAATCTTGAAGGGCTGTAAAAAATAAGCCCGTACTCCTAAGGCTAAAACAATCGCGACTAGCGCGACTTCAGCATTTTCCTTCCGCCCATGATGTCGATCGGTTCGAAGTAAATCGCCATACTCTTTTTCTAATTGCGCCAGAAGGTCGCTTCGGCGTTGTCCTGGAGTTGTGATGCGCAAACCCTCCGCGCAAATCTCTCGTGCTTGATTCAATCGCTCTACCAGTTTCTCGGGCAAAACATCCCGTCCGTAATGAACTCGTTTGGCAAGAAAGTGAGCCATGGCATGGAGGTGCTTCCTCTCCTCCTTAGCTCTGCCGAAAAAAAGAAAATCAATCACTGATTTAGTCTCCGAATGCCTTAAGAACTTGGAGAAAAGCTTCCTGGGGAATATTCACCTTCCCAAACTGCTTCATCCTCTTTTTCCCCTCTTTCTGTTTCTCTAAGAGTTTTCGTTTTCGCGAAATATCTCCTCCATAGCACTTTGCGATAACATTCTTTCCGAAGCTTTTCACGTCTTCCCTCGCCACGATCTTTCCCCCAATGGCCGCCTGAAGAGACACTTTGAACAACTGGGGTGGAATCACCTCCTTGAGTTTTGCCGTCAGCGCTCTACCCCGAGCCGGTGCTTTCTCGCGATGTACAATGCAGGAAAAAGCATCCATCGGTTCACCGTTCACCAAGATTTCCAGTTTAACTAAGTCATCCGCCCGATAGGCCCCGTGCTCATAGTCCATGGAACCATATCCGCGAGTAATGCTCTTAATCCGATCACTAAAATCGACCAAGATCTCGCTCAAAGGGATCTCAGTTGTAAGCATAACCCGTTTCGCATCCAAAGAATCGGTCTTGGTCACCTCGCCTCTTTTTTCCCGAACCATAGCCACCAAATCACCGATGTTCTCGTTGGGACAAAGCAAAAATACAGTCACCATGGGTTCTCGGATCTCTTCGATCACGCTGGGATCCGGGAGTTGAACAGGATTTTCAACAGAGAGGACTTTTCCACTGGTCAGTCGGACCTCGTAGATCACGCTTGGGTAGGTCGAAAGAACTTCCATTCCAAATTCTCGGGAGAGCCTCTCCTGAACGATCTCCATATGTAAAAGACCCAAAAAACCACATCGAAATCCATAACCTAAGGCGGGAGAACTTTCAGGAATAAAGACAAGGGAGGAGTCATTGACCTGCAGTTTTCCCAGAGCCAGCTTCAGTTTCTCAAAATCATCCGTATTGATGGGATAAAGGCCCGAGAAAACCATCGGTTGGACTTTTCGAAAACCTGTGAGTGCCTCCTTTGCCGGATAGATCGCATTCGTAATTGTGTCTCCAATGTCGATTTCCGCGGTGGTTTTGAGGTTTGCGACCAGATACCCCGAGTCCCCAGGACCGAGTTTTTTCCCGATCGTCATTTTCGGGCTAAAGGTGCCCACCTCCTTGACCTCATATTTTCGGCCGCTTTGCATCAGCATAATCGGAGTCCCTGCCGTCAACTCTCCTGAAATCACCCGAACATAGGCAATGACGCCCCGGAAAGTGTCGAAAACACTATCAAAAACAAGAGCCTTGAGTTCCTTTCCATCTGCACCTTTAGGAGCGGGGAGTCGGGCAACGATCGCCTCAAGAACATCCTCAATCCCCTGCCCTGTTTTTGCGCTCACCAAAATTGCCTCTTCCCCGGGAATCGTGAGGATCTCTTCTAGTTGTTTTTTGACTCCGGGTATGTCGGAACTAGGTAAGTCGATTTTATTGATAATCGGGATGAGCGTTAAACCCTCTTTGTTTGCCAGATGAACATTTGCCACGGTCTGGGCCTCGACCCCTTGAGCAGCATCCACCACAAGAAGGGCCCCCTCGCATGCGGCAAGGGAACGCGAAACTTCATAGGAAAAATCCACATGCCCCGGAGTGTCGATAAGGTTCAATCGATAGGTTTTGCCGTTCTTTGCGGTATAATTAAGGGTCACGGGATGGGCTTTGATTGTGATTCCCCGTTCCCTCTCGAGATCCATCGAATCCAGCAACTGCGCTTGCATATCTCGCTCCGCGATTAGTCCAGTGACTTGAAGCAGGCGATCCGAAAGCGTGGTTTTGCCGTGGTCGACATGCGCAATGATACAGAAATTACGAATGAGGCTGGGATCCATAGAGAAAGACGAAATCAGGCTTCAGCCTGAGACATTTGCCGCTGTTGCAGCCGATCGCATTGCAGAGACCGCTTGGGTCAGGTCAGTTTGCGCAAACAGGAAAGATCCTGACACAAGGATATTCCCCCCCGAACCGACGCATCGAGCTGCGGTTTCGTTATTAATTCCACCATCCACAGTGATATCGACTTGATAATTTTGACGCACGATCACTTCCCGAGCTTCACGGATTTTCGGCAAAACTTCAGCGAGGAAAGGTTGCCCCCCAAATCCAGGATTTACAGTCATGCAGAGAAGTTGATCACACAGGGGTAGTAATGGAATCGCGTGCTTGAGAAGCGTGGCAGGGTTGATTGCCAATCCAGTGCGACAACCCCTTTGGCGTATCGATTCCAAGGTGCGAGCCGATTGATGTCGTGCCTCAAGATGAATATTTAAACAGTCTGCCCCAGCATCAATAAACTCATTCGCATAACGATCCGGTTGCTCAATCATAAGATGAACATCCAAGGTAGCCTCCCCCATTAAACGCCGTAGGGTTCGGACCATATTGACGCCAAAGGAAATATTGGGAACAAAGTGCCCGTCCATAATATCCACATGAACCCACTCTACCCCGCTGGCCTTAATTCTCTCTGCTTCCGCTTCAATACGGCCCAGATCCGCCCCCAAAATAGAAGGTGCGATATGAATCGGTCGATTGGTCACAGAACAGTCCTCCTTTAAAACAATCTAGGTCCACAGCCAAAGCTTGAGAGGCTTAGGAAGGGCCGTAGGAGTCTTGCGTGCTGGCAATGATACAGTTTCATATCCAGACATCATTCCCTCCCCGCCCCCTTCCGTCGAACAGTAATCTCTCTTTATTCTGTCTCTGATTTTGACCCTCGATCCAAAAGAGCCAGTAACCCCTCTTTGGGGGACTTGTTTCCCTGCAAAACCTTAAATAGTTCCCGAGCAATCGGGGCTTCGATCTTTTTAATTTCAAGAATTTTATGCAAAGCCTCCGTGGTGGGTACCCCCTCACAAACGCCGTCAACGGATGCCAATGCCTGCGCGACTGTGTCACCCAACCCTAGACGCTCTCCTACACAACGATTTCGGCTGGAGCGACTATAAGAAGTTAGAATCAGGTCACCCACTCCACTCAAACCCTGAACCGTTTCCTCCTGCGCACCAAAATGAACGGCCACACGGGTCATCTCCCTCAAGCTCCGCGTGGTTAAGCCAGCCAAACTATTTTCCCCTAATCCCAATCCCGCGCACATACCAGCCGCAAGGGCATACACATTTTTTAGCGCCCCTCCCCACTCCACTCCAATCAGATCGATACTGCGATATACCCGAAGGGCGGGCCCATGGAGGGCTTTTTGGACTAGCAGCGCGACGGACTCTTGCGTGGAAGCAGCAACCAAAGCAGTTGGCACTTTTTTGAGAATCTCCCCAGCCAGGCTAGGTCCTGACACCGCTGCAAGGGGCGATTGGGGATAGGTTTGGCTAAGGATTTCGCTCACTCGTTTTCCCGTAGCGATTTCAATCCCTTTAGAAAGGCTGACGATAGGCGTTTTCACTGGAAGCCCTTTTACGTTCTTAAGACACTGCCGCACCACTTGCGTAGGAAGCGCAATCCAAAGAAGATCCGTCTTCGATGGGATTTCGAAATCCCCCTTGTCTAGCCAGTGCACTAAATTTCCGCGCTCTTGTAGAGCCTGACCTATCGCCTGCCCCCAGGCCCCTTTTCCTAAAATGGTGTGGTTCACGGTTTCTCTGGTTTTACAAAACGGTTCTCTTTTCCTTGGAAAAGTCTCTTGAGGTTATCCCGATGTCGAAACCAAACCAGCACAGTCATCCCGATTGAGATCCACTGAAAGACTTTCTGCTCTGGCATAAGCCAAAAAACGAACAAGGGAAAAACAGTTGCCGCACACAAGGAGGCTACCGAAACAGTTCGACTCATTTGAAACGTAAGGAACCAAATCAGTACCACACCCAGGGCAACCCATGGCGCTAACCCGATGAGTATCCCCGCTGAAGTGGCTACGCCCTTGCCCCCTCGAAACCCAAGCCAGGGTGAAAAGACATGGCCCAACACCGCAAAAACCCCCACAGTGACAGACCAAGTCTCCGGTAAATTGCCAACACTTTGGGCCAGAGCGACCGCGATCCACCCTTTTCCTAGATCTAAAACAAACACAAAAATCCCCCACTTCTTTCCAAGGACACGACCGACATTGGTTGCTCCTGTATTTCCGCTTCCCTGGCTCCTTAAATCAACTCCACGAACCAAGGCCAACCAGTGACCAAAGGGTAAAGACCCCAAGAAAAAGGCTGTCAGGACGTAAAAGACCGGGTTGTGCATGGGAAGCGAGTTGGCCTAGTGAAACGAAAAGGGCAAGGAAAACCCCGCAAGAATTTCCGTTGGGTCAAAAGTCCTTTTGAGGTATTCTTTCCCGCTATGCCAGAGATCACGTCTGCCCAATTGACGGGTTCCAACTTGGAAACCTTTCGAAAGGCCAAGGATGCGATGTCGCGGCAAAATCATGATTATGTGATCATGCTGATGCCTCCCGTTCTCGAAGCCAATCCCGGGCTTTTGGAGGGCCGTAAAATCCTACGGGCCAGCCAGATCGCAAAGGCAAAAAGCGCCTCAAAAATGGATAAAAGCATGGCCGCCGTTCGAATCGCCCCAGCTGTTATGCAGGCCAAATCAGCCGTTGGAAAATCTCTAGGTGCTGGTTTGGCGAAACTTGAAGAGGCTTTAACTCTCGACCCTTTCAGTCCTCAGGCGAATGGTGCCTTAGGGGAAATCGCGTTAGAAAACGATCTCCCGGGCACAGCGGTATTTGCTTTTGAGACAGTCCGATCGGGCAAACCGCAAGATACTCAAAATTTACACGGATTGGCTCGTGCCTTAATTGCCGCCAAGCAGATGGCTAAAGCCCGGGATATTTATCAAACTATCCTCGAGATTACACCGAATGACGGGGCGGCATTAAAGGGTATGAAAGATGCCAGCGCTCTTGTCGCCACTCAGTCAGGTGGGTGGGAAAAGTCAGAAGATTTTCGTGATTCCCTCAAAAATAAGGATGAGAGCGCCGCACTTGAATCAGCCTCCAAAGTCGTAAAATCTGCAGAGGCGATTACGGAGCAGTTAACCCGTCTTCATGCTCAGTTCGAAAATGAACCGCAGAATGTGACGCTTGCGAAGCAGATAGCGGAGTTGTGCGAGGTTCAGGGGTCCTTAGATCATGCCCTCCAGTGGTTTCAATTTGCCCATGAGCTCACTCAAAAGACTGACCCTGCTCTTGAGAAAGCGGTCTTTCGGCTTCAGTGTGCCCTTCTCGATTCTGAGTTAGATCAGGCGAAAGCTGCTGGATCTGAGGAATCGGTTTGTGAAGAAATTATAGCTCGAAAGAAATCTGTTGTTCTGGAAGGGGCAAAGGAGCGGGTGAAGCGATATCCTAACGATCTTCAGTACAGGTTCGATTTAGGGGAAGCTCTCATTGATAATGGGCTTTATAAGGAAGCCGTTCCAGAACTTCAGCAGGCTCTCCGTCAGCCCTCGGTTCGGCATCGTGCGCTGAATCTTCTTGGGGTTTCGTATCAGAAACGAAAAATGCTGGATCTTGCTGCAAAACAGTACGCTCTTGCTGCATCCGAAATTGTGGCCATGGATAATGTTAAAAAAGACGCGATCTACTGTTTAGGGGTGATTCTTGAGGAGATGGGTAAAAAGGAGGAGGCCTTGGAGGAGTTTAAGAAAATCTACGAGGTGGACAGCCAGTTTCGGGACATTGCGGACCGAGTGGAAGCAGCGTATCAGCAGAGCGGTTGATCGATAAAAGGCGAAGGCCGGATGGCCTTTTCGCCACCCGGCCCTCGTTCCTGTGGAATCCGTAAGCCGGATTCTGTGGTTCTTTAAGTTTCCTCAAAGAACTGGCAGCCATTTCTCTAACCCGCCCGAAGGCGGATTTCGGTTCCGTGTTGCCACTTCCCCGATGCGGCTCCAACCCGGGAGTGTCTCGCTTTCGCGAGACGGGCGGATCACCCGTTCCCCCTGCTCGGCCTTGCACCATCCGTGGTTTGTCATTCTCCTCGGTTGCCCGAGAAGCGGTGGGCTCTTACCCCGCCTTTTCACCCTTACCTAACTTGCGTTAGGCGGTATTTTTTCTGTGACACTTTCCGTCATCCTCAACTTTCGCTGAAGATGCCCCCAGCTTTCCCAGGGCGGATTATCCTGTGGTGTCCGGACTTTCCTCCCCCAGACTAGCTGAGGGCGACTGCCCTGATTCCAATCATGATAGTAAGGGCTAAATTCTTTCTGACAACACCCGACCCGAGTCAAACTTTAACGAACATTACTCCATCCAAATCAACGGGTTCCAAGAGCATAGAGCCATCCACTCGATCACTAGTAAAATAATGGCAGAAGGAATAAGAATCGTAAGTCCGAGACCTACTACGATTGGAAAATGCGGTATATCTTTACGATGTTTCACAAGTTGGGCTCCCCCAGCAAGAACAGCAACAGCACCTAATGTCATAGAGGTTAAAATCATGTACTTCTATCTAACTACGAATCTGATCAAGACAAGGAAACTCCCCACCCAGATCAATCCAAAGGTTTCCCCTTGGTATCGATCGTTCGAGACTGGTTTCCAACACGAACGTGAGCCTTCCCATTATGAAAATCCGTTGCTTCATCAAACTCTGGAGCTATCGCAATTCCTCCTTTTGAATTGATATACCCAAACTTGCCTGAAATCCGGTCCTCCAGTTGAACGCGAGCTAACCCCTCAGAAAATCCTCCTGCCCAAGCATACTTTGAGTCAAAAGGGCTTTTGCCATCTGGCTGAATAAAAACCCAAGTCTTTTTATCTCCGGGGGGTCCACTTTTTTGAGCGGGAGCAAGACCCTCTGAAAAACCACCAACTTGATCAAAGTCAGGCTCGACCACGAGCTTTCCCTTGGCGTCTACAAAACCCCACTTGGATCCATCCTTAACAGCCCCATATCCCCCTTGAAAAGGTCGCGTCCAATCATACTCAGGCTCAATGGCCCATCTGCCTTGGCGATCGATATACCCGAACTTGCCCGTCAACCGATCACCCTCTGACGCAGGGGCCAGATTTTCTGAAAACTCGCCCGCCCAAGAAAAGCGAGGCGGTATTTTCCAGTTTCCAGTCGCATCAATATAGCCCCATTTATCCTTCTCCCGTGCCGCTGCCACATCTCCTTGAAAAGGCTTCACCTCAATAAATTTCGCCTCCACAGCCCAGGTCCCATCTGGGGATAAAAACCCCCACTTCCCATTTTCACCCTTGGCGGGGGCAGGTCCTTTAGCAAAAAGAAGCTTCTCCGCCTCGTCTTGGGCCCGAGCAGTAAAAGTCAGGCCCCCAATCACTAGCCCGATGGCAAAGATAGAGACCCACTTCATCTCTATAGGCATAGGATTAGAAAAAAAGGGGTCAAGGCAGGGCTGGCACTTTATCCAGAACATCGGATAATGAACCCATGACATCTCCTCTCCTCCTACCCCTCCTCTGCCTCCTCTCCATTTTATCCTTCCCCATTTCTGCTCCTTCTCAAGACATCGGTTTTGAAGGTGGCGCTAGCCCGTATACACCCCAGCAACTTCACGAGCTTCTCGTGGGACAGAACAATATTGGAGTTATCAATTTCTTTGGACGCACTCCAAACCATCAGCAGGGCTTCGACTGGATCTACAATCGTCTCCTCATCGAAATCCCAGAACGCAACCAGTACTTCACAACCGCCGTGGTCTGCTTTTCACACGGTGACCATAGGGTATGGCAGGTGGTTTGTTATCCGTAAGGTTTTCTACTACAGTAAACCATGTTACTTCGCGCGCTTAGCTCAGCGGTAGAGCGGCTGCCTTACACGCAGTTGGTCGGAGGTTCAAATCCTTCAGCGCGCATTCTGCTGCTCACTCTTTTTCTTTCGAGCTCCTCCTTAACTTATTCTACCCCGACGTCACCTGCTGGGCCCGTCTATGTCCTTCCGATTCAGGGCGAGATTCAAAAAGGCACCGTCTATGTGGTTCGCCGTGGAGTGAAGGCCGCACTCGAAGCCAAGGCCTCAGCACTTGTTTTGGACATGAATACCCCTGGCGGAGAGGGAGAGGCAATGAAGGAGGTTATGGCAACAATTGCAAAATTTGAACCAGCTGACCAAACCTACACTTATGTAAATCGAGAGGCCTTCTCTGCAGGTGCTTTTATCTCTGCCTCCACACGCCACATCTGGATGGCTCCTGGCTCCATTATCGGCGCTGCCTCGCCCGTGACCTTAGGACAAGAGGGACCGAAGGAGCTTCCGCCTAAATTTGTTTCGGGTTACGCGGCGATGATACGCGCTGCTGCAGAACAAAATGGCCACAACCCCGCCATATTCGATGCCATGGTAAACAAGCAGATAGGCCTCAACATCGACGGCCGTGAAATTGTTGCCAAGGGCGATATTCTCACCCTCACGACCCAAGAAGCGACTCGTCGTTTGGGATCCCCACCCCGCCCCCTCTTGGCCGAGGGGGTTGTATCTAACCTTGAAACTCTAATTCAAAAGACCGTATTCCCAGGCGGAACAATTGTAAGAATTGAGCCCACAGGTTTTGAGAGCATCAGCCGATGGATTATTACCATCTCACCGCTGCTCCTCAGCGCCGCATTTCTTTTTGGTTATCTCGAGTTTAAAACTCCGGGTTTTGGTTTGTTTGGAGTTCTCTGTGGTATCTGCGCCTTTATCTTTCTCTTTGGGCACTATATTGCCGGCTTATCTGGATACGAAAACGCTCTCCTTCTTCTCCTTGGAGTGACTCTATTGATCGTGGAACTATTTGTTTTTCCTGGAACACTGATTCCAGGTCTGCTCGGGTTTGCTCTTATTCTGTATGCTGCACTTAACACGATGATCGATCGTTACCCCTCCGATGCCACCCTCCCTACCCTTGCACAACTTCACTCTCCTGCGTTGAACCTGTCCTTAGGATTTTTTGGTGGGCTAGCAGCGATATTACTGGCTGCTCGATATCTCCCAGAAACCGTACTATTTCGACCTTTTCGGTTGAGTACCACCTCTCCGACTCCATCCCTTCCTCTTAAACTGAACCTCCCTCCGCGAACAAAAGGAACGGCTCTGACAGATCTCCGCCCAAGTGGAACAGCCGAGTTTCATGGGAAAACATTCGATGTTTTAGCGGAAGGACAATTTATTCCTCAAGGTCGGGGCATTCGAATTCATAAGGTCGAAGGATCGACGATCTTTGTTGAGGCCATCCAAAACGTAAAAAAGAGGAAGTAACCTAATCCGTTCACGTTCCTATTGGTTAGAAGACAACTTTCTACTTCCTGCGGGGGTCCTTTCGCCTTAAAAAAAGATTATGCCTATATTCCTTCTTATCGCAGTTGGTGTTGTTGGGTTGGTATTTGCTGTTGTCCTGATTAATTTTTTCGGCCTTTGGCTTCGCGCCCTCACCTCGGGAGCCCCAGTGGGGATTCCAACACTGATTGCGATGCGTCTACGCGGAATTCCCAACTCTCTCATCGTGAATGCACGAATTACGGCCGTTCGGGCAGGAATTGAGGTTTCCACAGCACAACTTGAGACGCACTACCTTGCAGGGGGTAGCGTGGATCAAGTAATTCGAGCCCTCATTGCTGCAGACAAAGCCGGCATTAAGCTCGATTTCAATCGGTGCTGCGCAATCGATTTAGCAACCTCAGGTTCTGGAAAAACCGTGTTTGATGCAGTTCGCACCAGCGTGAATCCAAGAGTGATCGACTGCCCTGGCACCGATTCAGGAAAAGGCACGATCGATGGTGTCGCGAAAGACGGAATCACTGTTCGGGCACGGGCCCGTGTCACCGTTCGCTCCAACTTGGATCGTTTTGTTGGAGGCGCTACAGAAGAGACCATCATCGCTCGAGTGGGAGAAGGAATCGTGCGGGCCATCGGCTCCAAAGAGACATACAAAGGTGTTCTGGAAAATCCCCAGGACATTTCCAAAGATGTGCTGAATCGCGGTCTGGATGCGGGTACGGCGTACGAAATTCTTTCGATCGATATCGCGGATGTCGGGGTAGGTACAAACATCGGGGCCAAGCTTCAAGCCGAACAGGCGGACGCCGACAAACAGGTTGCCCAGGCGAAGGCAGAGATGAGACGTGCCGCCGCTGTCGCAGCCGAACAGGAAATGCGCGCGAAAGTTGTCGAGGCTGAAGCTCAGGTTCCGCTCGCAATGGCGGAAGCATTTCGAAAGGGCAACCTGGGGATTATGGACTACCAAAAGATCCGAAACGTTTCTGCAGATACCGATATGCGATCCTCCATTGCGAAGGACGCGGGCAAGACAAACTAAAATCACGATCCTTTGACATGGAATGGCTTGTTCCGATTCTCTTTGTCTTAGTTAGTATTGCCCAGTGGTGGATTAGGCGTCGTCACGTAGTTCCGCCCTCCTCCCCTACTCACCAAGAGCGTGATCCCGCTCCGAGTGCAGATCCAATGGATGAGTTCGGGGATCTTCTTGAGGCACTCGGCAGGAGACGACATGAATCACCCCCTGCCCCTCCTAAAACAGAAAAGCCATTACCCCCACGAATTCTCCCTCCTCTCGAGCCCATGTCTCCAACCCTCACTCCATCTGTTGAAGTTGCCACAATGACTTTACCCCGTATCGCACAGCATGAAGCCTCTTTGCCCAAGCAATCAAACGTTCAAACAAAAAAGGATCCTTACGCTTTGAAATCCCTTTTTCGTGGCGTTCCTACAGACTGGCCAAGGGCGGTTGTTCTTTCCGAAGTGCTCGCTCCCCCCGTCGCTTTACGCTGATATACCCTTATGTCGCATTCCAAGAAAATCTCTGTCGCACTCATTCAGATGTCCTGTAGTGCTGACCCAGCTCGCAACCTTCGAACGGCATTGGATAAAATCGCTTCGGCAGCCAAAAAAGGAGCCAAACTTGTATGTTTGCCTGAGCTTTTTCGATCTCTCTACTTTTGTCAAAAGCAGGATTACAAATGCTTTCAGCTCGCTGAACCCATTCCCGGGCCCACGACTCAGGCGCTATCCAGTGCAGCGAAAAAACATAAGATCACACTTGTCTCCAGCCTTTTCGAGAAACGCACGGGAGGGCTTTACCACAATACGGCAGTTGTTTTTGGACCTAATGGCAAAATTCTAGGCACCTATCGCAAAATGCATATTCCGGATGACCCTGGGTTCAATGAGAAGTTCTACTTCACGCCTGGGGATACAGGATTCCAGCCGATTGACACACCTGCGGGCCGTTTGGGGGTTCTCGTGTGTTGGGACCAGTGGTATCCCGAAGCTGCTCGATTAATGGCCCTCCGTGGGGCACAGATTTTAATTTACCCAACGGCAATTGGTTGGGCGCGAGGAGAGAAGAAAGAAGTCTGTCAGGACCAACGAGGCGCTTGGCAGACGATTCAAAGAAGCCATGCCATCGCGAACGGGCTTTTTGTACTCTCCATCAATCGAACAGGTCGTGAAAATAACTTAGACTTCTGGGGCACCTCTTTTATCAGCAACCCGATTGGTCATGTGGTTTCAGAAGCCCCCACCGATCGGCCCGAAATCCTTCATGCCACCCTGAATCTTTCCGAAACAACGATTACGCGACAACACTGGCCTTTTTTGAGGGATCGGCGTATCGATGCTTACGCAGGCCTAGATCAACGTTTTCTTAAAACTTGAAACAGCCGATTTCTAGTCACTCATTCGACGGATCCACTTACCGTCTTCCAGCTGAATGGGAAAAACACGAGGCCACTTTTCTCGCTTGGCCCCACAATTCAGAAACTTGGCCAGGGCTTCTTGCTGGCGTGCAGAAGACTTACCTTAAGATCATTCAAGCTCTAGTGCCTGGAGAAAAAGTTTATCTGCTCGCGAAAGATTGCGAAGCGGCTGATGAGATTAATCAGGTATTACAAAAAGCAAAACTCCACTCTCCGAACCTGAAAGTCCTTATCATTCCAAACGACGATGCTTGGGTTCGAGATAGCGGCCCGATCTTCATTTTGAGGCGGGACGAAGGATTTCCCCGTCGAGTCGCTCATGACTTTACCTTCAATAGCTGGGGAAGGAAATATGGCCCATGGGACAATGACGATATCATTCCGCAACAGGCATCGAAAATGCTCGATTTCCCAATCGTGACTCACGACTTCGTCCTTGAGGGAGGTTCCCTTGACACGGATGGCGAAGGAACACTTCTGACCACGGAAAAGTGCCTCCTGAATCCGAATCGGAATCCCTCCTTGAGCCGAATTGAGATTGAGAAACGCCTTTGTAACTGGTTCGGGATTCAGAAAATTATTTGGCTTCACGATGGAGTGGAAGGAGATGACACGGACGGTCATGTTGATGATATTTCCCGATTTATAGCCCCTGGTGTTGTGGTCACGGTTGTCGAACCGAACAAACAAGATGCAAACCATGCGCCTCTGGCTGAGAATCTGCTTCGTCTTAAAAGCGCAACAAACGCGAAGGGCCAACCCTTGAAAGTCCTCGAGATGCCTATGCCACCCCGCGCTGATGGCCCGCACCATCGAAACCCTGCAAGTCATGCAAACTTCTATATCGGTAACTCAGCTGTTCTCGTGCCAATTTTTGAGTCCCCCACAGACTCGGTCGCTTTAGATCTACTTCGACCATACTTCCCTGATCGTTCAGTCATAGGCATCGATTGCCGCGATCTTGTGTCAGGCCTTGGAGCGATTCACTGTATCACTCAGCAGATGCCTGCTATTCCCTCCACCTCTTGACTCCCTCGAGGGAACCCAAACGGGTGGGTTGAGTCTTACGCCATTTCCGACTACCCTTTCAAACGATGAAACCCTTACGCATTGGTCTCCCCTCCGGAAGCCTCCAAGAGGCCACCCTGGATCTATTCCGCAGGGCTGGTTACTCGATTTCACGCGCCTCACGCACCTACCGTCCTGCTATTGACGACCCTAATTTCGAAGTCCGACTTCTGCGGGCTCAAGAAATTGCAGCCTATGTGCAAGATGGTTTCCTTGATCTAGGCCTTACCGGAAGTGATTGGATTCAGGAGACAAAAGCAAAAGTTCAAGCCGTTTCCACGCTTCGATTTAGCAAGGCAACGGCCCAACCTGCTCGTTGGGTTATTGCTGTGCCGAACCGATCCCCGATCCGTCGACCTGCCCAGCTTCGCGGCAAGCGAATCGCCACTGAGGCAGTTGGACTGGTTCGCCAATACCTCGCAAAGCGAAAGATCAAGGCCAAGGTCGAATTTTCATGGGGTGCCACAGAGGTCAAGGTCCCGGAATTAGCGGATGCGGTGGCCGACATTACTGAGACTGGATCCTCACTTGCAGCAAACGGGCTTCGAATTTTAGATACGATTCTCGAGTCCTACCCTCAACTGATTGCTAATCGAAAAGTTTGGGCCAGCACCCCTGACAGAACCCGAATCCAGAACTTATCGATGCTTTTGGAGGGTGCCTTGCGCGCGAGGGATCTTGTCGGTCTTAAGATGAATGTTCCTCAAAAGTGTTTGCGCTCTGTGAACTCCACTCTCTCTTCCCTGAGAGACCCGACGATATCGGCACTCGCAAGGAGCGGATGGGTAGCAGTTGAGACTGTGATGGAGGAAAAGACCGTCCGCTCCATTATTCCCCGTCTCAAAGAGTTAGGGGCAGAAGGAATCATTGAATACCCGCTGAATAAGGTTGTCAGTTAAGCCTTCGAACGCCACGATGCCTGTATGGGATCAGTCAAAAAGAAGCGGAAATCTAAAATCGCCAAGCATAAACGCCGCAAGCGTAGCCGCGCGAACCGCCATAAGAAGCGTCTCCGGTATAAGACGTAAAGTTGGGGCGTTCTTCGCCCTGCTTTCGTTGGTTGCCTTTCCGCTTATAGCCGCTGAATCGGCAAGGTCGGGTCGTGTCGAATCTGCACTATCCTTCGCAGAAGGTCGCCGAGCAGATGGCCTTGGATTAACTCATATCGCTTTCCAGGCTTACTCTCGAGCCCTAGAGTTCGATCCTTCGTCCCGACAAGCTGCTCTAGCCAAATCAGCGTCTCTTCTCGATCTAGGCAGAGCGGAGGATGCTCGAACTCTTCTAGAGTCTTTAGCGCCCTCCCCAGAGGACGAGGCCGAACGCTCTACCCTCCTCTGCCTTGCCTTGATTCAGTGCAAGCAGGGTGAAGCTGCAAGTCTCGCACAGCGAGACGCCCTAACAGCCCTTGCTGGATGGCAAATTGAAGATCCTGCCCGCCTTGCGCGTGTGGCTGAGGGACTTCTACGATCTGGAGCTTCCCTTTCGCGCAAATCACAACGAGAAATCGCCTCGTCGGTTTTACCTGCCTTTGTCCGTGCAGCCGACCTGAACACAGGCCTAGGAGGCTTTACCTTACGTGCGGCTGAGATCGCCCTAGTGGCCGACGATCTGCCCACTGCGATCCGCTACTTTCGTGATTTTGTTGATGAGCAACCCAATGAAGTCTCATTCCTTGAACAGCTTGCGGCGGTTCTCATTCTCAATGGTCAGCCTGCCGAAGCCGATACCCTTCTCCAACGCGCAGAGATCGAGAAGCCGAGCAGATCCAATCTCTATCCCGTAATGGCGAATCTTTACGAGGAGCTTAATCTTCCGGCGCGTGCTGAAATTTACCGCGTTCTGGCTCTTCACACGTCACCCAAGCCAACGGTTATGGATTATCTGCGTTTAGCTCTCATGCAACTGAAGCAAAATCAAACGCGGAGGACTCACCAAACCCTCTCTCAAGCTGCCATAGCACATCCAGACTCACTTCAGCTTCTTTTGGTTCGAGGCCTGACCGAAAAAGCTGAAAATCGAATGTCGGATGCTGCCTCTTCCTTCGCTCAAGTTGAGAGGCTGGCAAAAGGAAAGTCAGACATTCTCGATGCTGGGTTCTACTTTGAGTATGGATCTGCCTGTGAACAAGCAGGTCAACCCCAACGCTCGGAAGCCGCCCTGCGGCGTGCATTGCAGTTGAACCCGAATCATCACCAGTCCCTTAACTACCTGGGCTACATGTGGGCGGAGCGAAACAAGAATCTTCCGGAAGCGCTCATTCTGATCGAGAAAGCCTTATCGTTGAGCCCTGAAAATCCCGCTTACTTAGATAGTCAGGCTTGGGCCCTCTTTCGCCTTGGAAACCCTGCTGCAGCTAGACCACTCATTGAGGAAGCTTTGAAACAGGTTCCTGACGACCCCACACTCTTGGAACACTTTGGAGATGTGGCAAGCCGTCTTGGTTTGCGAGATGAGGCAAGTGATGCTTATCAAAAAGCCATACAGCAAGGTGGGCCACGGGTCCTTCTTCAGGATAAGATTCGGATGCAACCACCGAATTCTCAGGAAAAATAAGGCCAAGTTATGAATATTGATTCAATGATATCAAACGTTGCCTCATTCGTTTGGGGGCCGTGGTTGGTGGCTCTTCTTTTTGGCACACACCTTTACCTCACCTACCGAACAGGTTGGATCCAGAAACATCTTTTCCATGCGATACGCCTTTCCATCACAAAAGAACCCGGTGCCCCAGGAGATGTTTCAGCATTCGGATCTCTCACTACCGCCCTCGCCGCAACAATCGGTACAGGAAATATTTACGGAGTTGCAGGTGCGGTACTTCTTGGAGGGCCGGGAGCCGTTTTTTGGATGTGGTTAACGGGTGTGTTCGGAATCGCAACAAAGTACGCGGAGGCTCTCCTGAGCGTAAAATATCGCATCACAAATCGTCACGGCCAGATGTCGGGAGGCCCCATGTATGTGCTCGAGCGTGCTCTGAATGCTCGTTGGGCAGGTATACTCTTTGCTGTCTTTACTGCGATCGCAGCATTTGGCATCGGTAATATGGCTCAATCCAATGCTATTGCAGACATGATCGTCGCAAAAAAGCTGGATATTTCCCTGAACTTTCCTGATGCCTCAATCAAGTTCTGGACGGGAATCATTCTCAGCGTAAGTACGGCCCTAGTCATTCTCGGAGGGATTCGATCCATCGCAGGGTTTTGCCAAATTCTCGTTCCATTTATGGCACTCTTTTATGTCCTTGGGTGCTTGATCATTTTGGGGGCCGGCTGGGAGAAAATACCCGCAACTCTATCTTTAATCTTCACCTCTGCCTTCACTGGGCAAGCTGCAGTCGGGGGATTTGTGGGCGCTGGGATTGCTGAGGCCATGCGCTTTGGAATCGCAAGGGGTCTTTTTTCGAATGAGTCAGGTCTCGGAAGCGCCCCCATCGTGGCGGCTGCAGCACAAACCAAGGACCCAGTTCGTCAGGCTCTGGTTTCAAGTACGGGAACCTTTTGGGATACGGTTGTGGTATGCGCCCTCACAGGGCTTGTCATTGTCAGTTCAGGCACATGGAGTGGCCCAGAATTAACGAAAGCCACACTTTGCAATCAATCGTTTAACCAACTGGGGCATTTTGGATCACTCATTCTCATTGGCGGACTCTTCACATTTGTTTTTTCAACGATCATCGGTTGGGGTTACTACGGCGAAAAAGCTTTGGAGTACCTTTTTGGAATTCGCGCTATTCTCCCCTACCGATGGCTATGGATCGTGATGGTCTTTTTAGGGGCAGTTTGGAAAAGTGAAAACGTATGGAACTTATCGGACATCATGAATGGGTTGATGGCCTTGCCAAATATAGCCTCCCTTCTCCTACTCAGCAGCGTAGTCGCATCCGAAACCCGACGCTATTTTAAGAATACTCCCCCATCCTCATGACAGGTGGGGTGCGCCCACTTACTCTTTTGCTTTAAGTCTTGTAGGGTCACCTCCCCAAGCGGCAACCTTTGCTTTGCCAGCCATTTCCTCAGCATCCAAAATTCTGCCCGCTCGGCCGTAGGCGAGTGAAAGACTTGTATACGCCAACTGATCTTTCGGCCTCAAAGACACCAGTGTTTCTAACGCAGGAATCGCCGCATCTAATTTCTCAAGCTTGACCAGGCACATACCCAAAGCCTGCCAAGCCTCTGCATTATTCTGATTCAATTCAGTGGCAGAGCGATAGCACAAAACGGCTTGATCCAATTCCCCCATCGCTAAGGCAGTGTGCCCATCATCCATCATTTTCTCATCTGGAGTATTCGTCATGATTTAAGAATCCCCTCTAAAACCGAGTCTGACGAGGGTTCCTTTGCCACGTAGCTTACTTTCCATCCGACATGTTTGGCACTCCTTGCGGTAGCGGGCCCGATGGCAATAACTTTGGGCTCGGCACTCCATCGCGGAATGATCTTTCGAAATCGCTTAGCTGCTGTCCCACTAGCAAAAACCACCCAATCTGCTCCCTCAGTGCGTAAAATGCGAAGAACGGGATCAGGCACTTCTTCACCAGCGCTATTTCTATAAATGACCAGTCTCTCTACTGAAAAACCCATTTTTCGTAAACCTTTCACAAGATCCCCATTTCCGGCATTCCCTGTAAGATGCAAGATTCTCCCTTGAGCCTTTTTCGGCCATCCTGAAAGTAACTCTTTCGAGCCCGGTCCTGCCCCGACCCAATCCGGAACCAAGCCGATGGAACGCAGGACATGAGCCGTTGACTGTCCAACGGCCGCAATTTTACAGTGGGAAATACTCCTTAAATCCCCAGCGACAGATGGAAAAGCGCGCACAGCCGCCGCACTGGTAAAGACAAGCCAATCGGACTTCAACACTCGAGCTCTCCACATCTTCTGCACAGGCAGCGCCTCAATACGAGTCATCGGAATCTCCCACACCTCTGCTCCCTGCTCCTCAAAAACCCTGCGCCACTCTTTCCCCAGATTTTCACTCACGGTTAGAATAACCCTTTTCCCAAGGAGGGGTTTCTTGGTTTTTGGGGTACAACGGTTGCGAAGCGAGACAACCTCTCCAACAACAATGACAGCAGGGGCCTGTACCCTGAGTTTGTTTGCCTTTTTAGAAAGGGTACCCACAGTCCCAATTACCACTCTTTGCTTAGTCGTTGTTCCTCTCTCAATTAGGCTGGCCGGAGTGTTTTTAGTAAAACCAAGCTCGATGGCATCAATTAGAAACTGATCCAAACCATCTACAGACATATACCCCACCAGAGTCTTTCCGGAGACAGATCCTTGCGCTTGGTGCCCAATTCGAAAAACGGCCTCCGTGCTGATTCCTCTCTGAGTAACAGGAATACCTGCATAGGCAGGGGCAGCGATCCCTGCTGTAACTCCGGGAACCACTTCAAACGGAATCTCCGCACGCACCAAGGCCTCCGCCTCTTCCCCGCCCCTTCCAAAAACATATGGATCCCCGCCCTTCAATCGAACCACATTTAATCCCTTTTTTGCGAAACGAATCAAAAGTCTATGAATCTCGTCTTGTTCCATTCTCTTTCCGCGAGGGGTTTTTCCTGCGTCGACGAAGAGTGTCTTTGGACGGGTCCCAAGCAGAATTCCCGGGTTTACTAAACGGTCATATAAAACAACATGGGCCTGAAGTAGTACCTCTTTTCCGCGTTGAGTAATCAAGCCCATAGCGCCCGGTCCTGCGCCTACCAACCACACTTTTCCGGACTTAGCCACAAAGCATCACCTCGGCGAGTTTCTGACCCAAAAGCTCTTCTTCAGAGCATGGGCCCTCAAGCTTGGCTCGATACACTCCGCCTGAAGCGCTCTTTACGCCTGCCTGAATCAGAAGGGTATGATTTGGCTGAATCTGGGCAAAGGCACCCAAAGATTCAGAACATCCCCCTCCGAAATTCTGTAAAAAGCTTCTCTCCGCACTCACGCAGCATCGAACTTCTTTGTTGTCGATTTTACTAAGTGCCTGAATCACCTGCTTATCCTCTTTTCTGCATTGAACCGCGATAGCGCCCTGCCCAGGGGCAGGAATCATCGAGTTTACTTCAAGGCGTTCCATCTTCAGACCAACAGGAACTCCACCAAGACGATCAATTCCTGCGCAGGCCAAAATAACCCCTTTCCAATCTTCGTCGCTTGCACAGCGCTCCATTCTGCGATCCACATTCCCCCTGATATTCTTAAATTGAGCCAAGGGATCCCTCTCCGCCCAAAATAACCTTCGGCGAGGACTTTCGGTTCCAACCCATCGCCCCTCCTTTTTTTTAGACATCGGTTCCACTTGAGATACCCAAGCATCCCGAGGATCTGCACGCTCTGGAAAAGCACCTACCATCAGAGAATCGGGCATCTTTGTGGGTAGATCCTTTGCGCTATGAACAGCCGCATCAATGTCATTCGAAATGAGCGCTTTTTCGAGTTCAGAGCTAAACTCCCCCACAGTATTCGAAATCTCATCTCCGAACTCAGATCGCACATCTCCAGAGGTTTTTAGAATTACGAGTTCGACCCCGATCCCTGGACATTGACTCCGAATCAAATCTGAAACGACCCTGGCCTGGACAAGGGCAAGGCGACTACCGCGAGTTCCCAGCCGCAACCTCATTCTCCGAACACCATACTCCCATCTCTACGGACTCGACCCAAAACATAGGACTCCTCATGTTTCCTCAGAACCACCTCCGCACGGTGAATGGCTTGCAGGGAGCTTGGCTTCACTTCACTTCTTCTAGCCAACTCCTCCAGATCGACCCATTTGGATTGAGGAAATGATCGCCGCAGACCTGTTAATGTTCGGGGAACACCTAAATCAAGAAGAAGCTCGGGCCCACGAGTCTCACATTCAGACCATGGTAGCTCACCCCCAGCCAAAGCGGAAACTACCACCGATGCAGCTTTCACGGCACGTGGCCAATCGCTCCAAAGGACAGCCTCAGCCCCGACATCTTGGGCAAACTGTTTCAGGCGTTCTTCAGACCGAGAAGAGACCCAAATAGGACGATTTGAAAAAGATTTCTCGGCTAAAATGAAACTTCTCGCGGTAAGCCCTGAACCTAAAACCAGAAGTGGTCGCCGCTCCTTGCCCTCTAAGATTTCATCCATCGCTTCCGAAGCCAGTTTTCCAACGGATGCATCCCCTTTTCCAAAGCCAGCGGCTGCACGAGCCGCTTTCGCCGCCCTCAGGGAAGATTGAAACAGGGCATGCATTGCCTTACCTGCCCCACCTGCTTCATGCGATGCGCCATAAGCTTGACGGACTTGAGCTAAGATTTCGGACTCGCCCACCACCATGGATCGCAACCCGGAGGCCACTTCCGCAAGATGCCGCCAGCAAGAAATCCCTTCATGCAAATAGACTCCACATGCATCTCTCCAGTTTTTACCTAACTCATGAGGGAGTGCCTGCGCAAGGGCAGAGAGAATCTCAAGGCCTCTCCTCTCAGTCCTTCCATAAATCTCTACCCGATTGCAGGTGCTTAAAAATACGACTTCGTCTGCTCCTCGGTATTCGATCAAATGAGGGATCCAGCGGTCAGGGGCTGAGGATGCAAGTATCTCTCTTATTCTCAAGGGTGTCGCATGGTGGTCCACCCCAACACAGAAAATGGATTGAGAGGTACTCATCCTTTGCGCATCAGAATTCTAGACTTTTTCGGTTTAGCGTCAGGAGGCATGGGAACGGGTTTGCCTAGCAGCTTTTCAATCTCCGCTTGTAGGGATGCTGGTGTTCTCAAATTCACATTTGACCATACCACATTCCTATCCTTCCCGAAGATCGATACTTTCATTTTTGTGTCATCACTACCCCAACCCAAGGACTCAGTTGCCTTTCCGTCAAAATCAGCAATTCCACACAGATCGGGTCGGGGATTGTTCGGGTTTTGATTCGCTCGATACCATGGAATCAGCGTCTCCGCCTCCTCGTCCAGATCCGCCTTCATCTTCCCTACAGTCCACCCCTTAAAGAGAGTTCCAAGCGACTTTCTCAAATCCACGACAACGATCACTCGAAATTCTTTTCTCCCCTGCCATCCGTAGAGCGCCCGCCCAAATTCCCGAGTGGTATCTGCCAAGGGTTGGCTGCTTGCCAGTACAACTGTAATTCTGTCCGCTGGATTCAACTCCACGACCTTCCCATCACAGTCCTTGGGATGCGCCAAGTCCTTCGCACCCACAGGAGCGCACATGAAGAGCAGTACCAGTGTAAATAGCCTCATTTTACCTCCAAAAGAAAGCCGCTCAAATAGCGACTTTCAGAAAAAGCTGGGTCCACAGGATGATCGGATGACTGTCCAAGGGTGGTTTTGATCTGCAAGACCCGATCCTCCTCTTTGGCAACTTGCTTGACCATGCCTAACAATTCCTCACTGCCGACGCGGTGCGAGCAAGAAAATGTGGCCAGCAATCCACCCCTAGCAAGGACCTTCATGGAGCTACGATGAAGTTCAGCCATCACCCTAGTTCCTCCCTCCGCACTATCACGGCTTTTGACTAAGCCTGGTGGATCTAAAATCACCAGATCGTACTCCCCCTTGCGACACGTTCGAAGAAAGCGTGCCACGTCTTCCTGAGCCCACCGAATCTTCAATCCATGATGCTCTGCACTCTGCCGAGCCAACTCCAAGGAAGGACGGGAGCTGTCCACCCCAGTCACCGCGATTGCCCCAGCGCGTGCTGAACGAAGCGCGAACCCCCCAGTGTGACAAAAGAGATCAAGAACCTTTCGACCCCTGCTCTCCTGAGCGACAATCCCATAATTCTCCTGCTGATCCAAATAGGTGCCCGTTTTCTGTCCAGCCCGTAAATCGACCCAGACTTCCATTTCAGCAATTTCAACCAAGACAGGCTTTTCCGGAACTGTTCCGAATGCCTCACCCGGAAGAATCTCCATCCCTTCCAGTTTTCTTCCTGAAGCATCCCTACGGATCCATATTCCTTCAGGTTGTAGGATCTTTTCTGCGGCAGTGCGAACCAGCTCCCAATTCCTTTCCACGCCCTCAGTAGTGATCTGTGCCACTAGATACTTTCCATACTGATCCAGTACCAGTCCTGGCATCGAGTCCACTTCCGACCAAACAATCCTCCGTGAAGGCGTTCCCTTACGTTTTTGTAGAGCTAGCTGCAAACCCTTCTCCACGAAACTTGCATCAAAATCACCGATATCCTTGCGAAACCTTCGCCAAGCCACTCTTGCCCCCTCATTATAAAAACCAGTCCCAATCAACTGCCCCTGCTCACCCGTTGCTACGACCGATTGACCGCTCCATTCCTTACCGGGTTCGGCTTCGATTTCCGACTTAAGAATCCAAGGATGCCCAGCGAGAGCTTTTGATCGTACGCCCGGTTTCAGCCGAAGCGTCGGACGGTCTGCAGAGGTCAACCGCGAAGGTCGGCTATACGAGTTTGGCCGATTTCAGGGTATTCATACACATCACCCTTATAGTTTTTTAGAATTACGCGATTATCCGCCATTCCAACGATGTAGTTAGGGCCAATGGGAATCTTGCCTCCACCTCCTGGCCCATCCACGACGTATGTGGGAACAGCATATCCCGTGGTATGCCCGCGCAGTTGTTCCATGATCTCCTGCCCCTCTCGAATAGTTGTACGCAAATGTGCAGACCCGCTAATCAGATCACACTGATAGAGGTAGTAGGGACGAACTCGACACAGAAGGAGTTTGTGAAAAAGGGACTTTAACGTATCCGCACGATCATTCACTCCCTTCAAAAGGACACTCTGATTTCCTAAGGGAATACCTGCGTCCGCGAGTCGCCCTAACGCCATCCGAACTTCCTGCGTCAACTCCTTGGGATGATTGGAATGCACGCTCATCCAAAGGGGGTGATGTTTCTTCAACACATTCAGAAGGTCCGTGGTAATGCGTTGAGGTAGAAAAATAGGAATTCGCGTTCCAATACGAATGAACTCAATCGTCGGGATCTGCCTTAGCCGCGTCAGGATTGCATCCAGTTTGCTGTCTGAAAGAAGAAGTGGATCACCGCCTGAAAGAAGGACATCCCGAACCTCGGGATGCTTCTGCAAGTATGCGAAAGCCCCCTCCAGATCCATGGTTAACTCCTGCTCACCAGCCCCACTAACAACCCGGCTTCGCGTACAGTAACGGCAGTAGGAAGCACAACGGTCGGTAACAAGAAGAAGAACCCGATCGGGATACCGATGAACAAGACCTGGAACAGGCATGTTGGAATCCTCCCCGCAAGGATCCTGCATCTCGTCGGGAGCAGTAGTGGACTCCTCAATACGTGGCACGACTTGGCGACGAATCGGGCAATCAGGATCCTCCCGATCAATCAGGTTGAAAAAGTGGGGGGTAATTCCAAGGGCTAACTTCTTTCCTGCTAAAATCGTTCCTGCCCTCTCCTCAGGAGTCAAAGGTAGGCGCGACTCCAGTTGGACTAGGTTTTGGATCCGATTACGAAGCTGCCACGACCAGTCATTCCACTGTTCAGTGGATACTGCGCCCCAAGGCTCGGAAGGATTCGCGGGAAAGTCGCGGGAAGTCACTTAAGTTTTATAACTATACCCCACCATCTAGCTCGCGCCACCCCTTTGTTATTTAAGATAAACAACTTTAGCGACGTGTTTTTGCTAGTTGCAAAATGCGCTCTTTAACGTCCGCTGTAGCTTGAGCGCCCTCATCCCCCTTTTCCCGACTCCGAACCGCAACCTGACCCGCTTCAGCCTCCCTGTTTCCGCAAACCAATAAAAATGGAACTTTCTCCAACTGACCCCTGCGAATCTGACCTCCCAATTTATCCCCCTTCTTATCCACCGAGACCCTTAACCCTGCGGCCTTAAACTCCTCTGCGCACTTTTCTGCATAAGCAACCATCTGATCATTCACAGGGAGAAAACGAGCCTGCTCAGGTGCTAGCCAAACAGGAAAGGCGCCGCGGTAATGCTCGATCAGAACCCCTGTGAAACGCTCAAGGGAACCAAAGGGCGCACGATGAATCATAACAGGGCGATGCTTCTGATTGTCGGAACCGGTGTAGGTTAAGTCAAAACGCTCAGGCAGGTTGTAGTCGACCTGAACAGTTCCCAACTGCCACTCCCTCCCAATCACATCCTTTACCACAAAATCAATTTTGGGTCCGTAGAAAGCAGCCTCTCCAGGCTCTTCGCTTGTCTGCACCCCAAGCTTCTTCGCCGCCTCTTTCACCGCTTTCTCAGCTTTGTCCCAGCCATCCTTCGATCCCACATATTTATCAGAGGCAGGATCTCGAAGTCCAACCCGGACCCTAAAATCACCAATGCCTAGGGTATCAAGAACGAGACGCACCATCTCTAAACATCCTTCCACCTCCTTGGCCACCTGCTCCTCGGTACAAAATAAGTGGGCATCGTCCTGAGTAAAGCCACGTACCCGAGTCATTCCATTGAGTTCACCCGACTGCTCCCAACGATACACGGTTCCGAATTCGGCCAAACGAACCGGCAGATCCCGATATGACCTCGGGCGAGAAGCATAAATCCGAATATGCATCGGGCAGTTCATCGGCTTGAGCAGATATCCCTCAATCTCGCCCTTCCCGATCTTGTTACTTAGCTCAGCACATGAACAACCCTCTTTGGAGAGCTTTTCCATCGTATCACGGTCAATGATCGGGGGGTACTGTGACTCCTGATAGTACGGAAAGTGCCCAGACGTGCGGTAAAGTCCAAGTCTGCCGATGTGCGGGGTAAAGACCTGCTCGTATCCACGCTTCCCCAACTCCTCCAAAAGGAACTTCTGCATCTCATGCCGGACAATTGCCCCGTTGGGAGTCCACATCACGAGTCCCTGACCCACCTCGTCATCGATCAGGAACAGATCCAACTCCTTGCCCAGCTTTCGATGGTCGCGATGGAGGGCCTCCTCCTGCGCCTTCAAACTGGCCTCTAGCTCCTCATTGCTTGGGAAAGCTGTACCGTAGATTCGCTGCAGCATCTTATTCTTCTCGTCGCCCCGATGATAAGCCCCAGCCAAACGGAGCAACTTAAACGCCTTAATCTCCCCCGTGCTCTTGACGTGGGTGCCAGCACACAGATCGGTAAACTCACCATTTGTATAAAAAGAGATCGCCTCCCCCTCCGGGATATCTCCCAAGCGGCCGATCTTGTAGGACTGCTTCTTCCCTTCAAAGAATGACTTTGCTTCAGCCCGACTTACCTCCTTACGGGTGAACGGTTGATTCTCCTTCACCACCTTTTTCATCTCCGCTTCGATTTTTGCAAAGTCCTCATCACTAAAACGGTGAGACAAATCAAAGTCGTAATAGAATCCGGCGTCTGTCGGAGGACCAATATCCAGCAAGGCATCCGGCCATAGGCGAGTTACCGCCGTCGCCAATACGTGCGCGGTTGAATGTCTCAGCTCCTCAAGTGGGGTCATGGCCATCGCTAGAACCTAGAGAGTTCCCAGCTTACGCACCAGCCGCCAACTGCCTGCCGCATCCCTCACCTCCCACCCGTGCTTGGCCAACTCATCCCGCAACCGATCCGACTCTTTCCAGTCTTTCGCTTTGCGGGCCGCCTCCCGGGCTTCCCCCATTTTCCTGATTTCATCTGGTGCCTCTGCAGTTTTCTCAAAAGCTGGTTCCACCCCAAAAACAGACAGAATCCGGTCCAATCCCGCCATTTCCTTGCCAGCCTCTTCAGGGGTCAGACCCGTTTTTCGCTTCTGCTCAAGTTCCCCCACTGCCGTGTACATCGCCCCAAGAGCCTTGGGCGTCTCTAAGTCTTCCCTCAAAGCATCCCAAGCCGACTGAAAGGAGCCCCAGCCCTTCCCCTTATCTCCTTTGGAACTTTCCTCCAACCAAATGCGCAATCTTCCCAACCTTTCCCTGCCGTGATGAACCGCACTCATCGTGTCCCAAGAAAAGTTCAAGGGTTGGCGATAGTGACCGGAAAGCAGCACCAACCGAAGATCCGAGGAGTCCCATCCCCGAGACGTCACGTCATCCAGAGTATAGAGGTTTCCCAGACTTTTGCTCATCTTCCGGTTTTCCACCAAAAGATGGGAAACATGAAACCAGTGACGGACAAAAGCCTTACCGGTAGCCGCTTCGCTTTGGGCAATCTCGTTCTCGTGATGAGGGAAGATCAGATCCGCCCCACCACCGTGCAGATCGATCGTCTCCCCCAGAATCTCCATTGCCATCGCACTGCACTCCAGATGCCATCCTGGTCGACCCTTTCCCCAAGGACTTTCCCAGAAGACGTCTCCATCCTCATCCTTATAGGCTTTCCATAGAACAAAGTCGGCCGCCTGTTCCCGGGCATACTCATCCGCATCCGCCCGACCCGAAGCCCCCTCTTTAACTTCACGTTCATCCAGATGGGAAAGCTTCCCGTAAGAAGCAAAGGATTTGACCCGGAAATAGACCGAACCTCCCGCCTCGTAGGCATGTCCTCCCTGAATCAGTTTCTCAACCAGGGAAATCTGTTTGGGGATAAACTCCGTGGCACGAGGTTCCTTGGTTGGTTTCTGTAACCCAAGGGCCCGCCCATCTTTCCAAAAACGGTCAGTCCATCCTTGGGTAAAATCTCCCAGCTTCTGCTTAGCCTCCCGCGCTCCACGGATCGTCTTGTCGTCGACATCAGTCAGATTGCGCACGTGCTGAACCTTCCCACCAGCCTCCTGCCAAACCCGGACCAACAGATCTTGGGCAACAAAGGTCCGGAAATTGCCGATATGGGCGGGGCCATACACCGTCGGCCCGCAGGCATAGAACTTCAGCGACTTTCCGTCGGATGCCGAAAGAGGCTTTACCGATCGACTCGCTGTATCAAAAAGCCTGACTTCTTCCATCCGCAGATTCTAGCCAGTTGAGGACAAAACTTAAATCATTTCTCTACCCGAATCGATCATGGTCCGTTTTAGGGATGGGTTGAATCCACAAACCTAACTCAGCTACGCTCATCGATATGGACTTCTCCTCGCTTCACCAAGCCCTCACGACCGCCTTTTCCTTGGGTATGGTGGTGCTGCTCAGTCCGGAGGTATTTATTCTGGCTCTTGTCATGGCAGCCCACAAATCCCGTGCCCGCCTCAATTCCATCGTTTTCTTTCTCGGCTCTTCGATCGGCCTCTTTTTTGCCATTGGGATTGGTCTTTGGATCACTCCGAACCCGACTCCAGGTGTGGACCATCCCTCATGGATCCACTTTGCCGTACGGGCGAGCATCGGTACGGCTCTCCTTTGGGTGGGTATCTACCGGACCTGGCAGTTCTTAACCGGAAAGGATGATCGCAAACCAAAGCACGAATCACCCCCTACAGGACTCAAGACAAAGTTCCTCGCCTTTTTTCCTTCGCTGAACACAAACTCCGAGCCCCCCATCGGCATTCACTATATTTCGAGTACTTTCCTCATCGGCCTCTTCACCACCGGTCTTCACCCCAAAACCTCGATTCTCGCCATCACCGTTGGGCATCAAATCACCCGGGCGAGTGGAAATCTTGCCAAAGTTTCCGCCTTTGCCATTTTTAGCTTCCTATCCCTCTTGCCTGCGATTGTACCTCTTCTCTTGGCCAACTTTCGACCCGAGGCAGGCCCAGCCATCAAGCAGAAGTGTTCCGACTTTCTAGAGAAAAATGGACGCTGGATCGCGGCACTGATCTGCTTTGCTTTTGCCTTCGTCCTCTGGAAAGACGCCCTGACTTCCCTGCCCCGCTGATTCTCGCTTCGGGCAGATTTCTTTAGTAGGATTCTCGTTCCGTGAAGAAAGAAAAGGCACTCAATATCCGCATCCGTTCCCGACGTCTCCGTAGGACATCCGCAATCCGCAGGCTTTTCTCTGAAACTGCTGTATCTCCTTCTCATCTTGTCGCCCCGCTTTTCGTTATAGATGGCCAGGGAAAACCGGAGTCTATCGCCAGCCTTCCTGGTCATTTCCGATTTCCCATCCCTGCCCTCGTTCGGGAGGCACACCGACTTGCTCGTCGCGGTGTCGGGGGAATCGCCATCTTCCCATGCATTCCCCAAAGACTACGCACCCCAAACGCCAAGGAAGCCCTCAATCCCAAAGGGCTGATCTATCGCGCTATCCGAACCATTAAGAAGGAGCTCCCAGAGTTTCCTATTTTTGCGGACGTCGCCCTCGACCCCTACACCTCCCATGGACACGACGGCCTCTTGAATCGTTCCGGCAACGATGTCGACAACGATTCAACCGTTCGCCTCTTGATGAAACAGGCCGTCCTTTTAGCCGATGCAGGCGCTGATTTTGTCGCACCCTCCGATATGATGGATGGTCGGATTGGTTACATTCGCGGGGCCCTCGACAAAGCAGGATTCACCGAAACTGGGATTCTTTCTTACGCCGCTAAGTTTGCCTCCCCCCTCTACGGACCTTTCCGCGATGCGGTGGGGAGTGCCCAATCTGCCGGAACCCACTCACTGGATAAACGTGGCTACCAGGGAGACCCTGCCAACCGCAGAGCCATTCTAAAGGATGCACTACTAGATGAAAAAGAGGGCGCTGATGTGCTGATGGTAAAACCAGCCGGCCCTTACCTCGATGTCGTTCGTGATCTTCGGGAGAACACCCGACTTCCCCTCGCGGCCTATCAGGTCTCAGGCGAGTTTTCCCAGATTCACGCCGCAGCCCAGAAGGGCTGGGTCGATCTTCGAAAAGCCAGAGATGAGTCTTTGCTCTCAATCCGCCGAGCTGGCGCCGATCTGATTTTCACTTATTTCGCCAAGGATATGTGACCAACACGCGGTGTTGCCGTTAACCGCCCCTTGCCTTGCCCCTTCCACTATCCCCTCCCCGTTCTTTCCTTCCTGATCGTCCGCCTTACAATAATCCTATGCCCGTGGAACCCGAATATCAGCTGATTGAGGTCAAAGTCCAAACACTCCAGCAGATCTTTAACTCGATGGATCCATCCCCCTTTCGTGAGCGGGACCTAGATCGCGAAGCTGAGGAATTCATCATTAGCTGGGCCAAGGAGCACTCTTCTCGCAAACCCTACAAACTAATTGTTCATCTCGGCCAAGGGACGGATCGTGCCGACACTGTACAAATCCTTTCCGAGTCGATCCGAAACTATTTCGCCTATCGCGCAGAAATGAACCGCCGCGAGTTAAAGCAACTCCTGCACTACGGCTGGATCAATCTGGCCATTGCCACCCTCTTTTTAGGACTTTGTGTCACGATCGCACAGACGATGGATCCAGAAACCGGTCGCTTCCTCCCCATCCTCCGCGAAGGACTCATTATTATAGGATGGGTCGCCATGTGGCGCCCCCTCGACGTTTATCTGTACCGATGGTGGCCAGTCCACCGCTTGGGCAAGATCTACCGTGGATTGAGCAAGATGCCGATCGAGATTCAAACCTCTTAAGTCATCAACTTTGGTAGGGTCCGTTATCCTTAACGGACCGTGCTGATCGCAGTATTTTCAACGCCTATCTTAACGCACGGGCGGTTAGGGATAACCGCCCCTACCAGCGATCCATGTCTACGATTACTTCAACCAAAACGCCGCTCCAGCCCCCATCGCGGCTGTCAACACGAGCACGACCAGAACCGTTTTTCTTAAAGCTCTGTCTCCATAAACCAATACCACTCCACCCTTCAGGACGGTGTTCGCGACTGTCGCAATCAGAATTCCCTGAATCGCTAAGGCGACTGACTGCCTTTCACCCGCCATCTGACTCAGGGAAAGTGCGATCGCATCCAGATCCATCAATCCAGAAACAGCGCTTACCACCGAAAGACCGACCCCTCCGAAATAGTGATCTGCCGCCTTCACCGCAAACAGGATTAGGGCATAGAGCGCAGCAAACTGCAGGGAATCCCGAAACCCCAGGGGATTCCGATATAGAGCCTGCCCTCCCTCACCATGTCCCTTGCCGTGCCGCCAGAGTCTCCATCCACAAAAAAGAAACCCAGGAATACTCATCCAAAGAATCCACGGGAAAAGCTCAGGAAAGATTGCTGGATGGACAGCCGTGGCCAACAAGGTCACCCGCCATAGCATTACCGTACACGCAAGAACGATGGCCAAACCGCAATCGGGCGCGAGCGAGGGTTCCGAACGGCTTTGCCGGCTCATCGCCATGGTTGTCGCGGTGCTCGAGGCAACTCCTCCAAGCACCCCCGTTAAAGCCATTCCCATACTTTGACCAAAGATCCGAACAGCCACGTACCCCCCAAAGGAGGCTCCGGAAACGAGTACCACCATCATCCAGATCGAGTGGGGATTCAGCGCCTCGAATGGCCCCCAGTTTTCATTCGGTACTAATGGCAGGATCACCCCGGTAATCGCGGCAAACTGCAACGCCATCCGAACATCTTCCTTGCTGAATTTCCGGGACATTCGATGCACGTAAGGCTTGATAGCCAGTAGGATCACAACCGTCATCGTCAAGACCAAGGCCACCTTCTCTTGGTGCCAAGCCACTAAACCTCCGATCAGATATGTCAGGAGTCCGACAGCACCCGTTGTGTAGCCGTGACCGTCGTGTTTTTTTTGCTTAAAGAAAAGAAAAAGACTGATCCAAATTCCCATCGCGATAAACCCCGCCAAAAAGAAAAGCGGATGAACATTTTGGGTAAAATATCCGCAAAGGTTCCCCAGCAAGGCCCAAAAAGTGAAGGTCCGTAATCCTGCTAAAAGATGAGTTTTTGGATGCCAGTTTTCCTCATCCCACTGACGCTCCAACCCAATCAGAGCCCCTAAGCAAAGGCTGACCAACAGGGATTTAAGCAGTTCAAGACCCAGCACAGCTCAATGTAACTCCCCACCCTTTTGAGGACAACTTTATGAAAATAAATACACATTAATTTGCTATATCCTAAATAGGATATATATTGCTTGCACGATGAAACGTCCTTCAGCGAAAAAGAATCCCATCTGCTGTAAGAGTGTCTTTCTGTCTCCCTCCCAAGGAATGATGCCCGAACTACTTCGATTCTTTTTCTTGAAACACTTTGGAATCAAAGCAAAGCCATATTCGTTAAAGGGTCGGGCTTATCGTTATGGTGACTTCATCATGCATAACGGCGATTACCCGCTACCTAAAATTAAAGGGAAAGACTTCTGCCTTGGAATTTACAAATCGGACTGGAACACGACGAAAATCACTTTCTGGAAGCGGGCTGGGGCCACTAGTTTCTTCGACCTGAATGATCCCCTTGAATCCTGGATCGTTCTATTCAAGGAGATGGTTGGTGGAAAGTCACCTTTTGGAACAATTAGCCTAAAGAAAAAGATTTAGTCACATTCGCCTTAAAGCGGTTTGGGTGATGCCCCCCCCTTAAACGCCTCTACTTCCATTCTCGCCTATTATCACTAAGGGCATAAAGTGCAGAAACCATGGCTGTTGCCCGAATCTTTCTCTCTCCTAACTGGGGAATTGCGACAGAACTGGCCCGCAACTACCTCCAGTACCTCGCTCTTGCTCCGGTCTTTTTTCTGAACGGGCACAAACCTCCACCCCAAAAGAAGGATCTCGTTCTCCATAACGGAAAATCTGAGCTGGATCACGCACTCGACACCGAGGTCATCCTCATCGTGTACCAAGAAGGATGGCACGTCCTCGAAATGGTTTTCTGGAAAAACCGTGGTGCCTCCGGTTGGGTCGATCTACAGGATGATCCCAAAGATTTTGAGTCGGTCCTAAAGAAGGCTCTCAACGGCCATACCCCTGTCGCAACACGCAGCACCGAACCCTTTGTACCCAAACTGAACGGGTTTCTCGACCGTAAAACCGGCCGTCACCTAACCCGCCGAGAGCTCGATATTGCCACTCGCTTGACCCGTGGCTCCACCGACAAGGAGATTGGCAAGAAACTCAAAATCACCTGGGGCACAGTTCACAACCACCGCAAATCGATCTACAGGAAGCTCGGGGTTCACTCGGTACCACAGATGATTCACAAGCTCCAGAGCCTCGATAAGAAAGCCTGATTCTTAAAATCTCCAGTTCAGCCCGATCTCAAGGGCATGATTAAAGGAAGATTCTCCTCCCCCGCTTTCGGCAATGTTCGGGATGGGCGTGCACAGCAGTTTATAATCCAGCTCTAGGTCCAGTTCCGGCATGATTTCAAACGAAACTCCGGCGCCTAACTCACAGACATAATTCCAAGTATAACTGTAGTAACTCGACCTTCCGACCTGTCGGGCAATCTCATTGCCGACTGTTAAAATATCACAAACCCCACCGAACCCACCAACCGCATGACCCCGGATAGGACCTTCCGTAGGCCACGTCCCTCTCACCGTCCCCATCAAGGGAACCTGATAAAATCCCCCCGCCCCATGCAGAATCAGGTTGTTGTACTGAACTGAATCCAAGGAGTTATAAAGAAAAGAAGCTTCCGCACCCAACCGCAGCCACGGAAACAGATCGTAACCGGGCTCGAGATCCAATCGGATCCCCGGATTGAAAACAAACCTCTCATAAATAAGGCCCGATCCATTCCGACCACTCAGTGCCTGCTGAAAGCAAGCTCCCACCCCCGTCCGAAAGACAAATCCATCTTCCCAGGGGTCTGTTGGAGCTTCAGCCACAGGGACCGATACGGCCTTTGGGTTAGCCCCTGTGATTTCCTGCGCCCTTCCAGTTGTTGATGAGAGAATTGTAATAAGTCCAACCAGACTTCCGCATGCGAATAAAAAGGTCACCCCTTACGCCGGAACGAGTCCGGGCTGATTCCTTGGTTGGATCACTCCACAAGGATCCACCACCATCGGGATCGATTTCTTGAGCAAATTGTAGTCTATCGTACGGTGCCCTGTGGCAACGATGGCCACGTCGTGACCAGCTAAACTCCCCGCGTCCCAAGGAATCGACTTGCACCCCGCCCATCGGCTGGATTGGGGATGACGAGGAATCGTCAGGATCCAAGGATCATAATAGGTCACAAGAACCCCATGATCCGCCAAAAGGTTCATGATTTCATAAGAAGGAGATTCACGGTCATCATCAATGTCCGGCTTGTATCCCAATCCTACGACCAGCACCCGCAGGCCTTTCAGAGCTTTTCCTTCCCGGTTAAGGGCTTCCATAAGCTGTTGGATGACATACCTAGGCATCGCAGCGTTGATCTCCGCCGCTAACTCAATAAAGCGTGTATCCATTCCGTGCTCCCTGGCCTTCCAAGTAAGATAGAATGGATCAATCGGAATGCAGTGACCTCCGACACCTGGACTCGGATAAAAAGGCATGTACCCAAACGGCTTTGTCTTCGCCGCGTTCACCACCTCCCAGATATCGATACCCATTTTGCCAAAAATGCGCTTCAACTCATTGGCTAAGGCAATATTCACAAAGCGAAAGATATTCTCCGAAAGTTTGACCGCCTCAGCGGTTCGACAATCCTCCACCTCCACGATCTGATCGATGATTTTTCCATAAAGCCCCACCGCCCGATCTCGGCATGCTTTTGTTAGGCCTCCCACCACTCTCGGGACATTCTTTAAATCGCTTCTCGGATTTCCCGGATCTTCCCGCTCGGGGGCAAAAGCGAGGGCAAAGTCCCGTCCAGCCGTCAGCCCGGAAAGCTTCTCCAGGATCTGACGCAATTCCCCCTCTGTCGTTCCTGGATAGGTGCTCGATTCCAGACAGACGAGCATTCCCTTCCGCACATTGGGTCCAAGCAACTGTCCGGCCGAGGTAATGTGGGAAAGATCCGGCTCCCGATGCTCTTTAAGGGGCGTAGGCACACAAATCAAAACCGCTCGTGCTTTCGCAAGTTTTGCTGGATCGATCGTCACCGCCAGTCCGTGCTTTTCCATCGCCCTTTGAACCCGATCAGAAGGCAAATGAGCCAGATAGCTTTTCCCGTCTTCCAGTTGACTGATCTTTGTCCAGTCCGCCTCAAACCCCAGAACCGCTAACCCCGCCTCTGCAAATTTCAATGCCAGTGGCAGCCCAACATATCCCAATCCCACGACCGCCACATCAAACGAAAAGCCTTCCTCTTTCACGCTCAATCCTGAATCCTCCGTAAAAGCAGAAAAGCCTCAGCGAAATTCCTGCCAATCTCCATCCCCCGATACTCAGCCTGAACGAAAACACCCTTATGCGAGCGTGGGTGCGGCCATGCATTTTCCTCCCCCGCGTAAACATCCAGTGCCTTTGCCTTTTTCATGACTTGGGACTGGGTAAGGATCTCATAATGGTTGGGACGAAAAGATGGATCGGTTGGGATCCGTTGAGATGTGCTACTGGGAATCTCCCCCAAAAGAATCTGCTTCACCTTGGGGAGTTTCAGTACCCGCGTGGCCATCCGAACTGCCCGAAAAGTCCCCGCGTGATCCTGGTGGATATCGCCAAGAAACGTCGTGTAGACAACCGTTGGCGCTAGCTCCCCAATAACTGTCTCGACCTTCCGAAGGGTATGCGGACCCATCACGCCCAACTCCTCCTCCTTGATCCCTAAATAGATCGATTGATCGTACCCTAAGATTTTTTGAGCTTTCGGCGCGACGGAATCTTGTTTACGTGTTCGGGCATTGTGGGACTGCCGAAGAAATATAACGGTAACATGATCCCCCATCTTTTTATGTTTCTGGATCGCTCCCCCAAAACCCAAAACCTCATCGTCACAATGCGGGACGACCACCAATACCCTCTCACCCCGGACACTTCCGGATTTTGGTGATTTTGATTTACGAAGCTTTTTCAGATGCCCATTAGCGCGAGCGGGCTCGGTAAGCCGTCGAAGTATTGCGTCTTCGGGCCAAAGAACGTGCACTGCGCCCCTCATTTCGAATCTTACTGCTTTTAGTTTTGCCCCGAACCAAACCTCGCAGCTTTCTGGAAGTATGGACGCTAGCCTTAGATCTCCCGCCCTTCAGGTGCTTGCCTTTACTCATGCTTTTCCTTTCTTTGAAGACTCAATCTTTTGTCCCACTTCATGAATGGCTTCGCGCATTTCAGCGATACTGACGGGCTTCCGAAAAATCCTAACCCCACCAAGGTTTTTCATAACTTCTGGATCGAGATTGACCTCCGTGCCTTCGTCCTCAAAAAGAAAAATTTGTACATTTAGTCCGGCAGCACGAAGAGCTTTCACAAGCTCTGTTCGGCTAATGACCTCAAGCTTTTCTTGTGCAATCGTGCTGTCACAAACAACTAAATCAAAGTGGTCTTTATTTAACGCATTCTCCAGAACTTCACGTCTATCAGCGACTACAACCTCCCAGCCTGATTGCTTGGCCAGCTGTCCGACCACGTTGCCCAAAGCCCCGTGGTGATTCGCAATTAATATTCTTAATAGATTTGCCATATTGAAAAATTAAATAGTGCTCTTAAGTCGAAACAAAGTCACGACAAGGATTTTAAGATCGCCCAGCCAAGACCAGTTCTGAATGTAGTACATGTCATAGTCGATTCTTTCCTGCAAAGACGTATTTCCGCGGAATCCATGAATTGCCGCCCACCCTGTCATTCCTGGTTTCATGCGAAAACGAAGTCCATAGGAGTGGACCGATTCGCAGAATTTCGCCACCAGTTCGGCCATTTCGGGGCGTGGGCCCACCAAGCTCATATCCCCTTTTAGCACGCACCAGAACTGAGGCAGTTCATCCAAACTGAACTTTCGAATCCACTTCCCCAGTCGTGTGCAACGAGGGTCATCATTAGCGGCCCAAGAATGTGGATCCTCCTCCACCCCGGCCTTCATGGAGCGAAGTTTGTAAATCCAGAAACTCTTTCCATTACGCCCAACCCGTTTCTGCCGAATCCACACCGGCCCTTTTGATTCCAACCGGATCAGCAAGGCAAGAAGCAGAATGATTGGAGCGGAAATAACAATTCCCACCAAAGCCCCCACAATGTCCGTCGCTCTTTTTATGAAACGATGCGACCCAAAATGGTAACGCGAATTGGCGATCACCAGAACTGGCAGCCCTGATATCATGCGGTCATGGCTTCGCCCCACCCAGAAACCGATCGAGTCAGGAATCAGGCGGACGATAACGCCATTTAGAACGCACTCCTTGGCAATGCGGTTTAATGTGTCGTGGTCCAGACACGTCTGGTCAATGACCAGACGGGACATCTGGTAGTTCGAAAGTCTGGCTTCCAAATCACCAAGGCTTCCCAAGCGCACATACTTGGCCTTTTGATGAGAGCCACACTCCTCCCCAAAATAGCCCACTACCTCCTGCACTCTGCCCATTTTTTTGGAGGACTCCTTTAGCAAAAGTTGCATGCGAAGCGTATTCCCAACAAACACCAATGGTTCGCGCGCCGGGATTTTAAAAACACTCAGAATCAACCAAGGCAATAAAGTGCGAAAAAGCGCAACAAGGAGTAGAAAAATGCCGACCTGTAGGATCAAAGGGGGCAGAAAAGCGGCGGGTTCCACACCTAAGCCCCATTGGAGAAGAATTATAAATCCCCCTCCACCCGCCAAGATCACAAGGAAAGTACGCCCTGCAATAGAGCGAAATGAACCCCAACAGGGCCAATCATATCCTCCAAAACGATCTATCAAAACCATCGATACGGCTCCGTACAGGATCCAGAGATGGGGAGGAATACTTTCCCGACTTATGGACCCAAACTCATTCCAACGCATCACATACAAAAGTGAGATTGCAACGGCCAACCCGTCCACTACCCGAAGGGCCAAAGCCCACTCAAACTTTCTTTGAGGTCGCTTTTTCAGGATTTTCTCAAACGACAGATTCATTCGCTCAACACCTCCTGATACAAATCGAGATACTGAAGTGCCACGACTCCCCAGCAAAAAAGACGGGCTCGATCTCTCCCTTTCTGGATGAGTTTCTCTTTGGCCCGCGGATCGAGATGTAGAGCGGTCCGCAACCCTAAGGCCATATCATCCACATTGGTTGGATCCACAAAAATGGCGGCATCTCCCGCCGTTTCAGGCATGCAGGAAGCATCGGAGGTCACCACCACAACCCCAACGCTCATCGCTTCAAGAATCGGAAGACCAAAGCCCTCCTCCAAGGAAGGAAAACAGAATACTGAAGCTCCCCGATAATTCGCCGAAAGCTCTTCGGGTGTGAGGTATCCCAACCGCTCCACACCGGGGGTTTTCAGAAGCCGATCCAGTTCCCTGTCCTGCTGAAACCGTTTCTCTGGTAATCCGGCGATCTTCAGTTTCAGGGACGGGTTTTCCACGCGCAACTTTTGATAAGCTAAAATGAGCCGCGCTAGATTCTTGTGTGGCTGATACGAGCCAACACAAAAGATATACGGAGCTGGTTCCTTCACTGGTTCGGCATCAGCTAAAGGTGGCAACCCGTCGGGAATCACCTTCAATCTCGGCTCGCCGATGTTCAGATGCTGTTTCACCTGATCCCGAATGTACTGGGAGATGACCACCACACGGGAGGCGCGATGAAGCCCCGGCAATGCCACCCACTGGTAGGCCAAACGGAAAAGCGCCCGATACCATTCCGGATGAATGAGAAAATTCAGGTCATGCAGGGTAACGATGCTTTTGACCCCTCCCGGATTCGCTGGAGAAGTGTTCATTGGATGATGTCCCACCCGACATTCTAAGCGAAGGGCGGCATCATTGAAAAACAACTGCTCCCAGATTTGGCATCTGGCCCGGGACCACTTCCGAAAAGGGGTCGGGATCAATTGCGTTCCAGGCAGAGTTGCCCATTCCCGAACGCCCGAATATTCCGGGTCGGCAAAGACCACCAGATCTACATCCCTCGGTTTCCGAAGAATGGCGTCAAACAGATGGAAGGAGGCGATCTGCGTCCCTGTGGGATGGTGAGCCCGCGAAAAACGGCCATTCAGTGCGACTTTAGGTTTCATGCCGGCACCTCGCGAGTGGACCATTTTCGCGCCTGCCGATCTACCGCCAACCAAAGGGCAACAAGAAAGATGAGCAAGGTCCAGAACGTGAAAGCATCACTGGTATTGGTCAGCGGATTACACATCTGCATCAAAATCACTAGGCTCAAGTTCCTCGTCAGACAGGTCCGATCGCCTCGTGCCACCAGGTGGGCGGCTCGGAGAAGAGTTCCCCAGAGGGTCCCCATAATTGCCGCCATGCCTACAACTCCGGCCCATCCAAAGTTTAAAAACGCCTCCCCGAAGAAGGTTACCCGTAACCCGAAATGGGACTGGTCGTCCATCCCGACGATTCGCACACCGGTCAGCCCCATGTGCCAATCATGCTTTTTCGGGAAAAGTCCACTTGGGGCCATCGCCACAAGTCCCCCGAGATAGGTTTTTCCAAGGAGAGGTTCAAAATCCCAGGAGCCCAAAACCCAGGCTCCGTCCCGCAAATCGATGACATTATTTCCCAGATAAACTTCCCCCAGGCTCGTAATGAAAGGATCTCCCTCCTTTAGTCGATCTCGATCGGTTCGTATCAGGGAACTCAATCCGCCCAAAAGCATAAAGGTGGTGAGGAAAACGACATAAAGTACAGGGATCGACCAACGGGGCATCCGGAACTGCAGGGTCATCAATGTTGCACCCATGAACATGGCAATCGCCAAAGGAAGCCGGTTTCCACTCACCACCTGCAAACCGGTCAGGATTAAAAACAAAAAAAGATCATGGATTGGAAAATGCCGCCACCGGCGAAGGATCGATACTCCCAAAGCCGCAGCAACAACGGGCACAAGTGCGGTGCCAAAATGATAAAAAGGTCGGGAGCCGGAGGAAGAAAGCATGGCGTAACGAGCATCCACCCCTTCTCCACCTGTCAGCATGGGTATCGAGCCCGTCGCGACCATGGGCAAGACGATCAGGATGCAAAGAAAGACGGATACAATCCGCAAAAAGGAAAGAAGGCGACGATCCAGCTCTTCCGCAGGAGCACACAACGGTTGAAGAGCATAATCCTGCTGTCTATTCCAGGCGTACACGCAACCCATGACAATCAGGAGTAGGAAAAAACCCACCAGGTTGATGAGAACGATCCAAGGCAACCCTTCCAGAACCGCTTGGGATGCAGGCCCACCCAAACTGGCTGCCGTTGTCTCAATGAAAAAAAAGCCAATCAGGATAAGGGCCTGATGGGCCAAGGTCAGACCAATGAGATCCATGAAACGAGTTACCGTCATCCACGCAACAGGTAGACAAAGCAAAAGCACAATCATCAAGGAGACAAATAAAGTGAGCCACGGATCATTCCAACCGGGTTGAAAGCCTGATATTCCTTCAGGCTTATACCAGCCCGTCCAAAACGACAGAGGAGCCAAGACACCGAGAAACGATATAATCAGGCAAAAAGGACGCGCCCATGACAGGACTCGATGGGAATCCCGATGTGGTCCAAGGTCCTGTTCATGGCGATGGTCAATCATACAAAAGGGACTTAGAGAGATAATCCGACCCCAAGTACCTCATAAACAATAGTAGCCGTATTTCGGAAATAGATAAGCTAATTAGGTAAGGTCTTAGTCATTTCGAAAGATAAAAGAAAGTGCCCCGGCTAGACTGACTCCCAAGAAACCATAAAGAATGTCTGTCCACTGAAGCCAGCGCTCAGGGAGCATATTTTGCGTTGTCTCAACCCCCACGACAAGACATCCACATAAAAAAAGAATCAGCCACCGAGGCCCGCGAAAAGCAAAGAGCACAGAGAGGGTGAAAAGGAAATAGGCGCCTGTGTTTCGCCATGCATCCGGGTCCTCCCCGCCTTGCACCAACCAGCGAGGCAACCAGTCCAACTCCCAAAGATTTGCGCTGGACCTAAGACCAAAGAAAAGGATTAACCCCAAAAACAGAAGAAACGGAATGAAACGTATAAATCTCATGTACATGCATAATGGCACAGATTTCCCGTCCAAGCGATGATGCAGGGGGAGGATTCTTCTATTTAGCAACCAAGATACCCGACCCCATATTTCCTTAATGATCGTCATTCAATTTATTTAGGATTAATATGGGTTCTTGTCTGCTCGCCCTTATTCCATCGAACTACTCCGAAATCAGCTTTGGCAAACCGGAAACTTTTTCGCCAAGGCCCTGTTCCTCGCTGTTCTCACACCGTGGATGATCAGGCTTTGGGGAGTCGAACAGTACGGCCTTTTTGCCCTTTCCAGTTCACTCTTTGTATCGCTGGCTCTTCTTGATGGTGGGGTCAGATCCTTAACTCGCGTCCGTCTTGCCCCGCTCCTCGCGAAAGGCAAAACCGAGGATGCTATCCGCACCCTGATCCAGGGGCTCCTAGCCTTTATGCTCGTTTGTGGTTTTGCCCTTATCAT
>JBIKNP010000042.1:0-17608 GCA_044358595.1 Methylacidiphilales bacterium
TGTGCCACTCATGTTTAAGTTCCCGATCGACTGATCAAAACCATTCAGGATGAAGTAGGAGTTGCCACCGGAAGTGGACTTAAACGTCACATCGACGTTCGATCCCAACTGATTCGCCGCACTCATCTGCATTCGGCTAAACCAGTTGTTCCCGCTGTTGCCGTAAATATTATCCAAAACCACCGCACCTCCTTGCCCGTTAAAGAGCGCAGGTCCGCTGTTGTTCCCTAGGAAAGTGCCCCCACCCTGATGGGTAAAGAGACCCGTAAAAGTGTTTAGTCCGGTGAAGGTCTGATTTCCCAAACCAGTCTTGGTCACTGCACCCGTTCCAGAAATCACCCCGCCGAATGAACCTGTGCCGCTATCCGCTCCAACAGTCAGATTGCCGGAGCCCATAGTAATATTTCCTCCCGATGCTCCACCACCAGAGAGCGCACCAATCGTCACATTGAAGTTGTTCAGGTCGAGTGTGGTCCCCACCAAGTTGGACATCGTTACCGCCGACTTATCCCCAAAGGCAGTTGATGATCCGGCCTGGAGAATACCTCCCGCCACAATGGTCGATCCAGAATAGGCGTTATTACCAGACATCTTCATTAAGCCCGCGCCTGCCTTGGTGATTCCCTTGCCTGCCGATAGGTTGCCGACCCAGTCCATGTTCACCACGTTGGCACTCAACAAGAAGTCGGTAGCCGCGCTTCCCTCATCCACTGTGAAAACCGTCATTGACTGGTTTTCCCGGAGCCGAAGATTTCCACGGAACTCTGCCGTATTACTACTCGCCAACGTCCGTAGCGTGCTCGCCGCCTGCCCGGCATAGAAGTCGATCCGGCCCTGCGGCGTCACCGCCGTGGACTCGATCAAGCCACCCCGCATGGTGATCTCAACTCCGTCCAGCGTCAGATTATTGGCAGCATAAATGTTCCGCAGGGTGCCCCCGTTGATATTGAGGAACTCGATCTTTTGCGAGACACCCCCGTTATACCAACCGAGCGCATCGTGCGCATCGGCGATCACCAGACCATTTTCATTGATCGTCAGGGCGCCCCGGAGCGCCCCACCCACCCCGCCCGCTGTCAGACGGAGGCTTCCATTATTTACGATGGTGTTCGTGTAGGTATTCACAGCCCTCAATTGCAGTTCCCCTGGGCCTTCCTGAATCAACGTGCCCGTCCCGCTGATGGTGTTCGCGATCACGTTCGTGCCGGATCGGTTGAAGACCAGCGTTCCATTGTTCACCACAGCCCCGGTTCCCGAACCCAACGTGCCACTCGATCCCCCATTACCGATCTGCAGAGTTCCGGACGAAATTGTCGTGGTGCCACTCCAATTATTATCCTTCGTCAGGATCACTGTGCCTGTCCCAAGCTTCCCAAAATTACCCAGACCCGAGATCAACCCATCCATCGTTACGGTGAAAGCTCCCGAATCCATCACCGCCGACCTACCACTACTGAGCGCATAGTTGTTCGTCAAAGTCATGCTCGCCAATGCGAGATTGGTTGAGTTTCCGGTCACCGAGACCGACCCAGTCCCCATTGCCGAGGCGTTACCCAACGCCACCGTACCCCCCGTCATCACCGTCCCGCCCGAATAGGTGTTTGTTCCCAGCAGGGTCAACGTACCCGTTCCCTCCTTTGTTAGACTTCCTACCCCGCTTACGATCCCGCTGGCCGTCAGGTTGAACGAGTTGGGCGTGTTGATTGTTCCATTTGCATTGAGCTCGACGTTGTTCGTCAGCGTCACCGTCGCCCCTGCATTCAACTTCGCTCCCGCCGTAGCAAAATTCACATTTCCTGTACCCAAGGCCGATCCGTGACCGATCGTTAATCCGCCAGCATTCAACGTGGTCCCGCCGGTATAGCTGCTCGCCGCCGTCAACGTCTGCGTGCCCGAGCCGATCTTTACCAACCCACCCGTACCCGAGATCGATCCCGAGAAGCTCGTCGAGGTGTTGTCCCCGCCCAGCGTCAGATTGCCGGATCCCAAAGTGACATTCCCACCGGCCGATCCTCCACCCGCCAACGAGCCGATCGAGTTATTGAACCCAGCAAGATCCAAGATCACCCCAACCGTGTTGGAGAGTACTACTGCCGCATTTAATCCGAAGGACTGCGTCGATCCCGCCCGCAAAGTTCCCCCGCTTACCAGATTCGTCCCACGCAGCGAATTGATTCCGCTGATCTGCATCGTCCCCGCCCCGGCTTTCTCAAACTGGCCCACATTAACGCCCCGCTCAAATAGTCGAGCGGAGAAGAGGAGATCCACATCCTGCGAACCGTCTGCCACCGTAAAGGTCGCTTTGTTGTCCACGGTCAGACCAGCCGCCGCTGTCACCCCGCTTATTACCGCTTGATTGGTGGAAGATAGAATCGTGGCGTTGAAGACGGAGGTCGCATTGGTAGTCCCACCCAGCTTCAACTCACCACCGGTCATATTCAGGGCAAACAATCCTCCGCCCCAGAAATGGTTCTCAAAGTCGTTTCCACCCACCGTACCGCCGTTGATGTTCAGCAAGTTGACCGACTGCCCCGCCGTCCAGCCAAAGGAGTGTGCCCCTGCGTATCGATCATTCATCGTCTGAGCGTAATCCACCGATGCCCCCTCATTCACTGTTAGCGTTCCACAAATTGCACCCACCCCATCTGTCTCCATCCCGCCCAGGATCAACTTGCCCGCGTTGACGATCGTCCCGCCCGTATACGTGTTCTGTGCGGTCATCGCCATGGTTCCAGCACCGTCCTTCACGACTCCTCCTTTACCGTCACCCGAATTACTCGTCTGGATCACCCCGCTGATCAGCAGGTCGACACCGAAACTGATGCTGCCCATGGCATTCCCCGAGTTGGGCACATACACCGACCGGGCATCCACCAACCCAGTGGTAAAATTACCACCTGCGCTTCCACCCAGGCCGTACCACTCGCCGGTTTTGAAGATGCTGATCCCACCACTCTTTCCACCAGCTGGCCAACCACCACCTCCTCCACCTCCACCACCGCCGTCAGGCCCGCCGGGTCCGACGGAGTTTTCACCCGTGGGATTGCTGCCCGTCCGTAGGTTGCCGGTGAGTCCAGGTAAACCGGCCGGTTGTAAACCCGCACCGCCGCCACCACCCGCACCACCGGCCACTGCGACGATACTCGTTACGCCACTACGGACACGGACGAGAGTAGCCGCGCCACCACCACCGCCACCCGCACCTGAAGAACCGGAACTTCCCGCATTTCCACCTGAACCACCACCCAGATCTCCACTGGGATATCCACCGTCATTACCCCCACCTCCAGCACCCCACCCGGAAGCGCTGCTAGCACCCGTTCCACCGGCCGAGCCAAGATAAAAAGTCAGCACATCGCCCGGCAGCACCTCAAGAGTCCCAGTCACCTGTCCCGCCGGTCCAGGGTTCCCTCCGATGTTTCCGTCATTGCCACCCTTGCCTGCACCCGCCCCAGTCAATCGGATGCTAACCTTAGTCACTCCTGCAGGGACGGTATAGCTCTGGCCCGAACCTGTGTACGCGTAATCCACTCCCGACCCCAACATCGATCCCGGCGCCCCCAGCGGCACTCCCTTGGCCACGTCGAAAGTCACCCGGTTCGTGTCCGCACCCAGGCGCAGGTTAATGGCGGAACTGATCACCGACAGGCTCGGATCCGCCAGGGTGATTAATTTGGGTGCTGTGGTCTGGCCCAAATACCAGTCAAAGCTGCTGCCCACGATATTGCCTGCATCCATGATCACCTCGGCCGCAGACAAACCGTTCTGACCAGCCACACTCCCGCTAAAGTCCAAGGATCCTCCGTTCAAGATGATCTGGGTGACCGAGTTCGAAGCACTGTAACCCAACCCCCAGTTGGAAACCGACTTAAGCGACGCCCCTGAATTGACCGTCACCACCCCTAAAATATTTCCAACTCCCCCTGTCCCTCCATTCAACTGCAACACCCCATTATTGACCACCGTGCCACCCGTGTAGGTGCTGACTCCAGACAGATTCAGCGTTCCTACCCCGTTTTTCACTAACCCACCCGAAATATTATCCGCGATCAGCGGCGTCCCGAGAGTGGCGGCGCGGGTAAAGCCCCCCTGCGAGAGAGTCACCGTTGGAGCACTGGTGTAGTTCCAACCTGGGTTGGTGATCTCAATCGACGTCACCTTGCCCGTTTCAGGATCCACCAGTGCACGAGCCGTTGCCCCCGTTCCTCCACCACCACTGATCTGAACGACCGGCGGTCCGATGTAACCATCTCCACCATCCACCACTGCGACTCCCGCCAGCCCTTTGCCCGTTGGTGACACCAACGCCTGACTCATGCTCACGTCATATCCGGCTGTGTCAAAGATCGCACCGCCTGCATTGACCGTCGCACGAGTCAGCCCCGAGACAATATCCGTACTTCCACCCAAGGTTGATTTGATCACTCCACCGTTAAAATTCAGATAAGTGGAACTTCCAGCCGTCCCCGCGTAAATCCTCCGTGACTCCATCGTCCCGCCGTTGTTCAGATTGATCACCCCGACATTCCCCGTCCCCTGCTCGTTCATATTAAAGCCGTTGTTCTTAAAGCTGAATAAACCGTTACCGGAGACGGTGATTGCGGAGAACTTCCCACCCGAACTTTTAAAGGAGAAGCTGGGATCCCTCTGAAGGTTCATATCGCTTCCGTAAACCGCACCCCCGGTGATGTTCATCACCGCCCTTTGGTTGGCATTACCACGGGAAAGGAAGAAGTAATCGTTCGCCGTCAGCGACCCGCCCGTTACATCCAGCATCCCAGTGCCGGCACTTGTGAGGTTTCCACCATCCGAACCCACCCCCACCTCTTTCAGGATCACATTTCCACCCGAGAGGTTGTAGTAACCGTAACTGCCACTGTTGTGACCGAGGACAAAATTATCCCAAGACGTTGGGCCAGTGACATTAATTGTTCCGCCCGACTGGTAGACCGCCCCAGCACCATCAAACCCGATTACCAAACCCTTGGCGGAACTGATCGTCAGCGTGTTGCCATTCTGCACTTTCATCAAACCACGGTCGTTCGTGTTATAACCCAGAAAGATTGTCGACGGGGTGACACTTCCGCTACTTCCAAAGTCCACCTTGCCAGAGTTGATCTGCATCGTTCCGGTGAAGGTGTTGGACGCCGTCAGGCTTAGGGAGCCGTTCCCTGTCTTAATAAAGCTTCCCGCACCGCTGATCACGCCAGAGTTGGTCATCACGTAGTTCCCGTAATCAAACGTTCCCGTCACCCCGCTGTTGATTGCGACACGGTTGGTGATGTTCAGGTTCGCCGTGGCCTGAATGACCGAGTTGGAAACAAAGGTCAACGAGCCCGAACCCAGCGCAGCTGCATTCCCAAAGGAAAGTGTTCCAGCGTTCAGCAGTGTGCCACCCGAGAAGGTGTTCTGCCCGCCCAACACCAGAGTGCCCGCTCCAGCCTTAGTCAAACTTCCGACCCCACTGATGATTCCGTTCTCTGTAAGGGTGAGTGAGGTAGGCGTGCTAATGATTCCGTTCGTATTGAGCACGATGTTGTTCGTCAATATCACCGAGGCTCCCGCGTAAAGCGTGGTATTGTTCCCAGAAAAGGTCAGCGCACCCGTCCCCAAAGCCTGCCCATGCCCTACCGTTACACCACCAGCGTTCAGCGTGACCCCACCAGTGAAGGTGTTGGCACTGTTCAAAGTCTGAATCCCTGTTCCGCTCTTCACTACTCGCCCCGTTCCCGAAATCACACCGGCATAGGCTGTATCGGTGTTCGCCCCGCCGGTCGTCAACACACCCACACCCAAGGAGACATTCCCACCGTTCGCTCCACCGCCCACCAGACCCCCAATCGAGTTATTAAAGCCGAACAGATCCAGAGTCGCTCCGGGTACATCCAGCAAAGTCAGCACAGAATTCGCGCTGAACACGTTCGCCGCACCCGCTGCCAAGGTCCCAGCCTCTATTCGCGTCAATCCAGTGTAGCTGTTGTTCCCACTACCGGATAAGGTCTGGGTTCCAGTTCCCTTCTTTACCAGATTCAGCTTGGAGTTCTCGTCAGTGAGCGTCCCGCTAAAGGTTCCTGAACCGTTTGCCACTCCGACTGTGAAGAGCTTACTGTTACCACTACCGCTGTAACCGGCATAGACGGTACCCGTGCCGGTCAGCTTATCCACCGTGATTCCACCTGGGCTGTCATGGAGGCTCACACTTGCACCACTGGCGATATTGAGGGAACCCAGATTACTGCTCCAGTTGCCGGCACCCCACTCGTTCCGCAACATGCCCTGTTGAACGTCGATCAAGCCTCCGACCGCAAGGCTGATGAACTCCGTCAAACCATTCGCCCCTAACAAGAGGGTATTCGCCCCACTCTTCACATAGGTGCCGTTTCCACTCAGCGTTCCGTTGGATAACTGAATATTGGAACCATCCGTCTTAAACTCGACGAAGGCGTTGTTGTTGCTGAAGTTGCCGCCGGATGCCGTGTTCCGCATCACTAACCGGCCATCGTTCACCACTGTGCCGCCCGTATAGGTAACATTCACGCTATCCAACGTCAGGGTCGCTGCACCGTTCTTAACGATCGCCAATGTCCCAGTACCACCACCTGCATAATCTCGGATAATTCCGTTATAACTTCCGCTGGTTGTCTGGTTAATTGTTAGGATCGAGTTGCCTGTCGAAGCACCAGCCTGAGAGTTCTGGATGTGCGCGGTAGCCGAGTTTCCCGACACGTTTAGGTTCCCGATTAAGAGATTTTTGCCCATCAAATCCAACGTCCCATACGCGGAGGAAGAGGCATTGGAGCCAAAGGTCACATTCACGCTCGAGCCAAGCTGGTTGGCCGCCCCCATCCGCAAGGTGCTATAGGTGCTGGCACCCCCGCTGTTTCCGATGATGACCTCCCCGCCCTGTCCGTTAAATAAAGCCGGACCACTTGCGTTGTTCAACACCGTTACGCCGCCATTCTGGCGGAAGGTTCCGGAAAAAGTATTTGCGCCGGTCAGGGTGAGAACGCCTTCAAAAGCTTTTTCCAAAGTCTTGTTCGCCCCACTTATTATTCCAGAGATGGTGCCTGAAGAGCCGCTCCATACCCCGATCCGGGAGTCCGCCGCCAAGGTCACCGCTCCAGCCATATTTCCGGTGCTTCCACTCAGTCGGATTGCCCCCAGCCGACCGGAACCCTCTAGCCATCCTTCCCCAGCGATGGAAACCGCGTTGTTCAGGGTCACGTTATCAATTGCGATTTGGCCACCAGACGCCACCGTTACCGCCCCGTTGCCGATCGCCGATCCGTTTTGCAGCCAGACTCTCGCCCCGCTCTGCACACTCACCGGACCACTGAAACTCGCACTGGCACGGTTCAAAACCATGGAACCGTTGTCACTGCTGCCGGGACCGCCGAACCGCAGATTCCCTTGCCCGGAAAAGGTGTTACCGAGAGTGATCTGGGCGCCCGGGTTGTAGTAGAAAAGCGTCGCTCCATTGGAGATGCCGATATCACTCCCGGCATTCGCGCTACCGGCACTGGAACCAAGTTGCAACGTCCCGGCCGAGACCACCGCCCCACTCGTCAGGTTCACATTCCCCAAGGTGAGCTGACCTGCACCCACCTTAGTGATCTTGGATCCACCTGATCCTTGGCTGCCCCCTGTACTATTAAAAGTCAGGTTGGCCGAAGCATTCACAATATCAAAAGTGCCGTCGGTATTATTCTGCCAGAAAACTCGGCTGCTGGTGTCGCTTCCTGAGCCCAGATACCGCAGCGTTCCACCCTCAACGGAGAGGTAACCGGAGCCTATGCCACTGCTGTTCATGATTTCCAAAACTCCACCCCGCACCCCGGTTCCGCCCGAATAAGTTCCAACTCCAGTCATCCGCATCGTCCCCGCACCATACTTATCCACCGTGCCCACGTTGCTACCCCGCTGATTCAAATTGCCCGAGACCAGCAAATCCACGTCCTGCGAACCATCCGCCACAGTGAAGTTTGCCTTGGTGTCGATCGTCAGCGCCGAGTTGGCCGAGACCTTACTGATCACCGCCTGATTGCCGGAGGAAAGCACATTAATGTTTATGGTGGTAGTGGGGTTATCTCCCCCGCCCAACTTCAACTCGCCCCCGGTCATGTTGAGTGTAAAGGTGCCCCCACCCATGAAGTGATTCGCAAGGTCGGCTCCACCCACCGTTCCTCCGTTAATGTTAAGAGTTTTGACCGAGATGTCGTTGCCCCAACCAAAGGAGTGAGCACCGGAATACTTATCACCAGAGGCGTTGATGTAGTTCAGCGTCGCCCCACTGTTCACCGTCACCGTCCCACGGATCGTTCCCTGCCCATCGGTGACCATTCCTCCCAAGGTCAACGTCCCCGCATTCACCGTCGTGCCTCCCGCATGGGTAATACTGTTTCCCGTCAGGGTGAGATTGGCCGCACCGTTTTTGACCAAGGCCACAGTTCCGGAACCGCCACTGCCGGCATAGTCACGGATGATCCCGTTGAAGCTTCCGTTGGTGGTCTGGTTGACCGTCAGGGTGGAGTTACCGGTGGAGGCAATGGTCTGGGAATTCTGGATATGGGCGATCGCCTGGTTGCCGCTGACATTCAGGTTTCCGATCGAAAGACTGCGCCCCATCAGATCGAGCGTTCCATAGGAGGTGGTGGTGGCGTTCGCCCCGAAGGTCACGTTGACATTCGTTCCCAGTTGGTTGGCCGCTCCTATCCGCAGGGTGCTATAGGTCGAACCCCCGCCGCTGTTTCCGATGACGATTTCCCCACCCTGCCCGTTAAAGAGGCCCGGACCGTTGGTGTTAGCCAAGGTGGTCACTCCGCCGTTCTGGATGTAGCTGCCGGTAAACTGCTGGCCGCTGGTGATGGTGAAGTTGCCCGTACCCACCTTGGTCACCCCTCCGGAAGTGGTGATCTGACCGCTCCAAGTCGTATCTGCGTTGTTGCCGCCCGTCGTCAACCGCCCGCTGCCTAGAAGAATCTCGCGCTGAACGGGGGTCGCGTAGGAGACGATCACAACACCCGATCCGCCGTCACCACCATAGTTGTTCGCGTTGTAGTGCGAACCACCACCTCCGCCACCGCCCGTGTTGGCACCACCGGCTCCACCGGGAGTCTGCGCCCAACTGCTGACTCCTCCCCCTCCGCCCGCGGCGCCGGGGTTGAGGCCCGCACCACCAGAGGTGCTGCCGACCGCACCACCACCACCACCACCGTTACCTCCGTTGCCACCACCCCCGGTGTAACCGGATCCGCCACCGCCCCCCCCGAAGAAGATGCTCGGCCCGAGAATATCGGAGGCGCGGCCTACCCCACCGCCGGGATTGCCGCCCGCTCCCCCCGCACCGCCACCACCGCCTGGAATCCAGTTGCTGCCGTCCCCTCCCGTGCCACCGCTGTTTCCCTGACCGCTCGTCGCCACCCCGCGGGCACCGCCGCGGCCGCCGTTGCCACCCATTCCCGAGGCGCCACCCCCGGAAGCCACGTCGTTTCCGCCGGCCGCCGGGGAGGTCGTGCTATTGTGATCCGAAGCACCTCCGCCGCCGCCCAGCGCTGTCAGGATGGTGTTCGTGCCCACCATGAAGATGGAACGCTCGCCGTTGCTTCCCCTCGGACGATCCGGGCCCTGCGGCGCCCCCGCCCCGCCCGCGCCCACCACGGCCGTGATGGTGTCGCCCGGTGTCACCGCAATGTTTGTCTCCAGCACACCGCCGCCGCCACCACCACCGCCCATATCAGAACCGCCACCGCCACCCGCTCCCACCACCAGTACCCGGATACTGGTTACCCCTGCCGGCACCACCCAGGTGTTTGAGCCCGTGTCGGTAAAGATCCGGTTGTTTCTTCTTCCATCCGCGAGGGCGCCGATGGTCTCCGCACCACCCAGACTCACGGTCGAGCCTTCCGCGATCGAGACCGTGGCCGCATCGGACAACATGTTGGCCGCAGTGGTGACGAGGAATCCATTGTTCACATCTACCGCCGCCCCCCCGGTCCAACCCTGCCCGCTGAGCGTCAGCGTCCCGGCGCCATCCTTCCGCAGGGTGTTGATGCGGCCACTTGTGGAGGTACCCACATTGGTGGCGTTGATCGTTAGGTTCACCCCGGCGTTGACGATGTCGAACGCGCTGAAGGTACGCCGGTCGCTCCAGAAGGAGCCGGTCTTGGTCTCGGAGTTGGCCCCAGTGAACTGCAACGTGCCGCCGGCCATCCCCAGGTAGCCCGAGCCGATCTTGGAGAAGGAATCGATCGAAAGGATGCCGTCCTCGATATCCGTCCCGCCCAACAGGTTGTTGGCGCCGGTCAGGGTCCACTTGCCCACGCCATATTTGATGAGGACGCTACCGGTCCCGCCGATGAACTGCCCCGTCTGCGTCAGACTTCGACCGTCGTCTCCGCTCCCGAACCAGCTGTTCTGCAGGTTCACCACACCCGAATTCACAATCGATTGCCGCGTGTATTCATTCCCACCTATCCGGAAAGTTCCGTTGGCACCGACAATGATCCGGGAGCTGTCCCCTATCCGGTCGGCCGCCGAGGTGGCCAAGGTTCCCTCGTTGATCACTGTGTCTCCCCTGTAATAATTAACACCTCCGATGGTCAGCGTACCCGTTCCGCGTTTAATGATGCCACCTTGCCACTGACCTGGGTTGACGATGGCGTTGGCCAAAGTGACGTTGTTACCCCCTACATTCAACGTGGCTGTGGCCCCATCCTCCAGATACATCCCCATTCCGGCGTTATCGGATTGGGTGATATCCTCCGTATTTCCAGTATCCCAGGTGAGAGTGCTACTGTTATAGAACGCTACCTTGTGAGCCTGACCGCTGATTCCCCGACCCAAGCCACCGGACCCGAAGATCACTTCACCGCCCCGGATATAGGTGCCAGCCGTGTTATTTCCGCCCGCCCGAATCCGCATCGTGCCATCTCCGTTTTTATTAAACATTCCCCAAAGGACACCATCTTGGTGGGAAAGTCGTCCGGTCACATCCAAGTCGATCGCCGCCGCTCCGTTCGCTACATCAATATCATGCCAGCCTCCCATATGTAGGGTGGCCGCAATGGTCGACGTGGTATCCCCGGTGACAGTAATCTTCGTTCCGGTATTTTCCAGATTGAAGTGCCCGTAGTTTGCGTCTGCCGTGACACCGTTGGCCGCGGAGAGAGTCCCCCCGTTGAGGAAAATATTTCCTCGAATCGTTTGCTCGTCGCCCGAGGTGACAACCTCGACCGTCGCGTTGTCGACATTCAGACTTCCCCCATAAATCCGATTGGCTGATCCACCAATCGACAGCTTTCCGCCAAGAACACTCACGGCGCCAGTCAACTGCTGAGTGTTGGCGTTACTGTAGGTAAAGGTCCCGGCTCCGGTTTTCACGAAGGCCTGGTTGTAGGTGCCACTGGTGGCGTTGAAGATCAAGTTAGCCCGCGCGTCGGCGATATCGATAGTGCCCGTGACCCCGTTGTCCCCCACGAATGCTCGGGATGTTGTCTCCGTGCCCGTGCCGGTGTAGCGGAAGATTCCGTTACTGTAGAGTTCGAGGCCTCCGGTCCCTAGGGCAAGGGCAGTGTTAGACTCAAGCGTCCCGGCAAGGTTACTGAAACCGGTATGGGTGTTAGAGCCGGGGAAATAGATGGCGTTTTCCACAAACTGAGTTTGACCCTGCTGGACAAGATCCCGCCCGTTTCCGCTGGTGTCCTTCAGATAACTTTCCCCGGTTATGCCCGTAGCATAGGCCGCTACCAACCCGGTCTGCGCACCAGTGATCGAGCCCAGCGTCATCCCTGCTTGAATCTGAGCCGCCGTGCGGGCCGTATCCCAAATCCGAATGTCCCGCATCGATCCCTGATAGAGCGGCTCGTTGGCCCAGTTCGATTTGCCAAAATAACTGCGCGCCCGGGTCACGCTCGGCGGCATGCTGGCGGCCGTCGCCGTGCCCACCTGCACTCCGTTCACATAAAGACGCATCGTTCCACCGCTTTCCAAGACACCGGCAATATGGGTCCAGCTGTTCAGCGGGATCGGGGTACTGGCGGTAATGGAGTACTGGGTGCCGTTCGCGCCCAACACCCAAAACGCCGGTCCCGTTGTCCCCGCCGTGTCGCAGATCGACATTCCGAGATACTGAGTGCCGGCATTGCCAACGCTGGCACTGGTGGAGAATTCGCAAAACCGCGCATAGTTCGTAAAGCGACTGGGATTCACCCAACCCTCGATCGTCAGATCTCCCCCAATGACCACCGAAGACGGAACCTCGTACCAGCAGTGCGGGAAGGTCGTGGTGTTTTGCCCGATCCAGAGGGTGGAGGTTCCGGAGATGGTTTCGCCGAGCGTCAGGGACTGGCTCGCGCCCATCGCCCCGTTGTCCTTGATGTACTCCATGTTGCCGCTCTGCGTGAGGTTGTAGTTGTTGCCGCTCACATCGTCGGTGGGCGCCTGTCCGGTGGAACCCATCGGGTAGGCCGCGGTCAGACCCAGCGCTGGACCGGAGATGGCGCCAATGGGCATACCTGCCTGAATCTCCGCCTGCGTTCGCGCCACATTCCAGATTCGCACATCGGTGATCCGGCCATTCCAAAGGGCGTCACCCGACCAGTTACTCTTCCCGATAAAGCTGCTGAACCGGGTCTGGTCGCGGATGGTGACAGCTGTCTGATTGTTGCTGGCGACCAGAACACCGTTGACGTAGAGCTTCAGGTTCCCATTGGTCTCCACCACCCCGGCCACGTGAGTCCAAGTGCCGGTCGTGATGGCGTTCGGAGTGACCGTGTTGGCTTCTGTGGTCCCGGCCGAGCCGCCGTACACACTCAGGATGATTTTTCCGCTTGTGCCTTGTTGCGCCAAAAGAATGTTGTCCGCTCCCGAACTGTTGCCGATGTCCACAATCCGGGCCCAATTGGCGTAGGTGTTAATGTTGATCCAGGCCTCCACTGTAATATCTCCAGCCAGTTGGGATCCAGAAATCATCGGGATGTTAAAGAAGCCGCTGTTAAACAATCCAGCGTGCATCTCACCTTGATTGAGGAGGAGTTGCCGATCCGGCAGACCTGGAGAGCTAACCGTCAGCACCCCGGCGGGTGAGGATTGGGCCGTGGCCGCCGCGATTCGGACGAAGACAGTGGTGTTGAGCGAACCGTTGGTGGGCACTATCGAAAGCGGAGCGGACTGGTAGGTTCCGTTGGCGGTGCTGCAAACCTCGTAACCGGAGGAAGGCGTAACGATCGCTGGACCAATCATGTTCACGCCGCTCATCGGCAGGCCCTGCTCAGTGGACGGTGTATTGGCCACGTGGGTAAATGGCAAAGCGAGACCGTTCGCATAGAACAGCATCGGCGCGTAGCTCATCACCACAATGCCCGATCCACCATACCCGCCAGTGCCGTTCACCCAGTGAGCCGCACCACCTCCACCACCGCCCGTGTTGGCACCCGCGTGTCCGCCTGGAGTTGAAGACTGATTGTTAATCGCACCACCGCCACCACCTTGACCGTTGTTCAAACCCGCTCCGCCGGTGGTGGTATTGATCGCTCCACCACCTCCACCTCCGATCCCACCATTTCCGCCAGAACTGGAGTAGCCTGATCCTCCTCCACCACCACCCCAGTACAGGTCACGACCCAAAATCGGAACCAGCAAGCCAGGTCCGCCGTTTGCCGGATTACTGCTCCCCGCCCCACCCGCACCACCACCACCGCCAGGATACCAGTCCCCAGCACTGCTCGAGCCGGCAAAACCCTGACCCGCTGTTCCTGCGGCCGCAGGTCCGCCGCCACGTGCGGTATTTCCGGCACCACCGCCACCCGATCCGCCGACTGCTGCCGCAATGGTCGTTCCCCCGTTGTCATTTCGATGTCCGCTACCACCCCGACCGCCACCCAGGGCTGTGATCGTGGCACTACCATTGCCGAAGATAGAGTTACCTCCGCTCTGCGCAGCCGAAATTTCCAGAGGAACAGGATGGGGAGCGCCGCCCCGTCCACCCGCACCCACCACTGCCCTGTACTGCGTGCCGGGAAGAACATCGTAATCCTGCCGGTAAATCACCCCACCACCGCCACCGCCACCACCCATATCGGTTCCACCACCCCCGCCACCGCCCACCACCAGCAGATCCACCTTCGATACGTGCGAGGGCATGGTGAAGTTGTTGTTTCCGACATTTGTGAAGACCATACGAAACACATTCAAATCGACACTGGTGTTGGCCAGACCGGAGGTGGAGAGGGTCAGCGTTCCCGTCGGATTGGTGAAGATCGTGGCAGCGGCAATCCGGACATAGAACGTGGTGCTGACCACACCAGAGCTGGGCGTGAGGGTCAGCGTCGAGGTGTAAGACCCAGCGGAGGTGGCTGAGACCTCATATCCCGTCGGAGCAAATACAGTAATGTTACCCAAAAGATTATACGCAGTGACATTAACGGCCTTCGAATCAGAAGCTGTCCCGGGCAGATGATAGAATCCGTCCGTCGACAAAGTGGCCGAGACGCGGGGAGAATAATCCACCACCACCACACCCGTTCCACCCGCACCGCCTGCCCCTTGCCAGCGGGCGCCACCACCACCACCGCCCGTGTTGACTGTTCCAGCGGTGGCCACAAAGCTGTCGTTCCAACGGCCTCCATGGCCACCACCACCCCGACCTCCGTTGATGTAATATGCTCCGTCGCTATGGATGGAGCCACCACCTCCGCCAGCAAACCAACCGCCGTCCCCTAGTGTTGAAAACTGCGGAATCCAAAGACCCACACCACCGAAACCAGTCCACCCACCCTGAACATTCTTAAAGGTGCTTCCCGCCGATCCGGCACCACCACCACCACCACCAGTGTGGTTGGGGAAACCATTTCCAAACTGGCCGTCTCCACCCGGGTTACCAAAACCACCGGAGGCACTCGTTGGTTGCAAGGCCCCACCCGCAATGTTGGATCCAGCTTTCCCGGCGTTTCGATGTGAACCACCGCCGCCTGATCCACCCGCGACACCCCAACGACCGTCATAAGTAACCTCGTCCCGACCACCTCCAGCTCCTCCCCCTAAAGCAGTGAGCGCACCGAAAACCGAATCGGATCCGTTCAAGCCACTGGCATTGTTTGGCCCGCCCGCACCACCCGCGCCGACGGTCACAGTTACGGAAGTTCCTGGGGCAACCGCTACATCGTTCCTGTAAATCAATCCTCCTGCCCCACCACCACCGCCCAACGATCCACCACCACCACCGCCACCACCCACCACCAGCACATCCACCCGCGTCACGTTGGCCGGCACGGTCCACGTTGTTGACCCGGCACTCCTGAACGCGGTCTGATTTGCCGCCTGCGGATAAGCACTAGCCAACAACCCGAAACTTAACGCCAAGCCCAAAACGGACCCCCGCAAACCCTTACTTCTTCCACCTTCCACCTTCAACCTCCCGCCAACAGGAGTATATATATCTCCTGCGCCCGACGTGACTACGTCGGCCTTCCCCCTGCACAGGTCCTCTTTTCTATATCTCATCTTTAATTCAGCCTAAATCTTTGACCATCAGAGTAATTCCGCTGTTCAACAAAAGTCACTCCAATCATAAGATCCTCACTAAAAGTGACTTAGAATTATACTTTTTTGCATAAAAACATTCGGAATCACTTCCTGAACCCCTTAATCCCTTAACCCCTAGATCCCTGATATTCATCGCACCCTCCCCACATTCATCACGGTTGCCCCACCGGCCCCATTCTCTCTCATCTGACCACCACTCAAGGCGCTCACGATGTTCCCCGAATTCGCGATACTCATCGATGCGCTGTTCGCGGTGTTTAAGAAGGTGTTCCCATTAGCACCCATGAAACTGACCGTCCCAGGAACCACGCTTCCGTAGGTCCGATTCACCATTCCGTCACGAGTCCGGGCATCGATCACCCCGCCGCTCGTGATGTTGGCGTTGTTAAAGACAATTGTATGCGAGGCCAGGCTGAGTTGACCCGCGATCGTGGCCGATTGCATTTCCAACACCCGATTCGGTCCACTGATAAAGCTATATCCGGTGGGGGAAGAAACATCTTTCACTACTCCGGCCAAAATCTCCGCATTCCCGGCCGATGTCCTGACCTCTTTCATCGTCGCATCACTGGCGAACTGCGCCTCCAACGTCTGGCCAGCCTTCACCACCATCTTTCCGATGTTCGGATCACTCACCAACGTTCCGCTCATCAACACCTTGTCGTTCAACCCCGCACCCACCTCCACCTCGTCCATTCCTTCAAAGATCACGTTCACCAAACGCACTCCGCTCGGCCCCTGAATCAGCGCCTTGGTGTTGTTGTTATATTTCAACCGCACATCCGTGACCTTCCCCTCACCTCCCAAAATCGGATCACTCACCATCACATCCCACTTTCCTGCCGCACCGCCGGAGGATGTGGCGATATCCAAACCTGAAGCCGCGTTATCCCCCTTAAACTCGCCCTGCACCGACGCATAGTTTCCAGAATCCACCGCAGCACCACTTCCATTCAAGGAAGAGTACTCCTTGGTATCCCACGGCAGATCCTTCACCTGCGTGGTGGCACTGTCGCGGATCACCAGATCAGCCGATGGAGCCATCGAACCAAAACCATTTGGATCGTTGGCCGAACCTGGGAATGAGAATAAGGTAGTTGCCACCTCGTCCCCGGATCCAGGAGCTCCATTCGGATCCCTACGCAGAAGAACCTGATAATCCCCCAACAGCATGAACTGCTTATTCATATCAACGTTGGCCGGATCGTTCGCCTCCATCTTCACACGCAGGACCGGGGAGTTCACCGCTATGGAGGCCGATTCAGTGAAGGTGAAGGTTGTCGCACCACCATCCGAGATTGTCTGATTGGGAGTCGATCTCTGCATCCAGCCATCGAAGCTGCTGTTTTCCAAGAGAACACTCCCCGTGGCAGAGCTGATCGACAATCCGTCCTGCATGCGGGAAGCGGTGGTATTACGGATGTGGATATAGTCGGCAGAGGAGACACTGATTCCGACACCGTTCTGATTCAGGTTCGCAATTCCAGTAATTTCTCCGGTGAGTCCGGTGGGTTGTCCTCGCAGGGTGTAGTTATTGTTCACCGCATTTCCACTGGCGAGCTTTACCGTGGTAGAAATCGGAATCATTGTTCCGGGAAGATTTCTTTCAAATACTCCCGCCGCATCCACTGCGAGGGTTACAGCCTCTGTCCCGATATAATTTCCGTCGTTCGCACCGGTTGAGCTCCCGGTCAAAGCTCCTAAACCGATCGCGACCTGGGTGGCTGGATTGATGGACGTTCCCCCGTCGTAAATTTTCCCAACAGTGATTCCGGCCGCATTCACGACTAGGTCCTTGGCGGTGATTGCTCCCGTTGCCGATCCAGCGGCCAAACTATAGTTAGAGGCCAAATCACCGTTCGGACCATCGCTCAATGTGTAGGTCACCGCCGAACTGTAACTACCCACGTTGGCACTGCTGTAGTTCGCCGCCGAGCCGGCCGCTGTCACAATCTCGCTTCCAACAAACCCGGAAAGAGTCCCCACCGTCACCATACCGGAGGCAGTCGTTCCATCATACTTCTTCGATGCGATGGAAGGAGCCGTGACCGACAACCCCTTGGCGGTG
>JBIKNP010000029.1:0-16521 GCA_044358595.1 Methylacidiphilales bacterium
GCTGCGAGGCGAACCGCCGTCTTTCCACCATCGGCCTCGTCGATCTTACGTTCGGGAATGTCAGCGTGGTCGATCGCGCCGCGGGAGTGCTGGCTATCAAGCCGAGCGGTGTTGACTACGCCGACCTAACGCCAGAGCGGATGGTGATTGTCGATCTGGAGGGGAACGTGGTCGAGGGAACGCTCCGTCCCTCTTCTGACACCCCGACCCATCGGAAGCTCTTCTTGGCATTCCCTAAAATTGGGTCCGTAGTCCACACGCATTCTCGGAATGCCGTGGCCTTCGCTCAGGCGCTCCGTCCGATTCCCTGCCTCGGCACAACGCACGCCGACCATTTCCGGGGGGAGGTGCCCGTCACTCGTCACATGACTCCCGGGGAAATCTCTGGCGATTACGAGTGGGAGACAGGCAAGGTCATCGTCGAGGCTTTTGCGAAGCGAGATCCGCTTGAAGTGCCTGGCATACTTGTCGCTGGCCATGGTCCGTACACCTGGGGCCTCACCGCCTTGAAAGCTGTGGAGTATGCGCTGGCCCTCGAGATCTGTGCCGAGATCGCCTTCAAGACGCTGGCCTTGAATCCCTCAATCAGTGAACTCCCCTTGGCGCTGCGGGAGAAGCATTTCCTCCGCAAGCACGGCAAGGATGCCTACTACGGGCAGACCTGATCCGTTTTTATCACTTAATTCCCCGTACCCCCTAAACACGAAACTCGGCACCCTCGATTGAATCGCCAGGGGCACTCGGACATTTATTTTCGCGGAATTTCAAACACCAGTGTTTCCATGGGCTTGAGCGTGCCGATTAATTGTTGGTTTTTCAGCGTAAGGTTCCCGAGATCGCTGTCGAAAAGAGGGCACGGTTGGCCGACTGTGCTTACTGGTAACGGAATCGTCACCTTCTGCGGATTATTATTGGAATCATTACCGATGCAGACGATCAACTTGTCCGGGAGGATCCAGCCGCCGGCATAAACACTTCTTGGCAGCGCGGTCTCCAGGTTGAAGCGAGTCCCTTGGAACAGAGCCGGATGAAGGGTTTGAATTTCGGAGGGAATTCGCTTCATCTTCTCCCAGAGGTCCGGATGCTCTTCCATCCGGAACCGATGGATGTTATTCACCAGATCCGAGTCGTTGAAGGTGTAGTAGACAATCCCCTTGGCACCGGCCAACAGGGCCTGGTAAGTCATACTGCGAACTTGGGCAAAGGTTGGCAGCGTGAAGACCTCGTAGCCGCCGAAACACTGGAGCACGGCCATGCAGGTTGTGCCTCGCGCCTCCGCCAGCGTAGCTGCTTTTTTGACGATTCGAAATACATGCAGTTGATCGCGGAATTCCTCATTGCTGGTGGTTACATACGGGTAAGGATCCGGCGCGACGATGTCTACTAGGCCGACATATTTTTCCTGCGAATCTTCGGCGCTCAGGGTGGCCCATGTCGGATGGTCGTGATCAGAATGCTTTAAGCTTTCATGCAGTTCGGTCATTTGGGGGGGGTACGTCGCTCCGCCGTCCGGTTCGTCCGCCGCCGTGTAGCCAAAAAGTGCCGGATTGTCTTTCAGGGCCGGAATGCAGTTCTTCCAATCCAACTTGGTTTCCGTCAAAACCATCACCCCATGGTCACGTGCATCCGTCAGGAAAGCCTGCCAAACCCCCGGAAAATCCTCGGCCCGCATGGAAGCACTGATGAAATTGTAGCCCGCGTCTCCGATGGTCCGCATCGCCTTGGTTCTGTCATTCGCATCGGTGGCCCAGGAGACGTGATACCAGCCCAGCGGGAAGAAAGGGGCCTCACGTACAACAAACACGCCGTCGGGGCGATAATATACCATGGGCCGCTCGGTCTGATGAAAAGGGAAGCCGGTTTCGGCAAGGACTTTTCCCCGATGAAGTAGGCTCACGGAGAGAGAATGCTTGCCATTCTCAAGCCCCGTGCAGGGAAGACAAAAATCGGCCGCTAGCGCCGGGGCCTCCCTTTCGGAAACTTCAACGCCGTCAATGGCGATACGGAGCGTGCAATCTGCCAGCCTTACGCCGTTGTCGGGCGAGAGCCGGCAACCAAAGGAGATTAACGGATGTCCGGGGTTGGGATGCAGGTTATAGGGTTGCAGATTGATCATCTGCAACGGGATCTCCTGAACCTGGCTTAGAGAACCAATGCGGCGATCATCTTTACTGACCACGCACTGCAGGGTTAGTTGTCCTCGCTGGTCCACCCGATAAGGGATTCGAAAGACGAGTTCATCACCTTCCAGGTGGCCGCGGGTCGGCTGGGTGCTTTCCGCTAAACGGCCATCCCGATGGAAAATCAACGTCGCGCGATACTCCGATACGGCATTCGGCGTGATGGGAAGGTCCTCCCCCTTCAGCACGCAACGCATTTCATGATCTCCTAGGTCGGCCGGCCCAACCTCAAACCCCCTGACAACGAGTCCCGCTTTTTTGAAGGTGAAGCGGGTTAGGATGTTTTCAAACAAACGATACGCGTTCGGCTTGTCCTTTTCCTTATCGAACGCAGAGTAGCAGGTGGCGACGACAGCCCCCTTGCCCCGTTCCCTTATGAGCATGAGGCTCCCGTTGGAACCAACGTTGACGAGGCTCCGCCATTCCTTTCCCCACGAGAAGAAGCGCGACCATGTGCCCTCCCACTTTCCCTTGAGGTAAAACCGCACGTCATTTGGAAAAACAAGAATTCCTGTGACCGTGTCACACTGCATGGTCGCAGGGTTCGCCGATGTGTCATGGGGGTTGACCCCCCTGGCATTCAGGGCGACTTCATCTCCTCCGAGCGTGCACAGCCAATTTGCCAGCACTTGGGGATAATTGGCGTCTACGACGACCAGAACACCTCCTGCGTCGATCCAGCGGTTCCACTGTTCACGGTAAGGTGCCATCTCGGGAGCATTGTCGACCAGAGCGGTGGTCGCGATGATGATTTGGAAGCGCGAGAGGTGTTTAATCCATTCTCCGATATCCTTGTTCTCCAAATGAGTGACTTTCCACCCAAGTCGGGCGGCGACGTCGTCAAATTCGTGCAAATATTTGTTCCCCCGCCATGAGGAGTAAATCACCCCGAGCTGGATTCGCTCGTCGGGCATCTCCGCGAGCGGAACCGACTTGGGATTGGCATGCAATTTCCACAACACTACTATGGACGAAAGCATAACCAAAAAGATTGGGACTGTTTTTTTGATGACTGATTTGGACATCAGGTGAAGGACATAAAAAAACGTGTCATGACATCAGGTACCAACGGCTTTATTTTCATGGATCGATTCAGGCTAAGATGAAAATGTAACACTGGACTCGGGAGTTTTTCATTGTTTTGGCAACCAGAAGTCGAAACCGTTTTGTGATACAGATTGGCATTCACTCATACCTTTCCAGGCGACATGACCGTCACCGTAAAGGATATTTCCACCTGTGCACTTTCCGGAACGATCTAAATGATTGATTAACCCGATTTGGGAGTGATCCACTCCTATGGTATCGGAAGCGACAATGGTCGAGCTCCTCAAATCATACACCGATCTCGGCAATGCCGCTGATGAAACGATGTTTGGGTTGTCATATCCATAATCAAACCAAAAGCAATACCCCGCATACTTATCGTTGGGTCCCCACGCAGTCCACCATGGATTTGGCCTCAACGTCCCGCTCGGGCAGAAGAATATTCTGGAATCTTTAATTAAACCCGCCTCCTCTAGTGCACGAAATGCCATTTGCGCTGTATTATAGCGTCCAATAGGCCAGCCCGCAGCGGGTACTCCAAGCACCATCTTGCCGGCATCAGCCCTGTAGCTTTCTAATGCAACTGAGATTTGCTTTAAATTGCTCGCACAGGCCGCCCTTCGGCTGGTTTCGATTGTTTTACTTAAAGCCGGGAACAATAGGGCCGCCAAAATGCCTATGATGGCCGCTATCACCAGCGACTCCACTAATGTGAATGCGGCTATGTTTGCCGATGTCTTTTTGCTGGCCATGTTCAATAGCAAAACTCGACTCGTAAGCCTTGGTCATCCGTCACTTTCCGGAAATCTTTGAACCGATGACACAGAGGGATCAGTATGGCATCGGCGTACGCGAGCCAAATCAATCCGGTCAGGATGATGAAGGTTGTTTCCAAGAACTATTCTCTTTTAAAAGAGTATAATCTGCTTGTCAGTCTCATGGGCAGCAAACAGTTCTGTGGTTTACAGTAAAGTCGTCGATAAAGCCTCTTTCCGCTGGCTCAACCTTTTCGTCCTGCCCACCTACTAAAAGGATAATCGAATCCGAATTAAAATCCTAAAAATCAGAGTTTCCCATAAAACTGCACAGAACATTTCAGTTTTTGAACGTTCACTTGTTTGAAAAGCCTTTCTTTAAGAACTAATATAGAAATCGTCTCCAAATAGTATGAGTCTGAGGATCCTAACAAGCTGCTGCTATTGTGCTCGTTGCCTAAATTACCCGGTTTCAGCCAATGTTTTTTGGAAAGTCAGTGGACTGTTTAGGTTAAATCTTAAGTTAAATCGCCGGGGTTCTGGAAAGCATCTCATGCCATCGGACTGTGATCTGCAGTGAAGCGAATCTCATCACACGCGTGAGCACCACGCGCCCGTTAACCCAAAGTTGTGCCGTCGGATCCGCAGGGGGGAAAGCATCTTGGTCGGCTGATTGGCATCCCAACGGAAACTCTTTTTGAAATACGTCCACGTGTTTGGAGCTGGCTCGTTCTTGGCTGATCGCCAAATAAATGGAAGAGGGCAATCCATTGGGATCATTCTCGGAAAATAGGAGGCAGTCGCGTGTCACATCAAAGCATTTCGGCATGGCAGTCATGTTACAGATCTGGAGCGTCCGTATAGACGTGCACCTCCCACGGCGCAAAGTTGTCGGTCCAATTTGTTCCCGCAGGGGTGATCAGCCTGTTCTCGAACCCGACCATGATCTTGCCGCCATTGCCAGAAACATTGAGCCCGGATGCGCTGATGCTTACATTTGTCAGGGACGCAAACCCACAGTTGGCAACAATCAGATAGTTGTATGTTCCGTAAGTTTTACGAACACAGATCAGGCTGGGACTTCCCAACGTGAAAGATCTGCTCTCGGAACCCGCCGCCAGCACGTCCTGAAGCCGGGATATTTCGCCGGCCACGGACTTGATATCCGTCCATAGCTGCGAATCCGGTTGAATCCAGTCTGTTCCCCACCAAAACAAACCGTTGGCTCCGTGAATGATGGCGGAGTAGGCCATGTAGCGTGTCGCTGCAAGCGATGGGCGGGCCCCAGCAGGTGTCCCGCTGAATTCGTTGACCGCCTGGCCCTGTAGCACGGCGAAGACCGGCTTGGTGGAGGGCGTTACCTCCAGGCAAGTGTCCATGTTTTTTGCGACGGGCGTGAGATCGCTTGAACCGGAGTAGTAGGGATAAACGTCCATGCCGTAAGCATGGGAGCCAGCCGAAAAGTCAACACATCCCTGTTTGTTAAAAACTTGAGCGGGTGTCAGAGGGGCCCATCCATCCAAGGTGGAGAACGACGTCTCATTGAGCAGTAAGGGATGACTTGGATCCGCTGTTTCCACGAACTGCCTGGCGCCAACCAACAAATTCTGCAGGTAACTATAGGACTGGCTTCCCCAGACATAATGCCCCAGGGGCTCATCAATGCCGTAATAAGCGAACAACGCCCGATGGCTCCTTATTGCCATGATTTTCTGGTGAAAATGTGACCCGTCGGTAAATTGAGCGGGGTCGTTGATATAGCGATAAGGTTGCTCGTTGCATGCCGCAATTACTTTCAGTCCGTATCTGTCGGCATAATCAAGATTGCTTGGATTAAGGTTGAACGCCGGAATCATGTAGCAGTTGAAACCGGCCGAGGACAGTTCCTTGGCGTTTGCCTCATTGTAGCGATATTGCTCGACGGCCTGTCCGCTCGGAGTAGGTGACCCATACAAGCCGATCGGAAAAAATGGCACGCCCCGGTGGCTCATGGCCCGGTGCTTGGCCGGGTTGGACGTCTGGACCGAGAAATTATCGTAGGTGGTGGTATTATCCCAAATACTTATATCGGTTTGATCCAATAGCAGGCCTCCCAATGAAGTGGAGGCCCCCAGAAGTGCCCTGTTACTCCAGGAAACTGGGGTGCCTCCAAAGCTTGTAATGGTTCCACTGTAGGTCCAGGTGTTCCTGTTGAATGTCGCCTGGACGTTATACCAAGTGTTGGCCGAAAGCGTCGTGATACCGCTGGTCCCGGAACCGTCTTCCAGCGTGAATTTGCCGTCAGGTGCCCCCATGCGAAAGATCGCGATATTCGCGGTTTTTAGGACGTTCTGAACGAATAGAACGTCTTGCAAATTCATAGAGGTTTTGAAGTCGTAGCTGAACGTGACCGTATCCGCTCCCACCGCGCCAAAACTGTAACTTGCTTGAATGGCCCGCCTGGACGACCACCAAGGTTTGTTGATTCGCAGGGCGTTGCTGTCGGAGGGATAGATGTTGGTGAATGGACTGTTGTCACTGGCGATCGAGGGAGATCCGTCGGCCACCGTCCAGGGCAGCAGGGATCCCGCCGAAAAACTTCCGTTCACGAGATTTTGGATGGCATACTGGTTCGCAGGGACGATCTGCGGGGCTGAGGTCGGGGCAAACGAGACCAGATCAAGCAGCACCGGAATGCCGGTCCCTGTCGAGAACGACACTCCCAGGGTTTTCCCGGCCAAGGAAGGGTTGCCCTGTGTAATCATCGCAGGCAGGGTCAGAGTGTAGTTTGCCCAGTCCGAGACCCCCTTAGTGGCGGTGACAGGAAACGACTGCTGCAACAAATTGCCGACACCGACCGCATAAATCGTCGCGATGATGGAGTTGGAAGTCTCCCAAGGGGCTGCCGCACTCCAGAACGAGAGCTTATAATCCTTCCCGGTCTCAAGGACCATCATGGTGTCCTGTGCGACACGGCCCCATGCGCCGCCATTCACGAGGGGATCGGAACTCAAGAAGGCAGCAACATTGTCAGTTCCCGTGTAGCCGGGCCGCGGGAACATCCCGACCTGACCGGCCTGCGTCCAAGATCCCAAATCACTCTCGAATGATGGGTTGGCAATCCAGTTCGCATGCCGCGTTGCCGTCAAGGAAGCCAGATCCAGAAGGATGCTATTCCCGTCTGAGGTAGCAAACTCAACGCCGAGCCGTTGCCCGATGAATCCAGGGTGGATGTCCGCGGTGAGGAAGGTCATTGAAAACTCGCGCCAGTTCTCGGCACCATTGCTGGAGGTCACCGCGAATGATCGCAGCGCGAGGGTCTCCTTGTTAGTCCCGCTCAAGGCATAGATTCGGGCGGTAATCTCGCCCGATGGAACCCAGCTGGCAGCCGAGGCCGAGAACGTGAGCGTGTAGCTTGTGTTCGCGGCCAGAATGGTGCCGGTGGTCTGCCACACCTCACCCCAGGCATCGTTATCCACGGCGGGAGTATGGCTCAAAAACAAGGTCCGATCACCGCCCCCCGGCGGGCGGGACGACCAGTTCACCGCGGCAACCTGTCCCTTGCTCGACCAATCGGTCAAGCCGTTCTCGAAGGAGAAGTTGGCAATCGGGATTAAAACCTCTGCGGGAGGGCTCACGGCAACGGCGGAGGCGTGCGTGACCCGCAAACGGAAAAACCCCTTGGATCCGCCTCCCTGGGGGAGGTCTAATTTCAGGCTCTGGGTCAAACCGTCATCGCTCAATATCGTCTGCGAAACGGGTTGCAGTTCCTGCCATCCGGATCCCGCGAGATCACCCGATTTCTCGACCAGGAACGTGAGATCGGAAGCGGATTTGTTTTTGCGGTGAAGCAGGCTGACCCCGTTGCCGGTTAGCGAGAGTTGCGCCCCTGCATTGAAAACCCATGGATCGGTATTAAAAGCGTATTCGAGCAGGTTGCAGAGGCCGTCTTTGTCAGGATCGGCAAGGTCCCCGGATATCGAGTCATTCGGGAGTTGATTTGAGGTGAAATGCTGTTGATTCCAGACATCGTGAGGGGCCAAAGCGGAGGCATCGGCCGAAACCCTGACGGAAAGAACGGCAACGATAAGAAGCCGCCAACCCAAGTTTGCTAAGAATTTGCCTATGAAATATCGGTATCTTTTCACGCGGATTGTTCAAGGCGTATTTACAGAAAACTCTGGAATCACCCGACAGGGCGGGTGACTGTTTCTGAAAACTCAGCTTTCTGATTCCAATCTTCACCCCTCATTAGGGGATCAATTTGAGGCGGACGAACTGCTTGCCCGCGCCGGAGACAGAAAAAGTGTAGGTTACCGAATTTGAAGTATTTACAAGATTTGGATCGTTGGCGGGAACGTCCGTCCAGGTGACAAGGTCGATTGAGGATTGTACCACGAATTTCGTGCCGTATTCGGAACTCGAGATGTTGCCGCCATTGATCCAAGTGACTTCTTTATTCGAGCTATCCAGACCGGGGTTGGCGGTGAAGCCGGGGGCGGCGCCCATGAAGTATTCCAAGCCGTTGGGCGCGCCGTCGTTGTCCCAGTCGAGGTTGGCGGCTTGGCTCCCCGCATTCTCATTGGCCCATGTGGCGTACGAGGGAGATGCAGATGCAACTAAGGAAACCAAATCGACAACCAATGGATCTCCATTATTGGTTCCGAAATTTATAGACATTTCTTTTCCGATCCATGACGAAAAATTTGCTTCCACGACGCTTGCTGGAAGCGAAAGACTGTATTGCGTCCAATTTGATGCTCCGCCAGTAGCGGTAACGGTATAAACTTGACTAACTAATGTGGTTCCGGAATTCGAACTGTTATCCCAAGCACTTAGAGTTGCCAGCAAAGGAGCAGACTCCTGCCAGTAAGCAGCAGCAGCATAAAAGGCAAGCGTGTAATCCGTATTCGCCTGAAGGGGGCCTACATTCTGCCACAAATTTCCCCAACCGCCTGTACTACTAAGAAACACGCATTGGCTGCCTCCGGGTGATGGTCCATTCCAGTTGATTGCACCAACCTGTCCTGTCGATAACCAACCACTCAAATCGCCCGTCTCGAACGACGGGTTAACGATTGGAATTGCGCCGAGCTCCCCCGTGGCGGTGACGGCCACATTATCGATGCTCATATATCCCGAGTTTTTTCTGATCACGATGTTGAGCTCCTTGCCGATCCATGCGGAATACGATTGTCTGATTGTTGCCGCCGACAGTTTCAGCGTAATTCGACTCCAACTGTTGTTATAGTTGAAATTATTACTTGAGAAAGTCTGCGATCGCTCGCCTACCGGTAAACTACCATCGTAGCCATTCAATGAGGCAAAGGCAGACCCACTTGCCGCCCATGCGGAGCAGAGGTCTATGGATAGGGTGTAATCTTTACCGGCCTCGAGTATGCCAACGGCTGTACCAGCCTCGGGCGTATTATCACCAAAATAGATTATTTGACTCTGGCCACTCGGATTCGAGGGCGAAACAGCACCATCGTTGGGAACGACGGCGACTTGGCCAGAGCTCCACCAAGGAGATTCGAGAACGCCATTGGTGTAGGCTTCAAAGCTTCCGTTCTCGACAGCAGCTTTTGCTGATACGGAAAATCCGTTGGCAAGTGCGAGTGCGGCTAGCAGGTGTGTGACCTTTTTCATGTTGTCTATGAATTTGAGGTTTTGAGTTTGCTTAACATCTGATCTATTATAATTAATACTCCGCAAACGAAATTTGTCTAAAGGTATTTATATTTACAGTAAATCATCCAGATGAATCCACAAGAGTGCCTACGCCGGCGAAGAATGGCAGGTAATGTTTGCCGCGACTTCCTTTAGTCCGGGTTGGCCCAATCGATGGCTATGGGCGCATTCCAACGCCGAGGCAAAAATGGCGGAATCATATTCACCCAAGATAGTGATTGGAGGATAAACGACTTTGGTCAACGGGCCTTAGGTTCAGATGGACGCGTCCGGATTCTCTCCGAGCACTTGTGCGGCCTCGATGAGGAAAAAGAGCGTATTAGAATGGTTGGGACTAGCGGAGGACCATTCCCCGGAGAACGGATCGATGGCCTGGGTCACATCCTCCGGCCAGCGTTGTTCGGCTGCTTCAAGCCAGCGAGACATGATCCATTTCAAGTCCCTCTCTCTGCCATACTTGATCATCCAACGTGACAGGCGATACATGCAGGGACTATTCGACCAGTAGCCCCAGTTGTTGGGAATCTGGTGGCCATCACGCGAAAACGAGGGATCTGAAATTGAGAATGATGGCAAGGGGTATTGGGTCCAAAAGTGATCCGGACTCCTGATGTACCGCTCGTAGATTCGATCGAAGTGTGCATCGGTGACTACTCCCTCGGAGAGCAAATGCGTGATGTGAATGGTGAGATACCGGCGAAAGTCGCCGCTTGCATCCACGTCATAGAAGAACTCGTCTTCTTCGTGCCAGCACTTTGCGTAAATCGCGCTCCTAAGCTCCTCGGCTTTCGTCAGCCATTTAGACTGTTCATTTGATTTTCCCATGAGTTCCGCCATTTCCGCAAGAGCCCGCCGTGAGCCGTAGATTACAGCGGAGAGGTCCGGGGCCAACAAGGGAAGACAGTCGACCTCCGGGCAATGGCGGGCTTCATTGTCCGGGCAGGTTTTTGGAATCCCTCCATCATGAGCCCGAGGGGAAAAATCATACCCCATGTCGAATTCGCAGAATGTCTCAAAAACCCCCTCGCTCCGGGTCATTCGGTTGGCCACAAGCCATGCATCCCAGCGTGAGCAGGCAGAATAAGCCCGCTGAAGAAACTCCTCGTTTTTTGTGATTTTCACCATCTCTAGGGCGATCCGCGCCAGTGGAACGAGCTCCTGGATCTGGCTGAAGTTGACAATCTCTGCACCAAGCTCCAAGTAATGCGGTGTCCTGAGGTGGTCCGGGTCGAGAATGTAGCAAGGGAGCTGCCCATCGGGCCGCTGATATTGGAAGAAGCACTCGATATTGGCTTCCGCAACTTTTGGGTCACCATCAAGGAGCCGGAGGAACTGCAACCCATCATATGGGGCGGACTCCAACCAGAGCCCGGGGTACTCGTCGGAGATCGGAAGAACGGAATTGGGAAGGGAGGCAAACCGCTTCACCTTTGAGAAAAGTTGCTGTGTCCAGTGGTCGATCATGTCTGGTAAAGACATACAGCAAGAATCTTGGTTAGACATTAATAGAAATATTCCGGTATGAAAAAATTCAATGTGCGCCAAACGAAAAATGATTTTCTAGGCTAAGAGGGGGGCCACTTCAATGACTGCTGAGGTTATTGTAATTTGTGAGCTATAAACCGATGAGTAGCACACCGCACGAAGCAGTATGCTACTCAAAGCAGTAGCGGGACGGTAGCAGGTTACGAAGCGATTCTCCGACGGCGGATCAGGAGCAGGGTCAGGATGCCGCCGAAGAGCAGTGCATAGGTCGAGGGCTCGGGAACCGCAGTGACGGCCACATTATCGATGCTCAAATATCCCGAGTTTTTTCTGATCACAATGTTGAGTTCCTTGCCGATCCATGAGGAATACGATTGGGTGATCGTTGCCGCCGACAAACTCAACGTAGCTCGACTCCAACTGTTGTTAAAGTCGAAACTATTACTAGCGAAAGTCTGCGATCGCTGGCCTTCCGGTAAACTACCATCGTAGCCATTCAATGAGGCAAAGGCAGACCCACTTACCGCCCATGCGGCGCAGAGGTCTATGGATAGGGTGTAATCTTTGCCGGCCTCGAGGAGGCCAACGGTCGTGCCAGCCTGAGGCGAATTATCACCAAAATAGAGTATTTTAGTCTGGCCACTTGGATTCGAGGGCGAGAAGGTGCCATCGTTAGCAACGACGGAGGTTTGGCCTGAGCCCCACCAAGGAGATGCGAGAACGCCAGTAGTGAAGGTTTCAAAGTCTCCGCTCGGCACAAGATTCAGGAGACTATCAGCTTTTGCCGATAGGGAGAATCCGATGGCGAGAGCGAGTGCGACTAGGAGTTGTTTTGTTTTTTTCATATTTTTGGGTGGTTGTATGGTTTGGTTAATTTGGGGTTTCGGTTATTTTGTTTACCGTCATCTTGATTGTAATTGATACTCCACTAAGGAAATTTGTCTAAAGGTATTTATATTTACAGTAAATCCCTGGCTCACCCCCCGTCGTGCCTCATTTATGCTGAAAAATCAGATTTCTGATTCCGATTTCCCCCTCGGCGGTTCCCGAGCTACCGGGCGGTTTCTTGACAAGGTTTCCTTCAGCCGAACTGTTGGGCTCATACTTCCAGGCGGAGGGAGTCAGATCGACGGTCTTAACGGCTTGAAGCGATTTGCACCCTATATCCCGATAATCAAAGTCGTGCAGAGTAAATGCAAAAGGATGCGTGGGGAGGTTTTATTGTTTATGCGTTGGTTAATTAGGATATTTAGAGTGCTTTATCTCTTTTCAGAAGAAACGGGTCGTCCGCTTGTTTCACTCGGTCTACATACCAATCCAGAAAAAGGTAATTTCCGTCCAACTCAAAACCTGGGTTTAGCACGATCGGATTTGGGTAAGGCATGGCTGGCAGAATGACTGCAAGCGAAAGCGTGTAGCGCAAGGTGGGCCGTGCATTGGAGAACAAGAGCCGCATGATGTATAAATTCAGGATTACAAAATCGCTCATGGCTGTGCCAAGTGCGATCTGGGAAATACTTTACAGCAAATTATTCTACCTTTGCCGTGGGGACACTGCTTGGCTTTGCGCGTGGCTTGCTTCTTGCAAATGGTTTTCCTTGGATCCAACGCCCCGGAACAGTGACTACTTCTCGGACATCGTTGAATCCTCGTTCATGGGATTGCATGAGGCGGGCGAGATGTTGCACGGCGATTTCTCCGAGTTGGAACCACTCTTCGTCGATGCCGGCAATTCCGGCAGCGACGTCACTCGAGTAAATGCCGGTACCAAAGAGTGCCACATCTTCCGGGATACGAATGCCTGCATCCCTTAACCACTTGGGATTGAAATGCGCCCCGACGATGAGCGCGTCACATTTCTTGGTTTGAACATATTTTATAGCCTGACTGGTCGTCAACCCATGGCCCGATAGTGGGGGAACAAAGTGTTTCTGGCCTTCGAGGAAGGAAGCAGCAAGCACGCCACCCAGGTAGGTCCCCCCGATTCGCTCATGCTCGGATCGATCATGAAGGAACCCGATTCTGGAGAAACCTTCTTCAACAAGCCTCTGGCAGAGTCGAAAGGCATTTCCAAAATGATCCGGAATGATAAGCGTTACCTCGACACCCTGAAGGGGCTGTCCAATTTCTACGACGGAGTAGTTTTCCCAGTCGAGATTCAGTTTCGTGGAGGGGCTAAGGGTTGGAAACAGCAGGACACCCTCCGCTCCAGAGAATCGCAGCTGTTTGCGGAGCTTTGCCTGATCATCCGACGTCTCCCCTCCCTGAAACTCCTCGACCAGGTAACCCAAGCGATCGGCTTGGTTCTTGGCGCCGAGGTAGAAGTTTCGCAATGGTTCGGCCGAGGACTTCGAAAGGGGTTCGTTCCAGGAGTTGATAAAGGCCATCTTCATTGCGTCCCGCTTCGCAGGGTGAAGTCGATACTGACGCATCAATGCGGAGAGTGCGGGTTGTGGCTTGTAGCCCATCTTCTCCATCACGGCGCGGACACGCTTCCGCGTCGCGTCGGAAACGCCAGGGGTATTCCGAACAACGTAAGAAACCGTCTGGGCGGAGACACCGGTCTTGGCCGCGATGTCGCGGTAGCTCGGTATGTCCGGACGATCCCCGGCGGGTCGGTCCAGTCTTTTCTTCCTGACGGAACGATTCACCTTTGAATTCTTCGCCATGCTTGAAAGCCTTTCACGCGGAATCTCTTCACGCAAGATGAACCGATCTCTTAAGGAAACAGAGTCGGGCTGTTCACACGGTCACAGAACATCCACTTAGGATACGGCATCCCCGCATTCTTTATCGCGGGGCATACGGTTTCCATCGCTGTCCAGAATTACCGAAGCTTGAGAGCAGTGCTCGAGTAAGAACGGTGATGAGGCCATTCGGCAGGGTGGGTAGGCGTCCGATTGTTCGTGATTGTTTCTTTCAAATACGAGGCCTTCGGCCCCCTTGGCGAGAAGCAGGGGTGTCTCATCAAAGGAGACGAATTTGTTCCCGACGATCGTGATGTTTCGATGACAACGTTCGCCGAGGCCATTCTCGTCGAGGTGGGGTGAGGAAATCTCGATCACGGCATTTCCCCAGACTCCAAAGTTGCAGTTCTCAAAGCGGTTTCCGGTGATGGTGAGATCCCTCACCGCTGCCTGCTCGAACCACGTCTTTCCATCACCTTCCAGAAGGATCGCTGCGCCGGGATTGTGGAAGATGTTTCCCGCGACGCGGGTTTTGCCTGCGGAACCCAAAAGGATTCCTCGTGCACGGTTGCCGGTGAAGACGCAATCCGTGATCTCGACTTCCGGAGCAGTTTGTCCGGCGTTGTAGACCAGTGTGCCTAGGACGATTCCCGGCGGCAGGTCATCAGATAGATGGACGGACAGAAGATCTCGATTGATGACGTTCACTGCACGGACGGACGCCCCGCCCAACGGGTGCAAGGTTCGGCCATCGGAAAATGCGGCCGAATCTCCGGCTGCGAGCAGTGGAAATCCCGCATGTTGCGAATGCATGAAGCGAAGCTCGATGCAGCGCGGGCCCGCAATGCGGTCAATGGTCGCATAGTTGCCATGAATGTTCGTGGCGTCATCCATCTGGTTTTCCATTCGGCATCGGTTGAGCTGGATCTTTCCCGTGCAATTGACGAAATGAGTTGCATCGGCTGTCGCACTCACGATCCGTCCCGTTCTTGGCTTTGCTAGGACCCGGTAGTTTGAGAAAGCGACCGATTTGCATTTTTGGGCAATTGCCGCCATGCCTCCCGAATGGTGAATGGTCACATCGGCGATCGTGACATCTGAACAACCGTTGAGAAAAATCCCAGGCACACGACGGTGATCAGGACCGAAATACATTATGTTGCCCACGGTCGCATGGATGCCTGGGACTTCGACTCGCACGCACCGGTCTCCACAATCGCTGGCGCGAAAAGCAGAGAGGAACGATCCTTTTTCGTCCGCCGGGATCATACCGCTGATGACAAAAGATTTTCCCCAGTAGTCCAGGGCCATGTAGGCCGGTTCCCGCTTCACGGGATCAAACTCAAGCAAGCGACCCCACGGGTAACGCACGCCGTCCGCATCCAGAAAAACCAGTTCGTTCCCTTCGATCCGATAAGGATGCTGCTCCGGGAACCGCACCGTGATCGCATCAGGCTCCACTTCCAATATTTCGCCCTCGCTGCTGAACGGTCGGGCGTAGTCGACCGAAAAATCCCGCAGCGTCACCCCGGAGCAGTTTTCCAGGGCAAAGGGCGTCAGGAAACCATGGAAAATGAATTCGGCACCTTGTCCGTCGATCTCGACTTCGGAGAGATTCTCCAAGTGGAAGGCTATCCGCTTCAGCCCTTCGTCATTGTTGCTTACGAACAGGTATTTCTCGAAAGCCCGATCCGGCCAAAAGTCGTATCGTCCGGGTGAAAACTCGATGCGCCCGCCTCCTTGTTTCGCAAGTTTGGTCAGCACCTCCCGCAGGGCTGGCGTGACGTCGGCACCCGTGTCGGGCGGAACGGGAAACAGAATGGCTTTCGAACGAGTTTTTGAGATCGATGGAGCGAGGACTTTCATTGATTCTTTCTAGTAGTTTGCGACTTGCGCGTCAGGACTTATCCTTTCCACGATGAGAGACTCTCAAAACCGGAACTCCCCTCGAACATCTCTCCAAGTCTTGACTCTAGATCGATTATTCGCGGGCAAATTGATATCCGCGCTGCACCCAGGCGGAAGCTCCAACGAAAACCGCTGGCGTTTCCAATCCGCCTTCACCGTGCACAGACCTCGCGGAGTCATGGTTGTTCCATGAACCTCTTTCCATCCCACATCCACCGGGCTCCACGTGAGTTTGGTGCCACCCGGACTCGCAATCCGCACCCCGAGAACCGTGTCGTGCAGCCAGACAAGCGGGACGGCTGCCCACCCATGTGAGCCTGTCGGATCGTCAGGCTGTCCGTCACCGGGTATAAAATACTCTGGTAAGGGGCCGTCGGGCAAATAGGGGAGATATCGCTCCAGAAAATGGGCCCCTGCAGTTTTCCCAAGCCCGTGATCGCTGAGGCAGCGCAGAGCGCGATAGGCATAGGTCGGATTGTTCCAGCGGTGCACGCCGCGTGGTGGCGAACCGTCCTTCGCAGCGAAAGCGGCTTCGAGAACCTTGATGGACGCACCAGGTGTGAGGAGTCCATGGAAGACCGCGGAGACACTCGCTGCTTGTCCGAATCCTCTTGGTTCCGCAACCGGCGACCAGACTTCCGAGACCAGACCCTTTGTCGGGCCCGCTTGGTTGATAAATCGCGTGAACTCCTTGCGGACGCGCTCTGCCCGACGAAGCCATGCAGTGGCTTGATTTCGGTTTCCGATGGCCCGAGCAAGTTGAATGGCGTTCTTGAGAAACCCATAATA
>JBIKNP010000015.1:0-52327 GCA_044358595.1 Methylacidiphilales bacterium
TTTTCTCCGGGAATATCAACACCTAGTACGCGTGGCATATATTTACCCCTGCCTCTGCTTCAAGCGCGGGTTCTTTTTGTTGATGATGTAGATACGTCCCCGACGGCGAACGACTTGACAGTCGCTGGTACGGCGTTTGATAGATGCTCGGACTCTCATAAAAAATAGTTCGAAATCTTATCGAAAACGAAAGGTCTTGGCAAGCCCCTTTCTCTCAAAGATATCTGCATTTTTTTAAAGTGTTTCAAAACCTACCTATACAGGCAGAACTGGATTCAAAGTGCAACTCGCTGAAGTTGAGGTGGTTAAGATCTCTGGATCTCCCTCAGTGACCAAAACAACGTGCTCAAAATGCGCAGAGTCGCTTCGATCTGCTGTGACTGCTGTCCATCCATCCTTTAAAATACGAATCTCTTCTGCGCCCTCATTCACCATAGGCTCAATGGCCAACGTCATGCCCGGCCTCAAAACAGGCCCAGCATTTGCTTTTCCAAAATTTGGAATTTGAGGCTCCTCATGCAATTTCCGCCCTACCCCGTGACCAACAAATTCTTTTACCACGCTATAGCCTGCTGATTTCACTGTTCGCTCAACTGCATGACAAATCTCACCCAACCGATTTCCACCTCGGGCGGCTGCAATTCCAGCCATTAAAGCAGCCTCTGTTCTCTCTAAAAGCTTTCGCCGAGAAGGTGAAATCGCGCCCAAGCCCACAGTGATTGCGGTATCTCCTACCCAGCTATTTAAAATGATGCCCACATCCAACTTCACCACATCTCCATAGGCTAACCTTCTCGGTCCCCCGATTCCGTGGACCACCTCTTCATTAACAGATATACACAACTGGCCTGGAAATTTACGGTATCCGAGAAAAGCACTCCTCGCTCCCTCTTTGGCGATTAACTCCCCTGCCCACTTGTCCACCTCCCCTGTCGTTCGACCAGGTTCAAGTCGATGCACTAACTCCTCAAGAACTTTTCTTGCTAGGCGACAGCTCGCCCGCATACCTGCAATCCCCGCGGCATCTTTGATCGGAATGATCGGCATGGCCCGAGGGGCCTTAGCGGAGGGAAATGACAATCCCGCCCAAAGCGATGATCGCAATCAGAACCAACAACCAAGCTATCTGGCGTTCCGAGATCGTCTGTGCCGTACCCACATTCCCACCCGTGCTCCGCCCCTTGATCCTACCTTTTTTCAAGAACCCGTCATAATGCCTCTGCAAAAGATAGGTTTCGGCCTGTCGCATTGTGTCCAACATCACCCCGACGATAATCAACAATCCAGTTCCACCGAAAAACTGAGCTGTAATGCTGGGCACTCCAAGGAAGTTTTGCACCAACATAGGAAGGACAGCCAACGCAGTGAGGAAGATGGCTCCCGCAAAGGTAAGGCGTGTCATCGCATAATCCAAAAATTGTGCTGTGGTCTCACCAGGGCGGATTCCTGGGATAAAACCTCCATGCCGTTTCATATCATCTGCGATCTGAATCGGGTTAAACACCATCGCAACCCAGAAATAGGAGAAGAAAAAGATCATTCCTGCGTAGAGCACATAGTGAAGAGTCCCCGTGGCCAATGCGGCAGCGATTCGATTTGCCGTGGGGGAACCTGGAAAAAGGAACCCAATGATACTTGCAGGGAATAGGAGAATTGCGTTCGCAAAGATAATCGGCATCACACCCGCGTAGTTCACCTTAAGAGGGAGAAATGAGGTCTGCCCGCCATACACACGATTTCCCCGGACCTGTTTCGCATACTGTACACTCACCTTTCGTAAGGCCTGAGTCAGAGCAATTGTGGATGCAATAACCACAAAAAGAAAAGCAAGGAGCAGAAAGAGAATGAATGGACTGATCGGATCACGCCCACTGCCAGCAGGAGGGACAAACACCTGCCACCCTGCAACTAGTGCGGCGGGGAGTCGTGCCACGATTCCTATCGTGATGATGAGGGAAATACCATTACCAATGCCCTTTTCCGTAACCTGTTCACCAATCCACATCAGTAGCATTGTTCCAGCCGTAAGTGTAATGACCGTCATCGCTCGAAACGCAAAGCCAGGCTCAGGAACGAGAGGTCCTAACCGCTGAATCACCTGATCAATACCCGAGAAAATTGGGATTTTTGACGGATTTTCAAAACTTGTCGCGAGGAGATATCCTTGGACGACGCAAAGGATCAAAGTACCCCATCTCGTGTACTGGGTAATCTTCTGCCTACCCCCCTCTTCTCGAACCATTTTACCAAGGGAAGGAATCACCCCAGTGGCCAACTGCATCACAATACTCGCACTGATGTACGGCATGATCGTTAAGGAGAAGATCGCGCAATTTTCCAAAGCACCTCCGCTAAACAAATTAAACAGCCCGATCACGCTCCCTTGATCCTGCTGGTCCACCACCTGTCGGAAAAACTCCCCCAACACCAATGGATTAATTCCAGGACAAGGGATCGACGCACCAATCCGAACGACAACAATCAAAGCCAGCGTGAAAATAATCCGATGCCGGAGTTCCGGAATCTTAAAGCAGTTGAAAAGGGCGTGAAGCATGGCCCAAAATTCGCCGCTAAGGGCTTAACGCTTCAGCAGGGTAACTTTTGCCCCTGCCGCTTCGAGCGCGCTTTTGGCTGCACCACTAGCCGCATGCACTTCGAGAATCAGATTTTTAGGTTTCAGTTTTCCACCACCCAGAATCTTAATTCCAGCCCAATCGCCCTTAACTAATCCAACCTGCCGAAGGCTTGCTTCATCTACTTTCGCTCCATCGGAAAAAAGGTCCAAACTGTTTAGGTTCACAGGTGCAAAGCGCTGCGTAAAAACAGCGTTATTAAATCCCCTTTTCGGTATGCGCCGGATAAGAGGCATCTGACCTCCTTCAAAACCCAGTCGCAGACTTCCTCCCGAACGGGCTTTCTGACCCTTGTGCCCCTTTCCTGAAGTTTTTCCCTTACCCGAGCTTTCGCCGGATCCAAGACGTTTACGACGATGCCGAGCCCCAGGACGTGGAACGGTAATGCTCATGAGGATACCCCCACAGCCACCGCCTTCGAGGGACGTTTCTTGCCACGTAGTTCCAAAATTTGAGTCCGAGTCCGGAGCTTGGAAAGTGCATCCACCGTTGCCTTGACGACGTTTGCCGCGTTACTGGAACCCATCGACTTAGCCAAAACATCCTTTACGCCAGCGGCCTCCAGAACAGATCGGACTCCACCACCCGCGATCAGACCCGTTCCCAACGAAGCAGGGCGAAGAAGCACCCTTCCCCCTCCGAAAGAACCGTTCACCTCATGCGGCAACGTGCTGGGTCCGATATTGTAGGCAAAAAGATTTTTCTTTGCGTTTTCTGTTCCCTTGCGAATGGCCTCTGAGACCTCCCGGGCCTTACCAAAACCAACTCCCACCTTCCCCTTCTTATCTCCAACAACAAGTAGCGCGCTAAAGCTAAACCTACGGCCACCTTTCACAACCTTGGCACATCGATTGACGAAAACGACTTTTTCGAACATGTCGGACGGTGTCCGTGTTCGCTCACGACGATTGTTAGTAGGCTCTGACTTGGGAATGAATTCAGACGTTTTGGAAAACGCTTTCTCTGAAATCACTTCCGCAGGAAGGGTAGGTTCTTCGACGATGGGGGTTACTTCGCTCATTCCATATACCTCATTAGAATTTCAAACCAGCTTGCCGAGCCGCCTCAGCAAAGGCTTTCACTTTACCATGATACAAAAATCCACCCCGATCAAAAACAACAGCAGAGATTCCCTTTTTGGAAGCCCGCTCTGCAACCTCTTTGCCCATTTTGGCTGCACCAGCCACATTCGCACGCACGCCCTTCTTCAAGGACTCCTCGAGGGTCGAAACTGCCGCTAAAGTCTTTCCAGCGCTGTCATCCACAACCTGCGCATAAATATTTTTCCCACTAAAAGACACGCAAAGCCGAGGTTTGGTTGCATCTCCACGAAGCCGAAGACGAATCCTCTTGTGGATTCGAACCCGTCTTTCCCGACGATATTTAGATGGATTAGGCATAAATCAATTTTAGGCAGACTTACTCTGAGCTGTCTTGCCCTCCTTGCGTCGAATGGTTTCACCTGAGTACCGCACCCCTTTGCCCTTGTAAGGCTCGGGAGGATGATAACCGCGGATGTCCGCACAAACCGCTCCGACCAACTGTTTGTCCGAACCTTCAACAAGAAGACGCGTATTATCCGTAACCGTTACCTTGATTTCAGGAGGTAGCGGATACTCAATCGGATGTGATTTCCCAAGATTAAGTACCAGCTTTTTGCCCTGAACATTGGCTTTAAATCCTACCCCGTGAATTTCAAGGTTCTTGCTGTATCCAACACTCACCCCAGTCACCACATTCTGGACTAAACTCCGGGCCAACCCGTGCATAGAACGAGCCTGGCGTTCTTCGCTGTCCCGTGTGACTTGAATCTTACCCGCATCAATCTTGGCACTGATTTGAGGCGGAAGTTCCATGCCCAACTTGCCCTTAGGACCCTCCGCTTTAAAGCGTCTTCCCTCCATCGCCACTTTGACGTTAGCAGGGACCAAGATCGGTTGATTGCCTACGCGCGACATATTACCAGACCACGAGGAGAAGCTCCCCGCCTACATTTTGTTTTTTGGCATCTTCACCCGTAAGCACACCCTGCGGGGTCGACAAAATAGAAATACCCAAACCGCCCAAATATTTCGGAATCTCTTTGGCCCCGACATACCTTCGCAAGCCTGGCTTCGATAGACGGCGAATACAGGTAATCGCCTTACCGCTTCGAACGGTGCCTGTTTTCATCGCAATATGGAAATCTGTGTGCTTTCCACTTTTCTTCAGTTCAAAATCCTCAATGAAGCCCTCTTTCTTTAAAATCGCGAGTACGCTTCCCCGCATCTTGGAGTGCTTCGCCTTCACGGTCTTCAGTCCTGCCGTGGAGGCATTGCGGATCTGAGTCAGGAAATCAGCTAATGGATCGGTAACCATAGAACTACCAGCTCGCTTTCGTTACGCCAGGCACCTCGCCTCGCAAGGCCATCTCACGGAACTGAATACGACTCACCCCAAAACGACGGATATAACTCCTGCGTCTCCCGGTGATCGAGCACCGGTTATACTTCCGGGTCGAAAACTTAGGGGTCTTTTTCTGCTTAAGCCGCCAACACTTCTTGGCCATCTGTCTTCTCCTTATTGCCGGTTTTTGCGGCGTCTTGGGTTCTTACGATGAAAGGCATTCCCATCAAAGAAAGCATCTCACGAGTCTCTTCCCGCTCTTTTCCCGATGTCACAAAGGTAACGTCAAAACCAAGGTTCCGCTTCACACGATCGATTTCGATCTCAGGAAAAATGGAATGATCTTTGACGCCCAAGGTGTATGCACCGCGACCATCAAAACCACCATTCGGAATACCCCGGAAATCACGGATTCTCGGCAAGGCGGCGCGAATAAATCGTAGAAGAAAATCATACATAATCTTTCCACGAAGCGTGACCTTGCAGCCGATTTCCTGATGAAGTCGCAGGTTGAAATTAGAGATGCTCTTTTTCGATTTGGTTTTGATGGGTTTTTGACCCGTGATCATCGTCAAATCATGTACCGCATCCTCAAGTGCTACCTTAATATCCGTCAAGGATCCCACAGAGCAGTTCAGCACAATCTTCTCAAGCTTGGGCACCTGGTGCAGGTTCGTATAACCACGATTTTTCATCATCGCAGGAACGACTGTTTTTAAATAATGAGCTTTAAGATCGTTTTCCATGGCCTACTTCTTTCCCTTGGTCTCTTTCTTCTTTTTTTCCGCACGGGCGGCTTTAGGGCGGTTCACTAAGCGAAGATTCGATATGTGAATCGTGCCCTCACGCTCCATCACCCCACCTTTGGGGTTATCTTGCGTTGGGCGCACATGCTTTTTGATCATGTTTACACCCTCAATCAAAGCCCTGAACGAATCTGTCTTCACCTCGAGAATCTTCCCCTTGCGACCCTTCTGGGAGCCGCTGATCACTTCGACTTCGTCCCCTTTATGTACATGAAATCCATTCATCGCATGTTCCTCACAGCACCTCTGGTGCTAACGATACGATTTTCATGAAATTCTTCTCCCGCAACTCACGGGCTACAGGACCAAAGATACGTGTGCCACGGGGATTTGAATCCTTATCGATGATCACGGCAGCGTTACTATCGAAACGCAAATAGGAACCATCGTTACGGCGAATCGGGTATTTCGTGCGGACGATCACGGCGCGGACAACCTCACTTTTTTTGACCGTTCCATCTGGAGCCGCCTCTTTGACGTTCGCTGTCACAATATCCCCGATCTTGGCGATCAAGGTTTTACGCCCAATCACACCAATCATAGTCGCTTTACGAGCGCCTGTGTTGTCCGCGATGTTCAACCAGGAACGAATCTGGATCATACCCCGACCTCCAAAGGCGCTTCCGCCTGCTTGACCACTTCCACGAGACGCCAACGCTTTAAGCGACTCAACGGGCGACACTCAATGATGCGGACAGTGTCCCCCTGCTTAGCCTTCTTTTCCTCGTCATGGGCATAAAACTTCTTCTGAAGACGGATGATCTTCTTGTACTTGGGGTGAGGCATACGACGTTCGACTCGAACCACAATGGTCTTTTCCATTTTTGCTGAAACCACTTCTCCGATCCGCTCCTTAAGAACGGCAACTTTTTCCTGTGTTTGGCTCATCCTTTACCTTTCGCCGCAGTTTGAATGCGGGACTCCGATCGCGCAGTTTCAATGCGTGCAATCGTTTTGCGTATTTCACGCAGGCGGCTGGGTTTTTCAACCTGCCCAACCTGCTGCTGGATACGAAGTTGGAAGCGCTCCCGGCGGAGTTCTTCCGCCTTGCGATCCAGCTCTGCGGGCTTCAGCCCACGAAATTCTTCAATCTTCAAAATACTAACTTCCTTTCTCGGGTAATGAAACGAGTGGCCATCGGCAACTTGCTGGCGGCCAGTCGGAAACACTCCTTCGCGTCGGCCTCCAAAAGACCGTCGAGCTCAAAAAGGATAGTCCCTGGCTTAATAACTGCCACCCAAAACTCAGGCTGTCCTTTCCCCTTACCCATTCGTGTTTCAGGGGGCCGGGCGGTAACAGATTTATCGGGAAAAATGCGAATCCACAATTTACCCTTTCGATTCATGTTACGCGTCAGCGCAACACGGGCTGCCTCAATTTGAATGTTGGTCAGCCAGCAACGATCCAAAGACTGCAGTCCGAAGCTTCCAAAAGCTAAGGTGATGCAGCGGGTCGCAAAACCCTTGCGACTCCCTCGTTGGGTTTTTCTAAATTTTACGCGTTTTGGGACGAGTGCCATAAAGAATCTAGCGGCCGATTAGGCCGACTCCTCCGGTAAACAGATCCATACCTTGACCCCGATTTTTCCTGCAACAGTGTGAGCTTCCGCAAATCCATAGTCGATGTTAGCGCGGAGAGTGTGAAGGGGGACTTTTCCTTCGTGATACTGCTCCGTGCGCGCAATTTCACCACCCCCTAAACGTCCACCCACACGAACTTTTACTCCCGCAGCACCAAAATCCAACGTTGTCTGTAACGCTTTTTTCATAGCTCGTCGGAAGGAGACACGACGCTCAAGCTGAAGTGCAATATTTTCGGCTACCAGCTGAGCATCCAATTCAGGATTTTTGATCTCTTTCACATCGATCAAGAGCTCGCGATTGGGAGTCAGGGCTTGAGTATCTTCCCGCAACTTATCCAGCTCACTGGCCTTGCGCCCAATGACCAATCCAGGGCGGGCTGTGTGCAGAGTCACGCGAACACGGTTCGATGCGCGCTCAATGACAACTTTTGATATGGCAGCACTTTCCAGACGCTTCTTGATGAAGGCACGAATCTGGAAATCCTCATGAAGATAAATAGGGAAGTTTTTCTTGTTGGCATACCAAACCGAGCTCCAGTTGCGCCGGAGCGGTAAGCGAAATCCCATTGGATGTGTCTTTTGTCCCATAACGTTCTATGCCTTCGACGTGGCTTTCGCCTTCGTCCCTTTCTTTTCTTTCTTTGCCGGATTCAGTTCTGATTCAGAAATCTCCCTTAGGGTGACCCTAATGTGACTGGTTCGTTTCCGGATTGGGCCTGCACTTCCACGAGCCTTGGGTTGAAACCGGTGGAAAGTCGAACCCTCTCCAACCATCACCTCATGAACCTTCAGCTTATCGGCAGGAATCGAGTGGTTGTTCTCTCCATTGGCTACGGCAGATCGCAACGTCTGGAGAAGAAGTCGGGCTGACTTCTGAGGCGCAAAGCTCAAGCGTGCATCCGCTTCCTTCACGGAAAGCCCACGCATGGCTCGGGCAATATCACGGATCTTAAACGCGGACATCCGCGCATATTTCATTTCGGCTCTAGCCGTTCGAATTTCACTGCTCATTTTTGTGCTAAAACCGCTACGCGGTCCCCTACTTGGATTTGAATGTCTTCCCCCAGCTGCTCGGGTAGACCGGAAGAAATTAATTCACGCACTTCTAAAAGTCGGCAACTTCCGATCACCTTATCCCCTCGAAGAATTCGGAAGGGCATTCCCTCTTTGGCGCCTTGGAGACGACCCAAATTCATAACGATCGACTGCTGTTCATGATCCACAGCCACGATCTGTGCGTCGGTAAGACCACGAGCCATAGGCCGAGGATTGTTATTCTTTTGAATCTCACTCCACACACGTTTCTCCGATTCAAAGTTCGCTCGTGCAACCGCTTTCTTTGCAGGCAGAGATTCCCCTGCCCAAGCAGCCGCAGCTTCCATGACTTTTACAGTCTGCTCAACAATCGCCTTTCCAAAGCGCTCCGCCCGAATCAATTCACCCGAAAGCCGTGCCACCTGATCATGACTATCTCGCACATCGTTACTTAAGGCGGATATTCCCAAAATCTCATCCCTTCGCTGAAGTTCTAACCATGCAGCTCGGTAGGCTTTAGCTTCCGCTTGCGCCATTTGGAGCTCGTTCGCGCTAGGGGACGCCTGCGACAAACTCGTAATGAGGGCAATACTTAGGGCAGTCGTGAATTTCATTATTTTGTCACCTTCTCAGTGTGACCACCGTGCTTCTTAAAGATTCGAGTAGGGGAAAATTCACCCAACCGATGACCCACCATGTTTTCAGTTACGAAAACAGGGTTAAAAGCTTTTCCGTTATGAACCAAGAATGTATGTCCTACGAATTCAGGAGAAATCATGGACCTACGAGACCAGGTTTTAATCGGTTTTTTTGCACCCGACCCAATTTTCTGAACCTTGACCAACAAGTGGTCATCGATAAAGGCGCCTTTTTTTAAGCTTCGACTCATGACGATCTCTTCTTTCTCCGGTCTTCAACAATGAACCGGGACGACGTTTTGTGACGATGACGAGTCTTCAACCCCTTGGCCAGCTGACCCCATGGAGAGACAGGATGTTGACGACCTCCACCCCCCTTACTCTTTCCTTGGCCTCCTCCCATCGGATGATCCACAGGATTCATCACCATTCCCCGCGTGTGAGGGCGACGTCCTAACCAACGAGCACGACCTGCTTTTCCTAAGCTTACCTTCTCGTGCGCAACATTGCCAACCTGCCCTACGGTCGCGTAGCAGTCCGCATGGAGCCTTCGCAACTCACCTGAGGGAAGACGCACCAATGCATAATCTTTATCAATAGCAGTGCAGATCGCCGCAGCGCCTGCAGAGCGAACCATTTGAGCACCGCGTCCGGGGACCATCTCAATATTGTGCAAAGGCAAACCTTGGGGAATCACACGCAAAGGCAGCGCATTGCCAACCTCAGCAGGAACCTTGGGACCAGCGGAAACCGTACCACCAACTTTCAACCCTTCAGGAGCCAAGATATAGGCTTTCTCTTTCGAACCGTAGTCAATCAGGGCAATCCGTGCGGAACGATTTGGATCATACTGAATGCCAATCACCTTTCCTGAGGTTGTTCGTTTTCTACGATTCCACTCAATGATACGAAACTGTTTTTTGTGGCCACCACCCCGATGACGCGAGGTAGTCCTGCCGTGGGCATTGCGCCCCCCCGTCCGACGCTTGATCTCCATCAAACTCCGTTCGGGAGCTGAATTCGGCGTCAGCTCAGAAAAATCGTGAAGCTGCGTAAATCGCAGCGATGGGGTCAAAGGGCGGAATTCTTTAAGGGCCATAATAATGTCTCCTAGGCGAGTTCGATTTTCTGGCCTTCAGCCAAGGTGACGATGGCACGTTTGGTGTGGTTGGTACGACCAGGTTCACCACGGCGAGAGCGTCGGGACTTTCCAGCACGCTTCATCGTGTTCACACGAACAACCTTTTTCCCAAAAAGAGCAGTGATGGCTTGGCGTATTTCCAACTTCGTAGCATCCGGAGCGACCTCGAAAAGATACTGGTTGTGGGCCGTAGCAAGACGGCTTCCCTTTTCAGAAATCTGGGGACGATAAATTACTTCCGTCGGCTGTCTCATGACGCTTTTCCTTCTTTGGTTCCGCTATTCAAACGGGTTCCCAACTCTTTCCACGCTTCCTCAGAAACCCAAACTGTTCTACGGCGGAGAAGATCTTCTGCATTCACCTCACGGGCCGGGCGAACATCAACTTCGCTTAAATTATGCGCCGCCCGTAGAAGGGTGTTTTCAGGTTTACCCAAGATGAGAAGAACCGAAAGTGGCAGTCCTGCATCTTTTAACCATGCAATCAGATCCTTGGTCTTAGGTGCCTTCAAGGCAGGAGCAGATCCACTGTGCAACTTACCTTGGGTAGCCAGATCACTAATCGCCCTACGGAGAGCAGTTCGAAGTACAGTCTTTGGAATATCTTTTCGGTAGCTTCTTGGATGTGGGCCGAACGCCACACCTCCGCCACGCCAAACGGGTGAGGATTTGTAACCTGCCCGAGCCCGTCCTGTCCCCTTCTGATTCCAAGGCTTGGCACCAGATAGGTCCACCATGGCCTTAGTTTTTGTTGAGTGCGTACCCGCACGACGTGCGGCGCGATACGCTGTCACCGCCTCATGCAAAGCCTGACTAGCTTTACGATTTTTGAAAAGCTCCACGCCTAGGGCCTTCTCGGCCGCGCTCAGATTGATCGGTTTGGCCTGTGCCATAAAATTACGCCTTTACCGCCACTTTTTTAGCGTCCCTGACAATCACGACGCTTCCGTTCGCACCAGGAATCGCTCCCCGGACGAGAAGTAGCTTTTCGCCCTCACGTACCTGCATCACTTTTAAATTTTGAATCGTGCAGTTATCCAACCCAAGGTGACCAGGCATACCTGCGTTTTTATATACGCGCCCAGGGGTCGAACGACATCCGATGGCTCCGTTTCGACGATGGGTTGTAGAACCGTGGGCATCCGCCTGACCTGCGTAATTGTGTTTGCGCATGACCCCATGAAACCCTTTTCCTTTGGAAAGTCCGTACACATCCACGAGTTGACCGGCCTTAAAACGCGTTACCGGCACCTCAGATCCCACAGCAAGATCCGCAGGGGCAGCACGAAACTGTCTTAAAATGAGCGGGTTTTTGCGTCCTGCTTTTTCAAAAGCAACACGCTGAGGTTTGTTCGTCCGTGAGGCCTTACGCTCTCCACTACCCATGACAACGGCACTCACCTTGTTCTTTTCAGGGGTGCGCACCTCGTAAACTGTATTTGTATCAGCCGCGATGACGGTAACAGCCGTAGCCAGACCCTGATCATCATAGATCCGGGTCATGCCCACTTTCTTACCAATCATACCAAATCGCTCAATCATGGTTCAGTTCTCCAGTTAAATCTTGATCGTGATATCGACACCAGCGGGAAGGTTGAGCTTCTTGAGCTCATCCACCGTCTTTCCAGACGGTTCCAAAATATCCAAAAGTCGCTTATGAGTACGGATTTCAAACTGATCCATACTCTTTTTATCGCAATGAGGGGAACGATTCACCGTGTACCGCTCAATCTTGGTCGGCAAGGGAATTGGCCCAGCCACACGAGAACCCGTACGGGATGCTGTCTCAGAGATCTCCCCTGCCGCTTTGTCGAGCAGACGAAAATCAAATGATTTCAAACGGATGCGGATACGTGTCGTGGCCATAGGTTAGCCTTTCTTTTGTTGGGTAACTTGTGCAAGAACACTCGAAGGGACCTGCTCGAAATGAGAAGGTTCCATCGAATAGGCCGCACGTCCGCGGGATAAAGATCGAATCGTGTTTACGTATCCAAACATTTCGGCCAATGGAACCTCCGCTTTGACCACCGAGGTAAGGTTCTTGGAGTCGACATTCATAATCTTTCCACGACGGCGATTGATGTCCCCCAGAATGTCACCTTGGTACTCATCCGGGGTTGAACACTCAACCGACATGATCGGCTCCAACAAGATCGGCCCTGCCTTCTGCATGGCATCCTTCACAGCAAAAATGGCGGCCATTTTGAAAGCCAACTCGTTCGAATCCACCTCGTGATAGGAACCATCCATAATTTCGATCTTCATATCGATGACCGGACTTCCATGAAGCACCCCATTCAATAAAGCTTCCTGCACGCCCTTCTTCACCGCTGGGATGTACTCTTTAGGAATATTTCCACCGGTAACCTTGTTATCCACGGTGATCCCTTTTCCACGTTCTTGCGGTTCAACTTGCAGAATGACGTGACCATATTGACCCCGACCGCCGGACTGCTTGATCAACTTCCCTTCCCCGCCTGAACTCTTCGTGATCGTCTCACGATATGCGATCTGAGGCGCACCGGAATTTGTCTCAACGCTGAATTCACGCTTTAGACGATCACAAATGATCTCCAAATGGAGCTCACCCATTCCTTTGATGATCGTCTGGCCAGTCTCTTCATTGCTTTGCACCTGGAAAGTCGGGTCTTCTTCCGAAAGACGCTGGAGGGCTTCGCCCATCTTTTCGCGATCTCCCTTGGTCTTAGGCTCAACAGCCATCGAGATAACGGGTTCAGGAAAACTGGGCGGCTCAAGGGTGATCTCCAACTCCTCATTCCGGAGGGTATCGCCAGTAGCAATATCCTTTAAGCCTACCGTGGCAGCAATATCACCCGCAAAAACTGTATCAATATCCTCACGCTTATCCGCCTGAATCTGAATCAGTCGGCTTACCCTCTCCCGCTTTCCAGTCCTCGAATTATAAATAAATTCACCCTTGCTCAACTTGCCGGCATACACCCGGAAGAAGATCAACTTTCCTACAAAAGGATCCGTCCAAAGTTTGAAAGCCAAAGAGCAAAACTTCGCGTTGTCATCCACTTTCACAGGAATCCGCTCTTCAGGATTTTCAGTGCTATGGCCGATCGCCGGAGGAATATCAATCGGGCTTGGGAGATACTCGATCACTGCATCCACCAAAGTTTGCACCCCTTTATTTTTAAAAGCCGACCCACCGACCACCGGAACAAACTTATTGGAACATGTCGCACGGCGAACAGCCTCTTTCAACTGCTTGATAGAAGGCTTTTTTTCCTCCAAAAACATATTCCCGACTTCCTCGTCCACATCTGCAATCGCTTCAATCAACTCTTCCAGTTTCTTTTTGGCCATCTCCTTATGCTCAGCAGGAATTTCCTCAATCTTGTAGGTTGAGCCTAGGTCTTTGCTGTCAGAGTAAATAATTGCCTTCTGATTGATCACGTCGATCTGACCCTGCAAATGGTCTTCTTTGCCGAGGGGAATTAAAATAGGCCATGCGTTTGCACCTAATTTAGTTTTCATTTCAGAGAGAGCTTTATCGAAATCTGCTCCGGTCCGATCCATTTTGTTTACAAACGCGATCCGCGGAACCCCGTACTTATTCGCCTGCCGCCAAACCGTCTCGCTCTGCGGTTGGACCCCTGCCACTCCGCAAAATACAGCAATCGCACCGTCCAAAACCCGTAGGGAACGTTCCACCTCTGCCGTAAAATCAACGTGTCCTGGAGTATCGATAATGTTGATACGGTTTTTTGTTTTTTCGAAACTCTTGAAAATGCCGGCTTCCTCTTTGACAGGCCAGAAACATGTTGTGGCAGCTGAAGTAATTGTAATTCCACGCTCCCGCTCTTGCTCCATCCAATCAGTCACGGTCGTGCCCTCGTGCACTTCACCCATCTTGTGGATACTGCCGGTGTAAAAAAGTACGCGCTCCGTCAAAGTCGTCTTGCCCGCATCGATGTGAGCGCAGATTCCGATGTTCCTCGTCCTCTCGAGAGTATAGCTACGGGCAGAATTGACGGGGGCGGCCATGGTCGGTTACCAGCGTAAATGGGCGAAAGCGCGGTTGGCTTGAGCCATTCGATGCGTTTCATCACGCTTCTTAACGGCATTTCCCTGCCCTGTTGCCGCATCGCGAATCTCTTGTGCCAGAGCTTTTTCGAATGCCACACCTTTTCGTTTATTCGCCAACTCAACAATCCAGCGCAAAGCGAGAGAAAGCTGACGCTCTGGCGTTGTTTCAACAGGAACTTGATAGGTTGCGCCGCCGACTCTGCGGGATTTTACCTCAAGACGAGGTTTCACATTTTCAACAGCTTTCTGCACCACGGCGAGAGGATCTCCACCCGAACCCCCTTCATTGGCTCGTTCGATCGCATTGTAAACCAAGCGACTCGCAGTCGATAACTTGCCCTGTTTTAAAATGTAACCAATCATTCGCCCGACCAGCATACTTTCGAAAACTGGATCTGCGACGATCTTGCGTGAGATATGGCGGCGACGACGGGACATGGTTCAGTCTCCCTTACGCTTTAGCCGGCTTGGCTTCTGCCGCCGGTTTGGCGCCACCGCCCTTGGGTCTCTTCACACCGTATTTGCTTCGTGAAACGAGACGAGAAAGTTTATTGGAATTACTCGGCCCTGCAGCACCCAAGGCATCCAAAGTGCCTCGAACGATGTGATATCGAACTCCGGGCAAATCTTTTACACGACCACCGCGAATCAAAACAATTGAGTGCTCCTGCAAATTGTGATTTTCACCGGGGATGTACGCGATCACTTCCTCGCCGTTGGAGAGGCGAACCTTGGCCACTTTACGAAGTGCGGAATTGGGCTTTTTGGGAGTCCGGGTCATCACCTGAAGGCAGACACCTCTTCGCTGAGGACAACCGTGCAAAGCAGGAGACTTCGTTCCGCGGTTCACAGCGGAACGACCCATTCTCACAAGCTGATTAATCGTCGGCATGTCTGTCGTTGTCCTCTTTCCACTCTTCAACACTTGGCCCAACGACAACCCCTGATGGGGTCCATGAAGCGCTCTAAAGCGCACGCATGGAGGACGATTCAACCGAACCGTCGCATGCCGCAAAACCTAACAGGTATACCTTTTCAGGTTCCAGTCGGATGACAGCGGAAATTCAAATCCTGCCGAAAAAAAGTACTGTCGGCAAGCGATTTCTGAAAGTTTTTCGCCTTAACTGGCTAATGCAGCGGGGATATCAAGAGCTACCTTACGGGCCCTCTCCTCCTCCGGAGCAGTGCTAACCAGCGCATCCCCAACAGGCTCTCCGAGATGCAAAAGCTTGATCTTGCGATAGGCACTAAATCCGGTTCCCGCCGGAATCAAGTGACCCATGATCACATTTTCTTTGAATCCCAAAAGCTTGTCGACCTTACCCAAGGTAGAAGCATCTGTAAGAATACGAGTTGTATCTTGGAAGGATGCCGCAGAGATGAAGCTTTCGGTTTCAAGCGAAGCTTTGGTGATGCCTAGAAGTACAGGCGTCGCCTCAGCTGGCTTTCCACCCTTTTGCTCGATCTCTTTGTTTACTTCCTCAAAGGTGGTCTTTTCGATCTGCTCACCCCAAAGGAACTGAGTATCCCCAGGTTCAGTGATCTTCACCTTACGAAGCATTTGGCGGACGATGATTTCGATGTGTTTATCATTAATCTCCACACCCTGCAGGCGATAGACCTCCTGCACTTCGTTTACCAAATACTCCTGCAACTCTTGCGGTCCACAAACCTCAAGAATCTCGTGAGGCACAACAGGACCCTCAGTCAGCTGCTGCCCCTTCTTCACCGTATCGCCCTTATAAACGATCAAGTGTTTCGATAGAGGAATCAAATGCTCCTCCTCAGTGTTGGTTTCTGGATCTTTGATGATCAACTTCTTTTTGCCTCGCACATTGCCCTGCAGATCGACGACACCATCGATCTTCGCAATCTCTGCCGCATCCTTCGGACGACGGGCTTCAAAAAGCTCTGCCACACGAGGAAGACCCCCCGTGATATCCTTTGTCTTAGTGACTTTTCGTGGAGTCTTGGCCATTCGCTGCCCGGCCTGAACTTTCTCTCCATCCTTCACCTCGATATGTGCCCCCGCAGGAATACTATAAGCCGCAACAACTGCGCCTGCAGCATCCACAATCGCAATCTGAGGATGAAGATCCTCTTTGTGCTCGATGATCACGGTGCCGACAGACTTGGTGGTCTCATCCACCTCCTTCTTCATCGTCACCCCTTCAAGAATATCCTTAAACTCCACTCTCCCGGCTTTCTCCGTAAGAATAGAGATATTATATGGATCCCACTGAACGAAGCTCTGGCCTTTCTTGACCTTGCCCCCTTCTGGAATCGAAACCATTGAGCCGATGACAACAGGATAACGCTCAAGCTCACGACCATCCGCAGCATGAACGCTAATGAATCCGTTCTTGTTCAGGACGATATCGTGGCCTTCAAGCGCTTTTACCGTCTTGAGATCCGTATACTGCACAGTTCCGTCGTTCTTGGCCTTGATTTGAGGCTGCTTAAACACCTGAGATGCCGTACCACCGATGTGGAAGGTTCTCATCGTCAACTGTGTACCAGGCTCACCAATACTTTGCGCTGCGATGATGCCCACCGCCTCACCCAGTTTAGCTTCCTGATTCGTCGCAAGATTCAACCCGTAGCATGAGATACAAACCCCACGCTTGGTTTCACAGGTTAACGCAGAGCGAATCTTGACTCGCTCCTGACCCAAATCTTCAATTGCAGCGGCCGCCTTTTCACTGATCATTTCTCCCGCAGCCACCACCTTCTTCTTGCTCACTGGATCCACAATGTCATCGCAACTCACACGACCGTAAATACGATCCCGCAAGCGGACGATTTCGTCGTCCCCTTCCATGATCGCCTTGACATAAATTCCGCGGTCCGTTCCGCAATCCTGCTCACGAACAATGATGTCCATTGCAACGTCGCACAACTTGCGGGTCATATAACCAGAATCAGCGGTTTTCAGAGCGGTATCAGCCAACCCTTTTCGGGCTCCGTGAGTACTAATGAAATACTCCAAAACAGATAACCCCTCACGGAAACTAGCCGTAATAGGACGCTCAATGATTTCGCCCGAAGGCTTTGCCATAAGTCCACGCATACCTGCCAGCTGACGCACCTGATTCCTATTTCCTCGCGCACCTGAATCCACCATCAAGTACACAGGATTAAAGTCCTTACGACCTTCGTTGTGCTCCAGAGTTCGGTACATAGCAGACGAAATTTCTTCCGTCGCTTGGGTCCAAATATCGACGATTTTATTATACCGCTCTCCGTCAGTAATGGCACCCATCCTATACTGCTTTTCAACTTGGCTCACTGAACCACGGGCTTTCTCAATCACAGCAGGCTTCTCTTCAGGAATGATCATGTCATTAATACCAATCGACACACCGGCACGAGTGGCCGACTTGAAGCCTAGATCCTTCAGTTTGTCCAAGCAGATAACCGTAGCTGCGTGACCACACCTCTCGTAGCAACGAAGAATGATCTCACCCAACTGCTTTTTACCAGCAGGCTTGTTGATGAAGCCAAGCTCCTTAGGCCAGATGCTGTTAAACTCAACACGACCAGGAGTGGTTTCGATAAATTTTTTCGATGAATCTCCGAAGGTAGTCTCAATTCCAAAATCAGGATTTTTAAACAAAATCCAGTCATGGGTTTTGATACTCTTTTCGCTGATCGCAAAGTCCACCTCGTCGGCAGTCGAAAACGCAGTCAAACGCTTTTTGGCTTTGTCACCCTTTTCTACCGTACGCAACGGATTCTGTGAAATATAGTAACAGCCCAAAGTAATGTCTTGGCTAGGTGTAGTGATCGGCCGGCCATTGCTTGGCCCGAAAATATTATTCGGAGCCAACATCAATAGACGGGCCTCCAGCTGCGCTTCCACGCTCAACGGAATATGAACGGCCATCTGATCTCCGTCGAAATCCGCGTTGTAAGCAGTGCAAACAAGCGGATGAATCCGAATCGCGTCCCCTTCGATCAATTTTGGCTCGAAGGCCTGAACCGACAAGCGATGCAGCGTCGGTGCACGATTCAACAAGACAGGATGTTCCCGAGTCACTTCATCCAGCGTGTCCCATACAATCGGCTCTTTTTTCTCAATCATTTTCTTGGCCGAGCGGACCGTATGAACCTGTCCAAGCTCCTTCAGACGACGAATGATAAACGGTTCGAACAACACGAGAGCCATCTTCTTCGGCAATCCACACTCGTTAAGCTTGAGCTCAGGCCCGATCACAATTACGGATCGACCCGAGTAATCAACTCTCTTGCCCAATAGATTCATGCGGAATCGGCCAGTCTTCCCCTTCAACATATCGGAGAGAGATTTTAGAGGCCGGTTTCCGGCACCCGTCACAGCACGACCGTGACGACCGTTATCCATCAACGCATCGACTGACTCCTGCAGCATCCGCTTTTCGTTCCGGATAATGACTTCAGGGGTTTTGAGTTGAAGCAGATTTCGCAAACGATTATTCCGATTGATGACTCGGCGGTAGAGATCATTCAAATCGGAGGTTGCAAAACGCCCACCTTCGAGGGGAACCAGCGGACGCAAATCCGGAGGAATCACTGGAAGAATCTCTAAAATCATCCACTCAGGACGCGATCCTGCATTCAGGAATCCTTGAACCAATTTCAGACGCTTTGCGACCTTCTTTCGAGTCTGCTTGCTCTTGGTTGTCTCCAGTTGCTGTTCCAACTCCGTGACCAACTCATCCAGATCGATCTTCTTGAAAACATCCCGTATCGCCTCCGCGCCCATTTTGGCCACAAAGGAGTCCCCAAACTGATCTTGTGCCTCGCGGTACTCAGTCTCCGTGAGCAACTGTTTTGGTTTGAGAGGGGTCTTCCCTTCATCGATCACAAGGTAATCCTCGTAATAAATAACCCGTTCCAGATCTCGCGCTGTCATGTCCATCATCAATCCCAATCGACTGGGCATACATTTGTAGAACCAAATATGACTCACGGGGACAGCGAGTTCGATATGCCCCATTCGCTCACGTCGAACACGAGCCAATGTCACTTCCACGCCGCAACGGTCGCAAATAACACCCTTAAATTTGATCCTTTTGTACTTTCCGCAAGAACACTCGTAGTCCTTCGTCGGTCCGAAAATCCTTTCGCAGAACAAACCGCCTTTTTCGGGCTTAAACGTCCGATAATTGATGGTTTCAGGATTTTTGGTCTCTCCTCGACTCCAGGAAAGAATCGATTCAGGCGAAGCGACAGTAATACTGACTTCGTCAAAACCTACACTTCTCTCCATTCCGAGGATTTCACGGGCCGATTGGGTCTGTTGGTTCATGGGATAGTTTATTTCTGGGTTATAGGGTTTAGGCCGATGCGACGAGGATATCGGGTTTCTGTAGATCTTCATCCACAACACGACTCCGCTCACCGACTTTGATATCCAGACACAAGCTCTGCATTTCTTTGATCAACACGTTGAAGGACTCAGGCGTTCCGGCTTCAAGGGAATTATCACCTTTGACAATACTCTCGTAAATCCGGGTACGTCCCGCCACGTCGTCTGACTTGACGGTTAGGAGTTCCTGAAGGGTATAAGCGGCGCCATAGGCCTCCATTGCCCAAACTTCCATTTCTCCGTACCGTTGACCACCATACTGCGCTTTACCACCCAAGGGCTGCTGGGTGACCAAAGAGTACGGTCCGACCGCTCGAGCGTGAATCTTGTCTGCGACCAAGTGATGTAACTTGAGCATATAGATCAAGCCCACAACTACGCGCTGATCAAAAGGATCGCCCGTACGACCGTCGATCAGGACGGACTTACCGTCCTCATCCAAGTGCGCTTTTTTCAGGAACTCACGGATCTTGGTTTCACTGATTCCGTCAAATACAGGGGTTGCCACATTGAATCCCAGCGCTTTCGCTGCGATTCCCAAATGTGTTTCCAAAACCTGTCCTACATTCATTCGGGAAGGTACACCCAGCGGATTAAGAATAATGTCCACAGGGGTTCCATCGGGAAGGAAAGGCATGTCCTCTTCCGGCACAATACGGGCTACAACACCCTTATTTCCGTGCCGTCCGGCCATTTTGTCACCCACGGAGATCTTCCGTTTGGCAGCAACATACACCTTCACCTGCTTGATGATTCCAGGGTCAATATCCTCACCCGACTCCAATCTCTCCATCTCCATATCTTTTTCATTGGAGAGTTGGTTAAACTTCTGCTCGTAACTCGAGATGATCTCACGGATTTTGATCCGGATCGGACTCGGGTCGATTTCGATGTGATTGTACACATCGGCAATCTTTCGGAGCAGGGTCTTGGTGATTTTACGGTTGGCGGGAATGATGATCTCACCCGTCTCCGCATTGACTACATCCAGAGGAATCTTTTCATTCAACAGAATATTAGAAAGAGCTTGGGTCAACTCTTCCTTCATCTCTGCATGTTTCTTGATGTACTTGTCGTCAACTCCTTTGGCATGCCGTTTGGCTTCGCCAGGAGCTAACTTGATCACGTCTTTCTTAATGGCCCCACCTGTGGTCTTTACATCCATCACGATTCCTGCGGAACCAGAGGATACGACCAGCGAGCTGTCTTTCACATCGGCTGCTTTTTCACCGAAGATGGCGCGCAGGAGGCGTTCTTCAGGCGCCAACTCCGTTTCACTCTTCGGGGTAATTTTACCAACGAGAATATCCCCTGCTTTCACCTCAGCCCCGATTCGAACAACCCCATCAGGTCCAAGGTTCTTTAAAGCCTCATCTCCGACATTAGGGATGTCTCGAGTAATTTCCTCAGGTCCAAGCTTGGTGTCTCGAGCTGAAATCTCGAACTCTTCGATGTGGATACTTGTATAAACGTCCTCTTTGACCAGTCGTTGGCTCAACAAGATCGCGTCTTCGAAGTTGTACCCATGCCACGGCATGAAGGCCACAACCACGTTCCTGCCCAGAGCTAACTCGCCCTGGTCGGTACAAGGTCCGTCTGCAATGACCATTCCCTTGGTAACACGCTGACCCACCTTCACCACAGGCCGCTGATTCACACAGGTGCCATTGTTGGAGCGCATGAACTTCAAGAGGTCATACACATAAATACCTTTTTCAGGATCCGTCTTCATTCGCTTACGGTTCTCAGGGGCTTCCCCATCTTCCGTCACGATGACTTGACGAGCTGTGACCGAGGCAACCTTGCCCGATCCCTCACTCAAAATCATGGCATGAGAATCGCGGGCGACTTTCGCCTCCATTCCCGTGCCGACCACGGGAGATTCTGAGATAAGAAGCGGAACGCCTTGCCGTTGCATGTTCGAACCCATCAAGGCTCGGTTCGCATCGTCATGTTCCAAAAATGGAATCAAAGCCGCCGCAACCGATACCAACTGCTTGGGCGAAACGTCCATGTAGTGAACCTTGTCGGGTTCCACTTCCAAGAATTCCCCGCGATAACGGACGGAGACTCGTGGAGAAGTGAACTTGCCATGACCGTCCACAGCTGAGTTCGCTTGGGCTACAATGAAATTCTCCTCTTGGTCAGCCGTAAGAAAATCATGCTCTTCCTTCACACGACCATTCTCTACCTTGCGATAGGGAGTTTCGATGAAGCCGAATTCATTGATTTTTCCAAAGGTGGAAAGACTGGAGATCAATCCAATGTTTGGACCTTCAGGCGTCTCAATCGGACAGATCCGGCCGTAATGGGACGGATGCACGTCACGAACTTCGAAGCCTGCACGCTCCCGACTCAAACCTCCGGGTCCAAGGGCGGACAAACGTCGTTTGTGCGTCATTTCGCTCAAAGGATTTGTCTGATCCATCAACTGCGACAGCTGACTCCGACCGAAGAAATCTCGGATCATGGCAGACAGCGCCTTCGGATTGATCAGCTTCTGAGGCGTCATGCCTTCCGTGTTCACATCGAACAGGGTCATCCGCTCTTTCACGAGACGCTCTGTTCGGCTCAGACCTGTGCGACACTGGTTCGACAGGAGTTCGCCCACGGTTCGGACACGGCGACTTCCCAAATGATCAATATCATCGGTAGTCCCCTCACCCAATCGCAGGTTGATGAGATAGCTGGTTGCAGCCACCACATCCTCACGGGTCAGAATTCGGGTCAAAAGGTCGGTCTGTAGACCTAATTTCTGATTTAATTTATGCCGACCCACACGACCGATGTCGTAGCGTTTCGGATCAAAAAAGAGCCGCTTCAGCAGAGCCTTAGCGTTGGTTACAGTGGGTGGATCGCCAGGGCGCAAACGCCGATAGATTTCCTTGAGAGCTCCCTCGGTGTCTTTGGTCGGATCCTTCTTCAAACACTTAAGAATCGTGTCGTCCACACGAATATCGACGACTTCAGCGCTTTTCATTCCTAAATCAAGCAACTGACGCACGACACCCTTGGTCAAAGGCTCAAAAGCACGAGCTACAACCAAATCCGCATTGGCCGTATCCCGCACCTCTTTGATGAGAACCTTTTGACTCAACTCGTTCTCCTCAAGATCTTCCGCCAGCTTGAGATTCTCGATCCGGTAAAAGAGCGAGATAATCTCCTCATCCGTGCTGTAGTCCAGGGCACGAAGAAGAGTGGTGAGCAGGAACTTCCTGCGACGTTTCCGTCGGTCCAAATGAACGTAGAGGAGGTCGGAAGTATCATAAGAAACTTCCAGCCAAGAACCCCGATCCGGAATAATCCGGTAACTGTGCAGCAACTTGCCATTCGCATGCACGCTCGACTCAAAACAGATCCCAGGGGAACGATGGAGCTGGCTCACAATCACCCGCTCTGCACCGTTCACCACAAAGGTTCCCTGCTTGGTCATCAAGGGGAGTTCCCCCATGTACACGCGTTCCTCAATCGTAGAACCATCGTTATGCAAAACGAAGGTCACATAAAGAGGCGCTGCATAGGTCACGCCTTCACGGAGACACTCGATCGGTCCGTTCTTGGCCTTACCTAACTCGTAATGACTAAAGTCGAGTTTGATCTTCTCGTCGTAAGACTCGATCGGGAAGACTTCACGAAAGACGGCCTGCAAGCCTACATCACTCTTCCGTTGCTTCGGGTTGATGCCCTCTTGGAGGAAGGCACGGTAGGAGTCCAACTGAACCTCCATGAGGTTCGGCATCTCCACCGTCTCGGGCAACCGCCCGAAATTGACCCGCTCGACTTTGGTCGATTTCGACATGCTACGTACTCCTTATCCCGGTTTCCCGGGGATTGGTTATTTGATCTCTACCTTGGCACCAGCAGCTTCAAGCTTCTTCTTGATCTCAGCAGCCTCGTCCTTTGTGGCACCTTCCTTGATGGTTTTGGGTGCACCTTCGACAAGCGCTTTCGCATCCGCAAGGCCCAATCCAGGCACCACGGTGCGAACTTCCTTAATCACGCCGATCTTGTTGCCGCCTGCATCTTTCAAAACGACTTCGAAAGTTGTTTTCTCTTCAGCAGGTGCAGCACCCGCAGCCGCTCCGCCTGCTGCAGCTACAGCGACAGGAGCCGCAGCGCTGACGCCCCACTTGTCTTCAAGTTTCTTGACGAGTTCAGACGCTTCGAGAACGGTTAGCCCGCTCAACGTCGTTACCACTTCTTCCAGATTGATTGCCATTTTATTTCTCCTTCCCCTGCCCTTTCGATGAAAGGACCGAGGTGTTAATGTTTGTCCTAGGTTAGACGATCACACCCGTGACCGAATTATCCCGGAAAGGCTCCCGGGCTAACACAAGGTTATTGCCTTTCATGTACATCGTTACGATGCGGCCGACGGGGCCGCCTCCGCTTTGCTCTTCATCAACCGAGCCAACCGTGCACCGGGCTCCGCCAAAAGGCGTGCCAAGGTCGAGGCTGGAGCGGAAATTGCACCCAAAAGCCTTGCCCGCAGAACTTCTTCGGAAGGCAGATCGGCCAACATCACAATTTCGCTTACGCCTAAAACTTTTCCGTCCATCAATCCCGAACGCAGGCTTGGACGAGTAAATTCCGCCTTAAAAGTCTTAATCACCTTCGCTGCGGCCGGAGCATCTTTTCCACCCGAAACAATCGCAGTCTGGCCCGCTAGATCTTTACCCAAACCAGCCAAGACATCCTCGCCGATCGCACGCTTGAACAATGTGTTCTTCACAACCTTCACGGCCGCTCCTACCTTGCGCAGACGTCCCCTTAACTCAGAAAATTCAGAGACCTTCATCCCTGTATAATCCAAAACGATCAAATACGGAGAGGATTTGACCCACTCCCGAATTGTATCAATGACTAACGCTTTTTCTTCTTTCATAAATCTCCTCGTTTAATCCTCTGACCCCGCAGCTGCATCCGCCACGGCCAACGGAATTCCAGGTGAAAATGTGGCTGAGAGAACGCAATTCTTCAGATACTTGCCTTTGGCTCCCGCAGGACGTGCACGGGAAACAGATTCAATGACGGCGTTCACATTCTCGCCCAACGCCTTGCCTTCAAAACTTAGTTTTCCACAGCTCACGTGAAGGTTGGAGCCCTTATCGATCTTAAATTCGACACGGCCCGCCTGACACTCCTTCACGGCTTTTGCGGTATCTTCGGTCACCGTTCCCGTTTTTGGGTTCGGCATCAAGCCTCGGGGTCCAAGCACCTTTCCTAGTTTACGGACTTCGATCATCGCATCCGGAGTCGCCACAGCCACGTCGAAGTCGGCCCAACCCTCCTGAACTTTCTTGATTAAATCTGCGAAACCCACAGCAATAGCCCCAGCCGCTTTGCCTGCCTCTGCCGCAGCCCCTTGGGCAAAGACAATGACACGGACTGTTTTGCCCGAACCATGAGGGAGACTCACGGTGCCACGAACCACTTGATCGCTTTGCTTCGGATCCACACCTAAATGAAACGAAAGATCGACGCTCGGATTTCCCTTGCTCTTACCTGCAGGCATCTTCTTTAAAATGGATACTGCGTCAGGAATGCTGTAGCGCTTTTTTGGCTCCAGCAATTTGATGGCTTCTGCGTAACGGCGACTAGGTTTCTTAGGCATGATCAATCTCCTTAGTCTGCAATCTCGAGGCCCATTTGTCGGGCCGTCCCTGCAATGGTGCGAAAAGCAGCCTCATCCGAAGCTGCATTCAGATCGTTCCTCTTAATTTTCACAATATCCATCACCTGCTTCTTCGTTACCTTGCCCACCTTCAAACGGTTCGGCTCCTTCGATCCGGATGCCAAGTTAGCAGCTTTTTTGAGAAGTACGGATGCGGGCGGGCTTTTGGTGATAAACGTGAATGTCTTATCTTTATAAACGGTGATAACGACAGGAAAAATATTTCCGGCTTCCTTTGCCGTCCGCGCATTAAATTCCTTACAAAAAGCCATGATGTTCACACCCTGCTGACCCAGTGCTGGGCCTACGGGAGGAGCTGGATTTGCCGCCCCAGCGGGGATCTGAAGTCTGATAATTCCTGTGATCTCTTTAGCCATAAAAACTTAGTTCCTTTCCACCTGCCAATATTCCAACTCCACGGGAGTGGACCGTCCGAAAATAGAAACCGCCACGCGAACCCGTCCTCGCTCCGTATCCACCTCTTCCACCACACCCTCTTGGCTCTGGAAAGGACCATCCCCCACCTTGACCCGATCCCCGACAGCAAAAATAATCTTCGGGGTAATTTTCTCTTCTTTCTCGCGAATCTGACTCAACATTCCGTCCACCTCATCCTGCTTCATAGGAGTCGGCCGATCTCCGTCTGCGAAACCCAAAACGCCGGGAGTTTCCTTCACGAAGTACCAGGGGACTTCGTGCAATTTTTTCTCAGAATCGTACAACTCCATCTTCACGAAAATATATCCAGGGTAAAGTTTCCGCTCGGTCTCAACCTTCTTTCCCCTCTTAATCTCGGAAATGCGCTCGGTTGGAATAATTACTTCCTGTACCACTTCCCCCAACTCCTCGGTCTTGATCCGGCTCAACATGTGACGCTTCACATTGGTCTCTTGACCAGAAAGAACGTGCACCGCAAACCAGCGGGCTTCAGCTGCAGGGGTTGCGATCTCGCTCATTGATTAAAACCTCACCAACCAGCCAACAACTCGGCTGATTAAAAAATCGAATCCCGAGGTGTAGGCAGCCAACACCAAGGTAGTGAGCGCCACAACCGTGGTGCTATCGATCAACTCGCGATATTTCTTCATGCCCGACTCACTCGGGTCCCAAGGCCATGAGCACTTCACGAGTTCCCCTTTTACCTCGACCACGAACTTGGAAATTTGAGACCGATTGAGAAAAATAGCAGCCACGGCGCCGAAGGAGATAACTCCCACAACGATCGTGATCAACCAGCTTCCACCGATCTTCAATGCTTCCATTTCCTAATCTTTCTCCCTTGTAAGGTGCAGGGCAGGAGGGACTCGAACCCCCAACCGACGGTTTTGGAGACCGCTACTCTACCAATTGAGCTACTGCCCTCCTTTTCCGTCCGGTTGGGCAGATCCCACTCAAAGAGTGGGCGCTTCCCTCCGGTATGATTCGTGGAGGTTAGGCCACGATTTCGGTGACGCGCCCGGCGCCTACCGTTTTTCCACCTTCACGGATGGCGAAGCGGATCTGCTTCTCCATCGCGATGGGGGTAATCAGCTCGACTTCGATGTCGACATTGTCTCCGGGCATCACCATTTCCACCCCGGCCTTCAAGGTCACGACCCCCGTCACGTCCGTTGTGCGGAAGTAAAACTGAGGACGATATCCATTAAAGAAAGGTGTGTGACGACCGCCTTCGTCCTTACTCAGAACGTAGACTGTCGCTTTAAACTTGGTGTGAGGCTTGATCGTCCCTGGCTTGGCGATGACCTGCCCGCGCTCCACATCCTCTTTTTTCGTTCCACGCAGGAGGAGACCGACGTTGTCGCCCGCCTCCGCTGTGTCGAGGAGCTTGCGGAACATTTCAACGTCCGTAACGACGGTCTTGGCCGTAGGCTTGATACCAACGATCTCAACCTCTTCCATCTTTTTGAGAATGCCGCGCTCCACACGACCAGTGACGACGGTTCCACGACCTTCGATGTTGAAAACGTCTTCCACGGGCATCAGGAAGGGTTGATCCTTCGGACGCTCAGGGATGGGGATAAATTTATCAACTGCATCCATGAGTTCCATGATGCACTTGGCCGCATCACTCTTGGGATCGCCAGACTCCAAGGCTTTCAAGGCACTACCTTTGATAATCGGAATCTTGTCTCCGGGGAATTCATACTTCGTCAGGAGTTCACGTACTTCAACCTCGACGAGTTCCAACAGGTCTTTGTCGTCCACCATGTCCACTTTATTCAGAAAGACAACCAGTGCAGGCACACCGACCTGACGGGCCAACAGAATATGTTCGCGGGTCTGAGGCATCGGACCGTCTGCCGCGCTGACAACAAGAATGGCGCCGTCCATCTGGGCGGCTCCCGTGATCATGTTTTTCACATAGTCAGCGTGTCCAGGACAATCCACGTGCGCATAGTGCCGTGTTGCCGTTGCATACTCTACGTGAGAGGTATTGATCGTAATTCCGCGCTCTTTTTCCTCGGGCGCGTTATCGATCTGATCATACGCGCGAGCTTCAGCCAAACCGCTCTTGGAAAGGATTGTAGTGATGGCCGCGGTTAATGTGGTTTTCCCGTGATCAACGTGCCCAATAGTGCCGATGTTGACGTGGGGTTTCGAACGGTTGAATGCCTCTTTAGCCATAAATTCTAATCTCCTTGCCTTGCGGTTTCAGATCTCCTAGTTCGCCGGATCGGAACTCCGCCGACAGTGTCCCCACTCGGGGTTTCACAGCGACCGAGCCCATGACCGGGTTTGAACCGGTGACCTCGTCCTTACCAAGGACGTGCTCTACCAACTGAGCTACATGGGCGAGAAGGAATTCGTTTCGGAATTCCGGAATTCGCCCGGCGTTTTCCCTTCGGCACGAAATCTGCTTCAGAGCCTATCGGCTTAAAACAAAAAATCAGACCAAGGGGAAACGATAAGCATGCCTACTTCCCAACCCCCCTGTCAACACCCTCTTACAAAAAAAATCAGATTTTTTTCAAGTTGTGAATAACATGCGAAAAACGTAGAAGGCCAAACCCAAGACCGCTACCAAACCACCTAAGGCCAAAATCCATATCGGGCTTCCACTTTCACCTTTCCCCTTGATAGGAGACAAGTTACGAAAGTTTTCAGGTATCCCCTCCTCCAATCCTAACTCCATTTGAAAACCACTTCCCGCTTGTGGCAGCGCCAAAGCAGCCCGCGGAACAGCCCCCTCGTACCGGAACGGAATCTGCCCAAACTGCAGGCGATCCCGATCCTGCAACAAAACTTCAGTGACTTTTTCATCATTCACTCGCGTCCCATTCGTGGATTCCAAATCACGCACTCGGTACTCCGCGCCCTCAGCGACAAGTTCCGCGTGACGAGAAGAAATGCTCCCGTGAACGATCTGGATTTCGTTGCCGTCAATTCGCCCCACCGCCATCCGAGGCCCCACCAACTCAATGGTCATCAGGGGGACCTCTTTACTCTCAGAAACGATTCTAGGCATGAGGTGTATTTAACCCTTCCCCTTGGTCGCGTCGAGGACCTCGGCAAATTGACGAAAAAAGTAGCCCGCATCGTGGGGTCCCGGTGCGGCTTCGGGATGATACTGAACCGAAAACGCCCCGCCACCTGTCACCTGAATTCCTTCGCACGTCCCATCATTTAAATTAATGTGAGTTACCTCCACTTTCCCTTTCGGGAGCGAATCCGGATCCACCGCATACCCATGATTTTGGCTCGTAATCGATACCTTGCCCGACCGCAGATCCTTCACAGGCTGATTTCCCCCTCGATGACCAAACTTAAGTTTGAACGTCTTTCCTCCCAAGGCATGCGCCAACATCTGATGCCCGAGACAGATTCCAAAAATCGGTTTCTTCCCCAACAAATCCCGAACGGTTTGATGCACGTAGGTTGGTACAGCAGGATCACCTGGCCCGTTGGATAAAAATACGCCGTCTACCTTTGCACTTAATATCTCCGCTGCAGTCGCCTGAGCAGGAAAAACAATGGGCTGAATTCCCTCCGCCCGAAGTTGGCGCAAAATATTTCGCTTCATTCCACAATCGATCGCAGCCACTCGATGACGCACTTTGGACATCTTGACCTTCTCCGCTCCTAACTTCCCAGGAAAGTCCACCCCTTCGGGATCCCACTCATAAGACTTTTTGCACGTGACCTCAGCCACATAATCTTTTGCCCCTAGCCCAGGCCACTCCTTGGCCCGTTTCACCGCCTCCTCAGCACTCATACCTTGATTCGCTAACACACCCCTCATCGCACCCTTGGTACGAAGTTTCCGAGTCAAACACCTTGTATCAATTCCCTCACAAGCAGGAATCTTGTGTCTCTTGAGATACACATCAAGCGACTCCCTCCCCCTCCAGTTGCTCATACGTCGGGACAATCGTCTCACTAATAATCCCGAAACCTGTGGCCCCTCGGACTCCTCATCTTCTGGGTTGATTCCCGTGTTCCCAATTTCAGGGCAGGTCAAAGCCACAATCTGACCGCGATAGCTCGGATCGGTTAAAATCTCCTCATATCCAGTCATCGAAGTGTTGAAACACAACTCCGCTGCCACCCAGCCGGAATGACCAAATCCCTGCCCCCTCAAAATCGTTCCATCCTCGAGCGCTAAAATTGCTTCCACAGTGGTAAAACTTTAGGAGCGCCCAACTCGCCCGTCGAGATCATGACGAATTTTTCCATCCACAATTGTTAATACCGCACGCCCTCTCAACTCCCGACCCTCAAAAGGCGTGTTTCTGCCCAAACTTCGGAATTCAGACTTTCGAACCGTCCAAGTTCTCTCCGGATCTACTACGGTCACATCTGCAATCGCACCCACAGCCAAACTTCCACGACCTAAACCAAAATACCGTGAGGGGAAATCACTCATCCGCGCCACTACTTCCCGCAGAGTCATAAGCTTCGAGTGCACCAACTCCGTCAAATAAATCCCAAGTGCCGTCTCCAACCCCACCACCCCAAAAGGCGCCTCATCAAATTCCACCTCCTTCTCATAGGTGCAGTGAGGCGCATGATCCGTCGCTAAGAACAGGATCGTTCCATCCACCACACCCCGCCGCAACTCCTCCACATCCGCTTGAGTTCGAAGCGGCGGATTCATTTTAAACGATGTGTCGTACCCCTCCACTCGTTCGTCCGTTAAAGTGAGATGGTGCGGTGAGGCCTCCCCTTCGATGAGAATTCCCCTCTTTTTTGCCTCACGCAAAATCCGTACCGACCCCGCTGTGCTGATGTGCTGACACACCACCCGAGCCCCCGTCAACTCCGCCAATAGAACATTCCTAGAAACAATCACCTCCTCCGCGATTCCTGGCCACGCAGGCAAACCCAGAATTCTCGACCACTTCCCCTCATTCATGACCCCGCCGGCAGAAAGCGATTTGTCCTCGCAGTGATCCAAGACAGGCAGATCAAACATGCGCGCATATTCAAGCGCTCGCCTCATCAACTCCGCACTTTGAATGCAGTGCCCGTCATCTGTAATCGCGACAACCCCGGCTTGGCGCAAAGACCCGATGGGAGCCAACTGCTCCCCTTTTTGTCCGATCGAAATCGTTCCCGTTGGAAAAACATTGGCCACTCCCGTTTCCCTTGCCCTCTGCTTCATCCATGCAATCGTGTTCGAGCCATCCGCGACAGGGGATGTATTCGGCATTGCAATCACAGAAGTAAATCCTCCCGCCACCGCTGCTGCTGTACCGGTTGCAATCGTCTCCTTGGCAGATTGACCTGGCTCTCTCAAGTGGACGTGCGGATCAATAAGGCCAGGAGTCACCACCAACCCATCCACCTTCACAACAACTGCATCCTTGGTGGCTTTACCTTCCACAATCCTTCCATCTCGAATCAGAACATCCCCCTTCCCCTCCCTTTGGGTCGCGGGATCCACCACTAAACCCCCTTGCAAAAGAATCTCGCTCACGACTCGCCTCCTAATCCTTTTCCACCCGAAACTAGATATAAGACCGCCATCCGCACCGCTAACCCGTTTGTGACTTGGTCCAAAATGACCGAGTGCTTTCCGTCCGCCAACTCGCTCGCAATCTCAACCCCACGATGAATCGGCCCGGGATGCATCAGAAGTACATCCGGCTTACACCTCTTGAACCTTTCCATATTTAACCCGAAAAGATTCGTATACTCACCCATCGAGGGCACACGGGCCTGCACCTGCCTTTCATGTTGGATTCTGAGCAGGTTGATCACATCAGCCTCCTCTAGGGCCCCATCTAGATGATGAGCCACCTCCACCCCAAGCTCCGCAAATTCCTTCGGCAACAGGGTCGACGGCCCTACCAGCTTCACTTTGGCTCCCAACTTGGTCAGCGCCCATAAATTGGAACGGGCCACGCGACTATGCACAATATCTCCCAAGATCAGCACCTTGACCCCTTCAATTTTCCCCAGCCGCTCTCGTATCGTAAAAGCATCCAACAACCCTTGAGTGGGATGCTCGTGAGATCCATCCCCCGCATTGATGACGGATGCCTTGAGCCGTTGGGCCAAAAAATGCGCCGCACCAGCCGAGCGATGACGAATCACAATAATTCCAGCCTGTAAGGCCTCCAAGTTCTTGGCTGTATCCTGCAGGGATTCCCCCTTTCGAATACTGCTCGTCTCTTTATCCAGAGATACAACGTCTGCGCTTAATCGAATCGCAGCCAATTCAAAAGAGATTCTTGTTCGTGTACTGGGCTCGATAAACAGATTGACCACGGTTCGGCCTTGCAGGGATGGCACTTTCTTAATCGGCCTTCCCAAAATTTCCTTAAAGACTGTTGCCGTAGACAACACCTTGCCGATCTCCTCTGCATTTAACTCCCGCAAGGACAAAAGATCCTTTCTCTGCCACACCCCAGTCATGATTTCTCCTTTTCAATCACCACTGCGTCTTCTCCATCCAACTCTGCCAACCGCACGCGGACTCTTTCTTGAGGAGCTGTAGGTAAATTCTTTCCCACAAAATCTGGCCGGATCGGCAATTCTCGATGCCCCCGATCCACCAAAACTGCGAGTTGAATGATCTTGGGCCGACCTAAATCACACAACGCATCCAAGGCTGCTCGTATGGTTCTCCCCGTATACAGTACATCATCCACCAGAATCACCGTTTGGTCTTTAAGATCAAAAAGGACCTCCGTGCCCTTGGGGACAGGCATATTGTTAGCCAGGTCATCTCGGTGAAAACTGATATCCAGCGAACCCACCGGCAAAGTCTTCCCACCCTCAATCTGCTTAAACTCGCTCGCCAGCCGATGAGCCAACGGGACTCCCCGTGTTTGGATCCCAACTAAAACAATATTTCCTTGAGGGTGACGTTCCGCAAATTCATGCGCCATCCGCCGAACGGCTCGGCGTACAGTTTCCCCGTCCATCAACTGTTTTCCTACCATACTCGCCTCCTTGAGGAACTCACAGGTTCCCGTTAAAGGACGCGTCGTGCGTCACCTAAACTGTTAGCAAATCTCTTTTTCCTTCGCGAGCTCTTTTTCCCGATTCGCTCTCCAAGCAACCCTATGCTTCACAATCCAATCCAGTAGCCCTTTTTCAAAACCCACATCGTGGCCCGCCTGTTCGCTCAGGTGCCATTTATGTTTTAAAATCTCTTCCCGCTCTAACAAAAACTCACGATACAAAGCGGAATTCTTAAAGACCGACTTAGGGTCAAGCGAGAAGTGCGAGGCTTCTTTAACGTCCACGACTCTAATTTGGTCCCTTCAGGATATTTCGCAAGTGTGAATCTTTTATGGTGAAAAATATAAATCGCTTAACGTGAGTTGCTTAGAAATAGTATTTTTGATAGATGATTTCCAAATTCAGAAAAAACTTTGCCTGAGGCAGAGTTGGGTCTCTCCAAAACAACAGGTTTTCCATGATCCCCGCACTCCCTTGCCTCTGGATCGAGCGGGATTTCCCCTAAAAACGGAACCTCCTGCCGCTCGGCCTCCTTTTTTCCTCCACCAGTTCCAAAAATCTCATGTTTGTGCGTCGTTCCAGGCACAATAAAGTAACTCATGTTCTCTACCACACCCAGAATCCTCACGTTGACTTTTCGAAACATCGCAATTGCCTTTCGAGCATCCACTAGTGCGACCTCCTGTGGTGTCGTCACAATAAGAGCCCCATCCAATGCCACTGTCTGAACGATGGTAAGCTGGATATCTCCCGTTCCAGGGGGGAGATCTAAAACAAGCACATCCAGATCACCCCATGCAACCTGTCTTAAAAACTGCTGGGTAAACCGGGTCACCATCGGTCCCCGTAATGCCGCAGGGCTATCATCCCCTAGCAACATTCCCATACTCATCAACTTCACCCCATGACACTCCGCCGGCACAAGCCTCTCCGTCCCCTCCTCCACTCTCACTCCCTCCCGGCAACCCAACATCAACGCCTGACTCGGTCCATACAGGTCACAATCACAAAGCCCAACCTTCAACCCGCTCTGTGCCAACCGCACTGCTAAATTCGCCGCCACCGTCGATTTCCCAACACCCCCTTTTCCACTGGCAACAGCCACGATCTTTTTTACCCCTTCAATTCCTTGTGCCCCTGTGGCGGCAGTTGCCTGCGGAGGCGCAACCTCCGTCTCAATCGTCACGCTCTTGACGGGTCCATAGCCCTTAAACGCATCCCGAATCTCTTTTCCGATCTTTTCAGGTACCGCAGGATCTGGGGTGGTAATCTTAAGCTTAAGCTTTAACTCCGTTCCCTCCAGAGCCATGTCTTGAACCAAACCAAACGAGATAATATCACGACTAAACCCAGGGTACTTCACCCCACGCAACCTCGTTACCACCTCTTCTTGCCACTCGTTTCCACTCATACAAATATCTTGGCACCCTTTGCTTGGTCACTCCAGCTTTCGAAGCCACTACTGGCCATGCCCATCTAGGAAATCAATTTTAAGAAGGAAGGATTGACGTGAGACGCTGAACAGCCTCTTTCACCAAGTCGACAGCTTTAGAAATTTTCCCGAGATCTATCTCTGGCCCTAAAGTAAAAAGAATTAAGGCCCGAGACTCTTCGGGACTTGCCCCAATCCCTTTCATCCCAGGCGGAATCCTCATCTCCCTCGTCACACACCCACTCCCTCCCCGCACCGCCAGTCCCACCCGATCCAAAACCAGTGCCAAGCTCTCCGCCTCCAGTCCCGCAAAACTGAATGCCAAATGATTGGGACTTCTTTCTAACCCTAGCTTTGAACCATGAAGTTTGGCGCTGGGCACTTCCTTGAGAATCCCCTCCGCCAACACCTTCTGTGCTTCAGCCACATCCTTTCTAAAATCATCCCCTCTCTTTTTCCACTCTTCCGCTGCCACCCCAAACCCCACGATCGCCGGAAGATTTTCCGTTCCTGCCCGTCGATCCCCCTCCTGCCTGCCCCCCTCCATCCAAGGCGTCCAAGGCGTTCCACTCCGTATCCAAAGTGCTCCCGTCCCCTTCGGGCCTCCTATCCGGTGCCCAGACAGTGCCACCAGATCTGCCCCCACCTTCTCTACATCCAGCGAAACCCATCCAGCCCCATGAGTGGCATCCACGAAAAGCTTCGCGCCCACCCGATCGGCAAACTGTTTCGCTTCACCAAGATTTTGAAGTGTCCCCAAATCGTGATGTGCCAGATGCACACAAACCAAAGCCGCCCCGGGCTCGACCTTCACCCCATCCCACTTGAATCGCCCCATTGAATCTACCTTCACGCGTCGGACTTGAAACCCACTCTCTCCCAACCTCCGCACCGCACTTTCCAATGCAGGATGCTCTATCTCGCTTACATAAATCGTTCCTTGGCGCACGGACGTCCCCCAACCACGAATTGCCGACTGCACAGACTCTGTTCCCCCTGAAGTAAAGATCACATCCTCAAAAGCTCTCGCACCTATAAAATCCGCCACCCGCTTTCGTGCTATCTCCAACTGTTCCCTCGCCTCTCTTCCCTCCCGGTGCCCTCCCGTAGGTGACGCCTGAATCTCCACCAGAAACCTTAACAACTCCTTCTCTACCTTCGGTAAAAGCCAACCTCCTGCCCCATGATCCAAGTAGATCCGCTTCTGGCTCATCACCCCGCCCTGCCAAACTTCTTCTCCAACTCCCCCTTACTGAGCAAAATCATCGTCGGCCTGCCATGCGGACACGTATACGGAAGCTCACACGCCAACAGATCTGCTAGAAGCCGCTCCGCCTCTACCTCATTCAACCGATCATTTGCTTTGATCGCATGCCGACAAACCGTTTTTGCGATTACATCCTCACTTAGCTTTCGATCCTTCCGGGTTCCTGCGCCACCCGTTTCCAAGTCCGCAACCACCCCACGAACAAAATCCTCTACTGCCAACGTCTTGATTCGCGGTGGCAAGGCATCCACCAGAAAAGAGTTTCCGCCCATCGAGGAAATCCCCAACCCTACCCGACCTAACTCCTCTAACTGCTGGTTTAAGAATTGAGCCTGCACAGGAGGAAACTCCACCGTCACGGGGTACAACAACCTCTGACCCGAGACCTCCTCTTGCGCCACCTGCTTCAGAAGTTGCTCAAATAAAATCCGCTCATGCGCTGCATGCTGATCAATCAAAACCGCACCCCCATCCTTCTCTGCCACTACATACAAATGGTCGATCACCCCCAAATATCGCCAGCCCGCAGGGATTCCGCGTTTTGTCTCCACCTCGATCCCTAACGATCTCTCCACCGCACCTCCAGAAGCCAGAGTTGCAGACAGGAGGGGCGAGGGCTGAGTCCAAGTCGAGTGAGTCGAAGACAGACTTGGAAAACTTGCGCTATGGATCGCCGGCAAAGGCAAGGGGCCAACCGATCCTCCTCGCAAAACCTCCGCCACCGCCCCACTCACAAACCGCCGCACATCCCCGTCCTGTCGAAACCGCACTTCCCTCTTCGCTGGATGAACATTTACATCCACTCCCGCAGGATCCACTTCAAGAAAAAGCACCGCCACAGGGAAGCGCCCCCTCATCAACGCATTGTGGTACCCCTCCAACAAGGCCGCGTTCAGGGTCATGTTTTGCACGGGCCTGCCATTCACAAAAAGAATCTGCTCCGCCCGAGTCGCCCGACTCACCCCAGGTCTGCCGATATATCCCTTCAAACTCATCCCCCCATCCTCGACATCCAGTGGTAACACCGATTCACGCCACTCTTTTCCGAAAACCGCCATCAACCTCTCCTCCAGCCCAACCCTCGCCGTATCCTGCCAAAATACCGCACCATCCCGCCTCAATACCCAACTCACATCCGGCCGCGCCAATGCCGTCAACCGAATCCCCTGCTCGATATGCCCCCACTCCGTCTCCTCCGTGCGCAGGAATTTTCGTCTTCCAGGGACATGGGAAAAAAGCTGTCGCACCTCGATGCTCGTTCCCGTCGGACAACCCGTTTGGCCAGCTCGAATCACTTTGCCACCGTCAATCACCACCTCCGTACCCTCAGCAGCCTCCGCCTCACGAGTCTTCAACGTAAACCGACTCACCGACGCAATGCTCGGAAGAGCCTCCCCACGAAACCCAAAAGTTCGAATTCCTAGTAAATCAGATGCCTCCCGAATTTTACTCGTGGCATGACGCTCCAACGCCAAAAGCGCATCTTCAGGCCCCATTCCATGACCATCATCCGTTACCCGAATCAAAGACCTCCCCCCCCTTTCCACACTGATCTCCACTTTCTTTGCCCCGGCATCCAGAGAATTTTCCACGAGCTCCTTCACCACCGAGGCGGGCCTCTCCACCACCTCCCCAGCCGCAATTCGGTTGGCGACCACTTCCGCCAAAAGGCGGATTCTCTGACTCATACTTTTCTCCTCCTACAGAGCGGGCCGAACCCCCAAATGCACAGACAACCGCTCCAACTCCTCAGGCGAAGTGTAAGGTAATTCAATATGCCCCTTGCCTGCACTTCCTACGATTTTTGCCCGCGTGCCTGTTGCCCTTTGTAACTTTATCTCCAGATCCCGCCAATCCGCCGACTGCAAACCTCGTCCCTTTTTTCTGCCCCGAGTTCCATTTGTCTGCCGCCTCACCAGGGCCTCGGCCTGGCGAACGCTTAAACCTCGTTTCACCACTTCCCGTCCAATCGCAGTCTGCGCTGCGACCTCTCCTAAACCTAGAATGGCTTTTGCGTGGCCCACCGATAACTGCTTCGAGCGTAATAGGTCCCGCACCTCCTGGGGGAGGGATCGCAATCTCAGGGAGTTGGCGACCGTGGCTCGGTTTTTCCCCACTCGCTCCGCGACCTCCTCCTGCTTCAACCCAAACGTTTCAATCAGTGTCGCATATCCGTCCGCCTCCTCCACAGGATCCAACTCCGCGCGTTGGAGATTCTCAATTAAGGCCAACTCCAAAACCTGCTGATCCGTCGCTTCACGAACGATAACTGGAACTTTCGGTAAATTGAGTTTTTTTGCCGCACGCCAGCGTCGTTCTCCCGCAATGAGCTCATACCCATTTCCTTTGGGAGATCGGCGCACAATCAGGGGCTGGAAAATTCCGCGTGCCCGTATGGAATCCACAAGCTCACTAAGGTTTTCCTCCGCAAAAACGCGGCGGGGTTGGAATGGACTTGGAAGGACGTCGACAACGGATAACTGAAGAATTTTCTCTCCATCCTCGCTTCTCACTACAGGTGAACTGAGTGGAGCCGTTCCTGGTGAAACTCCAGAGGTTCCGCCTAAAAGAGCACCCAAACCTCTGCCTAACGGGGACTTCGCCATTCTCGCCACGCTAATGTTTGCCATGCCCTCGTCAACCCAACCCCTACATCCCCACGAATAACGTGGGAACGAAAATTGGAGGGACTCAGCTCTTCTGGGGCAAAATCTTGCGGAGGGCCAAAAACCCGAGAAAAAGAAGCCCGCCAACGAAATAGTGCGAAGAGGACGGTTCTGGCACCGCCACCGCCCCAATCTGATCAACGGCACTAGAGTAAGAGGAGATTCGAATAAAATAACTGTCATCCGAGTCTCGAGAGTTGAACTGGGTGCTCGCCAGTGAGTAACCACTATTTTGCACGTAGGCCCCCAGCCCAACCAAAAACCATTCACTCCCGATTTGGCGAAAAAGGGCGCTTCCGGAGTCGTAAATCGTAAGGGCTGCTTCATTGGCACCCGAGTTACTGTTAAACTGTGTCCTCAACAGATCGGAGGTGTATCCCGCCACTTGGACCCCGGCAATCGCTCCATCCACAAAATTGGTTCCCCATCTTTTGATCGCCGTCGAGCTATCGCCCCACGTCACCGGACTCGAACTTAAGAGAGAGCTGCTGGACCGACCTACCCCATACCCAACCAAATAAGAATTCCCGGCATCCCCCGAAGGATTGGTATTCAACCGGACCCCGCTCAGTCCAGGATCTGAGGCCAAACGGACCAGCTTCATATCCGCCTGCCCGATCGCTACAGCGGGAGAAGAGTCCAAAAGATAATCAACGAATCCAACCTTCACGCTCGTCAAAGGACCCACATGACCCGCCGTCAGCACATACCGATTCCCCAAGTACACCCCAGTGCCGATCGGGCCCAACTCATTCCGCATCTGCACCACATTATCCCAAGGCAAACCCACTCCAGGGTTATCTAAATTCGCATCGTTTCCTTGGCTAAAAAAAACAATCGCACTCGCGTAATCAGTTGGAGCTAACAGAAAAACAACCCCTAGAAGCCAGTGAAACTGTCGCATATGAACATCTTAACTCTGCCACTCAAATTTTCAACCACCTCAACCCCTTTTTTTAAAAGGGCTTTTGCGCGAGCTATTTCTTGCCCGCTTTGTACCCAAAGAGTCTTCGCCTCTGAATCAACTGAGCTACCTGAGGAGGCACATTCTCTTGCCACCCAGACTTTCCATTTCGAATATTGCGCAAAATCTCAGAGCTGGCACAGGACGGAAGATCCCTCTCGCCTCCCGCTAAATCAACAATTTTTCCCTGATGAATTAGAAATTGGTACAGGTCTCGTGAGGCCCTTGGCACCGTCAAGGTATGTCCAGTGACATACTTGCCTGTGACTCCGTCATACCCAGGGTGCACAAACAGCTTTACCCCTTTGAGGAAGAGTCGACCCATTCCCTCCAAGATTCCTCCTGGCAAATCGCTATAAAATTCAGGATCTAAGATTTTACTTAACAGAGGCACCCCAAGCACAAAGCCCACAGAACCCTTCGTTCTCTGAGTCAAATAGTGAGCCAATCTGTGAAAACGAAAGATTCCCGTAACGAGGACCGTTCTCTTCAAGGCCCCAAGACAATCCACTCGGTCCAAAAAGTCCTCCGCTCCAGCTTTTCGGTGCCTGACAAGATTCCGCATGGTGATTTCACTAACCTCTACAACCTCTTTCCCCACATTCGCAGGATCCTTTCGAAAAAGGGCGGATGCTTTGTTCATCATCGTGAGATGAAAATTGGTAATCGGTCGATAGTGTCCACGCAGAAGGAGAATCGATTTTCCATAGAAACAATCCTCTGCCTCAAGATTCGCCCCCGATGCTGAAAAAAGAGCCACTGGGGTAAGCTGAAGATGAACCATCTTCAGGCTCATCAGGCGATTGTCTACATTGGAGAAAATAGATCCCCGAAAATCAACCATATCCACTTCGACACGTCCGGGACGGATTCCGTCCATAAGATGAACCAAAATCTGCTCTGGCTTTCTCCAATGACAAAATGCCGCATGGACTAAATTCACCCCCAAGATCCCCAACACCTCCATCTGCTCTGCGTTGGTATCATCCTTAAGCCGAACATGGAGGACAATGTTTCCTGGTGTTGCATTGGGCTCAGTCTGAAACCGAACCCCCATCCATCCCTTGCCGTCTCCTGGAAACTTATGACTCCGAGCCGCCACAGTATTGGCAAAGACAAAGAAGCGAGAAGAGTTCCCCCGCTCCTGCCCTAATCTCTCTAGAAGGAGGCGGTACTCATGATCCAGCATCTCCCAAAGTCGCTCGCGCGAAACAAAGCGATGAGCCGTTCCATAAATCGCGTTACTGAAAGTCATGTCATATGCCGACATGCTTTTCGCCACCGTGCCAGCCGCACCACCCGCCTGAAAAAACCAGCGTGCAACCTCTTGCCCTGCCCCAATCTCGGCAAACGTGCCGTAATACTTACCCGAAAAATTGATCTCCTTGGCTTTTTCGTCCGTCGTTTGCAGATGAACAATTCTTTTCATGCTCGTGCTCGACTTACCCAAGGGTTACCGCGGACAGAGAATCGCCAAGGAAAGAAGGCGGCTGGTCCCGCATAAGAAACTCCCACCCGTCGTCCCGCTTGTATTTTAGTTCTGGGGTAACGCACCCCATCATCTTCGATCCGAATTGATCCGGAAACAAGATCACATCGATCCGCATCAGATTCGATTCCCATCGCCTCGGTCAGCGCCCCAGGCCCAGAAGAAAGTCGAAAATCATCTACAGAAACACCCCGTCTGCGCGCCATTCTGTCCGCCCCCTCCATCGGCTCCACCCCTCGAATAAGAACCGCCGCAGGCCAACCCGTAGGGCCTGTCACCACATTGAACATTCGATGAATCCCATAGCACAAGTACACGTAAGCCGTTCCAGGAGCTCCAAACATCGATTCGTTACGTCTTGTTCTGCCGCACCAGGCATGGGAGGCCCGATCTAGGCTGCCTCCATACGCCTCCGTCTCCACAATTCTGGCTCGGCAGACCCCCCCCTTGCCTCGAACCCAAAGAACTTTTCCTAATAATTGTTTCGCGACACAAACAGGATTCTTTTTTGAATAAAAGGCTTTAGGAAGAGTCCGTCTCACGCGCTTCGGGGGCCGAAAAGTGCGGTTCCAATCCGTACGATCGTCGCACCCTCTGCGATTGCCACAGGAAAATCGTGACTCATGCCCATCGATAACTCGGGCAAATGCACCTCGTGGGTTTCTTGGAGACGATCCCGAATCTCCCGTAGTTTCGAAAAGAACGGCCGCGCCATCTCCGGATCTTCACGGAACGGTGGAATCGCCATCAATCCAATCACCTCCAAACGAGAGTGACCTTGAATCGATTTCAACAACTCCCCCACCCCTTCCGGGGGACACCCATGTTTAGCCGCCTCTTCCCCCACATTTACTTCCAGCATGATACGCATCTTTTTTCCCGCCAACTCCAACCTTTTTTGCAGCTCCGTAGCCAACTCAAGCCGATCCACTGACTCCACCACATCGAAACACTCGACCGCATCTTTCGCCTTGTTGGTTTGCAGGCCTCCGATGAAGTGCCACTCCCCACCCACGGGCATTTCTGGAATCTTCACTTTTGCCTCCTGAACCCGATTTTCCCCAAAAAGCCGATGTCCCAAACGCCAGATCACACGGATCTTTTCCGTCTCCATCTTCTTACTCACCGCCAGCATACGCACGGATGCGGGATCCCTACCGACTTTCTCAGCCGATAAAGCGATCTGCTTCTGGATCGAGTGATAGTTTTGCTCAAGAAGTTCGCTCATGATTAGCTAGGCTTGGTTTGCATTACGAATAAGGCTGGATAATAATACTGATCTTATGCAAGTAGAGTCTTTTCGAGTGTTCCGAGATCTTGTCGAGACTCGCTCTTTTAGCCGGTCGGCCAGCCTGAATGGCATTACCCAATCTGCCGTAAGTCAGCAACTACGCTCCATCGAAGTCCGCTTTCGCGTTCCCCTTCTCGAGCGCACCAGCAAGCAGTTTGCCCTGACCCGTGAAGGCCAGCTTCTTTATGAGGCCAGTCGGGAAATCATTTCCTACTACCAAAGGTTTCAACATCAGTTGGAGGAGATGCGAAACATCATCTCCGGAACCATCCGATTGGTCGCCGTTCCCAGCTTGGGTCTTCATGAACTACCTCCCTACATTAAAGATTTTCTCAAAGCGTTTCCCCAAGTCAAAATCCAGGTCGATTACCGCCGCTCCAACGAAGTGTACGAATCGGTTGCCGCGGGGGATGCCGACGTCGGCTTTGTCGCATTTCCATCTCCCCGAAAAGGCCTCAAGGTAGAAACGTTTAAGAAGGATACCCTCCACATCATTTGTGCCCCTGGCCATCCCCTTCTCAAAAAAGGTCCGATCAACCTTCCGGATCTTGCCCAGAGCAAGATCATATCGCTCGCCCCGGAAATGCCGACTCGCCAAGGACTCGACCGCATCCTTGCCACACGAGGTCTCAAATTCCAACCCATGATGGAGTTCGATAATGTCGAAACATTGAAACAAGCGGTCGAAATTAATGCGGGAATAGCCTTTCTTCCCACCTCCGCGATCAGTACTGAACTAGCAAAAGGATCTCTGGTAATTCTTCCTCACCAAGGCCCCGAAATTATTCGGCCATTAGGAATCGTGTCTCGTTCCAGCCGAATGGTCTCTCCTGCTGTGAAGCGATTCCTCAAAGCCCTTAAAGTTCCGCGTGAAGGCGCCCCCAATTCCGCTCTGAAGGCCCCCACTCTTGTTCCCCATGAATAGTCCGACTACCGCACCAACCCATACCCCTCAGGCCCGCGCTTTTGAAACGATGCGCACGCAAGGGTTGCGCCTTACGTCCCAGCGTAAAACCATCACCGAGGTTGCTTTCGCCAATCGGGAACATTTCACGGCTGAATCCCTTCTCGCAAAGTCCCGCAAAAAAGATGGCAAGGTCTCTCGGGCGACTGTCTACCGCACCCTCTCCTTTCTTGTCCGCGCAGGACTTCTACGCCAAGTCGGCATCGGCCAATCCACCCCGCTGTACGATCCTAATTTTGCCGATCACCCCCGCCATGGACACTTTGTCTGTGTGGATTGCCAAAAGATTGTCGAGTTTCACGACCACTGCTTAGACGTGCGGGAATCGATTGTGACAAAAGATCACGGTTTCAGCCCGAAACGCGTGAATTTACAAATTGAGGCCACATGTGACGCCCTTCGGGACAAAGGGGTCTGCCCTCGAAACAGTCGGACTGCAAAACCAGATTCTAAAAAATAATCTTTAAGCCCGCGTACCAGTTCCGTGGCATGGCGGGATCAATTCCGTCAGGGCGTATCCGCGCATAATACTGCTTGTTGAAAACATTGTTGATCCCGGCCACCACGCTGACGTACTCATTCCACAGCTTCGCTTCCAAGGTCAGATCCCAAAGATTATAGGCCGGAATGAATCGCGACTCGGCCCCCGTCGGGTTGTTATCACTGGCATAGCTGTGCCCGACATAGGTTCCCAAAAAGGATGCTTTCACTTTACTTTGCCAGTCATAAACCAAGCCGGTTTTGTAAACATAGTTGGAAAGATATTGCGGGGTTTTTCCCTCATTGGCTCCATTGATAAAGTTCCCGTTTTGCAACGTCAGGGCAGTGTAAAAATTAAGAGCCCCATACTCTTTCGACCATCCAGCTGTCTTTCCATCCTGCAAATCCCCAACCCCCATCTGGTCGTGGGCGATCCCGTCTGCGATTCCCACCAGATCCACCTGAAAAAGTAGATCCCAACCGTAAACTCGGGAACGACCCGAGTTACTCACCGTAGTGATTGCACCCACTGAGGTCTCACCAATCTGGTTCGAATAGTCGACACAGAATCCACTCGTATCGAAGGTCAACCACTCGGTCGGTGTTCCCCGAACTCCCGCCTCGTAGTTCCAGACTGTCCCCTCCGCCAAGTTTCCAGAGACTCGCAAATTCGGCCCGGTGGGAACCGCTTGGGCAAAGGTGGGAGGCCGATACGCCTCCGACACATTGGCATACATCGCCATTTCTTGGGGCAACGAATACTCCACACCTAAACCAACCAGCGGGACAAAATTATTCTGATTTTGGGTTCCGATCGGCTGTCCCTTTGAAGATCTTTCCGTATTAATTTTCTGGTCCACCGTTTGCCAGATATTTTCCATCCGAAACCCAGGAACGACCGAAAGATCCCCTACGGTAAACTTATTTTCCACAAAGAAGGGCGCGTACCAGACCGATCGATCGCTCTGGTTCCGAATTTGTCCGGTGTTCGAGGTCGGAGTCAGCCCCTGCTTGTCAGTTCTTGGGGAGGTTGTGTTATAGAGCATAAAACCCGCAGTCAGCGTCTGAGACTCGCCCCCCAGATCCCAATCCCACCGCCACCGAGGCTCCATTCCCCAAGTATAAAACTGCTGAGTCTCGATCTGGGTGGTTTGCAAAATAGGAAGTGTTCCAAAACCACCCCCTTCTTGTCTCCGACTCCATCGACGGTAGTAGTCAAACCACACCCGATACGAAAAAAAGAGGTCCTCGTCGAATTCCGATTCATGAATGGCGGAAACTGCGTACCGGCTCAGTTCAAACTGGTCGTTGAAACGGGAAGTTGCGTTTCGATCCACGTTATAATTTACGGGAGTTCGGGCCGTGTCATTGTTCAGCCGTAATCCGCCTGGCTCCCCATGACACTCCTCATAGCCGTTTAGCTTAAAATACCAGCGATGCTTTGTCTCCGCATCGAGGGCCAAAGTTAAATTCCCGTTGTTGAGATCGTACTGGCTATTGGCTTCCCGAAAGCCTTGCGATTGGCGGTGATTAAACCACCCGTAATAGCCAATGTTATCCACGGTTCCTCCAACGGAATTGAAGCTGGAGATATAATCGAAACTTCCCCCTAGCGTTACCGACTCTGCCGTGAATTTTTTATCGGTGGGAGGTTTTCGCATCACAAAGTTTATCGCTCCTGCAGGTTGGGGTCCGTACATGAGAGCTGCGCCCCCTCGAATAAACTCCATTGTCTCCATCGGATAGGTTGGAGGTAGGTAATACGCCTCAGGATACCCAATCATGTCCGCTTGAATCGGAATTCCGTCTTCCAGAACCTGAAAACTTTGCAATCTGTGAGGATCAAATCCTCGATACGCCATGCTGGTGAGTGGAGTCGTCTCCTCAGGCACAACCAACCCGGGTGTCGTTGCCGTGATCTGACGCCAGTTATCGTCTTTCACCTCTGGCAGGTAGTGCGCATCAATGTTCGAGGTTCGCTTTCCTGCATTGATCCGCGTTCCCTCCACATCGGGCAGGAAGGGCAAACGAGTCTGAACGTCATAGTCCGCCTCAACTTCCACCTGCTGCAAGCGCACAACCTCATCACCTGCCCCCTTGCCCAACGTCCCCTCCTCCACCGCATTGGTTGAAGAGAGGGTTTGAGCCCCCAAACGAATCCCAAAGTTGAACAGGACAACGCAAAACAGCAGATATTTCAGAAAAACCAAACCCATGAGCGCTTAAAGATACTGAGACGCAATCTCATGATCAATATATTTATTGAGACTGTGTCTCATTTTTTTTCGTGACGCTGAAACCGCCATGCCGTATTTTTTTCTCATGTTAGGCGGCATGTCGTTCATGGATCTTATGGTTCGAGGGGGAGCCCTGATGTGGGTTCTTCTTGCGTTCTCCTTCGTCGCGTTAGCGGTAACTATTGAGAGGACCCTGACCTACATCTATTACGGATACTCTCCGGATCGATGGCTCCGATCCCTGCTGCAGATGATACGTACCTCCGGTTCTGCCGCCGCCCTTCCCCTAGCCGTTGCCTCTCATCATCCCGTCGCAAGGGTTGTTCAAACGTATCTCGAGGAATTGAACCGCCCCACCAAAGTCCGCCAAGACAATATACGTCGGACTGGATCACTTGCGTTGGAGGGGGTCGAAAAAAACCTTCGAATTCTCGCCGCTCTCGCCCATCTAGCCCCGTTGGTCGGCCTCCTCGGCACCGTGCAGGGCATGGTGGTGGCTTTTTCAAAGATTGAATCAATTCAGGGGACGGTAAAACCCTCCGACTTGGCGGGCGGAATCTGGGAGGCCCTTCTGACAACAGTCTTTGGCTTGGTGATCGCAATCCCCTGCATGGCTCTGTACCACGCATTTGAAGGTCATGCGGATAAAATCGCACGCCGAATGGAAATGGCTGTCACGTCCCTAGATGATCTTTTGAGCCCGTCCTCCCCCTCCACTGTCACCACCAAGCCCCGTCAACGCGCCCAAGAAGAAGAGTTTTCCACCGTCCAGTAACCCCATGTTTACTCGACCCAAACGTCTCACCACCTCGATCGATATGGCCCCCCTGATCGATGTGGTATTTCTCCTGTTAATCTTTTTTATGCTCACCTCTTCCTTCACGCTACCGTCCCTCCAAGTCAAGCTTCCCACCGCACACGGACAATCGGACACATCCCCCGAAGTCATCCTCGTTTCGGTCGATGCCAAAGGATCGATCACTCTCCAAGGCTCTCCCGTTTCCCTATCCCAGTTCGATCAGAAACTCCAGGCCCTATCCCAAGGTCAAGTAGATCGAAAGATCCATTTTCGCGGAGATCAAAGAATGAACTACGGCCTTTTTGTCGAGTTGATGGATCGAGCTCGGCAGATTGGCATCGTCCAATTTAACCTCGTCCACGATCCCAAAAAATAGCCATGACTCTCTCTTATCCCGCCCCCAGCGATAAACTTTTTCTCCTTCTCGGGTTCACTGCCTCGATGGCCCTTCATGCGACACTCTTTTTCTCGCGACCCTCCATCGCCACAACCCAAGATTTCGCAGTTCAACCTTCCGATTTCTCGGTCGAAATTACAATGATCGAAACCTCCGCAGGCCAACCTGAAACAGTTCAGGAGCCCGTTCTAGCTACCCCCCTTCCCACCTCCGATACGGTCGATACCGCACCCACTCCATCTTCCCTGGCCCCTGCCCTACCCACACCCGACCCTTCACCCCGCCTCCTTCCCACTCCCTCCCCCTCACAACTCCCGCCGTCCCCTGCTAGTTCGACAGTCCTCGCCCGCCCAAACGCATCCCAAAATTCAGCACCCATCTATCCTGACGTAGCTAGAAAAAAGGGCTGGGCTGGCACTTTGATTCTTCAGGCCAAAATATCTGCACAAGGGACCGTGGAATCCCTCAAGATACTCCAGAGCACTGGACATGATGTCCTCGACCAATCTGCTATTACAGCTGTCCGACAATGGCACTTTCACCCACAAAAAGTGAATGGGACCCCTACGCCTGTTACCGTTGAATTGCCCGTGAAGTTTTCCTTGAATCAGTAATATCAAAAAAAATTTCTTTATCGATATTGAAGAAATTTAAGATTTTATCCTTATCTCTATCGTTAAAGCTGTTTTTTAATTGAGTTCCTGAAATAGCGAATAATAGTTGTAGCTATAACAACTAAAGATACAGCCACCGAAACTACAATTAACATCGGGATTCTCGAGCAGCTTGCTGCTGTTACCGGGGCAAAATTCGACCTCGAGCGTTCTCGGGTTGCCACCCAGAATTCACTCCAAGGGTCCGAGGATCCTATGAAACAGCTAGTCGGCGCATGTGCTGAAGTTTCTATGGTTGTATCCCCAATTCGGATGACCCTTGCTAATGCAATTTGGCAAGCTCACCCCAACACTCCAGTCGTGATTTGGCATTCTAGTGAATCCCGCTGGCTGGTGATCACTTATGCAGGTCTATTCACTCTTCGATATTTGAATGGAACTGATCCTAAGTCCTATAAAACTATCACGCGCAGGAACTTCACCCGCATGCTCGGATTGAACGATCCCCATGAAGAGGTTGACGCTGCTGTGGTGCAATTAGAACGCCCTGCCCATGGAATGAGTTCTCATGCTCATAGCACTATGGGAGCGAGTCCAGGAAAACGGTTCTTTGCCTTACTCAAAGCAGAGAAAAAGGACATCCATACCTTGCTGATTTTCTCAGTTTTCTCCGGAATTTTATATCTGGCCGCCCCGCTTGCTGTCGATGCAGTGGTGAGCAATCTGGCCTTTGGCGGGCAGTCTCAACCCTACTTGCAAGCACTAGTCATTCTCTCGATCGCGCTTTTTGCCTGCCTTGCTCTTCAGGCCGTAATTACAGCTTTTCAGTACTACATTGCTGACATCATCCAGCGACGGGTCTTTGTGCGTACGGCTTCCGATATGGCTTATCGCCTTCCCCGGGTGAAAGCAGAGTCACTCGATGGGGTGTATGCACCAGAGTTGGTCAATCGGTTTCTCGATATTGTAATCGTCCAGAAGAGCACTGCCCTGCTGCTTTTAGATGGGGTAAATTTGGTCTTTAGCACTGTCATTGGGATGGTTCTTTTATCACTTTATCACCCCCTCCTTCTCATGTTTGTCGCGGGACTTCTTGTTCTCATAGTCCTCGCGATCTGGTTATTAGGTCGCGGAGCGGTCGATACTAGCATTCGTGAATCGATGATGAAGTACAACCTCGTGAACTGGTTTGAGGAAATTGCCCATTTCCCTTTTCTTTTCAAAGGACCCGGAGGGTATGCCCTCGCTTATGAACGCGCCAATGAACTTGCGACTGGCTACGTCCACGCACGGGAGAAGCATTTTCGCATCTTGATGCGCCAGATTTCAGGATTGTTAACTCTACAGGTATTTGCCGCTGCCATCCTCCTCGCCGTTGGGGGATATCTCGTGATCAGCCAACAGATTACGATAGGTCAGTTAGTGGCAAGTGAGTTAATTATGGCCTCTATCGTCGGTGCCTTAGGAAAAATGGGGAAGAAACTTGAAGCTTGGTACGACGCCTTAGCTGCCATGAACAAGCTTGGTCATATTTTTGACCTCGATATCGAGAGAGAAAACGGAGAAAGACGAGTTAATAAAAAAACTGGCACCCATATCCAAGCAGAAGGCCTCACCTTCAGCTATGATCGTGCTCCCCTGTTTTTAGGCCTCAACTTCACCATCCTACCAGGCTCTCGCACAGCCATCGTCGGTCCGCATGGGTCAGGAGGCAGCACTTTGCTGAATATTTTATTCGGTCTTCGCCAGCCTACCGCAGGTTTTGTCAGGATCGATGGACTCGACCTCCGCAACTGTTACCTAGAATCTCTTCGCGAAAGCGTGATGCTACTCAGACGAGATGAAATCGTCGATGGCACGATTATCGAGAACCTTCGACTCGGCAGCATTGGTATTGGGATGGAAGAAATTCAAACTGCCCTGACCAAGGTAGGCTTGCTTGATGAATTACTTCATCAACCAGAAGGTTTAAATCTCCAGCTTAAAATTGCTGGTGCTCCCCTGAGCGGAAATCAGAGAACTCGTCTTCTTCTTGCACGTGCCCTTGTTCAGCGACCGAAACTCTTGCTTATCGACGAGCTTTTCGACGGCCTCGACACCGACTCGCTGAATCAACTCTCGGCTACCATCTTAGGAAAATCAGAAGGCTGGACCGTAGTTCTAACCACTCGGGATCATGAGGTAACCCTGAAGTGCGACCAAATCATCAAGCTCGCACCCAGCCATGTAGGCGGTGGCATTTCTCACCCGAAAAAATGAATTCTCCCACAACCAATCCCCCCCTTCCCGCGCTCGCTCTTGCTGCATCAGCTCGCTTTACCCTAATTGTTACACGCTTGTTGCTTATCGGGTTTGTGCTGTTGGCTTTTGCGCTCTGCTTTCTGCCTTGGCGTCAATTTATTGCCGGAAGCGGCAGGGTAATTGCCTTCGATCCCTTGGAACGACGAATCAATATTGAGGCTCAGCTGTCCGGCCGGGTAAAGCACTTGCACGTCACCGAAGGGCAAAGAGTCAAGATGGGTGATCTGATCATTGAGATTCAGGATAATGATCCAAATCTTGTCTCGAACTTAAAGGCTCAGCGGGAAGCTATCGAAAGTCGGCGAGACTTTGCTTTAGGTAGGGTGGAATCACTCATTGCCCAGATCACTCAACAGGAAATGGCCAAACGGCAGGCTATCGACGGTGCAGAGCAGCGCGTTGCTATGGCAAAGATTGCCTTTGAAACTGCCCAGCTAAATTTCACCCGCACACAGGAACTTTATACCAAACAGTTGGAATCTCAGCGTAACCTGGAGCTCGCCACGCTCTCGCGCGATTCGACCAGTGCCGAGTGGAAATCCGCTGCCGCAGCACTGAAACGAACCGAGAATGATATGGACGCCTCTATTTCCGCTACTCATGCAGCTAAAGGTACTGCTTTGAGTGAGATGGCTGTGGCCGAGCGGGATCTCTCAGCTCTTGATATCCAGATCAGCCAAAACGAAAGGCAGATCGTTCTGTCACCTCGAGACGGGATCGTCCTTAATGTCGCTACCACGGATGGCACATACCTGCGCCCCGGCACGCTCATCTGTGTTATCATTCCCGAGACCAATAGTCGCTTCGCGGAGATTTTGATCGATGGAAATGATATGCCTCTCATTCACTCGCGCAAAGACGGCCAACCGGGAAGCCCAGTCCGTCTGGCTTTTGAAGGATGGCCCGCTGTGCAGATGATCGGTTGGCCACAGCTCGCCATCGGAACCTTTGGAGGCGAAGTGGTTTTTGTGGATGCCACAGACAACGGCGCAGGTAAATTTCGTGTCGTGGTCGGACCAGCGGATGACACAGTGAATCGACTCGATGGAAAAGGCCCTGTCACTGTCGGTTGGCCCGAAAAAGATCGGTGGCTTCGTCAGGGCACCCGGGTGAATGCGTGGATATTACTCAAACAGGTCCCACTTTGGTTCGAAATTTGGCGTCAAATCAACGGCTTTCCTCCTGTGGTTAGCAATCAGGATGGAAAACTCGATCCTACCAAAAAGAATGACAAATATGGCACTCCATAACCCCTGGATAATGCTGACAATACGGACAGCCTGGGTAGCCGCTTGGCTATGTATTCCGATCACCTCATGGGGATCCGAAAAACCCCTTCTTCTTCCGGAAGTCCTTGCGAGCGTCAAAAAGATGTATCCACCCTTTCTTGCTGCACTGATCGACCAAGACATCGCCAAGGGACGAATTCGCCAGGCCTTGGGATCCTTCGACTTGAATCTGACTTCCGGAGGGGCCCAAAGCTTGGCGGGGCCCAACGATGGAGCCGCCGGCTACGCTCTTTTAGACCAACCCTTACCCTTTTGGGGGGGAAGTGTGTACGGGGGTTACACGAGCTATGCGGATTATTATCTGTTGAGCAGTGGGTACCTACCCAACTACAGAAAAAATAATTCTCTCGGTAATAGTGAGGGGGTGGGGTTGGTTGGCCTGCGCATTCCTCTTCTCCGTGACGGTGTCATCGACGAACGGCGCGCCAAGCTTTGGCAGGCCAAGATCGACCAGGAATTGGCAGACCCAGTTATTCTACGCCAATATCTTGATTTCGTCCGTGCCGCGACGATCAGCTATTACACTTGGTTGGCCAGCGGTCAAAGGCTTGCCTTGACTGAAGAATTGCTGCGTATCGCTCAGGATCGCGATAGCGCCATCGCGGAACAGGTGAAATTAGGGGCGGCAGCCCCGATTGTTCAGGTAAATAACCAACAGATGGTTGTGAGTCGTGAGATTGCCTTGGTCTTGGCCAAGCGCAAATTTCAAGCCAGTGCAATCGAGCTTTCGCTTTTTTATCGCACGCTTGAAAGTTCTCAGCCCATCATTGCCCAGCGAAAGCGCCTTCCAAAGGCTTTTCCTCCTCAACCTATGATGGAGGAAAGCCGAATGACAGCCGATCTGGCCAAGGCTGTTTTCCAACGACCGGAAATGCGCCGGATTGAACTTCTCCTCAAAAAAGCCGATATCGATCAAAAACTCGCGAAAAACACCCTGCTACCCAATCTTGATGTTGGCCTACTTGCAGCCCAACCCGCCTTTTATGGAGATACGGAACTAGAGGGTTTGGTACAGCTGAAAATGCCATTGCAACAACGGGAGGCTGAAGGTCGGGTCGAGGTGGCCGATTCGGCTATCTCCCGCTTGAATCTAGAAAAACAGTTTACCCGAGACCGGATTGTTGCGGATGTGCGGGATGCCTTTATTTCCGTCGACGCCGCCCATAAGGCCCTGATGAAAACTCGTCGTAATATCGATCTGGCCCATCAACTGGAATCTGCCGAGCAAGAGCGGATGAAACTGGGCGCGACCGACATGCTGAATCTTCAGATTCGGGAGCAATTTGCTTTTGATGCGGAAATAATGGGCGTTGAGGCTCAAGCCGACTACTTCCGAGCTCAAGCCAACTATGATGCTGCCGTTGTGGCCGATGCTCCCACCACCTTTGCCAAATAATAAGCATATCTCTTAAAGGTGTTGTAATTCGG
>JBIKNP010000017.1:0-49741 GCA_044358595.1 Methylacidiphilales bacterium
CAGCCTCCTCCCGCCCAACTCCAATCGGCACACACACCAAGCAAAATGATACGCTTGCCTTCTTACCCCAAACTTCGTCATATCTCTCCACGGTGAACCCTCAAACCTTCTGGAAATCCCGCCTTCCTTTGGTCGAAAAAGCCCTCGATCAACTCATCTCCCCCAAGGCCAATCCACCCCTCATTCACCGCGCCATGCGCTATAGTCTTCTCGCAGGGGGCAAACGCCTTCGCCCTATCCTCTGCCTAGCCGCCGCTCGAGCCGTTGGGGGAAAAGAGGCCCTTGCAATTCCCTCCGCTTGCGCCGTCGAATGCATTCACACCTACTCCCTAATTCACGACGATCTCCCCTGCATGGACGACGATAATTTCCGTCGGGGTCGCCCCACAAACCACCGCGTCTATGGCGAAGCTGTCGCTGTTCTCGCGGGTGACGGCCTTCTGACCCAAGCCTTCACCTCAGTCGCTCGCACCAAACCCAATCGCCGCTACTCCCCTGCCGATCTCGTTACCGAACTCGCCCACGCTTCTGGTAGCCTCGGCCTGATCGCAGGACAGGTTCTTGATCTCGATTCGGAAAAAAAGCGAATCCCGCTCAAAAAATTAGTCGAAATCCACCGCGCGAAGACAGGCGCCCTCATCACCACATCCCTTCGCCTCGGCGCCATGTCGGTAGGTGTCCATCCCGAAAAACTTCGCCACCTCACACGTTTCGGCCAAGCCCTTGGCCTGGCATTCCAAGTCATTGACGATATTTTGGATATCACCTCCACAAAGGCGAAATTAGGGAAATCGATCGGGAAAGATCAATCTTCAGGAAAAGCCACCTACCCCCGCCTGCTTGGCCTTGCAGGTGCCAAAAAAGAGGCCGATCGCCTCACCGCCATCGCCCGTTCCGCTTTACGCCCCTTGGGCTCCTCCGCCGCTCCCCTTCTCGCCATCGCCGAGACTCTTCTTCGCCGCGACCACTAAAGATTTTCTCTGGCGGATAGCATCCTCCACCTCCGAAGCAGCCCTCGCCGCCGCACCAGGGCCGCCCAACTTCTTCGCCACATCCCGAATCCGATTCGCCATGCCTTCCGCCCCTTTTGGATTTCGCAAAATTTGAAGCGCTGCTTTGCCTAATCGCTCTGGCTCCGCTGCCCCTTGTAAAAATTCAGGCACCACCTTCTCTCCTGCCAGGACATTCACCATAGAGAGATAAGGTAACTTGACCAACATTCGCCCCACCCAGTACGTCAGCCACGACGCCTTATAAATCACCAACATCGGCAACCCCGCCATCGCACACTCCAGAGTTGCCGTTCCCGAAGCCACAATCGCCATCGAACAACGTGTGAGCTGGGTCAACGACTGTCCCGTAATAATATCCAAACTCACGCCACTCATCGGATACTTGGCCCAGATCTCTTCAAGCCTCTGTCTCATCTCATAGTCCGTGGCCATCGAGATGAACCGCACGCTTCTTTCCTCCTGCACAATTCTCCGTGCCGTCTTCAAAAGGATCGGCCAATGCTTGGTAATCTCCTTCACCCGACTTCCGGGCAACAGAGCCACACAAGGAACCTCATCCCGCTCCGCATGCGACTGCTGAATCCACCGATCCGCCAACGGATGCCCCACCCATTTTGTTCGCAACGAAGGTGCATGCCGCGCAAACCAATCCACCTCAAAAGGAAATATCACCAGCAACCGCTCAAGAATCTTCTCCATGAATTTAGCCCGACCTGCCTTCCACGCCCAAACCTGCGGACTCACATAGTATACGATCGCCGGCCCGTTCTTTTCCGCATGCAATGCCTTCGCAAGACGCAGGTTAAACCCAGGATAATCGACCAGCACAACCACATCTGGATTCACCTCCGCTATGTCATGCTTCACATCCCTGAATATTTTTAGAAACTTCGGAAGGTTCCGAATCACATCCGTCAATCCCACCACCGCATGCTTTGCCAGATCCAGAAACTGTTCCTGTCCAGCCGCCTTCAACATCGGCCCTCCAACCCCAAACGCCCGCAACTTCTTATCCTTCTTTAACTCCCTCAGTAGATCGGCCGCTAACCGATCCCCACTCGCCTCACCCGCGACAATATAAACGCGGGACTCTCCCTCTCTCGCCTCACTCATGACTGCACAGAACCGATTTGGCCGCAAATCTGGGAAGCCAACTTCAGCGCCTCAAACCCGTGCGCCCCAGCCACCCGCGGATCTGTATTCTCACGTACATTCATGACAAACTCCGCTAACTGATTCTTGAGCGGTTCCCCCTTCATCACAGGAATCTTGTCCCTCGTGATCTTTCCATCCAGGCGTTTGTATATCTCCCCTTCCTGCTTCATGTAATCCAAAGAGAGATACGCATCATCCTGAAACACCCGAATCTTACGTAACTTTTCAGGACTAATCCGACTGGTCGTAAGGTTCGCGACACACCCATTCGCAAAACGAATCCGTGCATTTGCAATATCCTCCCCCTTGCTCAGTACGGGTACCCCTACGGCATCCACCGAAGTCACCGGAGACCTCACCAAATGCAAAATAATCTCTAGATCGTGAATCATCAGATCCATCACCACTCCAATATCGGTGCTTCGTCCAGGATAAGGAGAGAGCCGATGCGCCTCAATAAACCGAGGTCGCCCCAACCTTTCCTCTAGTGCCACCAGCACCGGATTAAATCGCTCCACATGGCCAACCGCCAATTTCGCCCCGTGCTTTTCAGCCAAATCAACCAACTTGCGCGCTTCCTCTGTATCCATCGCGATCGGTTTCTCAACCAACACATGCTTTCCTCTTTTCAAAAAGGGCTCCGCAATCGCCAAGTGCGTGCTTGTGGGTGTCACGATGCTCGCCGCATCGACCGCATCCACCATCTCCTCAAGGGACCCAAACGCCCTTGTCTTGCACTTAGCGGCAATTTTACGCGCTGTATCCGGGTTGGAATCGTGCACTCCCACCAACTCCACCTCTTGGAGCTCCGAATAAATCCGTGCGTGCTCCTTGCCCATGTGACCCACCCCTGCCACGCCCACTTTCACACGCTGGCTCATGAGCCCGCCTTTCCTGAGGCACCCCAGACGGTAATTTTATGACGCACGGCAAGCTTCCGGACCTCTTCCATTTCTAAAATCAGCGTCTTTCCCGATTCGACCACAAGCACACTCAACTTTCCCTCCGCAGCTGCTTGCAGTGTGCGCGGCCCAATCACGGGCACATCGAAGCGCATATCCTGCCCAGGTGCCGTTACCTTGATCGCAACCGCTTCCCCTCCCCCCAGCTTTCCACCCCGCCGCAACGCCTCGTCCGTCCCCTCAAACCCCTCCACGGCCATCACCGTTCCCTTCTTCACAACCACCGTCTGCCCAATATTCAATTTCGCCACCGCCTTCGCCAAAGGCCAACCAAACGCGATCTCGGACGACAGATGGTTCGGCGGCTTGGGTCCTGCTAAAATTCCACGACTCGCCAGATGATCCTCTACAAAAGTCGTTGCAGGTAAAACTTTCACACCCGCCTTCGCCAACTCCGCCACCACCGCCCCAAAAAGAGTGACCGCATTTCTCTCCTTCAATCGGGCCATAATCCACAACGCCTTCCAATCGGGTCTCAAATCAAAAAGTCGTTTGGGGGTGATCTGACCCGCAAAAATCGCCTCCTGCACCCCCGCTTTTTTAAAAAACGAGATCAACTTACCTAACTGCCCGACCCTCAACCACTCCGTGGGTTGACCCCGTGCCGCTACCCGTGCTTCCGTCTCTCCCTCAAACGCCGCCACGACCAAACTCACGCCTCGTGCCTTGGCCCCATCCAGCACTTTTAAGGGGTATATACCCCTACCTGCTACCAGCCCAATCTTCCCTTTCATCAAAGGGTTACACCCGCCCAACGGTTAGGCATTTCATGGATTGACCGATTCATAGGTTTTGATACGATTTGGAAGGAGTCGTCTCGCGGCGGATGTTGGGTGGGAACTCGAAGGTTTCCACCCTTTTTTTCGCCACAAGCCGTCCTCCAACAACAAAATCTATAAGCACATGAATACACAAGACTTCCTCACAGTACTCGATTACATGGAAAAGGAGAAGGGCATAAGCCGCAAGGTGATGGCCACGGTCATTGAGAATGCCCTGATTACCGCCGCTCACAAGACCTACCCTCTAGAGACCGAGATCCGCGTAAACCTCGACCAAAAATCTGGTAAAATCCAAATGTTCGCAAAATTGAAGGCCAGCGATCGTGCTCGCCCTCTTCCAGACGAAATTTCACTCGTCAAAGCCCGCTCCATCAAGCCCACCGCTCACGTCGGTGAACTCGTGGAAGTGGAGTTGGACGCCGGCCAGTTCGGCCGTATCGCCGCTCAGGTCTTTAAACAGGCGATGAACCAGAATCTCCGCTCGATCGAGAAAACCATGATTTTGGAGGAGTTCCAAGGCCGCGTCGGCGATATCGTCGCAGGCACCGTCCGCCGTTTCGAACGTGCCGATGTTGTGATCGATCTCGGTAAGTTCGAAGGCATCATGCCCTCCCGCGAAAGAGTTCCAACGGAGGAGTACACCCCTGGCGAACGCATCCGCGCTCTCGTCCTCGCAGTCCAATCGGGTCAACGGGGCCCCGAAATCATCCTCTCCCGCTCCAGCCCAGACTTCGTTCGCAGACTCCTCTCTCTTGAGGTCAACGAGCTGAACGACGGAACCGTCCAGATTAAATCCCTCGCCCGCGAACCAGGTTTCCGAACCAAGATTGCCGTCTGGTCGGATGTGGAAAAAGTTGATCCCGTCGGTGCTTGCGTTGGGATCCGCGGTTCCCGCGTAAAAAATATCGTTCGAGAACTGAACAACGAGAAGGTCGATCTCTTCCGCTGGTCCCCCAACATTCACGAGCTGGTCATCGAAGCCCTCAAACCTGCAAAACTACGCAAAATTGAGATCGATGAACCCAATCGCCGCATCCGAGCCTTGGTCGATGCGGAAAATCTTTCCCTCGCGATCGGCAGAAAAGGCCACAACGCACGCCTCGCCAGTCGCCTCACCGGCTGGAATATCGACGTGGAGGAAGATAAGACCGAAGTACAAGGCTTTGAGCAGAAACTCGAAGCCGCCGTACAAGGCCTCGCAACTACCCTAGGAATCGAACTACCTCTCGCGCAAAAGATCGCATCCGTCGGCTTCAGCACGGCAGAAGCGATTGCAGAGGCCTCTGAGTCCGACCTTGCGGAAGCCGTACCCGACCTCACCCCGGAAAAAGCACTGGAGATTCGCACTAAGGCCCAGGCGGCCCTGACAGCCGCCAAAACCTGAAGCCACCTCCCTCGCCCGGCATGGCCACCTCGTCCACGAAAAAGACGGCCAAACCCGAGGGGGAAGCCGCCGCCCCCAAAAAGCCTCGCGCTGTTAAAGCAACGACGCCCAAAGATCCTTCGGCCAAAGCTATAAAAAAATCTCCCGCTAAGGAGAAAGCTCCAAAAGCAGATCCCGCTCCTAACCCAACCCCCGCTCCTGCCCCTATTGCCGAGAAACCAGCACCGGTAAAAGAAATTCCTGTGCCCGTAGCGGCCGTTCCTGTCGACCAGGAGACACCTGCAGCCGACATCGACGAATCCAAAGTTATTCAGATGAAGCCACCGATCCAGGTGCGCGACCTCGCCACCCGCCTCAACCTGAAACCTTTCCAACTCATCCATGAACTCATGGAGATGAATGTCTTCGCTACTCTTAACCAGAACATTGAAGAAGCCGTCGCAAAAAAGATTTGTGAAAAACGTGGCTTCGTATTCCTCGCAGAAAAGAGGAAGGAAGGCGGTGGTGTTCACAAGGTTGCCCCCGTGGTCGAACCCCCCAAGCCCAAGCCGATTCCCTCCGCCAACCTCAAACCTCGTCCCCCGATCGTCACATTCATGGGTCACGTCGATCACGGAAAAACTTCCCTCCTTGATGCGATTCGCCGGGCCAAAGTGGCCGCGGGAGAAGCAGGCGGAATTACCCAGCACATCGGCGCTTACACCGTAGCTCGGGGAGATAACAAGATCACTTTCCTGGACACTCCTGGCCACGAGGCCTTTACCGCAATGCGTGCCCGTGGTGCAAACGTAACCGATATTGTGGTCCTTGTAGTTGCAGCAGACGACGGAATCAAACCTCAGACTCTAGAAGCCCTTCGCCACGCCCAAGCCGCGAAGGTCACCATCATGGTGGCAATCAATAAGGTAGATCTTCCGAATGCGAACCTCGACAAGGTGAAAGGCCAGCTTCAAGAGCTGGGCCTCGCCCCCGAGGAGTGGGGTGGCCAAACCGTGGTTTGTGAAGTCTCCGCCACGAAAGGCACAGGCATCGAAAAATTACTCGAAATGATTGCTCTTCAGTCGGAAGTTTTGGAGCTGAGGGCTGATCCCACAGGCCATGCTCGGGCCCGCGTCATCGAAACCCAGATCGAGACAGGTCGCGGCCCCACGGCCACAGTCCTGGTTCAGCAAGGATCTCTCAAAGTCGGCGACTCTTTTGTTTGCGGACCTCATCAAGGCAAGGTGAAGGCGCTGTTCGATGATGCCGGCAACTCGATCAAAACAGCTGGCCCCTCTGTCCCCGCGCGAATCATTGGTTTGAGTGGTGCCCCCTCCCCTGGCGAAGAAGTGGTCGTAGTCGGATCCGAACGCGAGGCCCGCTCGATTGTTGAAGAGCGCCAAGAAGCCCAGCGCGTGACCCGACTAGCCGCAGGACCCGGAGCCCCCACAGGGGTCACTCTTGAAAACCTTTTTGCCAGCATCGCGGATGGCCAGAAGAAGTGCTTACGAGTCGTCCTGAAGGGCGACGTACAGGGCTCAGTCGAGGCCATTGTTGAGGCCATTCGAAAAATTCAGAGCCAAAAGGTCACTTTGGATGTCGTTTTGTCAACCATCGGCCCCATTTCCGAATCCGATATCCTACTAGCCAAGGCCTCGGGTGCCGTGGTGATCGGGTTCAACACCAAGACAGACAATTCCGCTGCCAATGCCGCCAAACGCGAAGGCGTTCAGATCAAACTTTTCAGCATTATTTACGAGCTTGTGGATCAAGTGAAAGAGGCCATGACAGGCCTTCTCGATCCCGAATTGCGGGAGAGCCCCCTCGGCACCGCGTTGGTCAAAAAAGTGTTCGAACTTTCCAAGTTTATGGTTGCAGGCTCGCAGGTTCAAACAGGCCGCATCACCAAGAGCGGTCGTGCCCGCGTGATCCGCAAAAAACAACCGATTTACGACGGTGCTGTGGTTACCCTCAAACGATTCCAAGAGGACGTTCCCGAAGTGCGCCAAGGATTGGAGTGCGGAATTCGTCTAGGCAACTTCGACGAATACGAGGAGGGCGACATCATCGAATGTTACCAACTCGAAAAAGTCCCCCAAACTCTCTAACGACTTTCTTCCTCCATAAATTGGGCTAGAATCTAGTTATGCCCAGTCGTCGTCTATTTCGGGTATCTGAATCCATTCGCTCGGTTCTCGCTCGCTTAGTCAGTCGCGAAAGAACACTAGAAGGAAAGCTCATCACCATCACGGGAGTAGAGGTCAGCGCCGACCTGCGACATGCACAAGTTTATGTAACTCACTTGGATGGATCCTCACCCGATGCAGACGTCATCCATACTCTCAACATGCTGAAGGAGCAGTGGCAGGGTGAGTTGAACAAGACTTTGCATATTAAATATACCCCTCGCCTCCACTTCCACGTCGATGAAGCTCAGCGCCGAGGCGACCGAATCCTTCAGATCATGACCGAAATCGAGCCTCCAAATCCCACAGAGTAAACCTCAAAACATAGCTCTCTAACTTTTCTTTCCTGGCCCCTTACCGCCGTCCCTCGGTTTTTCTCCTTTTGCTCCCCCATCGCTCTCATCTCCACCCTCCTCTTCCATCCCTTCCCCAGTCTCAAACTTCTTTTTCAATTCCTGCAAAAAAGGAGTCATGTCGGAAACTTTATCCCAGACACTTTTAGCCACGAAAATGGGTTTCTGCGTCTCCAACGCCACCGCAACACAATCACTTGGCCTTGCATCAATCTCCGTGATCGAGGTACCCCCAGGCCCAACCTGCCGCAACGTCAGCCTCGCAAAATAGGTGTCATTTCTCAGGTCATTAATGATCACCCGATCCACCGTGATCGAAAAACCCTGCAGAATCAGATGAATCAGATCATGAGTTAAAGGGCGCTCCCTCTTCTCTCCCTTCAGCAAAAGGGCAATCGATGTACCCACTCCATGATCTACATGGATGCTGAACGTTTTGCTTTCATTTCCCAAAAAAACAGCCATTCCGTTTGCCGCAGGCATCAAACCCAGAATCTGAACGTGGATTGCATCGGTCACTTCTTCACCTTATCGACTACCTCCGCGGTCGCAAGTTACTGAAAAAGAGCGGGAATCGTTGCATTCCTCCGCTTTCGCCGTATATAAAGCAACCTGTGCCGGAACACTCTGAAGCTTGGTCGACGGATCGTGCCCTCAACACGTACGGAATTGCCCGCTGGGGCGGCGGATATTTTGGAGTCAACGCATCTGGAAATATGACCGTCCGGCCCCTCATTTCGGAGGGCGCAGAAGTTGATCTGGTGAAAGTGGCCACTCGGGCGCGCGAGCGCGGTCTGAACTATCCCCTGCTCATCCGTTTTCATGATCTTCTTCGCCACCGCGTCCGGGCCATTAATGAGGCCTTTGCCGACGCCATCAAATCCGCTCGATACAAAGGGAGCTACCGTGGGGTGTTCCCGATCAAAGTGAATCAGATGCGGGAAGTTGTGGAGGAGATCCTCGATGCAGGAGAACCGTTCCACTTCGGCCTTGAAGTGGGTAGCAAGCCCGAACTCTTTGCAGGGCTCGCCCACCACAGGAACCCAGAAAGTCTCCTCGTCTGTAACGGCTACAAAGATGCGGAATTCATTCGTACCGCCCTCCTCGGACGCAAATTAGGGAAAAAGGTGATCCTCGTGATCGAAAAACCCGAAGAGCTTCGACTCGCCGTTGAAACAGCCCGCTCGATGCAGGTCGATCTGCTGGTTGGAGTTCGTGTTCGCCTCTCCGCACGCGGGGTCGGAAAGTGGGCTCTCTCCGGAGGAGATGATGCCAAATTCGGATTATCGACCAGTGAACTACTTGAAGCCATTGAGTATCTGCGCAAGGAGGGATGCCCCGAGGCCCTGCAGATGCTCCACTTCCACGTAGGTTCGCAAATTCCTGATATCCTTGCGCTCCGCAGGGCCGTGCGCGAGGCGACACGCTTTTACGCCCAACTTCACCATCTCGGCCTGAAGCCCACCTATCTCGATGTCGGAGGCGGTTTGGCCATTGACTATGACGGATCCCGAAGCGATTCGGAAAGTTCCATGAATTACACCCTCGCAGAATACGCGAGGGACGTAGTCCGCTCCGTGGCCGAAGTTTGCCGGCAAGAAAAAGTACCCCACCCTACTCTGGTAAGTGAAAGCGGCCGTGCCACCGTGGCACACCACTCGGTCCTCCTTGTGGAGGTATTTGGGACTATTGAAAAAACGCCCCGCCCTTTTGTTGAAGCCAAAGAGGGGGATCCGGAGTTTGTTCGCCAACTTTCCGATCTTGTCGTCAACCTGACACGGAAAAATCGACGTGAATCCCTTCACGATGGTCTCACGGTCAAAGAAGAGGCTGCAGCTCGGTTTGATCTAGGACTTCTTGATCTTCCCACGAAAGCTCGTGTCGAGGACTCCTTCTGGCATCTCATTTCGAGAATTTCTGGCCTGTATCAAAACGGTAAGCCTCCACCCGAGGAGATCCGCAAGTTGAAAGAGCAACTGGGTCGGCAATACCTGTGCAACTTTAGCGTCTTCCAATCCCTGATCGATCACTGGGCTCTCAAACAACTCTTCCCGATCGTTCCTATTCATCGCCTCAATGAGGAACCCACACAGCAAGGTCGCTTGGTCGATATCACGTGTGACTCAGATGGAAAGATTGATCAGTTTGTGGATGGCAACGGCACGAGGAGCAACCTTCCCCTACACGATCTAAATGGGAAGCCGTACCTGCTCGGCTTTTTTCTGCTCGGTGCCTACCAAGATGTGATGGGAGATCTTCATAATTTGTTTGGATCTGTAAACGAAGCCCACATCTATCTCGATCCAGATGAACCAGACGGCTTTTACATTGAGGAAACCATCCCAGGCTTCTCCATTGGGCGCGTCCTTGGCAACGTTCAGTACGAACCCAGCCAACTTTCCCGCATGATTAAAGGCCAGGTGGACGAAGCGATTAAACAGGACAAGATGAAAGCCACAGAAGGCATGGATCTTCTGGAAAACTACGAAAAAGGCCTCTCCCACCCTACCTACTTAAGCCTCGAAACCCCCTAAATTAGCCCCCTTTTGCGATTGGCAAGCCCTTGGGGCTGAGGTAGGTTTGAAATTTCATGGCAAAGAAGTCTAAATCCAAAAAGGGCTCTAAAAAGAGCTCGAAGAAAACAAAGGTTGTCGCTCGTTCCTCCTCAAAAAGGAAGAAATCTACGCCAACGAAGGTCGTTGCCCCCAAGAAGCCCTCGGGCCCCCCTTTCCCTATTAAAACACCCTCGAAGATGCTCCGCCCCTTCGAGGAAAACACAAAACCTGCCAAACCACCTAAATTTTCGCCCGCTTTTCTCGAACGGCAAAAGGTCAAATTAACTGAGCTGCGAGACCACATTGTGGACCAGATGCAGGGGGTAACCAAGGACAGCCTTCGCGAGCGAGGTGAAGGGGGTGGGTCAGCCTTTGGAATGCACCAGGCCGATGCAGGCAGTGACGCTTATGAAAAAGATTTTGCCCTCAGCCTCCTTAGCCAAGAGCAGGATGCTCTCTATGAGATCGAGTCTGCCCTGAAACGAATTCAAGCCCACGTTTATGGAGTGTGCGAAATGTCAGGCCAACCCATTCCCGTGGCCCGGTTAGAAGCGATTCCCTTTGCCCGCTTCACCGTGGAGTGCCAAACTCGCTTCGAGCAGGAAAACAAAGGTAAAAATCGTTGGGAACCTGCCCAACCTTTGATGGACTCAAACGAAACCTCTGATGAAGAGAGTGGAGAAGAGTCCGACGAAGAAGAGAAAGTAAAGTCTAAGGAGTAATACGTATGATCGTCAAAAAAGCCCGTCGTCCACGTCGAATGAATCGGTCCGCGCCTCGCCGCAGGATCGACATCAACGGACAAGCCATTGACTTCCGAAATGTGGAACTTCTCCGCAAGTTTATCACGGAAACTGGAAAAATCCTTCCCCGCAAGGTGACAGGAATGCCTGCATACCTCCACCGCGAACTCAACACCGCAATCAAGAGGGCACGTAACGTCCTCCTCCTCAAATGAGCCGCCGTTGCCAAATCACAGGTGCCGTGCCTTCGTTGGGCAGGAAAATTATCCGAAGCGGTAAGTCAAAGAAGTCGGGAGGTATCGGAACACACGTTACCGCCAATACCGCACGCCGTTTTCGTCCAAATTTGCGAACCAAACGCATTTATGTCACCGAGCTTGGGCGCCATATCACCGTGAAACTCACCGCCCGTGCGATGAAGACGATCGATAAGAACGGCGCCTATTCGACCCTGAAACGCGCCGGATTGGTTTAATTCACAGGCGAAATCCGCGGCGAGGTCAGGCTTGAGTGTTCTGCATCTCTTAGCTGCTCCCGCTCGTACTCCCTCCAGTAACGCATTCTGGAAGACCATCCAAGAGGAGTTGGGCTCGAAGAAACCTGTTTCCGTTTACCTGCTCCACGAGGGAGCATCCGCTCTGCTTGATCCTCGCCTCCCAAAACTTGTGGCACAAGGGCTACGCCTCTTTGCCTGTCCCCGTGCCGTAGAATCCTTTGCTCCCAAATCGACTGCAGAAATTGTCCTCGGTGGTCCCGGCCTCCTCGCAGAGTTGATCGAACGATGTGCCTCTCTTCGGGCCTACAATCCCTCATGAAAAGAGTCGCCATACTTTGCCAAACAGGCCCTGGGGGAAAACGCCGCCTTGCAGAAGAAGCCCTTCGTGTAGCCGCTGGATTGACAGCCACAGGCAGAGTCCGGGTTGATCTCATCCTCTCTGCAACCGCCCTCGCCCTTCTCCAACCCGAATTGGGCGGTCCTGCAGGAACGTGGGAATCTCTCATCTCTGCCCAAACCCAAATCCTCGTTCCATCGGGAACTCCCTTACCCACAACCCCGCCGGTTACTTACCTTCCCAATGGAGATGTCGAAAAAGCCGCTGAGGGGGCAGATCTGATCTTACGATTTTAGGGTTTTCTCTCGACTCCCCACTTTCTCTGCGCCATCCGAGTAGTGGTACCTATGTTGGATCGTGCTCACCTTAAACACCTTCACTTCCTCGGCATTGCAGGAACGGGAATGGGCACCGTCGCAGCCATGTTTAAAAAGTTGGGGCTCCAAATCACAGGTTCCGACCAAGCTGTGTATCCCCCAATGTCCGACTTCCTTCGTGATCAAGGAGTCGTCTTTCATGAAGGTTATGCAGAAAAAAATCTCTCCCCAAAGCCCGACCTGGCCATTGTGGGTAACGCCCTCTCCCGCGGGAATCCCGAGTTGGAAGCCGTACTCAACCAACGTATTCCCTTTGTCTCCCTCCCCGAACTTCTCCGCGGTTGGTTTCTTTATAAAACTCGGAATCTTGTGGTCTCAGGCACCCATGGAAAAACAACCACTTCGACGATGCTGGCCTTTCTGCTCGAAAAAGCGGGCCTTCACCCGAGCTGGTTTATCGGAGGAGTTCCCCTCGACCTTCCTGCAGGATGCCACCACGGAACAGGCCCCTTCTGGGTGTTGGAGGGGGATGAGTACGACACATCCTTTGCCGATAAACGAAGCAAGTTTCTCCAATACCTTCCCGAATTGGTCATTCTCAATAATGTGGAATTCGACCACGCCGACATCTACCCCGACCTTGCCGCCATTCAGAAATCCTTTCGCCAACTCCTCCAACAAGTCCCGCAAAACGGTTTAGCCCTCATCAATGCCGACGACCCAAACGCCCTCGCGGTAGCCAAGGACGCCCCTTGCGAGATTCTCGAAGTTGGTTTTGGCCCCCAGGCCGCTGCCCGTTTTAATATTCTTAAAGAGGACTCCTCGGGTAGTCACTTCACACTCCACGGTCACGAATTTCAGCTTAACCTCTCAGGACGTCATAACGTCCACAATGCCTCCATGGCTATTTGTGCTGCCCACACACTCGGACTTTCGCTCGATCAATTAGCGTCTATTTTGCCGACCTTCCGGGGCGTTCGTCGTCGCCTTGAAGTTCGGGCCGAAGCAAGAGGTATCACAGTCGTGGACGACTTCGGTCACCACCCCTCTGCCCTGAGGGAATCGATCGCCGCCTTGCGAGCGAAATACCCCGGGCGTCGCTTATGGGCTCTCTTTGAACCCCGGTCTAATACCACCCGCCGAGGAATTTTTCAGAACGAGTTAGCCCAATCTCTTTCAGCGGCGGACGGGGTCTATATCACAGAAATTGCCCGCAAGGATCAGATCGACCCACAGATGAGATTGGATCCAAAAAAGATCAGCGACGACATTCGCAAAGCGGGGCGCGAATCCTTCTACCTACCCGGTCCCGATGAAATCCTAAAAGACCTTATCCCCCGACTAAAATCTGGCGATGTAGTCGCCGTTTTCACGAATGGCAACTTCGGTGGATTGGTAGCTAAACTTGCCGCCTCACTGACCAACTAATTAAGCCGTTGTTTCTGGAATCAGACTCTTTACATCCACACCGCGAAACTGGAACAACTTAGCAATGGTCTCCTCGATCACATTGTTGGGACAAGACGCACCTGCAGTAACCCCAATCTTCACTTTGCCTTTGGGCAACCACCCCTTCGTTCTTTTTTCCTTCTGGGCATGCTGGTCATAGTGCTCAATCTCATCCGTTGAAATCATCTTAGTGCAGTTTCGGATGAAATAGGTGGGCAACTTGGCCTCCCCCATTTCCGCCAAATGGCTGGTGTTACTGCTATTGTAACCGCCGACCACCAGAAGTAAGTCGGGCGGTTCGACCAGCAAATCCCGCAAGGCGTCTTGCCTTTCCTGCGTCGCTCCACAAATCGTGTCGAAGAAACGAAAATGTTCCCCCATCTTTTTTTCACCGAACCGATCCTCAATTGCCTTCTTGATCCGCCTTTGCACCTCTTCTGTCTCACCACGCATCATCGTCGTTTGATTCGCCACCCCCACCGCCTGCAAATGCTTCTCCGGATCAAACCCAGGCGAGTGAGCCCCTTCAAACTTCTTCAAAAACTCGGCTTTGCCCCCTCCATTTCGGATGTAATTACAAACGTAATCGGTCTCTTCCAGATTATACACCACAAGATAGTGCCCTAATCCATCCGTGCTCAACGCCCGAGAACTCGTGGCCATCGTCTCCTCATGGGAAGATTTACCGTGAATGATCGATGTAATTCGCTCCTTGTTGTACTGCCGGACTCGCTTCCAAACACTCATCACGTCCCCACAGGTGGTGTCGACCGTCTGACATCCAATCCTCTTCAACTCATCCATCGTTCCCACCTCCGCACCAAATGCAGGCACAATCACCACGTCCTCTGCCGTTAATCCGGTCAGATCGTAACCCTCCTTGTGTCGCTTCAAGGACTGAATCTTCATCTCCCTCAGCTGTTCGTTGACCTCTGGATTATGAATAATTTCACCCAACAAAAAGATTCTTTTGTCTTTAAAAACTTTTGCTGCTGCGTACGCCAAATCGATCGCCCGCTCCACCCCATAACAAAAACCGAAAGCCTTCGCCAAAACCACAGTCATATCCGCTGCCTCCAGCGCCCGCCCCGTCGCCCTCACGTATTCAACCGCCAGGCTGCGATAATGCTTCTGAACCTCAGCCGCCACCGCCTCCATGACCTCAGGAGTACGTAAATTAACTTTCTTCGTGGGAGGCGTTGTTGCTGTTGTCACTGAACTCATCAGGTTAACTTACAGCGGGCAACCAAGGGGTCGAGCCAAGACCACTTGAATCACTACCTCTTGCCCTTCAATGTTTTAGCGACGATCCATTCTAGAATTCCCTTCTGCGTATGGAGTCGGTTCTCTGCCTGATCAAAGATATCCTCAGCCCGCTCCTCCAAAATTTCCGCACTGATCTCTTTACCCCGATAGGCAGGCAAGCAGTGTAAAACCAAAGCATTTTTCTTCGCTAACCCTACCAACTTCCGATCGATCTGATACGGCGCAAAAATCCTCTCTCTCTCGGCCGACTCCGACTCCTTTCCCATGGACACCCACACATCCGTGTATAGTACGTCCGCACCCCTCGCCGCCTCCATCGGATCCTCGGTCCAACTCACATGTTTTCCAACCGAAGGGGGTCGAAACTCTTTCGGAGCTCCGCAGATCAGTTGGAAATCAAAAATATTCGCTGCTTCCGCCCAAGATCTAGGCACGTTGCACGCCGCATCACCGATGAAAGCAACTTTCTTACCCCGTATCGATCCCCGCTTCTCCTCAATGGTGAAAATATCGCTCAGAATTTGACAAGGATGCTCGTCGTCTGTGAGGGCGTTGATCGTTGGAATTTTCGCAAACTCAGCAAACTCCTCAACATCCCCTTGAGCAAAGGTCCGAATCACCGCCCCATGGACCATCCTGCCCATCACCCGAGCCGTATCCCGAACCAACTCCCCCCTCCCCAGTTGAATTTCTGCCGCACTCAGAAAACTCGGCACCCCGCCCAACTCCCGTATTGCAACCTCAAACGAAACCCGCGTCCTCGTCGAAGCTTTGGTGAAGATCAGGGCCCAGATTTGCCCAGCCAAAGGACTTTTGGATGAACTTTTCTTTCCCCTGGCTTTTTTTGCCTTCGCAGCTAGTCGCAGAATCTCCCGGCCCTCCATCTCTCTCATTCCAGCCAATTTTAAAAGATGCCTCATAGGGTTGCCTCCACCTTTCGAACAGCTTCCTCAATCTCAAGCACACTTACATTGTACGGAGCCAAGAACCGAAGAACATCTGAACCTGCAGGCACGACAAGCAACCCCTGTTGGGCCAAAGCCTCCGCCACCTCACCATGCGTCCTCCCCCTCACCGTCACCCCCACCATTCCTCCATATCCCCTTACCTCCCCTACCCAACCTTTTCCCGTGAGTTGGGCCAAACCCCTCTTCAACTCCTCTCCCCGTGCTGCAATATTCTCTGCCAGCTTCTCCTCCTCGATAATTTTCAAAATTTCGAGCGCCACCGCACAGGCCAAAGCCGTCCCCCCATACGTCGTCGCATGGCTTCCGGGTCCGAGCACATCCTTAAGTTTTTCGCCAAACCAGACCGCACCGATGGGAAATCCTGCCCCCAAGCTCTTGGCCATCGAAATCGCGTCTGGCAAAAACTTCTCCTTTTTGCCCGCTTTCTCAAGGATCAACTCGTAGCTTTGGAAACAACCCGTCCGATAATGCCCGCACTGAACGGAATCCATAAGCAGACTTACCCCTTTCTCCTTCGTCAATTTCCTTAATCCCAGCAGGTAGTCCGCCGTGGCAGGAATCACCCCTCCCTCTCCTTGTATCCCCTCGACCATAACAGCAGCTGTCTTGGGACCGATCGCCTTTTCCACAGCAGCCAGATCATTAAAGGGCACATAGACAAACCCGGGCATCACTGGACCAAATCCCTCCCGCAACCTCTCCTGACCCGACGCGGCAATCATTCCCAATGTTCTCCCATGAAATGAGTTCAAAGCGGTAATCACCTCATATCGCCCATCCCCCGAGCCCGCTTTTCTCGCTGCCTTCACCATTCCCTCATTCGCCTCAGCCCCACTGTTACAAAAAAACATCTTTCCTGGGCCCGTTCTCTTGACCAAAGCAGTCGCCAACTCCGCCTGTTTCGGATGGAAAAATATATTGGAAACATGCACCAGTTCCTCCCCCTGCCTCCGCATAACTTCCGCCAACCTGGGGTGCGCATGCCCCAAACAGTTCACCGCAATACCACTTCCAAAGTCTAAATACTCTTTTCGATCTGCATCCCAGACTCTCGACCCCTTGCCCCGAACCAAAACGGGTGCTGTAGCCGATCTTTTATACGAAGGAACGACATGCTGGGCGTACTGCGCCCGCACCGTCGCCGACTCAATTTTTGGCTCTTTCTTCAAACGCCGATAGTAATCCCAAAAGCCTTTTCGGCCAATCCCTGCTTACTTAGCAGCCCAGCGCAGGAGAGCCTCAGTTTGCTCCCAACCCATGCACGCATCCGTAATCGAAATACCGTACTGAAGTCCTTTTGGCCCCTCCGCTGGAATATCTTGCCGACCCTCGTGCAAATGGCTCTCCAGCATTAAACCTAAAATCCCGGGACTGCCCCCTTTCTTTTGCTCGACCACACTTTTCCACGCCGTTTCCTGCTTAGTTGCTTCTTTCCCTGAATTCGCATGACTGCAATCCACCATCAACCTCTCAGGCAACTTATGCTTTTTGAGCGATACCCTTGCCGCTTCCAAACTGGAGGGGTCGTAATTGGTCTTATCCCGTCCCCCGCGCAGAACCAAGTGGGTCGATTGGTTTCCAATCGTTCGGATCACACTCGTGGCTCCGTCCGCATCGATTCCAACAAAGGCATGTGGGGCTTGAGCCGACAACATCGCGTCAACCGCAACTTGCAGGCTTCCATCCGTTCCATTTTTAAAGCCGACAGGCATCGATAGCCCACTCGCCATTTCACGATGCGTCTGACTCTCCGTCGTCCTCGCTCCAATGGCCGCCCACGTGACCAGATCTGCCAAATACTGTGGAACCACAGGATCTAAAAACTCGGTTCCAGCAGGTACTCCCATTTCATTGATCTCGGACAAAAGCCTACGACCCGCTTTCAACCCGCCCTCGAGATCTAGTGTTCCGTCCAAACCAGGATCATTGATCAAGCCCTTCCAACCGACGGTCGTCCGAGGTTTCTCAAAATAAACCCGCATAACAAGAAGAAGCCGATCTCCCAACTCCTCCCTCATCTTATGAATCCGCCCAGCATACTCCAAAGCCGCTTTCCGATCATGGATGGAACATGGCCCTAAAATCACCAAAGGGCGCGTATCCTTTCCCTCCATCACAGCCTCCACCTCTTGACGAGATTCCCGAACTGTCTTTTCCGAAATCGATCCAAGCGGAATTTCCCGCCGCAACTGCGCAGGGGAGATCAGAGGCCTCACCTCGCGAACACGGAGGTTCATCAGCTTGGGCGTTTCGACCGATTGGGCACTCGTTGACATCGTTACAATATAGTCCATTCACTCCCTTTTGGAAAACCGATTCCAATCTGGCTTTTTTAGGCCATCTCCCCAATATCTTTCGTTTATGTTAAAGCGAATCGGCGTAATCACCTCGGGAGGCGACTCCCCTGGAATGAATCCAGCTATCCGCTCCATCGTGCGCACGGGGGTCAATCTGGGCATTGAGGTAGTGGGAATCCAAAACGGATACCAAGGCATTTTCGACAAGGAGTTCATGCCCTTGGGCGTCATTGAGGTCAGCGGTCGGATTCGCGACGCGGGAACAATTCTTTCGACCAGCCGATGCCTCCACTTCAAGGAAGAAAAGTCCCAGATCGAAGCCATCCAGATCCTAAAAAAAGAAAATATCCAGGCGCTACTCGTTCTCGGAGGGGACGGGTCACTCGCAGGTGCCGCCGCCCTGTCCAAACTCGGGTTTCGTGTTCTGGGTCTACCCTGCTCGATCGATAACGACCTTTCGGGAACCGAGATGTCGATTGGGGTCGACTCCTGCCTCAACACCGTTGTGCATCTGATCGACATGATCAAAGCCACTGCGGCTTCCCACAACCGTTGCTTCGTCATCGAAGTAATGGGACGTAATCACGGCTACCTCGCCCTCATGAGCGCCATTGCCTCTGGCTCCCAAATCGCCGTCATCCCTGAATTCCGATACGACATGGATCAGATTATTGAAAATCTCACCCGCCGCCGTCTCCGCCGCCACAACAACAGTGTTGTGGTGGTCGCCGAGGGCGCTTGTTCAGGCCAGGATTTCATGAATCGACTTCAAAATGCAGGAAAAAACAAGTTAGACCAAGAGGTCCGTCTTACGGTTCTCGGCCACCTTCAACGCGGCTCCCCGCCCACATTTTCAGACCGCTTTTTAGCAACCCGCATGGGTGAATTCGCCGTTCTCGCGCTGAATCAGGGGGAACACGGTTCGATGGTCGGGCTATTGAGAAATCGGATGAACCTAACCGATCTTCAAGAAATCAAAGGCCACCGCCCCCCCTTACCCGCAGATGCGATCCGCCTCGCCCGCAATCTTGGCATGGAAGTCGGCGTCCCATCCGAAACATAACTCCTTACTTCGATGATTTGATCGGGCCAGAGATCACCTTAAACGTCCATCTTTCGCCCTCTTAAAAGCAACTCGTACCAAAGAAAAATCGGCCTATAAATTGGTCCATGGACGTTTTCCAAGTCGATCAACAGCTCGTCTCTGCCCCGCTTCAGAACATAGCCCACGAAGTCTATCGGGCTCTGGACAAGATGGGAAAAGAGCCACCCCAAGGCGAGGTAGCCATTACCGCGGGGAGTCGGGGAATTTCCAATCTGGTAGCCATTACCAAGGCCGCAGGCGACTGGCTCCGTGAACACGGCGCTAAGCCGTTTCTCGTCCCCGCGATGGGGTCCCACAACGGTGCCACTGCAGCTGGCCAACAGAAGATGGTCGAGTCTCTCGGTCTTACCCCTGCTAGCACCGGACTCGAAATCCGCTCCAGCATGGATTGCGTCAAACTCGGAACGGTTGATTCAGGGGATGTATGGATGGATCGCCACTGCTACGAATCCGCAGGAGTACTTGTCCTAAACCGAATCAAACTTCACACCTGCTTCTCGGGACCTGTTCAAAGCGGTCTCTCGAAAATGATGGTTGTAGGGATGGGAAAGATTCGCTCCGCCGAAACCTTCCACTCCGCCCGACCTGACCGCATGCCTCGCATCTTGGAGGAAATGGGCTCTCTCCTCGTCCAGTCCGGGAAGATTTTCGCCGGCTTGGCAATCTTGGAGGATGGATTTGATGCCACGGCCGAAGTTCATGCCCTCCCGGGCGATCAGATTCTAACTAAGGAGCCCACCTTACTCGCACGGCACCGCCACTACTTTCCTGCTCTCCCATGCCAGGATCTGAATGTCCTCATCGTCGATGAAATTGGAAAAACGTATAGCGGTACTGGCATGGATACCAATGTGATCGGAAGGAGGGGGGTTCACGGATATGAGGACCTGACACAACCGAAAATCAAGATCATCGCTACCCTCGGACTTTCTGCACAAGCCCAAGGCAATGCCCTCGGGGTTGGTCTTTCCGATTTTATTACACGCCGACTCCGCGATTCGATCGACGAGAAGAAAACTTTTATCAACGCCTTCACCACCGGCGACATGCAGCGCATGGCCATTCCCTGCACCCTCAAGGATGATGAAGAGCTCATCGGGAAAATTAGTGAACGTTTTGGAAATAGCCGCTGGATGTTCATTCCAAATACTCTGCACCTAGAAAAGATTTTTGTGAGCGAGGATCTAGCCAAAGAACTTCAGGGACACCCGCGCTGCCGTGTCTCTCCAACACCAACCCCCCTATCTTTTTCGAATGGCCGGTTGTCCCTCTTTCGTTAAAGGATCCGTTCCCTCCCTACTTCCGTAGCTTCGCTACCATCCCTTCCCAATTCGGTTCCGGGGTGAGATGACACCAAGAGAATCTTAACGCCCCCACGATCTCATCCTTTTCGAGTCCCATCGCCTTCAAGACATGGCTCGGTTGATAGCTGGCCGATGTGCAAGCAGAACCATTCGAAACCGCTACCAGATCGCGGATTCTGACCATCGCTTCTTCTGCACTGATCCCAGGGAAGGAAATGTTGGCGGTATGCGGAAGGATCTGCCCCTCCTCACCATGAATCTTCGGATTCAACGGAGCGATCGCCTGGAGAAACCTTTTTCGAAAATCGCGACACTTCTTTTCCCGATTCCCGTGCTCCTTCTCCCCCAATTCTGCGGCCAGACCCAAACCAGCTACTAAAGGAACCGGCAAAGTCCCGGGCCTGAGCCCCTGCTCCTGTCCCCCCCCATATACCAAGGGCATCAGCGGGGTCTTCTGTTTTTTTCGATGCCGAACAATCAATACCCCCACACCCTTTGGACCGTAAATCTTGTGACCGCTCGCACTGATCAGGTCGATCCGATGATTCTTCAAGGGTTCAACCAGTTTTCCAAAGGTTTGCGCAGCATCCACGTGAAACCAGGCCGAATGATCCGCCAACCCCTCAGCCGCTTCCGCAATCGGTTGAATCACCCCTGTTTCATTGTTTGCGTGCATTAGGGAAACCAGCAGCGTCGAAGGCCGGACACGTTGCAACAGTTTTGCTGCATCGACTCGCCCGCTCTTCTCTGGCGCCACCCAATCCACCTCAAACCCGTCTTTCGCAAGCATCTCGATCGGCTCCAAAACCGCCTTGTGCTCGATCCGGCTGCTGACGATATGAGTTTTGCCGTGACTCCGCCCCCACTGTGCCAACCCCAGAATCGCCATGTTGTTACTTTCCGTCGCACCACTGGTGAAAATCACCTCCTCACTCTTTGAGTCCATCAACCGGGCAATCCGATCCCTGGCTTGGTTGACCGCTGTCTTGGCGCGCTCCCCAAATGCATGGGTTCGACTCCCCTCGTTCCCATACTCCTCTTCAAAAAAGTGCCGAATCAACTTCCCCACTTCCGGCTCGAGTGGAGTCGTTGCATTACAGTCCATGTAGACGGGATGTGCGTTGGACATAAAGGAGCAAGAATGCCTCAAATTTCCAACTTTTCCAACACCCCTTTGCGACAACAAGCAGGGTTTGTCTCCACCCCTTTTCCTGTCATAGAATCACCCTCTCGCCGGAGTAGCTCAGTGGTAGAGCATCTGTTTCGTAAACAGAGGGTCACGGGTTCAATCCCCGTCTCCGGCTCGCTTTTCTAAAGCCCACCTCTCGCGAGAAGCTTCTCTGCCACCTCGATTCCACTTTTCCAGACCGACTCAACTCTCGAATCTGAGACCGAGTCTCCACACAAATAAAGCCCATCAGCCAAAGCAGAGGTCTTCTCTGTACCACGACCCCTTCTTGCATAACGCCAGCGATGCCCAAAAGTCATACCTCTTTTATCCGGGCTTAGCCCCCAACTCCTCTCCAATCGTTCCGAAAGATCTCTCGACCACTCTGAAGGATCTTTTTCTAAAAACTGCTGGCTGTAGGCTGTAGATGCTTGAATCACATACACGCTCTTTCCGCTTTGGATTCGACCCTCCTTCGCGTTCTCACAGCCCACCCAAGCCAAAGGCTCCTGGCCCGTTGAATCCAAAGTCGCATACTTCGACCCATCCCACGGGATCAAATATTCAAAGCAAGCTGTAAGGTTAGGCTCAAAGGAAACCTCACTCTCTCTCATTCCGAAAAGAGCCGCACTCTGTGGCCATGGAGCGGAACTGACGACCGCATGATACTCCTCCCCCAACACCTTCCACCTCTTCCCCTCCTGAACTACACGTCCAGCTTCGCACTCCTTCCTCACATCCAACCCTTCAGCCAAAAGGGAACCCAGCCGATTGTTGCCATTCGCCAAATAAAATCTTTCTTCCCCCACCCGATAAATCTGTTTTTCCGAAAGAATCGGTTTTTCTATCTTCTTGAGTTGGCCACCCGCCAACTGCTCCACCTCGCTCCGAATTCCTTCATCCCTCAATGTGAAATATTGGGCTCCGGTATCAACCAGATGCTCCCCAAACTTTCTTGTGGCACACCGACCCCCCAAACTTCGCGACTTCTCAAGTACGACAACCCGATGACCCGCCTCTACCAGTTTCCGGGCACACACGAGTCCGCTGATTCCCGCTCCAATGACCGCGATTTGCATACTCTCTTCCTGCCATCCCCCCGCCGATCTACCAGCCCTGCCTTTTCCCCGACCCCATTTGCCCTCTAGGATAACTTTATTGAAAGCAACCCTTGCCAGCATTCGTACCGTCTATACAGATCTTGCCCAAAGACCCGTCCAGCGGGACTGCATCCGTCGAACCGAATGCTGCCAATTTAAACTTACTGGCAAAACTCCCCAACTAACTCGCGGCGAAGCCCTCCTTGCTGCCCACGGCTTCCGTGCTTCCGGCCGGAAAGAGCTACCCCAACCTACCGACGGCTCCTGTCCCTTTCTCCAACCCAAGACCCAAAAGTGCCTCATTTATGAATCCCGCCCCTTCGGTTGCCGAACTCACTTCTGCCAACCCGCAGGTGGGCCTATGGATCGCAAAGATGTCCTCGATCTCATTCGTCGATTAGAGCAGATCGACTCGGAACTCGGTGGTGACGGCCCACACGCCCTGACCCAAGCCGTTTCTTGGGCACTCGAACAAAAATGAACTCCCCTCGCATCATTATTGCAGGTGGCGGTGCAGCCGGCTTTTTTGCCTCAATCTCGGCGGCAGAGTTGAATCCCCGGGCACAAGTCCTCCTCCTTGAAAAAACTCCTCACCTTCTCTCCAAAGTCCGCATCTCAGGCGGAGGTCGATGTAATGTCACCCACGCCTGCTTTGATCCACGCGAGCTGTCCACCCGCTACCCCCGCGGTGGTCGCGCCCTCATCGGCCCACTCACAAGATTCGGCCCAACTGAGACGGTCAACTGGTTTCAATCCCGCGGTGTTAAACTTAAAACCGAGTCAGATGGACGAATGTTCCCCACCACCGACTCCTCCCAAACCATTATCGACTGCCTGACCCAAGCTTCGCAAAAAGCCAAAGTAAAGATCCTCACGGAACACGGAGTCCAATCACTTCAGAGATCTCCTGAGGGAGGTTTCACGCTTCGCCTAACCTCAGGCTCCACGATGGAGTCCGACCGTTTTCTTTGGGCAGCCGGAGGATGTCGCCCAGAATCCCACCCTTGTACTGCCCTCGGCCATACTCTCTCTCCACCTGTTCCCTCCCTATTTACTTTTCACATTGATCAACCTTGGCTGAACGAACTCGCAGGTCTCTCACTCGATTCAGTCGAGGTTTCTGTACCCGAAACCGATCTGCGTGAGTCCGGTCCTCTTCTAATCACTCACTCAGGCCTAAGCGGTCCCGCCATCCTACGTCTTTCCGCATGGGGCGCTCGCCCCCTCCACTCCCTCAACTATAATTTTCCGCTAATGATCAACTGGCTTCCTCACTCATCACCCGACGAGATTCTCCGTGAAATTCAAGACCGCAGGGAAACGATCGGAGCCCAAATGGTTCTAAAGTCCAAAGGTGCTAACCTGCCCTCGCGCCTATGGGAGAAGCTTGCCCTCCTTGCTGGAATCACTCCGGAAGATCGTTGGTCGAAGTTAAGTCGCGAATCCGCAAATCGCCTTGTTCAAGTCCTCACCGCCACCAAACTCCAGATCACGGGCAAAAGCATGAATAAGGAAGAGTTCGTCACCTGCGGTGGCATCCCCTTAAAAGAAATTGAGACTAAAACCATGCAAAGTCGCGTTGTGCCGAATCTCTACTTCGCTGGAGAAGCCCTCGATATCGACGGCATTACAGGAGGTTACAATTTTCAATCCGCTTGGACTACAGGCTGGATTGCTGGCCAATCGATGGTTGCGACCTAATTTCCAATCATCGTATCAACCCACTCCGCCCACTCTCCCTCACTCGGCCATCTACCCCCGCCACTCCAACAATGAACCCTTTCCCCGTGGGGCGCCCACAAGGTCGGATCCGTCGGGCCAAAAAGAATTCCACACTTGGCTCTACTCCAACCTGCTAAGTGACTGATTCCACTGTCATGCCCTAAATACAGATCCGAACTCTGTAGTTGGTGAAATACTTCAGGGAGAGTCAGGTTTTTGGCCCAGCGATGATCCCCTCTTTTCCAGATTTCAGGAAGCTGCCCCTCCAATCCCACCTCCGCCTCTCCGGCTAACCAAGTCACCGCAAAGTCATGCTTTCGAGCCAATAACTCAAGCTCCTTAACCCAATCCTGGATGGGCCAGTTCTTCTTAGTCCCTCCACTACCAGCATGAATGACCCATGAAGGTTTCTTCTGTTGGGTTTTCATGCCCCCCTTTAATTTCCCCCCAAACAATCGACCGGGATCACCCGCGTTAGCCCCCAACCTCCTAACAGGCTCGGCTAAATGTTTCCATGCCACCTCCTTGGGATTCCTAGGATCGTGGGATATAAACTCCCCTGTGCCACCTGCCCTCTTCCAATTCGTAAAAAAGATCTCATCTGGATCAAAAAGATATGAAATCGTCAGATCAAACTCAGTGAAGTAGTCCGACCACTCCGCATCCAGCTTGCCCCCTTTCGCATAGAAACTAGCCAGTCCAGGTTGGTCGATGGGTCGAACGGCTTGGATCGCACCTTCACCTACTACTAAATCTCCAAATTTTTTTCCGACGACCATCTCAATGTCAGAATCAGGCCACTTTTCCCTAAGCCCCGCCACCGCAGGTAGCGTGAGTAAAAAGTCTCCCAACGCGCCACCACGCAGAACAAGGATCTTCATTTCAAAAAGGACCTAATGGCCCCTCGATTCAATACACGAAAAGGCCCAGACCCATTAGTGCCACCCCAAAGATGACTCCCAATGCCATAAAAAATCTCCCTCTTCCTGGCGTGGCCAATCCCCAAGTAATCGCATCCCTTAAAAGGTAAGGCGCTCCCACCATCACCATCCCTTCCGCAATGATGAGGTAGGCATAGGACACAACGATGAGGCGCCCTACATCATCCCGCAGGAAGGCTGCATCCAGAAAAACATCACCAGCCAAGAGAAACAGAATTCCCAAGGATCGAACCGCAATAAATTCCCGAACATAAAGCCAGCTGGTGACTCCTAATCCCACGACTCCTAAAATAAAAAGTGGGCGGAACCGCGTATATTCCATCAGATTGATCGTCCCTGCTAACCACGCCGACCATCCCGTAGCAAAAGCCAAAAGCCCCCCCCCCAACCCATCTCCTCTTGGAAAACTACGAATCCACTGGCTGGCCTGCCGATAATCCAACAGGCCCCATCCGTGGCTAAGAAGCAGTCCCAGCCCCGCCCACATAGACACCTGCGAAAGTGAAAAAGAGTAGATCATAAGACTTAATTCAGAATGGCAGGGTCTGCATAATCGGTAAATCCTGTCGATTCCACGATTCGCACAGTGAGCAACTGCCCCAAATGACGTGCCCCCCCATCAAAAACTACGGGTCGGTTTTGCCTCGAGCGGCCAGTCAGACGACTTTCGTTCGTCTTGCTGGGGCCCTCCACTAAAATCTCGGTAAGTGTTCCCACACGCTTGGGCGCGCTCACTGCAACCTGACGATCCAGTAAATCGAGCAAAGCTCTGTTCCAAGCCTCTTTCACGCTCTCCGCAACTTCGGGCTCCTGACTCTTGGCCGCCCGAGTGCCATCCCGCTGCGAATACCGAAAAATAAAACCGTTATCAAACTCCACCTGCTCCATCAAACGGTAGGTTTGCTGAAACTCTTCCTCCGTTTCTCCAGGATATCCCACAATCACATCTGTAGTAATTCCAATGCCGGGGCAGGCTTTGCGAACCTTATCGATGATGTCTTTATACTGCTCGACCGTATAACCACGCCCCATTTCTTTCAGAAGACGATTGGAACCAGACTGCACAGGCAGATGAAGATGCTCGCACAGTTTGCTCAACCTCCCATAGCAACCAATCAGATCCTCTTTCATTCCACGAGGATGTGGCGAGGTAAAACGAATGCGCTCCAAACCATCCACACCCTGCAACTCCTCTAACAACTGAACAAAGGCGCTTTTCCCGCGCACAGAGGGAATTTCCCTCCGTCCGTACATATTCACGATCTGACCCAGAAGCGTGACTTCCCGAATCCCATTTTCCACAAGGTTCCGAACCTCACTAACGATCTCCGCAATCGGACGGGACCGCTCCTTCCCTCGCGTCGTTGGGACAATGCAGAAGGAGCAGTGCATGTCGCACCCCTGCATGACAGAAACAAAAGCAGTGACTTGCTTCGGAATCAGAACGTGGTCCCGAATCGTCTTTTCCGACCCCTCCTCCTCACCCACATCGGCAAAGAACCTGGGTCGCCCCCCCAAACGTGCTTCCCGTGCCTCCATCACCAGATCCGCTACCCGGTGGAATTTTTGGGTTCCGACAACGAGATCCAGACCTTTCATCTCCTTTTCCAAGGACTCCCCTTTTCTTTGAGCCATGCAACCAAGAAAGCCCAAAACCACGCCCGGATTCTTTTTTCGAAGGGCCTTCAGATTGCTCATTTTCCGAAGAGCTTTCTTCTCCGCCAGATCGCGAACGCTACACGTGTTGAGCAAAATAACGTCCGCTTCCTTCTCGGTTTTTGCACGCTGATAGCCGCGATCCATGAGTTGGCGTGCCACCTGCTCGGTATCCCGCTCATTCATCTGGCAACCGTAAGTTTTGAGGAAAACGGAAGGCATACCCTAAGATCCTGCCCCAATTACAGGCGAAGGAGAATCCCCAAAGACAGGGTTAAGCAAAGAGTCGTTTATTGAAGTGTCCGCGCAAAAATCGGTAAAAAGCAAGAGGGAGCGGAAGAACAAAGAAAAAAGCCGCAGGCACAAGAACCGTAGGATGACAAAAGCCTCCATCGATTTTTGCAATTCCTTCCCATAATAAGGCAACAAATCCAAGCCCAGCGCCCCAGTAACTCAAAGGCATAATAACAGCCCGGAAGTTTTCTTTTTCCTTAAGACGATGAATCCTTTCCGAACGATTATTCCAATTCATGGCGATGAGCTTTTCTAAAAACTCATCCGCCCAATAACAATTAAAATCTAAGAGTGACTCAGGGAATCGCTCTGTTTTCGATTGTGTCTTTCGGCCCAACCCATCCCCGCCAATCCCAGTTCAAAAAGTGCGTACAGGGGCACAAACATTAGACCCAGGTTAAAAGGATCAGAAGTCGGAGTGACGCAGGCCGCCAGCACCAGCAAGGCCACCACTGCATGTCGCCGGTGCTCCGAAACCACCTTTTGCTCGAGAATCCCGAGACGCGCTAAAATAACCATGATTAGGGGGAGCTCAAAAGAGAGACCGAAGCCGACCAGCATCTGGAGAGCAAAATCGGTGTAACTCGTCATGGTCCAACTGGTCTCCAACCCCAACCAGCGGTTGAAATCCTGAAAGAAACGCAACGCTCTTGGCAGAACCAAGAAATAACAGAAAAGTGCCCCTCCAAAAAAAAGACCTGTCCCCACCAAAAAGACCGGAAGCAATAAACCGCGCTCCCGTACATCGAGAGCTGGCAAAAGATATTGTCCGAGAAAGAATAGAACCAGTGGTAGGGAGAGAAGAATTCCTGCCCCGATTCCGATCTGCAGTGTCACTGTCATTGGATCGGTCACCTGGAGCGCCAATAAGGTGCTCGGAGCCGGCTGTGCCAAACCCTCCTGCGCCTGCGTCAGAGGCCAGCGTAGGATTTCCATCACACGACCGATGCTCATCACCCCGAGAATCGACCCTGCCCCAATCGCAGCCGTACATTTCAGAATTACCCCTCGCAGATCCTCCAAATGATCTAAAAACGGCTTCTCGCTGTCTTTCATTAGAACTTTCTCCAACCGTTTTCCGTCACCACTGAGGGAAGAGGGATATCGTGCGGTTCTTGAGGCAAATCCTCAACTTCCTGCTGCCCAAAGAACATACCCACCACTTTTGAACCCCGACCTCGGCGCGACAAAGCCCGGTCATAATGTCCCCCGCCGCGACCCAATCGGGTACCTTTTGAGTCAAAAGCCCTGCCTGGCACAAGAAAAAGCCCAACGTCCCCCAATGACCTTCGAACGGACAAATCAGGTGAAGGCTCCCACAAAGTGCCTGTTTCAGGAAGGTGACAGGGAGAAATCTCCCACCACGTCAGCCCCTCCCGTATGTCGATTTTCGGAAGATATACTTTCTTGCCTTCCCCCCATGCCTTTTGCAGTAAGCCTCGGGTTTGGGGCTCATCTGTTAAGGAGAGGTAAAATCCCACCACAGACGCCTCCCTCCACTCCATTAGACCCAAAACCGTCTCTTCGATCTTTTGGGATGCACCCCGCCGCTCCTCTTCGCTCCATCGCGCCATGCGTAGACGTATCTCATCACGAAGTGCTGCCTTTTTTGCCCCAGACATGAAGCTGACAATGCCCGATTTTTCCGCTCTCGCCAACCTTACCGACAGGGTTGCCTGCCCACGAAATCCCCACCATTCTTCTTTCCTTGAGCACTCGAGCCCATTCTCGCGCTCGTCGACCTACCCATCGCTTTATCACCGATGTTCTCCTCCCTGCTCTTTTTACACGCAAACGGGGTCATCGGAGCGGAGTCTCCCCGATATTTCCAAAACTCAAGAAAGGTCAAATTTGCATCACCTGGATCGGCCACGCTTCCTTTTTAATCCAAACCTCCCAAGCGAATATTCTAATCGATCCGAACTGGGCTAACTGGCTTCTTGTTGTTCGGCGCCTTCGTCACGCAGGTCTTCTTCACCACCATCTTCCTTCCATCGACCTTGTTCTCATCACTCACGCCCACTTCGATCACCTCCATCGTCGTAGCCTTCGTAAAATTGCCTCCAACCAACCCATCGTAGTCCCATCAGGTGTTGCAGATCTTGTCCACGGACTTGGTTTTGAGAAGGTCTATGAGATGAAATGGTGGGAGCGCCTGCGTTTCCCAGGAGCGGCCATCACCTTTGTTCCCGCAAAACATTGGGGCGCCCGAAAGGTGACCGACCACCATCGCGGCTATGGCGGCTATGTCCTCGATGTCGGCGGACGAACGATCTACCACGCCGGCGACTCCGGATACTTCAACGGATTCCGTGAGATCGGCAAGAAACTACATCCCGAAATTTCCCTGCTTCCTATCGGCGCGTATCACGGTCCTAAATTCGGAGAAAACCACATGGATCCGGAAGAGTCTCTTCGAGCTTTTGAAGATCTAAAATCCAAGGTTCTCATCCCGATGCACTTTGGCACTTACCGCCTCAGTTACGAACCCCTACACGAACCCCCCCAACGGCTGATGCAAGCGGCAAGCGAGGCAGGACGTTTGGCTGACGTACGATTTCTGATCGAAGGAATGCCAACCCTATTCTAATCCACCCCGCTCCGCCCACCCAACCTTTGCCGTGGGCCTCGCAAAAGCGACCAATCGCCCGCGATGGGTCACAAAGTTAAAAAAGTTCTTTGCATTTCCACACGGCGCATTTGGGTTGAACTCATACACATCCACCCCTCCCCCCCTCTCCCCATCCATTCTTTGGGATGAACCTGCGACCATCGCTTCCCCATCTTTTTTTCTACCTAAATAAATCATCACGTGACTGATGGGAGGATCCCGAGGAACATCATACGTCCACTCCCAAAAAAGAAGATCCCCACTTCTCATCTCGGTCATCAGCCTCTCAGAATCCACCTTTCCACTCGCCTCAACAGGAACCGTCCGCACCTTGCCCTTTTTCTTGAAGAAGAGGTACTGGTCCGATGCCGTCCTTGGAATATCAAAGCCAAATACTTTCCAAACGATATAACGTACCGTGTTTGAGCAATCCATTGTGATGACGTACGGATGGCCAGGCGGTTGCCATGACTGCGCATAGTTCAAATCTTGCTTAGAAAGCCAACGACATGTCTCAACCAGCTTCTGGTGTTGCTCGGGAGTTGCCGCACCCTGCGCGAACCTAGAAGTCAGTGCCAAGATGAGGCACAACCAAAATGCATGAAAAAAACACCTCTTCAACACCCCCCTTTCATTGCAAACCACAAACAGACCGCAAGCCCGGACGATCAGGCCTCAACAGTTTGATCAGTTCAATAAATCGAAAAAAGCCTTAGGGTGTTCCAAATCACGGAAAACCGCATCTGCTCCACAATCCTGCAACTGCTTCTCCGTGAAGGAGCCCGTTGCCACAGCAATCGCCTTGGCCCCAATCGCTCTAGCGCACGCCACATCATGAGGAGTGTCTCCGATCACAAAGATTCTTTCGGGCGGAAACTCTTCCCCATGATGCTCCTTGGCCCTGCGTTTTGCATGCGGGCCGAGGTCATTCCGGATGGCCGAATCATCAGCAAACGCCCCAAACCCAAAGAAATGATTCACCCCATACCGCGTCAATTTCAACCTCGCACCTTTCTCAATGTTCCCCGTTAAAAGGGCCTGAACCAATTCAGGTCTTTTGTGAGCCTCTTCTAAAATACCTAAAACTCCCGGGTGCAGACCCCCGTTCCTTCGGGGCAACTCCTCCGCCAAAAGTTCCACATAAACATCGAGAAATCGGGCCACCTGTTCCGGACCATTCGGCTTTCCATCCCTTCCGAGCAATTGCTCCACAATCCACTTATCGGTTCGACCTGCTATCTCCAAGCCTTCCAGTCCACGATCGACCCCGTACAACTTTTTCATGGCACGCCCAAGAGCCGTCTCCCCCGCTTTCCCCGTATGGAGAATCGTGCCGTCAATATCCCAGAGAAGAAGTTTGCGAGCTAACACTGGACCCGTCTTCACATGCCCATCACGCAATACCCCGCATCCGCATAAAGCGTCTGACCCGTAATTCCAGCCGCACCGTCCGAGGCCAAAAATACTCCCGTCGCACCCAACTCCTCCAACGTAATATTTCTCTTTAAGGGGGCGTGGGCTTCGTAGTGAGAAAGCATTGCCGAAAACCCGCTGATACCCCGCGCCGCCAAGGTGTTGACCGGGCCCGCACTGATCGCATTCACCCGTATTTTTTTCGGACCGAGATCGTAGGCAAGATAACGTACGCTCGCTTCCAAGGCAGCTTTGGCTACCCCCATCACATTGTAGTGGGGCACCACTTTTTCCGCTCCGTAGTAGCTCATTGTCACGACACTTCCCCCCGCTGTCATGAGTGGCATAGCGGCTCGGCTCACCGCTACCAGCGAGTAAGCACTGATATCATGCGCCACTCGAAAAGCCTCCCGTGAGGTGTCGACAAAGTTTCCCTCGAGCGCCTCCTTCGGCGCGAAGGCCACACTGTGCAAAAGCAGATCCACGCGAGGAGTTTTCGTTTTTACAAAATCAAAAAACTTTGTGATGTCCTCATCCCGACTTACATCACACGGCGCGACAGGCGTATCCGCTCCAAAGGTCGCAGCCAACTCTTCCACATTTTCCTTCAGACGATCCCCCTGATAATTGAAAATTAGTTTTGCCCCCGCATCGGCCCAGGCCTTGGCGATCCCCCAAGCGATGCTGCGCTTGTTCGCCACACCAAACACCAAACCCACTTTTCCTGCTAATGCTAAGTTACTCATCTATCCAAAGTGCCCTTATCTGGCCCCCTCTGTCACGCCTTGAGTCTCTTCCTCTTGGCCTGACCTCCTCTTCCTGCTACCAAATCTACCTAGTGACGCTACCCGATCTACATCTTGGTTGGATTTTATTTGGCCCCCTTGTGCTAGCCCTTCTTGCCACAGACCTCATTCTTTTTCATCGGGATCCCAGGCCGGTCGATCTTCGACGCTCCCTTCAAGCGACCGCCGGTTGGGTTGCCCTCGCCCTAGCCTTCGCAGGACTGGTCGCCTTTACCCTCGGCATAACCCCCGCGATGGAGTTTTTAACAGGCTACGTTGTGGAACTTTCTCTTAGCGTTGATAACGTCTTCGTTTTCGCAGTTCTCCTTCGTTACTTCGCTGTGCCAGAAAAATCCCAATTCCCGGCACTATTCTGGGGAATCATCGGGGCCCTCTTTCTTCGCGCTCTTTTCATCTTCACAGGCATCGCCCTCATCAACCGCTTTCACTGGCTAATCTATATTTTTGGCGCACTTCTGGTGTACACAGGAATCAAGCTTCTGAAAGGGGGAGAGGCCAAAGTCGAACCCGACCATAACCCACTCATCCGCCTCGCCCGCAAAGTCATTCCTATTACTCCCGATTTTCGCGGTGACCACTTCGTTTTGCGAGAAAAAGGTCGCTGGACAGGCACCCCTCTACTTCTTGTTCTCATAGCTCTCGGAACTACCGACCTTGTTTTTGCCATCGATTCCATCCCCGCAATCCTAGCAATCACCCGTGACCCATTCATCGTCTTAACCTCCAACGCCTTTGCCGTTCTTGGGCTCCGAGCCCTCTACTTCGCCATCGCAGGACTCATTAAACTCTTCGCCTACCTAAATATTGGCCTCGCAGTTATCCTCTCCTTTATTGGACTAAAAATGCTTATATCTGGCTACATTCACCTCCCCATTCCTTGGACTCTTGGATTCGTGATCGGGGTACTCGCAATCTCGATTGTCGCATCAATTCTATATCCGCCATTAAAAAGCCAAAATACCTAGATAGTATTTATAGATACCTGCAGCATAGATATTTACATAGTTTATTGTATTAAAGAATCTATAAAGTTTTGCGTTTGGTTGACGCAGTAGGAACCCATCCTACACTTTAATTATGCCTCAGGTTGTCGATCTGACACAGGCGATTGCTCGTAAGACTTTCGCAAAAAAACCCAAGTTCCGCTTAGGGTTGTTTGGGACGCTTATTGTCTCAAATTTTGCCTGGTTGATTCTCTTTGGCGTGGCCGTCGTGTCACTCATCGGTGTAACGCAATTTTCCGCCGCCCTCTCCAAAAGTTATCTGGAAGAGAAATGGAACTCTCTTCAAAACCGTCTCGCCCAAAAGAAAGAACTCGAAGAGCGGGATCTCCGCATCGCCCGACTCATCGCCTCTCAAAGCTCAGACACAACGGACATTCTTGGCCTTGCCACCCGTATCTCAAAAATTCTCGACTCAACCAACGGTCGCCAACGTCGCTTTTTAGAAAATGCGATTCCCGAAGCCATGCTCATCCAAACCAGTTCCCAAATCCCAGCCTCAGCCGTTCTTGCCATGGCCATCTACGAATCTGGCTACGGCAACAGTATGCTCGCGAAGGAGTACAACAACTACTTCGGGATGAAAGCGTTTGATAGTTGGACGGGAGCCCGTGCCCTCAATATGCCTACCCGGGACAGTGGCCAAGATACCACTGCCGATTTCCGCGCCTACCCTACCCTCGCCGCTGGTTTCCAAGGCTACTCCCAATTCCTCCTTTCCAACGATCGCTACCGAAAACACGTCGGAGAAAAATCTGGAGTTAAGTTTGTCTCAAACATTTTAGCCGCTGGCTACTGCCCGGATCCCGACTACCTCGTTCATATTCGAGACATCATCCAGAAGCACGGATTGGATCGCTTAGACGCGGCCCTTGATCAGATCGTGGACAAACAAGAGTCTGTTGCAGACGCCTCTCCCGCCTCCAAACCCCCTACCGCCACATCCGCACACTAACTTCTCTTGGCGGGATCCCCTACACCGTCCGCACAAGAAATCGGCTCGGATCCCGAGCTCTTAACCTCCAGAAGCAGATATTTCCAATCTCCCCCGACTCGCTTCTCAGCTCGTAAAGTCACCTTCGCGACTTGCCTAGATCCTCGCATCGAAAACTCTAGCCGAGCCGTGCCCCCATCCGGCCCATCCTCCAACTCCCCCGTCACAGCCCAACCTAACTCCACAGGCTCTCCCAACTCCTTCCTCACCCGCTCGTCCCGAATTAAACGCTCTACAGCGACTTGCATCACATCGCTCTTTTTTAACATCGAGTAGCTGATCTGTAAGGTCATCCATCCCAGCCCAAACACCCCCGTCACAACCCCCACCAAGCCCAAAACCAACCATCGCCTTGCCTTCACTTCCCAAGCCATCAACTCCGCCTGAGTCATGAGCTTTTTCTTCATACCTACACTCTGGATTCTCCCACCCCCTCTCGTCCATCCCCACTCTCGCAACGACAACAACTTTTGGTATTCTGGTAATCATGCTCTCCCTCGAATCGCTTTCCCAACTTGCCCAGCAGTACGCCTCCGCACTGCCCGCAAAAGTGGCCGAATTTGAGATTCGGGGTCACACCTTCCGCTCTACTGAAAAACCCCATCTCATGGGAGTCGTGAATCTCAGCTCCGACTCTTGGTATCGCGAAAGTGTCGTCACCAACACCGATGCCGCTATTACCCGTGCTCGTCGCCTACGCACCGAGGGAGCCCACCTTGTCGATCTCGGAACCGAATCCTCTCTGCAACATGCCGCACGTGTAGATCCCGCCCAACAGATCTCAACTCTCCTCCCCATCCTCCAACCCCTCGCTCAAGAAGGCTCCCTCATCTCGATTGAAACCTACCACCCCGAAGTTGCCCGACATTGCCTTGAGGCAGGTGCCGCTGTCCTGAACCTCACAGGCTCCAGACCCCCTGACGACCTCTACCGCACGGTCGCCCAGCACCGCGCTGGGATCATCCTATGCTATGTCCAAGGTGAAAATGTTCGGGCCGTGGGTGACTTCGTCCACTCCCCTGACCACGCCACGGCCCTACTCGACTATTTCCGTCGCGAAATTGACCGTGCCGTCAATGCAGGGGTTCACGCCATCTGGATCGATCCAGGGCTAGGCTTTTACTATAAAAATCTTCAAGACAGCACCACCCGAATCCGATACCAGGCCGAAACTTTTCTCCACACGTTTCGTCTTCGCACCCTCGGTTGGCCCGTCTGCCACGCCCTCCCCCACGCTTTCGAGTTTTTTCAGGACGAAGTTCGTTCCGCCGAGTCGCTCTTTGCCGTTCTAGCTCTCCTCGGCAAAACCGATCTCCTCCGCACTCACGAGATCCCCAAAGTGCGTGCCGTAGCCCGTACCCTTGGAATTCTGTCATGAAACACCACTCCCAACCCGTAGCTCTAATCACAGGCGCCTCCCGTGGTCTTGGCTCATATCTTGCCCAAGAAATTGCCCTACTCGGCTACGCCGTTGTCATCCACTATCGCAGTGGTGCCGACCGGGCCCGCCGACTTGCCCGAGAAATCCAAGCCCTAGGCACCTGCGCGTTATGCGCTCAGGGCGATCTTTCCAACCCCAACCAAGTCACCCGAATGTTCAAGCAGATCAGCCGAAGATTTGGGCGACTCGATCTCCTCATAAACAACGCAGGCACTTATCGCCCAACCCCACTTCTCCGCACACGACCTGAAGATTGGTTCGCAGGTCTTCATAGCACCGCAACCGCAACTTTTCTGACAACAAAATCGGCTATCCCTCTGTTCCCCAGAAGTGGTGGTCGCATCATCAACCTAGGGGACTCTGCTTCCGACCGAATCACTCCTCGCAAGCTGGCCCCTGGATACCATGCCGGAAAGATAGGTGTCTTCCTTCTCACCCGCTCATTCGCCACCCAACTTATTTCCAGAAAAATTACTGTGAATCAGATTTCGCCCGGATATCTGGAAAACAGTATCGATCTGCCTCCACATCACAAACTCCCTACAGGTCGTCCTGTCTCATTTTCTGAAGTTTTTTCTGCCGTTCGCTATTTTCTATCTCCCGATGCATCGCAGGTTACAGGAAATAACCTGATCATTTCAGGCGGTTGGAATTTATAGTTTTGCGGAGTGGATGGGAGCCCATCCCTCCTTTTTTAGTTTTGCGTTACTAACCCTCTTACTTCGACGAGTCCGAACACTTCCCTCACTCCAAACTCCCCCCACGACCCCCCTTCGTAGAGGTTCATCCTCGACTACATTAAACACCTCTCCTCGTACACGTAATGCGATCGCACCAGCCCTCGCTGCATCCTCTACATGCACCACATTGAGCCATCTCTCAGGTCCCTCCCCTCGATCGCGCAACTCACGATCAGGACCATAAAGTCCGGCACAACGAAGAACAGAACCCCCTGCTGCAATCGTTTTCCTTTCAGCCTCGACCATCACAGTGGCTCTCTCATCTTTCCCCATAGGCGATGTTTCATCCACCCAACCCCCTTCCGACTCCGCATAAACTGACGTAGATGAAATGTAAACCATCGGCACCCTAAATCGCTTACTCCAGGTGGTGGCATGCTGCACACCCTCCCTGTGCATCTTCACAAACTCCCCTTCAGCTGACTTTCGCGAAGGAGCCATCGACCAGACCATTCCTGACCACTCTTCACCGAGATTCTCCCAAAAGGTCTGGGCGACTGCATCGACAGCCAGAGTCTTAGGAAATAGCTCGCGAAGCGATTCAGCACGACTTTCCGACCTTACTACAGGGACAGCACTCCATCCTCCTGCCTTCGACTTAACGGCAATCTCCCTACCAAGAAAGCCAGCCCCGACCACGAGGATTCTCGGTGGACTCGCTTTCAAGCCAGTTCTCGTCTAAATCTTAAGAAGGGACGAGTGGCGGAGCGGTTGAACGCGGCGGTCTTGAAAACCGCAGATGCCGAAAGGCATTCGTAGGTTCGAATCCTACCTCGTCCGCAGCACCCACTATCCGCGCAGATGATAGTGACCTGGCCCCACTTTGCGTAGGCCACGGATCTTCTTCAGATTCTGGTAAAACCAAGTATCCAATCGCTGACGCTGGATATTCATCTTGTTAGCAAGTTCCTTAATCTTAATGCCGGTTTTTCCCGATTGATTCAAATGCGACAAGATCACTTTTTTAAGTCCGCCGCGACGGTTGAACTTTTTTCCCGTGCTCCGCCGGCCAGGTGGACGCCCCCGCCGACGCGCAATTCGATTCGCCCCGCGAGCCACCGCCGACGCCCCAGCCCCAATCACCTTGGCCACCGAGCGTTCGAGTTGCCCCAACTTTTTCTCAAGAGACTCCTTTTTACGGAGAAGCTTCATGATCCGACCAAACTCTTTTGTTGTTAGTTTTGATATATCCATGGTTAAAACACTAACACGACGTCTAACGATTGCCGATAAAAAAATACCCCGCCATGGTTTGATCCACGGCGGGGTACAATTTACGACTGGGGCTTCCCCCAACCGTTTGAAACGTTATTTAACGTGTTTGCTGGCGTACTTCGTCAACTCAAACATTGTCGCCGAGCTTTTTCCACCGAAAAGGGGCTTGAACAAATGATCCGCGTTAATGTTACGGCGGTTCTTTTTGTCCTGCAGGCCATTCTTTTTGATGTAGGCCCACAGTTTTTTGGTCATCTCGGTCCGGGGAACAGGCTTGCTCCCAATGATCGCGGCCAGGATGGCGTCCGGTTGGACGGGTTTCATAAACGCTGCATTCGCTTTCTTTGCCATAGTTTCTTGTCTCCTTAGTTTGGGTTAATGGTTGCGATACGTTAGATACGATGCTCCTCCACGAGAGGGTGACAACTCTTATTTACGAGGGGAAATACCTTTTTCACTTGACCATAAAGGGTCGACCTTTCGGACGGTACATACCCTGCCCCCCGAATAGCCTCCTCAATCCTCTCAGGTTCCAACCTCTCTCCATGCTTTCCCCCACTCGATCTTGTTATCGCCTCCTCATATAAAGTGCCTCCAAAATCGTTGCATCCCCACGACAAAGACTCCACCGCCCCCCCCACCCCCAACTTAACCCAGCTAGTTTGAAGATTTGGAATTGCCTGTCCTAAAACCATCCGTGCCAAGGGGTAAAGCCGCATCGCTCGTCTGCGAATCCTCTCTTCAAGCACCTTCATTCCACCCGCTCGCCCTGCCAAAATACCGCCTAATCGGTTCTGGTAGGGAACAAATGCCAACGGCACAAACTCAGTAAACCCACCCGTCTCCTCCTGAACTTTGAGCAGAACCTCAAAGTGAGATCGAATGTCCTGCCACCTCTCGACATGTCCAAAGAGAATCGTGGCGCTCGATCGGACTCCCGCCCGATGAGCCGCCCGTACAATCTCTACCCAACGCGCCGCAGGTAGTTTGTTTCGCGAAATCTTTTGCCTTACCTCATCCACTAAGATCTCAGCCGCCGTCCCTGGGATCGTTCCCACCCCCGCCGCCCTTAACTTGCTCATCATCTCCTCAGGCTCACAGCCTGACTTCTCACACAGGGAGTCAATTTCCATGGGCGAAAAGGCATGAAGATGCATCCACGGAAATGCCTCCCGCAAAGCCCTCACCAAATCAAAGTAGTACTCGGGCTTGAGCCCAGGGTCGATCCCCCCCTGCAAACAAACCTCAGTCACCCACGGAGTCTGCCCGACTCGGGCCACTACCTCATCAATTCGATCTGCCGTTGCTCCCACTGTGCCCGGTCTCTTTCCAAAACCACAAAAAGCACAACCAACCGTGCAGATTCTGGAAAAGTTCGCGTTCCGATTGACAACATAAGTCACTCTTCGCCCATGACGCTGCGCCGTCGCCTCGGCTGCCACCTGTCGCAAATCCTCCAAGGGCATCTTCCAAAAATCCATCACTTTCGTACTTCTTTCCAAAAATCACTAACACGACTCATCCATGGGTGGCTCAACCACTCCTCCGTGCTGTGACTTTTATAAACAGGAAGGCGCTCCACTAAATCCCGCCCCCGTACGGCACACTCCTTCTTGTAATGCTCTACCTGTTTCCAAGGATTGCTGGGATTTACTTCATCCCGAGCCCAAGAAATCCCCCCTAAATCATCCAACTCATCCACCAGATCACGCCATCGGGGCTCCAAGTTCGGTGGAATCTGAATCGCCACCCCAGGAGCCCATATCCTCCAAGCGTCGATCATTTCAGAATACTCGCCCAAAGTAGGGCCTACACCCTCAGGCCAACTCGACCCCGCATTAGGAACATACCGCTGAATTAAAATCTCCTGTAAGTGCCCATGCTGCGAATGAAGTTCCGCCAGCATTTCAAGAGACTCAAGTCGCGAGGCCTGATCTTCTCCCCACCCCACCAAGATCCCGCTGGTGAATGGAACCTTGGCCCGTCCGGCAGCCTCGATACCCGCGCGCCTACCCGCCATCTTTTTTTCAGGAGCACACTCCGAATCGTCTTTCACGCTCTCCAGCATCATCCCCATTGACACAAAGTGGGGGCGTATTCTTAGCAACTCTTCCTCTGTCATACGCCCAAAGTTGCCATGTGGAAATAAACCCGCCGACGTACACCGATCCGCTACTTGGCACGCAAAATCCCAGAAATCAGAGTACCCGCGTCTCTCTAACTCACCCCGAATATGAGGCATCGTTCCAGGTCTCTCCCCTGAAATCAAAAGAGCCTCTCTCGCCCCCCCTTGTTTCGCTTCCTGAACAATCTTCTCAACCTCCGCATCCGCGACTAACCCCTCACGATCCTTACGAAAACCACAGTACCGACAGTGCCACGGGCAGTCATGGGTCAAAACAATCGTGATCGAACGAGAATACGTCACGGGCCTGTTTTGGGCAGGCCACTGGGTCTCAATAAAGTTTTCTTCGGTAACAGCTTTCAATAAGAGTAGGTTCTGGCTAAAAATCTAGCATGGCTTTACGCGAAGCAAGACCGTTCCTTATCGGTGCTGCAGTTTTTCTTGGTTTCTCCCTTTGGATGGGCTGGTTCCTCGGCGCTCTGTTCGGCGCTCTTCTTCTCATCGGCCTTCTTCTCTTCTTCCGTGATCCGCACCGCACTCCCCCCAACAACCCCCTCGCCCTTGTCAGCCCAGCAGACGGTAAAGTGATCTGCGTGGATGAGGCAGAGGACCCCTGCTTCGGCCTAGGAAAGTTTCGTCGCGTCGGCATCTTCCTCTCCGTTTTGGACGTACACGTCAACCGCAGCCCCTTCTCAGGCACGATCGAAAAAACCCACTACTCCGCGGGAGAGTTCCTCGATGCCCGCCACCTTGAAGTCGATATTCGTAACGAAAATCAAACCTGGCTCCTCCGCACTTCCCGCGGCCCCCTCCTTGTAAGACAGATTGCAGGCCTCATCGCCCGCAGAATTGTTGGCTGGAAAAAACAGGGCGACAGTGTGACCACAGGAGAAAGAATCGGAATGATTCGCTTCGGCTCTAGGACCGACCTCTACTTCCCCGCGTCCTGCACCCCACAAGTTCAAGTCGGCCAACGTGTCGTTGGTGGACAAACCATTCTTGCCGTATGGCCCGCTTAAAGTCTCGCTCCACCAACCCGCCCCGTAGAGGGGTGGCCTATCTTCTCCCCAGCCTCATGACTGCGGGCAATCTGTTCTGCGGATTTATGGCTGTTCTACAAATCATTCAAGGCAGCCTTCTTCAGGCAGAGGATAACATCGCTTGGACTCAACCGTACGAAACCAGCCTACTCTGGATTTTGGGCGCCTTCATCTTCGATATGCTCGATGGTCGTGTCGCAAGACTCGGCGGGCATGAAAGCGCTTTTGGTAGGGAATTCGACTCCTTGGCAGATATCATATCCTTTGGGATCGCACCTGCGCTCCTTGTTTTCAAAATCGTGTTGGCAGAGCTACCTGCGCGAATCGGTTGGATGATCGCCTTTGTCTACCTAGTTTGCGGTGCAATGCGCCTCGCCCGCTTCAACACCCTTGCCCTCGAACCACAAACCCCATCCCGCTCGAAAGATTTTAGCGGTTTTCCTATCCCTGCCGCTGCAGGTCTCGTGGCCTCCGTAACACTGCTCCTTCTCAAATACTACGAATCAGACCGAGTGATCGGTAACTTTAAGTATCTTCTGGCCGCCCTGCTCCTCTTCCTAAGCTTTATGATGTTTAGTCAGGTGAGCTATCCCAGCTTTAAGACTTTGGATTGGCGCTCCCAGCGTCCCATCCCGCGCCTCCTTCTCATCGTTGCCGCACTCGCCCTAATCGTCCAAACCTACCAGTATTCCCTCGCCGTTCTTTTTTGTGGCTACCTCCTTTACGGATTTATTCGCCCAAAACTCAGTCGCCGAATCCGATCCGAAATCGAAGAAGATAAACTCCGCTCGAACCCTTAACCCTCCGATTCCCCATCTACAATTAGATTTGGGTGCGTCTCTTCCGCTTCAAGTTCAATTGAGCGGTAGATCGCTGGATCAAAGCCATCAACTCTGCTGCTTCTGGCCCTGCCTTCTTTTCTAACAATGCCTGCTTTGCACTTTCCAGCGCCTTCTCTACGGCGTGCTCATCGATATCTTCAGGCTTTACTGCCATATCGGTCAAAATGGTCACTCGGTCCCCCGTGATCTCGGCAAAACCTCCGCCCACTGCAAGCTCATCCCCTCGGGAGCCTGCCTTCAGGTCCAACTCCCCAGGCTGAATGGCGGTCAGCAAGGGAACGTGACCCGGCAAAATGCCGAGCTGACCCTCCACACCCGGCATGACGACCTGCTCGACATCATCGTCGAAGGTCTTCCCTTCCGGAGTCACCACTACGAGCCGAAGTTTTCCTGCCATACTGCTTAGCTCTTCGCGACCGCCCCGATTCCGCCCTTCATGTAGAAGTTTGCCTCAGGCACATCATCATGCTTGCCCTCGAGAATCTCCTTAAAGCCCTTGATCGTCTCCGCGACGGGAACGTACTCGCCCTTCGTCCCGGTAAACACCTCGGCAACGTGAAATGGTTGACTCAAGAAACGCTGGATCTTTCTTGCGCGGAAAACGGTCAACTTGTCCTCGGGCGACAACTCGTCCATTCCCAAGATCGCAATAATATCCTGCAGATCCTTGTACTTCTGTAAAACCCGCTGGACTCCACGAGCCACCTCATAGTGCTCTTGCCCCACAATCTCGGGCGCTAACGCTTTCGAGGTCGAAGCCAACGGATCTACTGCGGGATAAATTCCCAACTCCGCAATGGATCGCTCCAACACGATCGTAGAATCTAAGTGCGCGAAAGTGTTGGCGGGCGCTGGATCGGTCAAATCGTCCGCAGGCACATACACCGCTTGGAATGACGTGATCGAACCCTTCTTCGTCGAGGTAATCCGCTCCTGTAGATCTCCCATCTCCGCAGACAGAGTGGGCTGATACCCTACCGCACTGGGAGTTCTTCCCAATAGCGCCGATACCTCGGAGCCCGCCTGACTAAACCGGAAGATATTATCGATAAAGAGCAACACATCTTGGTTTTTCTCATCGCGGAAATACTCCGCAATCGCGAGGCCGCTCAAGGCCACACGCATACGCGCACCCGGAGGCTCATTCATTTGCCCGTACACCAGTGCCACCTTGGATTTTGAAATGTCCTTTAAATCAATAACGCCAGCCTCAGACATTTCATTATAAAGATCGTTTCCTTCACGGGTTCTCTCTCCTACTCCCGCAAAGACGGAAAATCCACCGTGTCCCTTGGCGATGTTATTGATCAACTCCATGATCACGACGGTCTTTCCTACCCCTGCTCCTCCGAATGCACCCACCTTCCCCCCCTTAGTGAAGGGGCAGATTAGATCAATGACCTTAATCCCCGTTTCTAATACCTTCGCCTGCGTGTCCTGATCCACCAGCGTTGGAGCCCGACGATGAATCGGATAACGCTTTACCGCTTTCACAGGGCCTCGTTCATCCACAGGCTCCCCCAAAACATTCAACACCCGCCCCAAAACCCCCTCCCCCACAGGAACGGAGATAGGTGCCCCAGTATCTTTCACGGGCATTCCACGCTTGAGCCCTTCGGTCGAGGACATGGCAACTGCTCGCGCCCAATCGTCCCCCAAGTGCTGCTGCACTTCCAACACCACACTCGTCTTCTGCCCACCTACCTCGTATTCCACCTCCAAAGCGGAAAGCAGCGCAGGCATGCTCGCGTCTCCAGAAAATTCCACGTCCACCACAGGCCCGATCACTTGAACGATCGACCCCACATTGTTTGCTGTTTTGGTTGCCATAACTGCTCTCCTTTTTCCGTCAGGCCATGGCCATTTGTGCCGTGGCAATCTCCAACAGTTCGGTCGTAATGCCGCTCTGTCGGACTTTGTTATATTCCAGGGTTAGGTCCTTGATCATTCCCTTCGCATTGTCGGTGGCACTCTTCATAGCCACCATCCGCGCGGAATGCTCGGAGGCTTTGGCGTCCAGCACCAACTGGTACACCTGGAAATGAATATAAGCAGGCAACAAGGCTGATAGCACCTCATCCCCGCTCGGTTCATAAATATACTGCAAATTTTCATCCGCCTGGATTGCGCTCTCTGAATGCTCTCCCGTGCCCGCTTGCAACTTCTCCAGCTTACCGATCGGCAATAGATCAGTCCTCTCAGGCTTCTGGACCAGTGTGTTGACAAAACGGGTGTGAAAAATACTTACACTATCAATTTTACCTTCCAAATACTGTTCGATCAGAAACTGACTGATCTGTTTGATCTTGTAACTCGAGGCATCATCCTTCACGTCAAAATCAGCCAACAACTCTCTCCCCAACCTAGCCACAAACTGCTTCCCCTTCTTTCCTGCAGTCACAAAAACTGTCTCCTTGGGTAAGGCTCCCACTTCCCTCAAAAGATTCGTATTCAACGCCCCGCACAGCCCCTTGTCGGTGCTGATGACCAGCGCACACGGCCTACGAATCTCTCTCTTCTCCAAAAAAGGATGGGAGATGGAACCAACACGATTCGCAAGCGAGGAAAGAACTCGGTTCATCGCTTCCGCGTAGGGTCGACCAGCCAACGCCGCCTGCTGCGCCTTGCGCATTTTCGATGCAGCCACCATCTGCATCGCCTTGGTAATCTGCGCGGTATTTTTTACCGAGCGGATTCGGCGTCGTATGTCCCGTGTACTGGCCATGGATCAATCCTTAGGAGGAAGGCTGACTCGCAACAAAGTCACTTAAGGCACTTTTCAGATCTGCCGCAATAGCATCGTCCACTGCCTTTTTCTGCCGAATCGCCGAGAGGATATTATCCTTACGGGTTGTCAGATATTCAGTCAGACGCGTCTGGAATGCTTTCACTTTGTCCACGGGCACAGAGTCAAAGTATCCATTCTGAATCGTCCAAAGAATTGCCACCTGCACCTCAACCAGCAGAGGTTGATACTGAGTCTGTTTGAACACCTCAACAATTCGGGCACCTCGATCCAATTTCGCCTTGGTCGCAGCGTCCAGATCACTTGAGAACTGGGCAAACGCGGCCAATTCGCGGAACTGAGCCAGTTCCAATTTGATCTTCCCCGCCACTTGCTTGATGGCCTTGATTTGCGCGGCCGATCCCACTCGGGAAACCGAAAGACCCACGCTGATCGCAGGACGTACGCCTTGATAGAACAGATCCGTCTCCAGATAGATCTGCCCGTCCGTGATCGAAATGACGTTCGTCGGGATGTAGGCCGATACGTCTCCCGCCTGCGTCTCGATGATCGGTAGGGCCGTCAACGAGCCCGCCCCTGCTTTCTCGCTCAACCGAGCGCTCCGTTCGAGCAACCTCGAGTGCAGATAAAACACGTCTCCAGGATATGCCTCGCGACCCGAAGGACGCCGCAAGACAAGCGAGACCTGACGATACGCGACCGCATGCTTCGACAAATCGTCAAAAATAATCAAAGCATCCATACCGTTATCCATGAACCACTCACCCATTGCGCATCCGGCAAAAGGAGCTAGGTACTGGGAAGTCGCTGAATCAGAAGCATTCGCCGCAACCACAATGGTGTACTGCAAAGCGCCTGTTTCCTCGAGGACCGCCAGAGTCCGGGCCAAACTCGAATTTTTCTGACCGACTGCCACGTAAATTGAATAGACAGGACGGAAACTTTTATCCCCTAACTTTTCTGCCAGCTGGTTGATGCGGGCCTGATTGATAATCGTATCAATCGCAACCGTGGTCTTTCCGGTCGAACGATCCCCGATGATCAACTCCCGTTGTCCTCTTCCAATCGGGATCATCGCATCGATCGCGAGAATGCCGGTTTGAAGCGGTTGGTTCACCGACTGCCGTTTGATGATTCCTGGCGCAATTTTTTCAACAGGATACGACTCCTTGGAGGCAATGGGCCCCTTGCCATCCAGCGGCTCTCCCAAAGCATCCACCACTCGCCCTAATAAACCTTTTCCTACGGGAACCTGCAGAAGTTTTCCCGTCGCTTTGACCTCATCCCCCTCTTTCAAGTGGGTAAAGTCGCCAATGATAATGGCCCCTACCTCGGTCTCCTCCAAATTAAGGGCCAACCCCGTTACCCCACCCGGAAACTCGATCATTTCATTCAATGCAACTCCCGAAAGACCTTCAATCTTGGCGACTCCGTCTCCGATTTCACGGATGCGCCCGGTATGCTTCTTCGTAACCTCCGATTTTAGTTTCCCAATCTCGGCTTCAATTTCTGCAACGATTCCACTCATGTTCTAGCTCCTTACTTTCTGGCAGGGGTTAGGCCGACCGAGCGAGCGCCTCCAAGCGCCCGCGAATGGTCGCGTCCCAGACATCACTGCCCACGCGAATTTTCAAACCGCCTAACATTTCTGGCCGAACCTCGACCTGCTGTGCTAGCGGTTTCCCAAAATGTTTTTCTAAAACTGCGAAAACCGATTTTCCTCCGTCCTCCAACTTTACGGCGGAGACCACTTCGTGGGTAGCTCGTCCCACCTCCAACCGCACTAGCTGTACCAATCGCCCCAATACCTGAAGGTAACCGCGGGGCTTCTTCTGCGCCAAAACTCCGATCACCTTCCGTAACCGCGCCTCGTCCAATCCCTGTTCCGAATGGCAGATTCGAAATAGGGTCTTGGCCTCAGATCTTGCGGCACGATTAATTTTCATCGGAGAGGGTCAGAATTTATCTGGCGACCTGAGCCACGGCTTCTTTTTGCAGACGCTCTTCGTCCTGCGGTGTCAGCACACGGCCGACCACCTTCTCCGTGGTTCGTGCTACCAAACGCCCCAACTCTTTACGCATCTCGGCTTCAAGTAGGGCTCGCTCCCGATCCATCGTTTCTTGGGCTTTTTTGACGAGCGTTTCGGCTTGGGCATGCGCCTCGGATAGCCGCTTCGCTCCTTGGATGTCAGCCGCGGCACGAGCCTCCGCCACCATCTTCTCGGAACGTGCCTCCGCATCCCGCAGGATTTTTCGTCTCTGCTCTTCAGCTTCAGCCAGGCTTTGACGGCCTTTTTCAGCGCCTGCCAAACCTTCTTCGATCAGACGTTTGCGCTCTGCCAACATGGTGAGCACTGGCCGATAGGCAAAACGCCACAAGATCGCGAGAACGATGAGAAAGTTGATCGTCTGGGCAGTAAATTTTGCCCAATCGATCCCCAACTGCTCAGCGAGCTGGTGACCCGTTTCAACAAGGGAACTAGCCAACATGGCGGTTCTCCCGGTACCGGGTTATTTGTTGACGACGAAATAGACGAGAATCGCGAGACCCTCGGCAAACGCCATCCCTAGGAGACTGATGATCAACACAGGGTTGAAAGCCCCGGGATTCCGTCCGACCGCCTCGGCCGCACGTCCGCCGATCAGGCCGACGCCCAGCGCCGCACCCGCACCGACCAGTGCCACCGCTAACTGCATTCCGTTGAAGGTAACTTGTCCTGCTTCTGCCAGCATCATAGTTCGTTTCCCTTTCGTTGGACCCCCGATTTCCGTCTCCCCGACCCACGCAGGTCGTTGGGAGCGAATTTCTAAAAGGTCACTCTAGTGCCCGCCCTCCTCTTCAGAGTGCGAACAAAGTGTAGCCGTAAAAGCCACACAAAGCATGGTGAAGACGATGGCTTGCACGAGGCAAACAATCAGCTCCAAAAAATAGAACGGCACTGCCGCGATTCCGAAAGGTAGCATCTTTAACATCAGGGTCAGAACACTCTCCCCGCCATAAACGTTTCCGTATAGCCGCATCGAGAGCGATACAGGTCGAATCAGAATCGAGATCAGCTCCACAATGCCTACCACCGCGAAAATAATTGTCATAGGCAGGAGCAAAAACCCGCCGATCTTTCCTTTCACTCCAAAGATGTGCTTCACCAACCCGAGTGGACCGTTGTACCAAACCGCCCAAAGAGTACTCATGATAAAATAGATGACTGCCATCGACACTGTCAGGTTGGCATCTGCCGTTGGAGGACGCAGAAAAGGACGCTCCACGTGATCGACCGCAAAGGGCAAGCCACCCGCCACGGCATGCCCATAACCAATGCTTCCAACTCCAGGCATCAAATCCACCAAATTGGAGATCGTGATAAAAATAAAATAGGTCGCAATCAAGGGAAACGCCCAGCCCACAACTTTCGGTTCCAGTAGGCCTGAAATCATTCCCCGAACCGCATCCACCACTGCTTCCACAAAGTTTTGCGAACCGGTGGGTACCAGCGCCATCTTACGCGTGCCGATTCCCACAACCAAAAGAATGCCTAAGGCCACTCCCCATAAAGCCACCATGCTACTCGTGACAGGCAGAGGCCCGATTTGAAAAAATGTCGTGGCGGCCGCAGGGACGGGCGCACCAGCGGCGGCAGAAGCAAAAGGTAAAATCCAGTACATTGTAAGGCTTCAAATAGAGCCAAATTCACCCCAACTGCCAAGCCCATCCATCCCAAAGCTCGCTTTAGTCGCCAATAAACGCTGTCCGTTAGTTTATCTAATACTAAAAGTTCCGCTAATCGGTTGCGCATAAAATGCATTGATATGCCTGCATATTATGCCTACATTGCCTACATGGCAAAAAAGTTTAAAACACAATATACCATTCGCGACATACCTGAGCCTACGGATAGTCGCCTTCGGGAAACGGCCGCGATGGAAAAAATCAGCCTCAACCAAGCTGCGCTTCAGGCTCTCCAGCGAGGGTTAGGGACAGGCGATCACTCCGTTCGTTACCGTTCCCTTCACTCCCTTCTTCATCAAAAAGATGAGGTGGATCAAGCCTCTTGGAGATCCACTTTAGCCGAGATGGATCGTGTGAATCCCGAAGATTGGAAATAAAACGGTGCGACTGCTCATCGATAGCAATCGCTTCATCGATTTCTGCTCGGGCGATCCCGAGGTCGTTAGTCGTCTTGAATCAGCCGTTCAAGTGATAGTCCCCTTTGTCGTCCTGGCAGAAATTCGAGTGGGATCACTACTTTTCAAACGCGGGTTGGATCAGGCCAGAGTACTGACAGAATTCTTACAGCAACCAGGAGTCCGCACTGTTCACTCGACAGATACGACGACCCATCATTGCGCTTCACTCTACGTTTACCTCCGCAAGCAGGGCACACCGATTCCCACCAATGACATCTGGATTGCCGCACTCGCCTTAGAACACTCCTTGGTTGTCTATACACGGGACACCCACTTCGATCATCTACCTCAAATTCCAAAGATTCGTTAATCGACAAAAAGAAAACCGCCCCGTGACTATAGAAGCCACGGGGCGGTTAAACTCTGGCGACGACCTACTCTCGCGTGCCCTATAGACGCACTACCATCGGCGATGTCGCGTTTCACTTCCGGGTTCGATATGGGACCGGGTGGGACCACGACTCTAAGGCCACCAGACCACTGTTCCTCTCAGGGAAATCTCCCCTCCTGGAAAAGGCCGTCTGTCGGCTTTCGTCACTTTCGTTTTCAAAGAATTCCCGATGGGATTCCCTGATAACTGCGCAAAATAGAATCAACTTCTGCCGAGACGCTTGAAATAAATCAGCGACTCATTGCGAATCAAAAATACTCAGTGAATTGTCCGCCGGCGACCCGCTTCCCAGAGGAAGCGGACCGCATCGCGGAAAATCCTGAGATCAAGCCAATTGGGAAATTAGTATCGCTTAGCTAAACACGTTACCGTGCTTCCACTTGCGACCTATCAACGTGATTATCTACCACGTCCCTAATGGGGAAATGTCATCTTCGGATGAGCTTGGCGCTTAGATGCTTTCAGCGCTTATCTCTTCCGTACTTAGCTACCCGGCGCTGCCGCTGACGCGACAACCGGAACACCAGAGGTACGTCATTCCCGGTCCTCTCGTACTAGGGAATGAACCCGTCACATTTCCTGCGCCCACAGTGGATAAGGACCGAACTGTCTCACGACGTTCTGAACCCAGCTCGCGTACCGCTTTAACCGGCGAACAG
>JBIKNP010000039.1:0-4984 GCA_044358595.1 Methylacidiphilales bacterium
CATCCGCCGTTTCCCAGATATCCGCGCCGGACCCCTGCAGGGTGATGGCGCTACCAGAGAAAGTGGTGGTTCCAGCTAGACCCACAGTCCCGATGTCTTGTTGATTCCACCCGGCGGGAAGTCCAGAGAACACAAATCCAACTTCGGCGGATGGCTGGCTCGCATATGTCCCCGCATGTGAAATGATGCGGTAGCTGTTCGTAGCTCCACTCGTGGGGGAGGGGTCGGTGAAAGAGGTGGCAGAAATATCGGTAGCGATGGTCTGAAACGACGACCCCCCCGACGACGTGCGCCTTTGCACCGAGTAGTGAGTTGTGCCCAGCATGGATTTCCAACTAACCGTGCCATCTGAAATGGCGACACCCAAGGGAATGGCCGGAGGACCTTGGGTGGTTGAAAGAGATGTCATGAGGAAATATTCCCAACCCGAGATGATGCTTTTGCTGCAAAGGACTGGGTCATTGGCATTCTGCGAGACAAAGAGAGAGTTGGGCGCCTGGATGGCGACCGAGCGGTTAAGCCGGTTCAGGGTGAATTGCTCGTCAGTTCCGTGACTGTCCGCATCGGCATAGAGTTTGTTGTCGGATGCCGAGTAACGGACGAATTTGCCGTTGCTGGCGCGGAAAGCGGTGCGCCCTCCGCCTGCATCGACCAAGGTGAACCGCGTGTTGTCCGCTTCCGAGGTTGCCTGACAAGTCAAAAGGTAAGGACTGCTGCTTTGCCATGATAGGTACCCCCCGTTATTTGCCTTGAGCGATACGGTGGCCTCCGAAACTGGAACTGAAGCTGTGTTTGGAATGGTGTTGCTGGTCTTAGTGAATCGAATCGAGTTGATGTTGCACTCACTCGAACCTGTATTCGCGATTCGTATCGACTGAACCCCTGTAGTGGAAAAACCGCCACTTACGGTAACGGTGTCCCAATTTCCCCAGCCGCGGTCCGGCACCGAGGCGGTGGCCAAAGTTTTAATGCCATCGCCACTTTGAATCTGAAGGGTGGAGGTCTGTCCGGAACCATTGGCGACACGGAGCGCGATGTCATAAGTTCCGGTGGCCGTCACATCGACGGTGTATTTCATCCACTCGGTCGGCTTGAAAAAACCAACATTATAGCCGTTGGATTGAGAATCGGAGCAGGTTTCGATGTCCACGCCGCCGTTCCGATAGGTCCAACGCTCGTTCCAAGCGGTGTAGTCACCTGTCGTAAACAGCACATTTTCCCAACCGGTATCCGCATAGGCATGGCCATTCATACCTTGGTCATAATCAGATGCGTAGACCACTGTGCCGGGAATTGTCGGAATGGTGCCATAAGGTGCGGTGGTGCGATTGCCGGGTTGATTAAAAATTGCACGAAGAACCTCGGTCTGGGTTTGGGTATTGGCCAGGCGAACACTCTCAGCCAACTGAGTCAGCGTGGTGCGGGCGTTGTTGGCGCTCAAATTTGAATTGGTGCCGCCCAGATAGTTGAGCAAGTCCTGATATCCTGGAGGAAAGGCGGCTTTGGAAAGACAGTTGACGCTATCGAACTTTTTCATGGGCCACCAGGACATGCCGATTCCTTGGCCACGGAGCAGCTCGACCATTTTGGTGAAGTTGTCGTTGCTATTCTCCCCATGCTCTCCGCACCAAATCGGGCGGTTTTGTCCGGTTCGCATATCGAGGGCAAATTGAATGTCTGAGCTGAAATCTGCCGAAGAGCTGTATTTATGGAACACATAGACCATCTGGTCGTCCCAAGGAGGAGTGAGGCCAGTGTAGTCGTTGCTGTAAACATTTCCCTCGATGAACAGGATATGATTATCCCCATTTTCCCGAATCGCCTGGGTCAAACTGACGTAGAGCGCACGCAGGAGGGTTCCTCCTGGGAGGTTCCAGTTGGGTTCGTTGATCAGGTCATATCCCGCGATCCACGCCTCATTCTTATAGCGTTCGGAAATCCGATCCCAGAGGCGAACGGTCTTGCTACGATTGTCTTCACTTTCCCACAGCGACGGCTGGCCCGCGATGTAGTCGCTGATCCCGCTGTTGTTGCTTTGCCCGCCCGGGGCCGCGTGCAGGTCAAGGATGACGTAGACCCCGGCTACTGTGCACCAAGAGATAATGTTGTCTAGAAGGGTGAAGCCTTGGTTGTTCCAAACATCGGGGGTTCCGAGGTTGACGAAGTATTCGTAGTGCAGGGGGAGACGCACCGCATTGAAGCCCCACGCCTTGATCTGGTTGATGTCGGCCTGCGTGACGTGGTTGGACAGCCACGAATCGTAGAAAGTCTTCACGCTGTCGGAGCCCACCAGGGTTGTCAGCTCTTGCTTCCACGTGTGCTGGGCGGGGGCTTGGCTTTCGGAATTCATGATGTACCCCTCCATCACCATCCAGTTACCCATGTTGACGGCGTTTAAAATCATCTCCTGGCCAGTTGTGCTGTTGAAGATTTTTGTTCCGTTGACTTGCAGAAGTTGAGCGAAGGCGTCGGAATGGGAAAAAGAAGCCCAAAAGAAGCTCGTGATCAGAATGATGCGAAAGCTGATTCGGGGTGGGCAGTGCTTGAAAAAAAGGGCCATATCTATGAAAAATCTTAGATGTGCCTTCTTAAAGAGCTAGTAGCTCTTTCGAGGGGGGAGGGGGGCAACGCCCCTATCCTAATGTTCAGAAAATAAAGGTCGAAATGGATCTAGGTAAGGCCTTGATATCGGTCGCCTTGCCTTTCATCCAGAAAGTGTAATCGAGCGGTTTGTCGGATGTATTCATGACGACCGCTACCAGAGACCCGTCAGGATTGAGGAAGGCGCTGGCCAGCAGGTCCTGGCGATTGACTGAGGTAGCGATTCGTTTTGCCCCAGGAAGAACAAATTTTGAAAAGTGACCTAAGTAGTAGTAGGAGTTGGTATACTGAATCTCCCCTGTTTTGGTGTTGGCGTGGATCGGAGCAAAGCAGAAGTTGCCCACGTGATTCGGACCACCCGTTTCATCGAGCAAAATATTCCAATCGGTCCAACCGACCGCACCGGCGTTGAGATCCCCCATGAGCGAACGCCCATAGCGTTCACCCAAGGACCAGTCGGAGATGCGTTTTGGGTCAAATCCCTCCACGCAACCCTCGGTAAACAGAAGGTTGATGCTGGGAAAAGCTTCCTTCACTCGGCTGAGGTTTTCAAACATCATCGGGCTCCCCGTCCATGTTTCGTACCAGTGAAATCCCAATCCCCAGACGTAGGAGGCGGCTTCCGGATCGCTAAGCAGAACGCTGGCACGCTGATAGATCAGGTCGCGGTTGTGATCCCAAGCGATAATCTTTTTTTCGCCTAGGCCGCTCTTTTTTAAGGTAGGGCCGAGGTGATTTTTGATGAAATCTCTTTCCTCCTCCGCGGTGTAGAGGCAGGACTCCCACCGTTGCACGGCCATGGGCTCATTTTGTGCCGACAAGCCCCAGATCGGAATGCCTGCTTTTTCATACTCTTCGATCGTTCGAACAAAGTAGCGCGTCCAAGTTTCATAAAACTCAGGCAAGAGCTTGCCTCCTTGGAGCATCTTTTTGCTGTCTTTCATCCAGGCGGGAGGACTCCAAGGGCTGAGGTAAACAGGTAGGGGCTTGCCTGCGGTTTCGAGCGCAAGGCGGATCAGGGGAATCCGGAATTTGAGATCAGGGGCGATGCTAAAGCTGGCGAGAGTGGTATCCCCGTCTGAGACATAGGTGTAGCTCCCTGAGGAAAAGTCGCAGCTATGGATCGTGGTTCGGATCAGGGAGTAGGCAATTCCGTCCTGCGGGGAGAAGTAAGCCCGCAGTATCTCCTTCTGTTTCTCCGGAGGGAGTTTGGAAAAGGTCTCGGCAGCCGCATCGGTGATCGCTCCGCCGAAGCCGAGGATAGTTTGAAAGGTCTTGTCGGGATCAAGAAATACACAGGCTTGGTTCTCGCGCGGTTGGGCATAGGCCACCCAAGTTGGAGAGTTGGTTTCTTGGATGCGGAGTTCAGTCCTAGCGGCGGTCACATAGGCTTTAGGTTGCGCCGCAACGCAGGGGGCGCCTGTGGAAATCATCCCGCAAGTCAGCAGGAGAAGAAAAAGTTGTCGAGGCGAGAGAATCGCAATCATGTCCATACTCTGATTCGTGGCTCGCGAAAAGTCGACCCCGCGGAGACTGATTACCCGAAAGAGTGAGGTCGGGTTCAGGTTGCAATCGAAAACAACAAAGATTTAGCGGTTTGAAAAATGATCCTTGTTCTTGCTCAGGCGCGTGTCCAAGACAAGAGGATGAATCGAAGGCAGCTTCTGAGTTCACTAGTAGCCAGCTCGCTTATTTCTCCTTTGCGGCTGGGCAGTGTCCACGCGGCCGAGAGTCCGAAGACCTTCCTAGATCCGAAAGCACAGGAAAAGAAAAAAGGGTTTCCATCTGACTTTCTTTGGGGAGCAGCCACGGCTGCTTACCAAGTGGAAGGAGCCTATCGTGAGGATGGAAGAGGATCCTCCGTCTGGGATCAATTCTGTGAAACCCCGGGCCGGATTCAGGAAGGGCACACCGGAAAAGTGGCCTGTGACCACTATCATCGATTTCGGGATGACATTCAGCTGATGAAGAAATTGGGGTTGAAGTCCTATCGATTTTCAATCTCTTGGACGAGAATTCTCCCCTCGGGTACGGGGACGGTGGAACCCCGAGGTCTGGATTTTTATTCGAAGCTAGTGGATGCGCTGCGTGAGGCAGGCATTCGGCCCTTCTGTACTTTGTTCCACTGGGACTATCCCTCGGTGCTCTTTGGCAAAGACGGATGGCGGAATCCGGAAAGCCCACGCTGGTTTGCCGAATACTGTGCCGTGGTGGGAAAGGCCTTGGGAGATCGAGTCGAAGATTGGTTGACGCTGAATGAGCCGCAGGTGTTTGTGGCTTTGGGCCACGGGGCGGGATTTCATGCGCCTGGCGAAAAGTATTCCATGGCGGATCAGTTAAAAATTGTCCGGCATGTCCAGTTGGCTCATGGGTTGGGGGTGCA
>JBIKNP010000030.1:0-15647 GCA_044358595.1 Methylacidiphilales bacterium
CTCCCCACACCCCCACCGCAATCCCTTCCCCCGACTCTCCACCCATGGCGCACATATGTCGCCTGGTTCGCCTCCGCAATCGTTGTACTTACCCTTTTTCTCCTCACATTCATTCTCATCTTTCAAAGCTCTTTCTACTCAAAAAATGATGATGAGATTCGCTCCCCCCAAGCTCTCCAAGCCGAATATGCACGCTGGAGCACATCTCTTCGTGAACTTGCACGCCTCTGCTCAGAATCCCCCAACTCCCCCTCCACTCCCGTCCTGCCCATGCCTCTATCTCTCGACAAGGCAACTCTTGGCCCTTGGCAACGCTGGCGCTACCTCCCTCCCGAAGGCCTCGCCCGCTCAGTCCTGATTCGTCGCATCCCCCAACAAATCGAGCTCGTCTCATTTCAACCTCGCCGCCTCAGGGTCGAAGACGAGGGCGTCTCAGTCGACTACGCCATCACTCTACGTGCAAAAGAAGATATTCTCATCGCCCCCGTCGTCTCTGCACCTACGGCTAAACATGGTTCAGACGATCACCGCCGTCTTCTGCCGAAAATTGTATACGCGTACGATCTTCCCCCCGGAAAAATCTTTGATTTTGCTGCCGCCAAAAACGTTCTCCCTGCAGGCACAACTTTTGAGGGAGGTTGGACCCTACGCCGTGCCACTCGCACCTCAGGTCGATGGGTGGCTCTCGAGGCCGATCTCCTCCCCTTCACTCGAATTCCCGCACTCGAATCGATCTTTGTTCGTGAATCTACCACTCCCCCTCCTGCCCTCCTCCGCTCCCGGGGTGAACTGGAAAATAGCGACGCAAAACGCCGAGCCGCCACCCAAGCGCTGGACGACCGACTTGAATCCATCCGAGCAGACGTGAAGCAGTACCGTGCCCAGCTCATGGCCTCCGCACCCAATGCCGCCAAAAGTAAAGGAATCGGCTCAGGAAGTGGTGTCCCTACAGGCGCAGGAGTCGGAATGGTCAGCGGAGCCGCAACCGGAGCCGGAATTGGTGCGATGGCAGGAGGGGGAGATGGAGCCGCCATCGGCGCTGGAGCAGGAGCTTTAGCAGGCATGTTAATTGGGGCCATCATAGCTAACTCCGAGCAGGAAAAACGGCTCGAACAGGAACGATCCGCCCGACGGGCTGCTATCTCTGCGATCGAACGCGAGGTCAGCGAGTACCAGCGCAAACAGATCCGCGAATTAGAAAACGAGCTCCAGCAAGAAAGCACCAAGCAGGAATCCACTCTCGCCCGCCCCACCCCAACAAACTAAGAATACTCCATGGCCAAAACTGCAAAAAAGGAGGCGGCATCGCGTCGGATCATTCTAATCGGAATCTGCATAGGCGCGGCTCTTCTTCTCGGCCTTCTCAACTTCATGCAGTTCAAACCCCTCCTCGAGGCCGAGCTTTACACTCGCGATCTTCGAGTTCGCTTTGGGCAAACCGCACCCCTCTCGCCCGAGATTGTCTTCATCACCATCGATAAACCCACTTACAAGGATATCCTCTCGGAAGAAGAAATCGCCGCCGATCCTGCCTTAGCCGAAATGTCGACTGGTTCCTGGCCTTGGCGCCGATCCGTCTGGGCCAGTGTCATCCAACGAATCTCCCAAGCGGGTGCGAAGGTGGTCGGCCTCGACCTCATGTTTCCTACCCCCAAGGACGGGGACCAAGAGCTTCTCCTAGTCATGGATCAGGAGGGAAGCCATGCCGTCTTGGGTGGAACATTTGAAGAAGTTAGTAATGCAGGTCGCACCTCCGTCCAGCTGACCCTTCCCGCTGCGCTGGCCTCTCTCGGGGCATCGGAAATTTCGAAAGATAATCCCGCAGGCCGTGTTGGTTTTGTGAATCTTTGGCCTGAGAAAGACGGAATCGTTCGCTCAGCCGATTATCAGCGCCAATTCCAAGATATTCCCGCCGTCTCACTCGCATGTCGCATGCTCGAAAAAGCAGGCTATGCCGATCGAATTCCTGCCCAAGGATCAGGCATCCTTCGTTTTGCAGGCCCACCCAACTTCAACTACAAGGCCATCCCCGTCTATCAACTCTTTGTTCCCTCCACATGGGAAAAGGTTTTTCAAAACGGGGAGATGCTCAAGAACAAGATCGTCCTCGTGGGCCCATACGGAAACTGGTCAAAAGACGTCATCCGCACTCCCTACCCCAACCCGATGCCTGGACCCGAGGTCCACCTTGCGGCACTCGGAGCTGCTCTTTCAGGCAGTTTTCTCCGACTTCCCCCTTCATGGATGTTCCCCGCACTGGTTATCGGTGCAGCTGGTCTCGCATTTCTTCTCATTCAGGCCACGAAACAGCCTATCGTACGTCTTCTTCTTCTGATCGTGATTGCATTGGGATACGCCGTCCTCACTTTCGTGATTCAAGATAAACTCAGTCTCATTCTTCCGGCTGTCTCCCCCTGCCTCACCCTTCTTTTCGGAGGCATCGGTTGCCTCGGCTACGAGTTCGTCCTTGAACAGCGGGAAAAGCGACGCGTCAGCGGCATGTTCTCCACCATGGTCAGTCCCGAGGTCCTCTCTTATATGCAGGCGGATCCCGACCGCTTCCGCCTGACGGGAGAAAAAAGAATGGTTTCGATCTTTTTCTCCGATCTTGCCGGTTTCACTACCATCTCCGAATCGGTCTCTGCCGAGGACCTTGCCAAAATCCTCAATCGTTACCTCACTCCAATGAGTGATCTTGTCACCAAATACGGGGGCTACATCGATAAGTACTCGGGCGATGCCATCATGGCCGACTTCGGAGTCCCTGTTTGGGTCGATCCAGACCCCAACTCCCACGCCTGGAAAGCCTGCTGGTCTGCCCTGGAACAGCAGGAACGTCTTCAATCTCTTAAGCAAGAGCTCAAAGCCGAATACGGTTGTGATATCGACGCCCGAATGGGCATCAACACAGGAGAGGTTGCCGCAGGCAACATGGGCTCCGACAAAAAGTTTCAGTACACCGTGATGGGCGACGCCGTAAATCAAGCCGCCCGTTTTGAGCCCGCCAACAAACCCTTCGATACTCATATCATGATCGGCGGGAAAACCTACGAAATGGCAAAGGACAAAATCGAGGCCCGTTTCCTTGCCAACATGATCGTCAAAGGAAAGACCGAGCCCGTCCCCTGCTACGAGCTCCTTGCCAAAAAAGGCGAACTCTCCGAGACCAAGGCGCGGGTGGTACAACTGTTTGAAGAAGGCTGGAAGCTCCATGCCACGAAAAAGTTCAAGGAGGCTATCGCCAAGTTTCAGGAAGCTCTTGCCCTTGATCCTCACGATGGCCCCTCCAAAACTTATAAAAAAATCTGCGAGGAATTCCTGAAAAATCCCCCGCCCGAATCCTGGGCAGGAGAGTATATTCAGACTTCGAAATAGTCGCGGGCCCACCAAACCGAGATGAGCCGGAGGATCACCCACCTTTTTTTCGACCTTGGAAACGTTCTGGTAGGACTTCGCTCGGGCGAAAAGCTGAAAGCCTTGGCTCAAAGCACAGGCCAAAGCGTGGAGGCTTTTTGCAATAAGATCTGGTCTCATGAACGCGCTCACGACTACGAACGAGGTCGCCATACCTGCGATGAGTACTTCGCTCTCCTAGCCGAGGATCTCGATCTCGCCCACGCACAACAAGAGCTACAAGAGGCCTTCTGCGATATCTTTTATTCCCTGCCCGAACGGGTGGCCCTAGCTCGTCAACTCGCGAAACACTACCCACTTGCCCTAATCTCGAACACCTGCGCCTCCCATATCCAACATCTCGAAGCTACCTACGACTTCTTCCCGCTTTTCAAGCATCGGATATACTCTCACAAGGTTGGATGCAGGAAGCCCCACCCCGACATCTACGAAAAGGCTCTGAAAGAGACGGGGGCAAACCCGGAAACCTCTCTTTTCATCGATGACCTTGCTGAAAACCTGGAAACCCCAAAAAAATCAGGATGGCAAACCCTTCACCTGCCCCCAGGAACCGACCTCGAAAAAGAGCTGCTAACTTTTCAGATTTCAGGAATCAAAAAAACCTAAATATACGCTCAGCATTCTCCCGAAGAGTTTACTCGGGATAGAAAAGTTCACCTCTTTAGATCAAAAAATCAGCGGATGCCTCGCTACGATAAAATAGTTAATACTATATATTACGTAATAAGTTGCTTAGAAGTTATTAACATCTTTATTGACACATACCATATATAGATCAAATAGAGCGCATGAGACGCCATTTGTCGTCAATTAGACGCGGGACGGCTCCCAACCCAATCAAGGATTAATTATGTGTAAATACGTAAATTATATAACTGTGGTCTCTTTGCTCGCTGCCTCTCCTGTAGTGCTGGGGGAACCTTCGGTAACCACATCTACGAACGATCCTATGGTCATGAAGGTTTATCCCGACGGCACCAAGGTCGTTGTCCGTTGGAGTGAAATCGGAAAAGCTGTCGATAACGGAGAAAAACACGGCGGTGCGCCCCGTATTATCGCCTACGACCCAGGAAAAGATGGAATCGTCCCGATCGGCCAACCTGCCGCAACAACGTCTACGTCCGCATCAGCCTCTACTCCGATGCCCTCCTCCACTTCAGTCGTGATCCAAGAATCCTCAAGTGGAGTGAACGCAACTCCATCCCCCATGTCTGATACCGATAACTACGGACCCGAAGAAGGCTTTGTTCTCCGAAGCGCAGTAGGGGCTTCCTTCCAGCACCCGTTGAGCGGAAGGAGCGGAGATGGGAGAACTTACAATAAATTCGTATTCCAACCAGGGATTCGATTTGATTTGGAACCTGGATATAATGTAACCGACTGGTTTCGCGTAGGACTGGAATCCTCATTTATTTATAATCAAGTCCACTCTCTTAATTTCAACAATGCGGCCTTGTATAATGGAAGCTCCAACTTGGGAAATGGTGGGTTTTATCAGGTTCCAGTTATTGCAAATGTAACCTTTACCTACCCAACTGAAGGACCTATCCGAGGCTATTTAGGCGGAGGCATAGGTGGCGCCTGGGACATTCTCCAAGCTTCGGTAAACCCGATAGAAGCATATACAAGCTACCAATGGAACTTTGTTTGGGAGGTAACCGCTGGGTTTTCTTACAATGTAATGCCGGGACTCGATCTGGATTTTGCATATAAGCTTTTATCCACCCCGAATCCTAATTTTCAAGGGGGAGGGCACTATCAAGCCAGCTTTAATCATACTGCCGAAATCGGGCTGGCGTATCGCTTCTGAAAACAGCCCTTCCGCCCTTCAAAAAGAACCCCCCACTTTGGGGGGCTCTTTCATTATTGGCCCTATTAACTGCGGCCCCAGCGTTGGCTCAGATCGCTCCGCAATCTGATTCCTCACCCTCTACCCTTCCCCCCGCTTCCCCCTCTTTGCGCCCAGAGGATATCGGCATTGTCCCGATTGGAGCCAACACTCCAACACCAGCTGCCTCCACCTCAGAACCCATCCCACTCGACACCACCGACGACTCCCCTCGCTCTCTTGAGGATTTTTTCGGCCCCAACGAAGGCCCCGTCTTTCGCACTGCCGTCGGTGTGAACCTTCTTCAACCCTGGAGCACCCGTTTTGGCAATCAGTCGATCTATAGCAAAACTATTTTCAATCCCGGAATCCGTTACGATCTCGAAGCCGGCTACAATATCCTTCCCCAACTCCGCCTCTCGGTTGAAGGCGACTTTCTCTATAACTCGATCCACTCGGTCGTCTGGGGAAATGATACCCGCTATGGCACAGGCTCTCTCTATCAAATCCCCGTCCTTTTTAACGCGACTTACCACTACCTCTCTCAAGGACCTTTTCGCGGCTATGTCGGCGGTGGAGCCGGCGCCAACTGGATGGTTTACCAGTCAGGCACCGCCCTAACCGAAGTAGGTACCCACACCTCCTACCAGTGGAACTTTGCCTGGCAGTTTACCACCGGCTTCACCTACACCATCCAACCAGGATTCGACCTCGATATCGGCTACAAATGCCTCTCGATGCCCAATCCAAACTTTGCCGACTTCGGTACCAGCCGCGCCTTGTTCAATCACACTGCCGAAATCGGCCTCGCTTGGCGTTTTTAGGGCTCCGACCCTACACCTAGCACTAAACCTGTCCCTTCAACTGTCCCCGGGGCTTGCCCCCTTCTTTACAACTATGTGAATAACTTCACTATAAGTTGAGTCCTTTTCTTTGCGGGTACTACATATTGTGCTCAGTATCCGCATTAGATCGATGAAGACACCTCTTCACAGTAAGGCATCACCCCTTGTACTTCTATTTGTAGCGAGCACCTATTTTGCAATCCCTGCTCAAGCTCAACGTTTAACTTTACCTGAATCAGCTACCTGTTCGCCTGCTTCGAATCTTTCGACTCCTCCCCCTGCAGAAGCACAAGGTCAGATTCTAAAAACCTATCCGAACGGAACAAAACGAGTTGTCCCACTTAACTCCTTGAACTCCCTTGATGACGGAAAAGATTTCGGCGGCCCTCCCACTCTCTCATTTCTAGAACCATCCCCAATTCAAAACTCCTCCTCGAATAAAAATCTCTCCATCGCCCCGATCGGCGATGCCACAACACCTGCGACCGCGCCTGTAACACTTCCATCCGCAGCCGATAGTACGATCCAAATTCCTATGGCAAATCCAGATCCCATGGGCGGATCTGCTATGGGAGGTTCAGCCCCCGTTGATCCACTCTCCGGTGCCCCAACAACACCAACTCCACTGCAAACTGTATCAGGAAAACCTGCACCCCTCTCCGATGGGGGTGCCGGCACTACAGACCTTGGCACGTACGATGACTTCTTTATGAACGCCTCAGTCGGTGGTTCGATTCAAGGTCAACTCACCGCTCGGCGTGTTTTTAATGGCAATAATATGCAGGCGTATCCCTACAAACCCTCTACACCCTCCGTAGGTGCTGCGACTATATCGGCTGAAAATTTTATTTTTGAACCCGGCTTTAGATTTGATGTTGAATTTGGATACAACATTTACGATTGGCTCGGAGTCAGTCTCCAAAGCGGAGTGATCTACAATGCATTGGATCAATATGGCCTAACAGTTGCAAATCAAGGCACCCTTTACGGCAAAACCTTCGCTGCCGGATCCTACCAACTACCTGCTGATGGAGAACTACTCCAAGTTCCAATTCAGATCGACGGAATTCTCCGCTGGCCTGGAAAAACTGCATTCAAGCCTTTTATTGGCGGAGGTGTGGGAGCCATCTGGCAGCAGTTGGATGTCAATAATTTTACTTTCGGAACCACAAACATCCAAGCTAACTACTGCCGTAGCGCGTTCCAATTTGGCTACAACGCTCAGTTAGGCGCCAACTACACAGTCACCCCTGGAGTTGACTTCTATGGGGTCTTCAAACTCCTCGGAGCCTTCACCCCTCGGATTGGAAACTACGATTTCGAAAACAGCTACAACTTCGCCCTCGAAGTCGGTATTCAGTCCCGCTTCTAGTTCTCCTCTTCCCTCAAATCCCCTGCCCGTAACCCGTGGCAGATCCCTCTCTTCGTCTTTTCAATAAAATCACAAAACTCCTTCACCTCTTTCACCTTGATATCCTTCCCGCTACGAATCGCCTCCAGCGCTTGCACCCGGTTCTTTCCTCCGAAGAAAAACTCCTCGTAGGCCCTTTCCAACGCCTTTCTCCCCTCAACCCCTACCCCTGACCTTCGAATCCCAACCAGATTCAGCCCGCATACAGCATTCGTAGCCACCGCCATACAGTAGGGCGGCAAATCCATTCCGATCCGCGTCTGCCCCCGCACCATCGCCAACTTTCCAATCCTCACAAACTGATGTACTACCACCGCACCACCCAGAAATGCCTTCTCCTCCACCTCCACATAACCCGCCAACATTACCCCATTCACTAGAACCACCCCGTCCGCCAATCGACAGTTATGCGCCACATGTGCCCCCACCATTAAAAAACACCCGTTTCCAATCACAGTGTTCGTTCCCTCCTTTGTTCCTCGATGGACCGTCACATACTCTCGAAAAATATTCCCCTCCCCTACGATCACTCCCGACTTCGCCCCCTGATAAGCGATATCTTGCGGTTCTCCCCCAATGACAGCACCCACTCCAATCCGATTCTTTGCCCCAATAAACACCCTTCCCTCTAAAACCGCCCTCGCACCCACCACACAGCCCTCTCCCAATTCCACCTCTGCCCCTAGGATCGCCCCTGGCCCCACGACACAACCCTTCCCCAACTTAGCCCCCCTTTCCACAATCGCCGTAGGATGAATTTCACTCACAGATATCCTGCCTCCTTAAAACTATAGTACCCAGGTCGGCCCTCACGCGCGACGCCGATAATTACGTGATCCTGCAAAACCACTCCGACCGTTTTTGCACCATCCCGCAACCTCCGCGTAAAATCCAAATCCGCAGGACTTGGCGCAGGGTCTCCCGAAGGATGATTATGAACCACGATCAATCCATACACCGCTTCCGAGCCCAACGCCTCTCGCAAAATTTCCTGTGGCTGCACCGCAGTCTCATTCACCGAACCCCGACTCACCTGCGCCCGTCTCAACAGCCGCAGCTTCGTATTTAATAAGAGCACCCATACCTCCTCCCGATCTTTTCTCCTCAACTCCGGCCCCATCAGCGCCTCCACACGGGCTGGAGTATCCAGCAATCCGCCCGAAACCTCTGCCACACCCACTCGCCTCCCCAACTCAATCGCGGCTGCGACCTGACACGCCTTAGCGATCCCCAAACCCTTAAAATCCTTTTGCAATGATTTCGGAGTAATCCGCGCCAATCCCCCCAACCCCTCCCTAGAGCCTAAAATCTGCGCAGCCAACTCCACCGCTGACTTACCCGGCAACCCCGTCCGCAAGAGGATCGCTAACAATTCCGCTGCCCCCAAGGCCTCCGGACCTTGACTCATCAACCGCTCCCTCGGTCTCTCTCCCGACGGTAATTCCCGGATTCTTGCCATCCTCAGGTAAGATAAACGGAGCAACCTTCCCCCTCAAGAAGGGAGGAATGTGCGCCACAAGCTCCACCTCGTTCCCCTCGTACCTCTTTTCAAGAATTCTCCCTGCTCGGCTCAACAAAGCTAAAAGCGCCCCTTCACTCTGGGGGACCCGAATCCGAACCCGGATGCTCCATGCCGTCAACATCGATGCCAATTCCGACAAAAGGTTTGGGATTCCTTCTCCCGTCTTCGCTGAAATAACTACCCCATGGGGCGCAGTTCTTGCCTCCCACTCCAAAGTTGTCCAGTTCTCCAATCGATCCGCCTTATTCCATACCGTCAATGTGTGCTTGTCCCCCGCCCCAATCTTCTGCAACACCTCATCAACTGCTTTCCTCTGCTGTTCCCGCTGTGGATGACTCGCATCCACCACGTGAATCAAAACATCTGCAAAAGCCACCTCCTCCAAAGTCGACTGAAACGATTCCACAAGATGAGTCGGAAGTTTCTTCAAGAATCCCACCGTATCTCCCAAAAGCACCCGCACTCCGTTCGGCATCCGAAACTGCCGTATCGTTGGATCCAACGTTGCAAAGAGACGATCTTCCGCCACCACTTCCGAGTGGGTTAATCGGTTCATCAAGGTCGACTTTCCCGCATTCGTATACCCCACCAGCGCAGCCACGGGCCAATGTTGCCGCATCCGACCCTCCCTTTGAATCATCCGATGTTTTCTCACCTCTGCCAAATCTCTCTCTAGCCGAGTGATTCGCTCCTGCACACGACGCCGATCCACCTCCAACTGCGTTTCTCCTGGTCCACGCATTCCAATTCCACCCGACTGCCTCGACAAGTGAGTCCACATTCCCGTCAATCTCGGCAACAAATAAACCAGCTGAGCCAGCTCGATCTGCAACTTTCCTTCTTTCGATTTTGCCCGCTGCGCAAAGATATCCAGAATCAATTGGGTCCGGTCTAACACCTTACAGGAAAAGATTCCTTCCAAGTTCCTCGCCTGCGCAGGACTTAACTCGTCATCAAAGATAATAGTGTCCGCTTTTTTTGCCTTTGCCGCCAAGGCAAGCTCTGCAGCCTTTCCACTTCCGATATAGGTAGGCGCAACAGGGTGATCCAGTTTTTGGGTCGCCCGATCGGCCACTTCCCCACCTGCACTCTGCACCAACAAAGCCAGCTCATCCAAGGACTCGCCCACCTCGTACCGACCCGATTTTTGAGTCTCTAAACCCACCAAAAAGGCTCGCTCCATCGCCTTGTCCCGACCCGTTGTCACCATCATTTCGGAATAGCCCCTCCCTCCAGCGCTCGCACCAGCATCTCCACCCCAACTTTTGGTAGGGGCTCTCGGGGATCAATCTCGATAACTCGAACCTTAGGAATTCCACGGAACCAGGTCAATTGACGCTTCGCATACGCCCTTGTCGCTGACACAATTTTGTCACACGCTTCCTCCCGTCCGATTTTTCCGCGAAGCAGTTCTGCCACCTCCTGATAACCAATCGCACGCGAACCAGGACACCCTTCCCAACCGGCCCTCCCCATCAATCCCTTCACCTCCTCAATCCACCCGCCACTCAACATTCCCTCCACACGCTTTCGAATAACCTCCCCCAAGAGATCGATTGGAGGAACAAGACACCATGTCTCCACTTCGGCCATCAAACCATTTGTCATATCCTGTTTTTGCCACTCGGACATCTTTCTTCCTGTCTGTTCCCAAACAGCCAAAGCTCGTACTACCCTCCTCCGATTCTGTAAGTCGGCCTTCTCGGCCCACACAGGATCGATTTTGAGAACAGTTTCAGCCAACTCCTCCGTCGTCTTTTTCTCCAGATTCTCTGCGGTGGCACGATCGGTTCCCGGAGCTTTCGATAAGCCCTGGGTCATCACTCGGTGATACAATCCAGTTCCCCCAACCCAAATGGAATTCACCTTTCTGCCCTCTAAATCAGATAGAACCCGCCGCGCCTCGTTCCCATAGTCCGCGGAAGAGAAATCCTGCTCCGATTCGACCAGATCGATCAGATGATGCCGGACTTTTTTCTGCTCCTCCTGAGTCGCCTTTCCCGTTCCAATATCCAAACCTCGATAGATCTGAAACGCATCTACAGAAGCGATTTCAGCCCCTGTCTCCTGGGCTAGGGTCATCGCCAATCGAGACTTCCCCGCCGCCGTAGGTCCAAGAAGAAAAATCACCCCCGAATCTAACTCCAGTCCCCTGCTCCTGCCGCGCCTTTGACCCGCCATACATTGACCAACTCCTTCGAAAGTTCATTTAGGAAGCGTGAAGGTGTCTGCCAAGCATCCCCTCCCTTCCCCATCCGTAACCTTGGGTGAGTTAGATACAGTTCATCCTTCGCCCTTGTCGCTGCCACGTAAAAGAGTCGCCTCTCCTCCTCTTCCCCCTCTGGAGATTCCATTGAACGACTCGATGGGAACATGCCCTCGCACAACATGATGACAAATACTGTTCCATACTCCAACCCCTTGGCCTGATGAATCGTGCTCAACTTCACCGCATCCTCCCCCTCATCCCGCGAACGTTGAGCCACCTCAGTCTCCGTATTACCCAAAAGAGCCAACTGGCCTAGAAACTCCGCCAGATCCGTATACCCAGCCGCATAATCCTCCAACTGCCGCAAATCATCTAACCGATTTGCTGCATTCGCGTACTTTGCCTTCACATAATCCCCATAACTTCCCTCCACCACGATCTTGACCTGCTCCGAAGGATCTTTTCCTTTGAGCTGAGACAGAGTTTGCACCATCTGACTCCATCCCTTTACCCCCTTCTCCGGAACCTTCAGCTGCCCCAGCCCCTTTCCGGACTGAACCTCCTGCCACATCTTGGTCGCCGACCTTGGCCCCACCCCAGGTAACAACTTTGCCATTCTATGAAAAGCCACCTCATCTTTTGGATTTAAGGATAACCGCAAATGGGCCGCCACGTCCTTGATATGAGCCTGTTCGAAAAACCTAAGCCCAGAAGTGATCGTGTAAGGAATGTTTCTCCGCGTTAACTCCAACTGCATCTCCATCGCATGAAAGTGGGCTCGATACAAAATGGCAATGTCAGAAAGATTTGCACCCTCTTCATGCAGTTCCAGAATCCGCTGCGCCACGAAGCTGGCCTGTTGACCCCCATCCTCCAGCGCCACGACTGCGGGTTTCACACCCGCCTCGCGTACCGCCTTCAGATTCTTTGGAAACTGCTTTGGATTATGAGAAATCGAATGATTCGCCAGATCCAGAATCTGAGGAATGCTTCGATAGTTTGTCTCCAGCCTGACCATCTTGGTTCCAGGATGCCGTTCAGGAAAACTCAATATATGCTCTACCTTGGCACCCCTCCACGAGTAGATGCTCTGTGCATCGTCTCCTACCGCCATGATCTGATGGTGCCCTCCCCCAATTGCATCCACAAAGTCTGACTGCAAACGGTTCGTATCCTGATACTCGTCCACCAGAACATGCTTAAACCTGGCCCGATACTGCTCTTTCAAATCCCTCTCCTGCTCCAAAAGACGTAATGGCAATGTCAGGAGGTCGTCATAGTCCATCGAGGAACTGTCCCTCTTTCTACGCAGATAGATCTCCCCTACTTTCGTGATCCAACTCTCGAACTCCGTGAAATACCCAAACTGATTTTTAAGAATCGATCCACAATTCGTTCTATGATTTGCCGCTAAACTAAAGATTTCTGCCAAGACTTGAGCCTTGGGAAACCTCTTGTCCTTTGGATCCACTCCTGCCTCACCTAAGCTCGCAGAGATAAGATCCTCCGCATCCTCTCGGTCCAAAATCGTAAAGTCTTTCGGATAGCCCAGTCGATCTGCATGACGTCGCAAGATTCGGTTTCCCACATGATGAAAAGTCCCCCCCCAGAGACGGGAAAGATCGTGAGGCAACAAAGACCCGACACGCGCCAACATCTCTTTCGACGCTTTGTTTGTGAAGGTAAGAAGAAGAATGCTTTCTGGAGCCACCCCATGCTCCACCAACCAAGCCACCCGATACGTCAAGGTCCGGGTCTTTCCACTCCCTGCACCCGCAATCACCAACATCGGACCTGGAGGAGCCGTGACAGCCTCCAGTTGTTCGGAATTTAGCTCCTTGGCGTAATCAATCGTTGGCCCGTCGCCCGATCTGACCGCTTCCTTTAAAACGTACTCAACCGACACACTTCATCCTCCATCGCACCTTCGTAAAGTGCCCGTCCAACGATCACCCCCTCAACTCCTCCCGCCTTATCGAGAGCCTGAAGATCCTTCAGGCCACTGATTCCCCCCGAGGAGATCACCTTTCCGGGGAAGGCACGGATCATCTCCTGCACCGCTGGAATGTTCGGGCCGGTCATCATTCCATCACGTACCACGTCCGTATAAATAATTCGAATGACTCCACCCTTCGCCATTCGTGCCGCAAGATCCACCGCCCTCCACCCACTCGGCTTAGTCCATCCACGTGTTTCTACCACCCCATCACGCGCATCGATACCCACCACCACTCTCTCTGGTCCGAATTTCTTTACCGCCTCATCAATGGTCTCGGGGGAATCACAAGCCACGCTTCCAAAAATCACCCTCATCGCACCTGCCTTAAGTATTTTTTCAGCTACGGCCAGATCCCGAATTCCCCCTCCGACTTGGCACGGCATCTTAACGGAACGGGCAATCTGCCCGATCATCTCCAGATTTCGCATCTGGCCTTCAAATGCACCTTCCAGATCGACCAAATGAAGAACCTTCCCATCCACTTTCTCCCAACGCCTCGCCATCGCCATGGGATCCTTGCTGTAAACCTTCTTCTCGGTTGCTTTGCCTTGGGCCAGACGCACCACTTCGCCCGCCATCAGATCAATCGAGGGAATGACAAACATCCGACTAATCCATCCCCAACTTCTTGCGACCATCCGGAGTGATCATCTGAGGCCCCCAAGGCGGATCCCACACTACATCCACCTGCGCCTCTTGGACTCCAGAGAGGCTCAAAATCTTCTGCCGCGCATCCGCAGCGATAGACGGCCCCATCCCACATCCCTGCGCCGTCAACGTCATCTTCACATCCGCTCTCTTTCCTCCACCGTCTGTATTTTTCAGCTCCATGCTGTAAATCAGCCCCAGATCCACAATATTCACAGGAATCTCTGGATCGTAACAGGTCTTCAAAACTGCCCAAACCTCGTCCTCCCCAGCTGCTTTACCCGACTCCACACCCCGCACCTCAGCTACTTTTCGCCCTAGCGCATCAGCATCCTTTCCCTCAATTCGATAAAGCCCACCCTCTGCTGTCGCATGAATCGTAAAGGTTCCTCCCAAATCTTGCGTTACCACAACCGCAGTTCCTTCCATCAACTTCTTTTTCGTTCCCGCAGGAATCGCAGTCGCCTCGACTTCTCTCTTTAGCTGAATCTCTTCGCTCATCCTAGAAGCCTACCTTACCGCACACCTACGCAAACGAGAAAATCCACACATTAAAACAAATTTGCTCGCACTCGGGCAGGATCGTGAACACGCCAAACCATAGGCCTCCCCTTAGCTAAAAGTTCCCGATGCCACCAATCCAACGCCTCATCCCGACTTTTCAAACCCTTCTCCTTTTCCGTCACCCCAAGAAACGATTTACGCGATAATCCCCACATCAAGGGGCGAGACAACCCACCCCAATCCCCTTCCAGCAAGGCTCGGTTATGCTCCGCTAACTTGCCAAAACCCACCCCCACATCCAGCACTACCCTCTCCGACTCAATCCCCGCTTTCTCCATTCCATTCATTCGTTCCTCAAAAAAGTGCCCCACCTCTTTGACCACGTTTTGATAGGAAGGGTTTTTCTGCATCTCTTGGGGCTTACCCCCAGCATGCATACATACATAACCCACCCTCGTACTACCCAACCAATCCCACATCCCCTCATCCCACCTTCCACCTCCCACATCGTTCACCACCTCCACCCCAGCTTCCTCCACCGCCGCCTTGGCCACCTCCATCTTGTAGGTGTCGACCGATAAAAATACATCAGGTCTCTCACTTCGAATCTGCTTTAAAACGGGAATTACCCTTTGCCTCTCCTCCTTGGCTGAAATTGCCTCGGCGCCTGGCCTTGTTGATTCACCCCCTACATCCACCCCATCCGCAACCTCACACAACTCCAAACCTCTCCGCACCGCCGTATCCCGCTTTTCATACTTACCCCCATCGGAAAAGGAGTCGGGCGTTACATTGAGGATTCCGAGGAGAAAAGGGCGGCCCGCCTGAATCTCGATCCTTCGATTCCCACACTGCCACTTCACTGTGGCCGGGAAATTCATCACCCCAGAACGAAAAGCTTACGCCCCAGCAGGTGCGCCTTCCAACCCAGGTAAAATCCCGCCTTTGTCCTTCACCTTCTCAATCGGCCGATTCACGGGAAGAGACTCGCTAGGGGTGGGCGTCGAAGGTGCCGATAATCCTTTGGGAGGCGGATTCATCATTCGCCCATGCTTCACAATCTCCTCCACTTGAGCCCCATCCAAAGTCTCATACTCCAGCAGGGCCGACGCAATGAGTTCCACCTTTGCCCGGTTTTCCTCCAAAATCTTTTTTGCCCGCTCATGGGCCCCGTTGACAATCTGATGTACTTCTTCATCAATCTCTCGTGCCGTTTTCTCGCTGTATCCCCTCGACCGGCCAATATCCCGACCCAGAAAAACATAAT
>JBIKNP010000002.1:0-165602 GCA_044358595.1 Methylacidiphilales bacterium
CCTCTTAATAATCAACGTCCCATCCCCATCCGCCTCGATTCCCTTCTCCTCCAGCCAACCCCGAAATCTTTCCGCTCCACCCAACTCCCCCTCCACCACACATCCCTCGGCCCCCGTCCTGACCAACCCCCGATCCGCCCGTTCCCCCAACAAAAGTAAAAAAGCATCCACTAAAATCGATTTCCCTGCCCCTGTCTCCCCCGTCAATGCGTTAAACCCTTTTGCTAACTCCCAGGTCAACTCCTCAACTACAGCTAAGTTTCGAATCCGTAATCGCCTTAACATGACTCCAGAACCATAGCAGAAGACGCAGGGAAGGTAGGCAAAATCTTGTCCTTTTTCCCCTCCTAAAACCAGCAAAGGAGATTCGCCACCCGCCTCTCCCACAGCTATCAAAACGTATGGATTTGACCTTTTTAGGCACGGGCACGTCCCAAGGCGTCCCCTTACTCACCTGTACCTGTCGTGTCTGCACCTCGCCCGACCCACGCGACCGTCGCTTTCGCTCCTCTGTCTGGCTCCACGATGAACATCTGAGCATCGTCATCGATACCTCACCCGATTTTCGGTCCCAAGCCCTTCGCGCCTCCATCCCCAAACTCGACGCGGTCCTCTACACCCATAGTCACGCCGACCATATCGCAGGCTTCGACGATCTGCGCACCTACTCCGTCAAAAATGGAAACCGTATCCCCATCTATGCCGATCCCTTTACCCTCTCCCGCCTCGAAAAAGCATTCGACTACGCTTTCGACCTCAAAGTCCGTAGTCCGGCCTATGTCTGCCCCGAGCCTCACCCCATCACAGGTCCATTCTCGATCGGTCCCGTCACTTTCACACCCCTTCCCGTCCCACACGGAAGCATCTCGACCACCGGATTCCGTATCGACATCGCTGGCCAACCACGCGCCGCATACCTACCCGATTGCGCCGCAGTCCCAACCCCGATCCGAGATCAGATCCGCCACATTCCCATCCTGATCATTGACGGACTCCGTGAAGAACCCCACCCCACCCACCTCACCATCGCTCAGGCGATCGAAATCTCCCAAGATATCCGCGCAGGACAAACTTGGCTTACCCATCTCACCCACCAAACTCTTCACGCCGAACGGGACGCCTCCCTTCCTACCCCTGTCCACCTCGCTTACGATACCCTTCGCCTCACTCTGTAATCTTCCTCTCCCTACGGCTCTTGGCCTAACCTCGAAGCATGTTTCAGCTTCTTTTTTTCTCTACTCTTCTTCTTTCACTATCCCAACTGGGAATGGCTGAAACTACGACGCCTGCCAATTCCCAAGGTCCAGATCTCGCCGCTCATACCGTTGTCGTTTACAACAAGGCCGATCCAGATTCCCAATCCCTGGCTGAAACCTACGCCAAAGCCCGGTCGATTCCCCCTGACCGCCTCTTAGGAATCGACTGCCCGATCACGGAAGAAATCACCCGAGTTGAATTCGAAACTAAAATTCGCCAGCCCCTCGATGAAATCTTCGTCTCCCGCGGTTGGCTGAAACGTAGCGAGACGATTCTTCCAAATCCCATCCTCGGTCTTGCCGAAAATCTCCCCGTTCAACAATCCCAAGAAAATCCGATCTGGATCATGGTCCTCATGCGGGGAGTGCCTCTCAAAATCGCAGAAGACCCCACCGTTCTGGCCCCCGAATCCCTGATGGCCCAACTTCGTGCCAACGCCGCTGCCGTCGATTCCGAACTCGCCCTCCTCCCTCTTCGCGGACTACCAACCTACGGCCTCGTCTCCAACCCCTACTTTGCCGATAAACGCATCCGTCCATTCGGACAGTTCTTCGCGAACTACCTCATCCTTGTCTGCCGACTGGACGGTCCTACTCCCAACATCGTTCGGAGAATGATCCAAGATGCCGTGGATACGGAAAAAACAGAGCTCACGGGGCGCGCCTTTTTCGATATCCGTACGATCGAGAAAAAAGACGATCCTTACCGCATGGGGGACGACTGGATCGAACAAGCCGCCCTTCTATTTCAAGCCCGGGGATTCGATATCGAGATCGATCGCAAACCCGAAGTCGCCTCAAAATGGACCCCTTGGGATCAGGTCGCATTCTACGCAGGTTGGTACACGTGGAATTTCGAAGGTCCTTTCGAGCTTCCCACCACCCGATTCCGCAAGGGAGCCATTGCCTATCACATCCACTCCTTCAGCGCCGATACCGTCCGCTCTGAAACGAAAAACTGGGTCGGCCCACTTCTCTCCCACGGCGTGACCGCCACGATGGGTGCCGTGTACGAACCCTACTTGCGCTTTACTCCCGATATCAGCCTTTTTGTCAGTGGCCTCCTCTCAGGTCTCACCTTTGCCGAATCCGCTTACCAATCCCAAATTGCACTCTCTTGGATGGTGACCTTCGTGGGAGATCCCCTCTACCGCCCTTTTCCTCGAAACTTCTACGAAAATCTCGACGCTGCTCAAACCTCGAAGTCTTCCAACCTGCCTTGGCTCCGACTTCGAAAAGCTCGCCTTCTGGCGAATGCCGGCTCGATTTCCGAAACCCGAGCCGCGGTGAATCAACTTCTTGAGGAATTTCCAAAAAACAAAATTATTTTAGAGGGAAGTGCTGACATCTATCGCGATCTGAATGAGAAAAAAGATGCAACCCAGCTGTACGAGGAAGACCTAGATCTTTTGGACGAAAAGGATTCCAAAGATCGCTTTCGAATTCTCATGAAACTTGCTGAGATCTTTCGCAGGGACGACAAAACCAAGTCTGCACTCGATACATACGAAAAAATCGCCCAAGAGTTCCCTGAAGCCACAAAGGGAACTGGGTTAGGCGATCGCGCACTATCCTTTGCTTCAGGAGAGGGAATCTCCGAACTTCCTCCTGCTCTGCTTGCCTACAAAAATGCGGTCGAAGCCGAACAACTCGCCGCTGCCGTGGCCAAAGCGGCTGCCCAACCTCCCGCCAATCTTAAGCCAGAAGCCACAGCCGCCGATCAAGCCGCGGTCCTCAAAGCAGCAGGCCCACGCCCAAGCCTAAAAGACTCGTCGGCTCCACCCCTCTCTCCCCAACCAGCAGGAGCGAAAGCAAACTCTCCCTCCGCCCCCTAAACACTACCTCCACTCATGCTTGGGATACTTCCTCGCCAACTCCCCTTTTAACTTCGGATACGTCTCTTTCCAAAACGATCCCAAATCCCTCGTCACTTGCAACGGCCGCCGGTTCGGCCCCAGAATTTCCACCGTGACCTCCACCTTCCCATCCCCAATCCGCGGCGTCTTCTCCAACCCATACAACTCCTGAATCCTGCCGGACACCACCGGCTCCCTCCCCTTTCCATATAGAACTTTCAAAAACTTCCCACCGGGCATTCCGATTCTGTCCGGTGCCAACTTTTCCAACCTCTTCATCCTTTCCTTGCCCAACCAAGCTTGGATCGACTCCAGTGCGCTTCTCTCATTCGCCTGCCGCCAAGTTAGACAACCCTCGCACTGCAACTCTAAAACGAGCCTTTTCGCCTCCTCGTCCCACTCCGGCCACTCCTCCTGCCCTGCCCAACCCCTCACGACCTCCAAGCGCCCCAACAATCCCTCCGCTTCCGCATTCCATCCAGGCCAAGCACACTTATTCTCCAGCACCGCCTGCGCCAAAACCGCCGCTGTCTCCGACCCCGCCTCCACATCCCTCTTTTTTTCCTCTAAGACCAGATCCCGAAAACGTTTCTGCTCTACCTGATAAACCTTTCTGCCGTTCTCCTCAAAAATCAGACCGCTTCTCTCCGAGAAATCCTCCGGAAACATCTCCCGTAACCAACTCTCCTCCACCGCCGTAACCAACCCCAGAATCACCTCAACCTCTCCATCCGTCCTCCCGATCTCCTTCATCTCCGCAGCGAGAATCAAAGGCCGATCCCGCACAACACTCTCCCGCGCAATCGTCCCCCCCCGGCCTCCCGACAAACGACACCGCAATGTCCCCCCGTCCAATCGCCTCCCCAGATGATCAGAAAATCCCGCCAAGACACACTTCCTCAACTTTTCCCCTGTCGCCGGAGTCTCCTCCACCTTCAGCCCCATCCCCACAGAAACGCTCAACAACCGATCCCGAACCGCCGCCGCCTCCCTCGCCGCACCACCATGAATCCCCATCCTTCCACACGCTCCAGGATGAAACTTCTCCCTCTCCGCAAACCGCAGCGCCCTCAGCCACACAAAAAGATCACTCTCCTCCTCCCCCTCCCATAGAATTTCTGCCCCCTCCCCCTTTCGTCCCGCCATCCTCTGCAAAAGTGGCCGTCCCGATAGAAGGGCAGCAATCCCTGTCGCCCCTCGCAGACACCCCAAAGCCCCAGCTTCCATCAACATCCGTGCCAATCGCGGATGAACGGGCCAACCCGCCATTTTTTTTCCCTTCTCCGTCAACTCCCCCCCCACCCCTTTTGTCGCACCCAAATCGGCCAGCAACTTCTCCGCCCTTACCACGGAACTCTCCTCCGGTGCATCCACCCAACGGAAATCCCGTAACCTCCCCGCCCCCGCCGCTGCCAGAACCAAAGCCACCTCCGCCAAATCTAACTTTCGGATCTCCGGTTCCTCCACCTTCGCCCGCTTTGACCAATCCATCTCCGTTTCCAATCTCACGCAAATCCCGGGCGCCGTCCGACCCGCTCTCCCCGCCCGCTGAGCCGCCGAGGCATGACTGATTCTCTCCACCAGCAACGTCTCCAACCCTCGCCTCGGATCGTACTTCGCCATCCGAGCCAACCCGCAATCCACCACCGCCTTGACCCCATCCAAAGTCAACGAGGTCTCTGCCACATTCGTAGCCACCACCACTTTCGGCCGATCATACTTCTGCAAAGCAGCATCCTGATCCTTCGGCGACATCTCTCCATGCAACGGCAAAACCACCGCCTCGGATCGACCCAACCTCGCCTCCAAATCCCTTCTCGCCCGGCTGATTTCATATCCGCCTGGTAGAAACACCAGTACGTCCCCTTTCCCCGCGCGGATCAAACGCTCCGCCTCCCTCGCCGCCACCTCTGCCGCCCCCGATCCACTCAGATCCTCCCGATGCTTCAAATATTCGATCTCCACCGGAAATGTTCTTCCTTCCGAACGCAACACCTCCGCTCCAATCCGTTTCGCCAACTTCTCTGTTTCCAGAGTTGCCGACATCACGATGAGAATCAGATCCGACCTACCGGCTTCTTGCAGATTCAAAATTCTCCCCAACGTCAAATCTCCGTACAAGTGCCTCTCGTGAAACTCATCACAAATCACTGCCTGCACCCCATCCAACCGGGGCCTCGAGATCATCTGCCTGACCAACACACCCTCGGTGACAAAACGGATTCGTGTCTCCTTCGAAGTTTGATCGTCCAACCGAATCGTATAGCCCACCTCTTTTCCCAACTCGCCCCCCCGCTCCTCTGCTACCCGTTTCGCCAGCATCCGTGCCGCAATTCGTCTGGGTTGTAGTATAACCACCTGACCCCGGTCTCCTAAAAATCCTCCCTCCAGCAACATTTGCGGAATCTGGGTCGATTTTCCAGAACCCGTCGGTGCTTCGATCACAATCCGCTTTGTCCCTGCACGCAACGCCTTCCCTAACTTCTCTCGGATCTCCTCGATGGGTAAATTCGATGCCATCCTCAAACCCTAGCGGAAAATCAAATCAAAGGGAGGACAGAGCCTTCCCCGAAACGAAAATCTTACTTTTTCTTTTTCTTCGCGATCCGTCCTCGTGTCAGCCATCCCGACTCAAAGTAATCCTTCAGTCCCTGCTCCAGACTATACTTGGGTTGAATCCCCAAATCCCTTTTCGTTGCCGACATATCCGCCTCGGTGTGGGGTTGGTAGAAGGGATACGGACATTCAAAATACTGCGGCTTCAACTTTGTCCCCAACACCTCATTCAATCCCTCCACCATCTCATTAAAACTTCTCGGCTGCCCCGAACCCGCGTTCCACACCCCAGATTTCCCCGATTTCATCGCGGCAATCGTGAACGCCACAATGTCCTTCACATAGACGAAATCCCGCTTCTGCTCCCCGTTCTTGAAAATTCTTGGGCGTTTGCCCAACAGCATCTGCCCCGCCAAGTGCCACGCCATGCTCGCCGGCACTCCTTTGTGCCCTTCGCGCGGGCCGTACACATTAAAGTATCGCAACCCACCGATTTTCCACGAAGGCTCCTCCTCCAAAACTTTTCGCGCCAGATTTTCCAACTGCACTTTAGAGAACGCATACGAGTTGGCGGGAGCCAGCGGATCCCCCACCCGATTCACCCCCGCGCGAATCCCATACGTCGCCGCACTCGTCGCGTACACAATCGGAGTTTTTTCAGGACGAAGATACTCTAGCAACCGCCGAAATCCCTCCACGTTGTCATGAGTCTGAATCTTCTGATCCTGCAACGTCGTGTCGGTAATCGAGGCTAAGTGAAACATCGCATCCGGCCTTTTCCCCCGAAACTCGGCCTCCCAGTCCAATCGGGAGATGTCCGCCGCCACAAAATCCCCCCGATACCCCTCCAAATTCAAAAAGGACCCACTCCGAAAATCATCCAAAACCGTTAGGGAAGCCCCCGGAAACTCCTCCTGTAACCGTAGAACGAGATTCGACCCGATAAACCCTCCCCCTCCTGTAACCCATATATGCTTCATAGTTTTTAAACTTATATAGATAGAAAGTTATTCCCAAACAGAAAAATCGTGTCTAAATATAGACTAGATCGCACATATTATTACCTCTATGATACTAACTATGATCACTTTAAGACGTAAATCTGGAAGCAAAACTTCCTTGGTTTTAGCTCTTTTTTTAGCGACTTCTTGGTCATTGATAACAAGTTGTTGGTCTGGTGTGTCCGTGAAAGAGTCCACCGATACACCCCCCGCCCAACTATCCGACACCGATTCGATCCAAAGCTCTCTTTTTGGCGAGGATGTAGTCAGCCTATCGGTAGAGACGGCCGGCCTCTTCTCCATCAATAACTCCAACAATTACCGTTATCTCCCCCAACTCATCACGGTGGGATGGCAGTTGGACGAAATCGGAAATGAGGGATGGAACCGCGGGAACACCGAATTCCTCTTCAGCGGAATGTACGCCCCCGTAATCAACGGCCCCAACCCCTGGTTCACCGGTGGACTCTTTGGCCCACGCTACAACTTTATTCAGGAAGGATTGCCCGTTGTCCCTTATCTCGAATCAAGAGTCGGCTTCATTTTCACCGATGCCACGGGCGCACCCGACTCACAAGGACAGGACTTCTGCTTCAGCTTCACCATCGGAGCAGGCGTTCGGATTCCCGTCATGCAACAGCTTTCGGTAAACCTCGGCATCCTTTACCAACACATCTCCAACGGCGGCCTCTCTGAGCCAGATCATGATAATGTCGGTCTCGACTCCATCGGACCCACCCTTTCGGTCACTTGGGCGTTTTAACTAATCCTCGCCCCCCCCAATCCTGAATTCTAATGTCGGGCCGTCACCACGGTTCGCTACCCCACCCCTACGCCTCATCAAAAACTGAATCCTTCCCAACTTATTAACATATCACATGCTTTTTTTGAACTGACTAATAGTCAGTGATATAAAGTCTGTTTATCCTTTCACTTTATGGCTTTCCTCAAAACTTATTCACTTATCACGTAGAGCTCTCTTTTTATGCTCGAAACACGCGATCTTCATAAATCATACGAATCAGGCGAGGCTCGCGTGGATGCCTTGCGTGGCATCACTCTGAAAATACTCCCAGGCGAAATCGTTGCTATCACCGGGCCCAGCGGTTGCGGAAAAAGCACTCTATTGCATATCCTTGGAGCACTCGACACCCCCACCTCAGGCCAAGCTTACCTGGAAGGACATCCCCTCCACTCACTTAACGACGATAAACTGACCGCCCTCCGACGCCTCAGAATCGGCTTTGTTTTTCAATTCTTTCACCTTCTCCCCACCCTTACGGTCGAGGAAAACGTTCTCCTCCCTCTCCTACTCTCCGGACGTGTGAACGCCTCGGCTCGTGACCGTGCCAACGATCTCCTTAAATCCGTTCAACTCGCCGACCGCTCCCACCATCGTCCCCACCAACTGTCCGGTGGACAACTCCAGCGAGCCGCCCTCGCTCGTGCTCTCATCCACCAACCCTCGATCCTTCTCGCCGACGAACCCACCGGGAATCTCGACTCCGCCTCCAGCACCATGGTCATCGATCTCATCACCCAACTCGCCCGAAAAGAAAAAACTACAGTCGTTCTCGTCACCCACAGCGAAGAAATCGCCATCAAAGCCGACCGTCGTATCCACCTCGTCGACGGTCGCATCCACTCCTGATCTTGAACTGGTTAACCACCCTCCGCGTCTTTCTTTCCCATGGGAGCCGCGATTTTTTCCGACACAAAACTCTATCCCTACTCAACCTCCTTGCCCTCGCCGTCGGTGTCGCCGCCATCGTCGCGATTCAAACCGTCAACGAAACTGCCCTCCGCTCATTCCGCGCCTCTCTCGACCTCGTCGCCGGCCGGCCCGACTTCACAATTGAAGGCCAAGGCTTCCGCCTCCCTGAAAAACTCATCCCTCTACTCAGGAACGATCCCGCCGTCCGCGAGGTCACTCCCACACTCTCCCTTGTTGCCTCACTCCCCAATCACCCAGGGGAATTTCTTCATCTCATCGGCGTTGATCCCTTCTCGAATAGCGAACTCGTGACCTACCGCCTCGAAGACGCCCTCCGCTCCCCCACCGACGCCATCGCCTTCGTTTCCGAGCCCAACACCATCGCCCTCACTCGCTCCCTTGCCAACCGTCTCCACCTTCAACCTGGCGACTCCATCCGCGCTGTCTCCGCCGGCCATGAAGCCAACCTCCGGGTCCGCTTCCTTCTCGAACCTTCCCCCGACCTCCTGGGAGCCGATGATCACCTCGCCATCGCTGATATCGCCACCGTCCAGTCCGCCTTTGGGCTCTCCGGCCAAGTCGACCGCATCGAAGCCCTTCTTCAACCCGATGCCTCGGGAAAAATTGCCACAGCTCGCTCTTCCCTTCTCGAACGCCTTACACCCCACCTCCCCGCCCACGCCCGAGCCGGCTCCCCCGAACGCCGTGGCCAAGAAGTCGAAAAAATGCTCGGCGCATTTCAACTCAACCTTACAGCACTCTCTCTCATCGCTCTCGTCGTCGGCATGTTTCTCGTCACCAATACCGTCGCCGCCAATGTAGTTCGTCGCCGATCCGAAATCGGCCTCCTGCGCTCTCTCGGACTCACCCAAAACTCCGTTGTCTTTATTCTCGTCGCGGAATCCCTTCTCCTCGGCTTTCTCGGTTCTGCAATCGGGATTCTTATCGGCCTTCAAGTCGCCCGCACTCTTCTCCAATCGGTCGCCTCCACGGTCACCTCCCACTACGTTCTTCTCTCCATGCAGGACATCGTAGTGAACCCATGGAGTCTCCTCGCTGCCGGCCTCGCGGGCCTTCTCGCCGCAGCCCTCGCCGCCTGGTGGCCCGCCCGCCAAGCCTCTCTGGTCTCTCCCGTCGATGCCCTTCTACCCGGGAACTCCGCCGATCGCGCCTCCTCCCCACAATCCCACTTCCTTCGAGCCTCACTTCTCTGTTTTTTCCTCACACTCCTTTTCTCTGCCACCGCCCTTTATGCCCGGATTCCACGGACCGGGTTTCTTGCCGCACTCAGCATTCTTCTCGCCGCCGCCTTCCTCGCTCCCGCCCTCGCACGACTTCTATCTCTCGTTCCTTCCCTGCCCTTCTCCTTCACGATTCTTGCCCGCTCCACTTTTTCCCGTGGTCTTCACCGACACGGCCTCGCTGCCGCCGCGCTCTCCGTCGCCGTCGCCATGGCTATCGGCGTCACCATCATGGTCCACAGTTTTCGTGCCACCGTCGATCAGTGGATCGGAGAAAGCATCAAAGCCGACCTCTTTATCGCTCCCTCGACGAACCTTATCGCGGGAGCGCTCGAACCCCTTGACCCCGAAGCCGAAACCCTCGCCCTCGCCACCCCCGGAGTCCGTGCCGTCGGCACCTACCGCGAAGTCCGTCTCTTCCTCGATGGAACCCCCGCCAAACTCGCCGCCTGCCGGCTCGAAATCCTTCGCATCTACAATCCTTTAACTTTTCTCTCTACCCTCCCGGGGGATCCCTATGAACTTTGCCAAAAGGGCGACTACACCATCATCTCGGAAAACTTCGCCCGCCGTCGCCGACTCAAAGCCGGCGATACGGTCTCGCTCCCCACTCCGACAGGAACTCATCTGCTCCAAGTGGCCGCCATCTTCCGAGATTACACTTCCGAATCCGGACTCCTTCTTCTCGACCGCTCCGCCTACCGCCGACTGACCCAAGACCAGGGTCTGACCAGCCTCGCCATTCATCTCGAACCCGGCGTCTCTCCCCAGACAGTCGGCGACTCCCTCCGGGAACAGCTCCGCCCCCGTGGCGAATTCCTCGTCTACTCGCAGGCCGGACTTCGCAACGAAGCCCTACGGATCTTCGACCGCTCCTTTGCTGTCACCGCCCTTCTCCGCACTCTTGCCATTGCGGTCGCCGCCCTTGGCGTCACCCTCTCCCTCACCGCCCTCGGAATCGAGCGCACCCGCGAAATCGGAATCCTCCGTGCCACGGGGGCTTCGCGTGGACAAATTCTTCGCACGATCATGACCGAGTCCGCCTACCTCGGTACCACGGGGATTCTGCTCGGCCTCGTCACCGGTTTTGCCGTTGCCCTCATCTTGATGCAGGTCATTAACCGCGCTTTCTTCGGATGGACCATCGACTGGCACACCCCTTACCCCTCTCTCGTGGGAATTGTCATCGGAATGATGGTTGCCTGCTTGTTGGCCTCTCTTCCCCCCGCCTGGCACGCCTCCCGTCTCTCCCCAGCCGAAGCCCTACGCTCCGAATGAAAAATCTTCTCCCCATTCTCCTCTTTTTCCTCGCAACCTCTGTACTCCATGCGGCCGATCCTTGGGCTCGTGCAATGAAGCCATGGTCCTGGTCTTTCCCTCGCGATCACGGAGCCCACCCAGAATTCAAAACCGAATGGTGGTATCTCACTGGAAACCTCGACGATGAAAACGGAAACCCCTACGGCTACGAACTCACCTTCTTCCGCCATGGGCTTCAACCTGTCGCCACCCAACCTGACTCCGCTTGGTCGATTCGTGACATCTCTTTTGCCCATCTCGCCATCACGGATGTTCGTTCCCGCCGTTTTCTTTTTTCTGAAAAACTCAGCCGAGGCGCCCTCGGAGAGGTAGAAATTTCACAAAAAGACATGCAGGTTCGGATCGCCGACTGGACACTTCAGAGAAAACCTGACTCGACTCTCACCATGTCCGCCTCCGATTCCACCACAGGAATCGGACTCAATCTTACGGCTACCCCCCTGAAAGCTCTCACCTTCCAAGGTGAAAAAGGCTTAAGCCGGAAATCCGCCACTCCCGGCAACGCCAGCCACTACTACTCCTTCACCCGCCTCCAAACCACGGGCCAACTCGAAATCAGTGGTAAAAAGATTCCAGTCAAGGGACTGTCTTGGTTCGATCACGAATTCTCCACCTCTGCTCTCGGCGAAGATCAGGAAGGTTGGGACTGGTTCTGTCTCCAGTTCGATTCGGGCGATGAACTGATGCTCTATCGGATGCGCAACCCGGGCAATCGAACCGATCCCGCCTCCTCCGGAACCTGGATCCCTGCCCATGGCCCCTCCCTCCCTCTTAAGTCGTCCGAGTTTACCATCACTCCCATCGACGAGTGGAAAACCGCCAGCGGAGCCACGTATCCATCAGGTTGGAAAATCTCCATTCCCTCTCTCGATCTCAAGGGGGAAGTTCAGCCTCTTCTTCTCGATCAAGAACTCCAACTCAAACGAACCGCAAAGATCCGGTATTGGGAAGGAGCATGTCGCTTCGCAGGAACCCGGCAGGGAAAATCTTTGTCCGGTCGCGGCTATACCGAACTGACCGGCTACGCATCACCCATCGGCCAAGGAATGAAAGAGTAGTCACTTCCAGACCAAGCCCTTCGAAGCTCAGCGAGCTTGCCGAGACTGAGCAAAGGAGGGCATCACCTATCGGCCAAGGCATGAAGGAGTAATTTACTCCTTCAATACAACCCGCTTGCGAGCCGCTACCCAACCCACCAACCCGATCAGCAAAAGAGTCCCACATGTTGGCTCAGGAATTACGTTGAATGTGTACGTTTCCGTAGCGCTCTCCAACACCCCGAAATCGGCATCCATATAACTGGCCTTCAGATCAAAGGTGTAGGTTCCGGGAGCGGAGAAGCCCCAGTTATAGTGGATATGCCCTGTCGTGATACTAAAACTACTGGTCCCCACATCAGATCCAGTTGCCGAAAGACGAATTGCACTGCTCGAATTAAAGAGTGCAAAATTCCCTGGGTTCGCTGCGCCTGCAGCGACCATGGTGAATGTCACCGGTCTCACCGGTACAGCATCGGGAAACCCAGTCCTAGCAACACCAGCTTCGATCAGGCCTAAACTATCCGCCACCTCCAAATCTACCGGAAGTATCCAAGCATTTGCCCCAAGAAGCGTAGTGATATCTGCTGAAAATCCATCGGAGCTCCTATAGGCAGCATTGCCAACCTCTAGCAGAACATCCGCCGGCTCGTAGTGACCCGAATCTGTATGAACTCCAAGGTGAATCGTTGGCGCGTTTGTGCCGACTTGCTCGTACTCAGCTTCAAAAATATCGGTGTGCCCGCTCGAAATCGTTGTTGTCGCACGGGCCACATCGTAACCCGAAAGGGCTAACAGCAATCCGAGCAACATCCATGGCGTGAGTTTTGTGTTTGTGTATTTCATATGTATTTTCTTTCTGGGTTGGTGTTTAGAAGGCTTGCTTGGCAATATTTGTTCCGGCATCCGCTAACTGCTTGATGCGATTTGCAGATACCATTTCCACATGACCATCCGTGAATAAATAGGGCGAGGATCCCAAAGTACGGTCCGATCTCTTTCCGCGATACGCATCGGGCTTAATTTCACCCAATAAACGCGACCAACTGCGTAAATAAGCCCCATGAATATGATCCTCTTGACCGCGCGGATTTTTCGAATCCGAAGCCAGAAATAAGAGAACTCGTCGCGAAGAGTTTTCAATTCGCTGAACCCGGCAAAGCGAACCAGGCTCATCCACCTCGTCATTGATGAGATAACTGGTGTTTTTAAACTTCCGTCGGGTCTCACGGAACGGATCGGACGGAGAGAGGCGAAGGTCGTCATAATTTTGACCTAGGTAAGCACGAAGGGAGTAAATCCAAGTTATTTCAAGATCCTCTTGAGTCTCTGCCTTGCAGCTCGACGGGGGAAGACATCCATTGTTGTCTCCCGTAAAAAGAAGAACCCCCTGCCCAATTTGACATAAATTCGATAGATCCTTGGATTGCTTTCCTTTTTCCAACGCCCCCTGCAATGCGGGTACAGCCAACCCAACCAGCAAGCCGCCAATCACAGCCCCAACCAGCAACTCGACCAAGGAGAAGCCGCCTGAACTTCCCCGCATCCGAAAACTTTTCATTATGCGAATATACGCATTCAAGAATCTTTGTCAATGCGATTATTCGCATTTATTTGGGCTGCCTAAACTTAATTTTCCTCGAATCACGCTCGGCTTCGCTCCACTTTACATCCGTTATGCGCCACTCCCACGCGAAGGTAGCTAATCCCCTCAAAGAGTCGGGTCTCAAGTCCACTCCAGGGCGTAGGGCGGTCCTTCAAGTCCTCGAAAAGGCCTCCTCCCCCCTCTCACCAGAACAGATCCACGCCAAAGTGGGGTCAGAGGTGTGCGACCGCGCCACCGTCTACCGAATCCTCGAATCCCTCGGCGAGGCAGGCCTCCTCCAACGAGTCTCCCTCAAAGGAAAAACTTTCTATCTTTCCGAACAGTCCGATCACCACCACCACCACATCGTCTGCCGCGAATGTCACTCCACCATCTGCCTCGACGAGTGCCTCATCTCCCCTTTAGAAAAAAAAGCCCAACAGCTCGGCTTTCAGGACATTCACCACTCCCTCCAACTGACTGGGCTCTGCGCTAAATGCGCCAGCTAGCCGGCTTCTAAGCCAGTACCAACCAAACCAGACCCAGTCCAATCCGGTACCAACCAAACGGATTGAACGTTTTCGTCCGCACATACCCCAGCAACCACCGTACGACGAAATAAGCCGTGATTGCGGAGACCGCAAAACCCAACGCCAGATGCATCCACTCTTCTTGAGGCGGAACTCCATCTGCCTTCAGTTGTCGAAAAAAACTCAGCCCGCATGCCGCGAGCAAAGTTGGAACACCCAGCAAAAAAGAAAAATCTGCCGCTGCCGACCTGGATAAACCCCCAAACATCCCCGCCAAAATCGTCACTCCCGAACGGGAAGTCCCAGGAAACACCGCCGCCAGCATCTGAGAAGCTCCGATGATCAAGGCTGTTCCCCAACCGGGATTTTCATGGCCTTGATGTCTCTTCAACCAAGCCTCCGCCCCAAGGATCACTCCTCCCCCCACCATCAAGGTCCAAGCAATCACTCTCGGATCCTCAGGAAGCTTCAGCCCCATCTTGGCCCCTATCAGTCCCAAGCCCGCCGTCAAAAAAAAGGCCACTCCCAATTTCATCAGATAACTTTTCCCCACTGCCCCCATCTCTCCCATGACCATCGCCCTCAACCTCGGCGCGTAAATCAAAAGAACGGCCAACAACGCCCCCGATTGAATCCCCACATTAAAAAGTTCCGTCCGTTTCGCCCCAAACCAGTGCTGTACCAGTAGTAAATGCCCCGTGGAGGAAATAGGCAGAAATTCGGTCACTCCCTCGACCACTCCCAACAAAATCGTCATCAACCATTCGTTCATTTCCCCTTTGTATCAGCTATTTCCACAAGCAAAAGGGATGAAAATAAGAAGTTGGCATGGCTCTAAATAGGGAGTAACCTAGATTCTTGGTCAAGGTTAGATGATACGAGTTCAGGCGAGGAAACAGATACAGTCCGGTAGGTTCCAACCCACCTTGTGGCCCGTTGTTCGGGCTCACGCCGAGCAACGCCGTCAGCCAGTAGCCAGCAAGGAAACATAAATACAATGGAAACCAGACTCTATGTGGGGAACCTTCCGTTCTCCGCCACTGATGATGAACTCAAACAGGCCTTTTCAGGCCACGGCACCGTCACCGACGTCGCCTTGATCTCTGATCGCGTTACAGGCCGCTCCCGCGGCTTCGCGTTCGTGACCATGTCGACCCCGGATGAAGCCAATGCGGCTGTCGCAGGCATGCACGGCAAGGACTTTGCCGGACGTAGCCTCACCGTGAATATCGCGCGCCCGCGTGAAGAACGTCCCGCCCGTGGTGGCGGAGGCGGATACGGCGGTGGTGGCGGTGGATACGGCGGTGGTGGTGGTGGCGGTGGATACGGCGGTGGTGGTGGCGGCGGTGGATACGGTGGTGGTGGCGGAGGCCGTGGTGGCTCCCGTGGCCCTCGCCGCGACAGCGGCGGATATCGCTAAAACCTTACCTACGGTTTTGAGGATGGGGGTGGAGAGCAATTCTCCACCCCCATTTTCTTTTTACAAATCTTACCCTTTTGTATCCTCGATCCTTCCCGAGTTACTAATCTGCCATCAAATTGTCACTTTTGTGCCCCGCCCAATTGCCCAAAATAAGGGGCGTGACCTCCACCCTGACCTGCTCAGGTGACTTAGATTCTTGCTACCGATTCCGTATTCTCCCCACCCCCCCAAAAAAAGTCCGAACGTTCTTTTTCTTCACCGGTCAAACCTAGTATGAAGACCACAACTCAAGAAACTGAGGGAGCAGAATCCTCCCTTCGCCCCTCCGAACTGCCCGCCACCCTTCAGGCCTACCTTAAGGGAATCGGGGAGACTCCCCTTCTGAATCAGGAAGACGAAAGAAAGGTCTCCCGCCGAGTACGCCGAGGAGAAAATCAGGCCCGTGAGCTCATGATCAAATCAAATCTCCGCCTCGTCGTAAAGATTGCCACCGCCTACAACCACTGCGGCTTACCCATCCTTGACCTCATTTCCGAAGGAAACCTCGGCCTTATGAAAGCGGTCGACCGCTTCAAACCCAGTCGTGGCGTGAAATTTAGTACCTACGCCTGCTGGTGGATTAAACAAGCCATCCGTCGTGCCCTTGCAAACCAAGGCAAAACAGTTCGGCTTCCCGTCCACCTTGTCGACAAGATCCAACGTCTACGCCGAGTCAGTGCCGCACTGGGTGCCGAACTAGGGCGCGAACCCACCGACACAGAGTTAGCGGATGAGTTGCAGACAGATACCCGGCGAGTCACCAAACTCAGAGAAGTATCCTTAGGCACCGTCTCCCTCGACGTTGCGCTAGGCTCGGAGGGGGATGAGGGAAGCCTTGTGGATCTTTTGGCCGATCCCCGCGCCATCGACCCCATGGAGGAACACTCCCAAGTCGATTTCCGTGATGCAGTTTCCCGCTGCCTTCAAGTCCTGTCGGAACGTGAACTTGAAATCCTTCGCTTGCGCTTCGGCCTCGATAATGAATCCAAGGAAAAAACTCTCGAAGAGGTAGGCGAGAAACTTAACGTCACCCGCGAGAGAATTCGACAAATCCAAAACTCAGCTCTCGCAAAATTACGCCGTCGTATGCTCAAGGAGGAAAACTTCCCTGAATACTTCCGCAAACTTGTTGGAACGGGGGGCCTCATTCAAGCAGTCTGACGCACCTTAGCTCCAAACCATTCCATCGCCCAGTCCGTGCATGCACAGCCTGGGCGATGGTGTTTTTAACTCCATTTTGAAATCTCCAACAGGCAGGATCATACGACCTGCCCTACACTACCCTTCAAACCTTCCGAAACAGGGTAACTACGGGTTATCCTTCACCCAGTGCCAACTGAATTACCCGCCTCCGCCCTCTACTCTCACCCCTCCCTAGGTCGTCTTTGGAAAAAGGTACACCTCTCCTGCTCCCCCTTTCTCCACCGTACCGAACTTCAACGACTGTACCGTCTTCCCTCGACTAGGATTCGCAAACGTTTCGGTCGCCAATCCTACTCCCTCCTCGCTCTCGGATGCGCAGACGGAACCAAAGAATCCCTCCTGCTCCAAAAACTCCCCCCTCCGGCCATTCTCCTTGCCGCCGACACCAACCCCAACCTCGCCCGGCAAGCCGCCATCCGTCTCTCCGCCCAAAAGAAAATCTGGCGAAAAATCGATTTAACCCACGAACTACCCGCCTCCCTTTCCCGCGATTTGCAACCCATCTCCTCCATTTCGAACTCAAAGATCCAGAGATTTCCGATTCTCATCACTCTCTTTGGTGTTTTACCCAACCTGAATCCTCTGCCCCTCCTTCGATCCATACGCCGCTTCATGAGGAAAGATGACCTTCTCCTTTTCAGCGCAAACCTAGCACCGGGACAATCATCTCACACCGGGGCCCTCCGTATCCTCCCGCAATACGACAATCGACCTACCCGTAAATGGCTGGAAGCCGCGATCCTCCGATACCGCCCCAAACTACCCAAAGGTCATCTCGAATTTGGCGTTTTTCCTGATCCTAAGCAAAAGACTCTCGCCCGAATCGAGGCACGCTGGATGAGCAACCAGCTACCCATCGTCGTCTTCTCCTCGCGCCGCCCCACTCGCCTCCAAGTCGAAAACTGGATTCAAGCCTCTGGGCTCCGACGTTTGAAACGATGGATCGAACCCCGTGGGGAAGAGGGAGTCTGGCTCGTCCAATCCACCCCCCCCCGCCCCTTCCCTCGTGACCCCAAACGCAAAAAAAGGTAGAATTTTTCTATGGGACGAACTCTTCGCACCAAGATCATGTCGGGCGTAATCGCCCTTCTTGTCCTATTTACAGTTGCCTTGGCCGTCACCCTATACATGGTGAATGACTCAGACAATGAAGTGGCAGGAATTAATGAATATCACTTACCCATCCTTTCTCGACTTAACTCCCTAGATGTCATCACGTATGAAATTGAGCTCCTAGCCCACCGCTCGATCGGGGACTCCGCCCCCTCCCAGGAGCGTATCGAGGAAATTTCAACGCGCTCCAAAAAGTGTAACGCCCAAATTAATTCTATTTTTTCTGAGACCAAGATCCTCTGCGAAAAAGGCAGTCAGGATGATCGGAACGATTTGGCCGATCGATTGCAAATGGCACGACTCGTGGGCGAGGTCACCTCCCTTGAGGCGGAGGTTCATCGGTTCGCTGTTGCCGCAACCCTGCCGATCGAGCTGATCGCTCAGTCCAAAATGCGGGAGGCTCAAACCGCAATCTTGCAGCTCCGAGATTATGAATACCTCGATCCCATACTTTCAGGCATCCGCGAAAAGGCTAACTGCCTGGCGCTCGCTTCCATTGCCGAGACAAGGGGAAACATTCAAAATATCATATGGACTAATGTCGCCATCTTTATCGCAGCCTCGATTCTTGGCTTTTTTGTTTTCCTCCTCATCACGGGACGACTTCAAAGCGCCTTCCGTCGCCTTACTTCCGCGTTTCATGAAACGGCCGATGGCAAGTTTTCTGATCCCCTGCCCGTCACCTCCTCCGATGAAATCGGTGACCTTACCACCTCCTTCAACGTCATGGTGGATCAACTCAAATCCAAGGAAAAACTCCGCGAGGCCTTCGGCCAGTTCCTGGACCCCAGAATCGTCGCCAATGTTGTCAACCCTGCGACAGGAGAACTCCGCCACTCCGCCGACCGCCGAAAAGCCACCATCTTTTTCTCCGACATCGCAGGTTTCAGCGGAATCGGGGAACAACTCACAGCCGACAATGTTGTAGGCCTCCTCAACCACTACTTTACAGCCGCTACCTCGGGCATTCGCAAACACCATGGAATCGTCGATAAGTTCATTGGAGACGCCGTCATGGCCTTTTGGACCACCCCTTTTTCCGAGGGGGAGGATCACGCGCGTGATGCCTGCCTCGCGTGTCTCGAAATGCGCCCCGCCTTTGCTCAGATCGAAAAGGATATTTCCCAAATCACAGGCCTACGCAGAAATATTCCTAAGTTCCAAGTCCGGATGGCGCTGGCCACAGGCGATACCCTGATTGGCACCATCGGTTCCGCCACCACAAAATCCTTCACCGTCATCGGAGACACTGTAAATATTGCGTCTCGCCTGGAATGCGTAAACAAAATCTACGGCACCGATCTCATCATCAACGAAGACTGCTACCGATTGGCCGAACTTGAAATCGAAGCCAGAGAAATCGACTTTGTAACCGTGTACGGGAAAACGGAGCCGGTTCGTATCTATGAACTCCTCAGTAAAATGGGTCAACTCGACCCCAAAACCGCAGAACTACGGGACGCTTTTGCCATAGCCCTTCGAGACTATCGCGAACAAAAATGGAGCGAGGCTGAAAAAGGATTTCAAAAGTGCCTGAACATTAAAACCCACGATGGCCCCTCCCTAGAATTCTTATCCCGAATCGGTACGTTTACCCGAACTCCACCTCCCAAGGATTGGAACGGCGTCTGGCAAACCGCTTCAAAATAAAGCTGTCGCACAAAAAGCCGCTAATTTTACTTTAAATAAAGTAAAATATATCTTTTTCCATGAATCTGCTTATTTCCAATAACTTTGGTAAGGCATTCTTGACGCTACTTCCTAAGACCGCTATTCAAGTTATTCAGCGTATTTGCTGAGCTAAATGAGAATCAACCAAGACAGAGATGGCGCCCAAACCATCATCGGAAAAACAGTCACAGTTAAAGGCGAAATCCTTGGTAGTGAACAACTCGTGGTCGAAGGTAGGGTTGAGGGTCGGATCATGATTGATACCACTGTTCTCATCCGTGAGAGTGGCCTCGTTAAGGCAGATGTTGATGCAAACGATATCAACATCGCTGGTGGGGTCGTAGGAAATATAGCGGTTAAAGACAAAATTGAGATCGTCAGCGGAGGATACGTACTCGGGGATATTCGTACCCCCCGCCTGATCATCAACGATGGAGCTAGCGTCAAGGGAACCATTGATATGGACGTAAAACCCCGCTCGGACGACACTCCTGGTTCTTCGAAAGAATCTGCGTTTAACAGCTAGTCTTAGCCCCCTTACTCATCTTTCTTTACCCTTATTCATTTTTCTTCTCTTCGTCTTTCCCCCATCGAATCCAAGGGGCAAAACCATCTGAGTCTCACCTTCCAAGGCCCAAGCTCGGTATCCTCTCTCCTGCAAATCCATAGCAAACTCCTTCGAAAATCCGTGCACGGTTCGAACCTCTTTCGGCTTTACCCTTTCCACCATCTCGATCAACTCACCGTAATCTGCGTGATCCGATAACGGAAACGCCTCATCGCACCCGTAGCGGTAGATCACCCCGCGATCCAAAGCCCACCCCGTAACGACTGCCACCTTTCGACTCTCCAAAGCCTTCACCTCCCTCCCCCTCGCTACCGAAGGAGGCACGATCAAAACATGACCACGCACCTTCTCCTCAGTAATCTTTCCTAATTTTCCCGCAGGAGGTAACGACTGTCCGAGCTCCCGATACACCTCGCACATTCGATGCCCCGCCGCATGAATCAAAATAGGAAATCCTGCCGAACCGATCCGATGGAGAATCTCCTGAGTTTTTCCCAGCGAGTATCCCAGAAGAATCGGCACTTTGCCCTCCTTCAGTGCTTTTCGACAAAAGGAGACGATTTCACCCACCACCTTGTCCTGCGGTGGAAAACAATACTCGGGTCGTCCAAAAGTTGTCTCCATCACCAGCACATCCGCTTGCTTCGGCTGACACGTCTCTGCCGTCGCACCCCCCCGCAATTTAAAATCTCCTGTGTAAAGAAGTCGTGTCTCTCGGGTGCCCACTTTTCTTTTCACCCAAACCATGGCCGATCCCAAGATATGCCCCGCATGGAGCAACGTCAGACTCGCACCCTTGCCCAACGCAATCGCTTTCCCAAATGGAATCTCCCGAATCTTAGTTCTCTTCGGCACTCTCACCCTTAACAGTCGCGCCGTGGCAGGACTCGCCAGAATCTCATCATGACCCGCCAAATGATCATAATGCGCATGCGTCACCACAGCCCGCTTCTGTGGTCGTTGCGGATCCATCCACAGATCTACTTGAGGCAAATAAATTCCCCGCTCCCGGGCCTCTACCTCCCAACCAACCTCAACCCCTCCTATCCTTTTCATTCCTTATTCAGGCTTTGGTAAAATAAGTAGCAATCGCACTCGCAACTTTCAGACCCACCCCCTCCACCTCAGCCAACTCCTCCACTGTCGCATTGGCTACCCGACTCACGGTACCAAACCTTTTTAACAAAGCCCGCTTACGAACCCCACTGATCCCGGGAATTGAATCCAGTTCACTCATCTGCATCCTTTTTTTCATCAGCAGTTGGTGATATCCGTTTGCCACCCGATGCGCCTCGTCTCGCACTCTCTGTAGCAGCCGAATCGCCCCATTCTCCTTGGGTAAAAGGATCGGATCAGGCCGACCTGGCCGAAAGATCTCCTCATTCTGCTTTGCCAAACCAATCACAGGCACTTCCGTCCAGCCCGCTCCATGCAACTCCCGCACTGCCGCACCTAATTGCCCCTTCCCCCCGTCCACAACAATTAGGTCCGGCGGTTCACTTCCTTCCGCACTCCAACGTACACACCGACGTCGAATCACCTCAGCCATACATCCCACGTCATCCTGCCCCGCCACTCCCTGAATCCGATAACGCCGATATGCGGGCTTGGACGGTCTTCCATCCCGAAATACAGCCATCGAAGCCACACTGTGAGTATCTGAAATGTTCGAAATATCAAAACACTCAATTCGAGCAGGGACGGTTCCCAACCCCAATACATCCCGCAACGTTTCCAAATCTTTCTCAGGCACCACCGTCGTTGGCAAATCCCGAAAGAACTTACGGGAGGGTCGGGTCGTTTTCTTTAAATCCTCCACAAGGTTACGCAAAGAGGCTGCTTTTTCGAAATCCCGCCTCTCCGCCGCTTTCTTCATCGCAGCCTTCAGATCTTCACGCATTTCCATGCTCTTTCCCTCGAGAAAAGAACACGCCTGCATAACTCTCTCCTGATACTCCGCCCGGCTGATCTTGCCAACACAAGGAGCACTGCAGTTCTTGATCACATGATCCAAACAGTGCCGGTACTCCCTCTCTCCGGGAATCTCAGGTCGACAGGAACGTAACCCAAACTTCTTCCTCATCAGAGATAACGTCTGACGCAAAGCTCCCGAGTGTGCAAAAGGCCCAAAATATCTGGCCTTATCATCTTTTTTCATTCTCGTAGTTTGAAACTTTGGGAACGGTTCCTCCACATCCACACGAACCAAGAGAAATCTCTTATCATCCCGGAAACTCACATTGTAACGCGGTCGATACTCCTTGATGAGCCTTCCTTCCAGCAATATTGCCTCTGGCTCACTTTTCACTATGTGCGTCTCGAGCTCCGCAATGCTTTGCAGCAACGCCCTCGTTTTCAAATCCGCCCCCATCTTTCGCGATGGATGAAAATATTGGCTTACCCTGCGATGCAAATCCTTCGCTTTTCCCACATAAATCACACGATGAAACCGATCTCGATAAAGATATACCCCTGGGCGATGCGGAAGATCCCGCAACTGCTTCACAAATTCAGGAGAAACCGTTTCCATTCGATGAATTTAGCATACCCTATTCCTATGCCCCTCCCAATCCCTCCCTTCATAAGATACCTCCCCTTTCTACTCATGTTCGCCTGTCCACTTTGGGCAGGTTCTATCGCAAAAACCCCCCAACTTACCGTCGAACTTATCGCAGAACCTGCCCCTTTTATTCCCGGAAAAACGGTCACCGTCGCCCTTCGATTGATTCCTGTGCCGGGTTGGCACATCTACTGGGAAAACCCGGGGGACTCCGGTCTCCCCCCCTCTGTCACATGGAAACTCCCGTTAGGATGGACCGCTGGCCCTCTCCAATTTCCATTTCCAGAAAAAATCCTTCTCCCCCCTCTCGTTAGTTACGGATACGAACAGGAAACACTCCTGCTTACAACTTTCACGATCCCTGAGTACGAAAAAATACCCTCCTCCTTTCCTATCGAAGCAGATATCGAATGGCTCGTTTGCAAGGAAACCTGCCTGCCCGGAAAAGCCCACCTCAACCTCACCCTTTCCACTCAGCCTAAACCTAACATCGATCTTCAAGGCCTTTTCGATGATGTCCGTAAAGATCTCCCCACTTCCCTTCCTCACATCCCCATTACTGCCAAGACAGAAGGCTTTGCCCTGCAAATCACCGTCCAACCCCAAACTAAAGTAGGTTCTCTCATCTTTTTTCCCGGGGGCGACTTTTTGGATGAATTCAAACCTTCAAAAACAGAAGTCCTTAGCTCAGGAAAACTTCAACTCACCCTCCCCCTCAAAGAAAGAGCGAAACTTCCCCCCTCTCTCCAAGGAGTCCTTGTAGCAGCAAACCCTTGGGACACCTCCGGCCACCGCGCCCTCGCAATCTCCGTTGCTTTACAATCTACTTCCCCCTCGACCTCCCGCCTCCCGCTGACCTTACTCTTCGCCTTTCTTGGCGGATTGATTCTGAACGTGATGCCATGTGTCTTTCCTATTCTTTCCCTCAAAGCCTTACACCTTGTACAAATTTCATCCGAAAGCCGGTCCGCTGCTCGACGCGAGGGCATTGCTTTCAGCTTCGGCGTCCTTCTCTCTCTTCTAGCCCTCGCAGGACTTCTCATCATCCTTCGCGCCTCAGGCCAATCCCTCGGTTGGGGTTTTCAACTGCAATCCCCTCCTGTCGTCTGGCTTCTCTTAGCTCTACTCCTCGCTCTTTCTCTAAACCTTCTGGGTGTCTTTGAATTTCAATCGCTCTTAGGGGGTCTGGCCGCAAAAAAGAAAAGCCAAGGCTGGGCAGGGGCATTTGCCTCAGGACTTCTGGCTGTTGCCGTCGCCTCTCCCTGCACCGCCCCCTTTATGGGTGTCGCACTCGCTGCAGCCTTCGCTCTCCCTCCCCACACAACTCTTCTGATTTTCTCATTTTTAGCCTTTGGCTTTGCTCTTCCCGTACTTCTTTTCTCCTTTTTTCCAGCTCTTCTTTCATTCCTTCCAAAGCCAGGCGCATGGATGAATACATTCAAAAAGATCCTCTCCATCCCCATGTTTGCCGCTGTTCTCTGGCTGGCTTGGGTTGCCTACCGCCTCTCAGGAGCCTCCGCTTTTCTCCCCGCCCTACTAGGTGCAATCGCTCTCTCCTTTGGTCTACTCCTGTACGGGCGTAGCCAACACTCCTTTCCTCCATCCTCCACTTTGCGCTGGGGCGGGCTCGTCTTGGTTCTTCTTGCGGCCGTGATCCCTACAACCGTTTTAAAGACCGCCTCGACCGAACTAGTTTCCCATCATCCAGACCGCCTGCCTTGGTCGGAAGAGGAAGTCGCCCGCCAACTCTCCCAAGGCAGAATCGTTTTCATCGATTTCACCGCCGCCTGGTGCCTCACCTGCCAGGTCAACGAACGCCTCACTCTCTCCCACCCCGATGTCCAAGCCGCTTTCCGCGCTAACAACATTGCTTTTCTTGTCGCCGATTGGACTCGCCGTGATCCTGCGATCACCTCCGCTTTACATAAATATGGACGCGAAGGAGTCCCGACCTATGTCATTCTGCACCCCTCTCCAAACTCCACTCCTCAACTTCTCCCCGAAATCATCACCCCCTCAATAGTTCTTAAATCTCTTTCCCCTTAGCCCTTTACATAATTCTTCAAAAGAATCTCACCCCTCACTACCATCGAGTTCTTGAAAAATTCTCGCCCTCTTGTCGGAATAATTATGGGTAGCCGGTCCGACTGGCCCACCCTCCAACCCGCCCATACCCTTCTTCGCAAGGCGGGGATTCCAACAGAAGTTCGTGTCGTAAGCGCCCACCGCACCCCGCTCCGCCTCGTTACCTACGCTCGTTCCGCTGAAAAACGTGGTCTCCGTCTGATCATTGCAGGCGCAGGCGGCGCCGCTCATCTCCCAGGCATGGCCGCCGCCCTGACTCCCCTTCCTGTTTTAGGGATTCCCGTGGCGAGTAAATCTCTTCGTGGACTCGATTCCCTACTTTCCATCGCGCAAATGCCTGCAGGCGTTCCCGTGGCCACGTTCCCGATTGGAAAAAAGGGAGCCATCGCTGCCGCTCGCTTCGCAATCGCTCTGTTTCGTCACCTGTGATCTCCCCTGGCCAATCCATCGGAATCGTCGGCGGAGGCCAACTTGGCCGCATGCTCGCCTTGACCGCTCGTAGAATGGGCTACCGCATTGCCATCCTCGATCCTGACCCCAACTGCCCGGCATCTCCCGTTGCCGATCTTTGCCTCACCGCTCCCTTCGACGACTCTGCCGCCCTTCATCGCCTCGCCGAATACAGCCAAGTCATCACCTACGAATTTGAAAATCTTCCCATCGAATCCCTCCGGCTTCTCGCCTCCCTCAAGCCCGTCTACCCCGATCCCTCCATCCTCCATATCTGCCAACACCGCGAGCGGGAACGCGACTTTCTCAGAACCTCGGGCTTTCCATCACCACGCTATTCCGTCGTAACCTCCGCTTCCGATCTCGCCACAGCCATGAAAACATTTTCCGGCAAAACCCGACTTAAATCCTCTGCTTTCGGATACGACGGAAAGGGACAACTCTCTCTCGACCCCTCGACAGACTCCACAAAAGCTTGGCAGAAAATCCAAGTTCCCCGCGCCATTCTCGAGGAGCATGTTCCCTTTGTCCGCGAACTCTCTGCCATCGTCGCCCGCGATTCAGCAGGCCACACCGTATCCTACTTTCCCTTTGAAAATCGTCATCAGGATGGAATCCTCGAGCGAACTCTATTTCCCGCCCGAATTCCAGATCAGACCGCCAACCGTGCCACTCAACTAGCCGAACAAATTGCAAAAAAGCTGAATCTTATAGGCCTTCTCACCGTCGAACTGTTTGAACTTTCTGACGGAGGACTATGGGTCAACGAACTCGCTCCCCGTGTCCACAATTCAGGCCATCTGACCGCCGAAGCCTGCCCCACAAGTCAGTTTGAACAGCAGATCCGCGCCATCTGCGGACTTCCCCTAGGGACGGTTTCGCCCATTGGTCCCGCTGCCATGTTCAACCTTTTGGGAGACCTCTGGAATAACGGTGAGCCCGATTGGGCTCCACTTCTTGCCCTCCCAGCCGCCTCACTCCATCTCTACGGCAAAGCGGATGCCCGACCTGGCCGAAAAATGGGTCATCTTACAATCCGTGCGCCTAACCTAGATCATGCCATCCAGCTGGGCTTGAGTGCTCTGAATCCAATTCGCGAAAAAGCGAACCTTACCCCTCTTTTGCCCTGACTCTGGGCTAAAAAAGTCTCCTCGAATTCTTCCCAACTTTCCGTACTCTTTGAATCATTGCCGGCTGGTGCAATGGTAGCACACCAGACTTTGGATCTGGCTGTTCCTGGTTCGAGTCCAGGGCCGGCAGCGACTACCGCCTCGGATCTTTCGGCCAAGCGATTTTACCTATCGCCAGATCCCTCACCACCTCCGGAAGTAAACAGTGCTCCGCCTTCTGAATTCTGCCATGCAACGTCTCTGCACTATCTCCAACTTCCACAGGAACGCGGATCTGCCGTATCACAGATCCTCCATCTACCACCTCGTTCACCCAGTGCACGGTGCAACCCGTTTCCTTCACCCCCGCCTTCCAAGCCTGCTCCCAGGCTCTCAAACCAGGAAACGCAGGAAGCAAAGAGGGATGAATATTAATCATCGCACCACCAAAGCGGCTCAAAAGAGGCTTCTTCACCACCCGCATGTATCCTGCTAAAATCAAAAGTTCCACCCCCGCCTTTACCATCTGTTCCGCTAACCCCTCCTCAATCTCTTCCTCAAGTTTCGTCCGATATTTTCCCTTGGGACAAACCACCGTGGGGATTTCCCGATTTTTCGCCTCTTCCAAAATCTTCGCGTCCGCCTGATCGCTCCCCACCACAACAAACTCCGCCTCAATCTTCCCCTCCGCCACCGCCGCCGCCAAAGCCACGAAGTTGCTACCCCGCCCCGATCCCAGCACCCCCAGCTTGAGTCTCTTCACGCCTTCAGTTTCTGCAAAACGGCTGTCGTCGATCGACCTGGCGTCAACGGCAATACTTCGACTTTGCCCCCGCCTCTTTTGACCACCCCCACTTCATCCTGATCCAACTGCTCCTCCCGATAATCGCCACCTTTCACATAAATATCCGGCCGAACACCCTCCAAAAACCTCGTCGCACGTTTCTCGGGAAAAATCACCACCGCATCTACACAGCCCAGAGCCGCCACCACCTCCGCCCTCTCGACCTCCCCGTTGATGGGTCGACCGTCCCCCTTCAACTCCCCCACGCTCTTATCTCCGTTCACTCCCACAACCAATATATCCCCCCGCCTCCTTGCCTCCTGTAGAAAACGCACATGCCCCACATGCAGTAGATCAAAACATCCATTGGTCGCTACGACTCGACGCCCGGCTTTTCGCTCACCCTCTCTCCATGGCGAAAGTTTCTCCCAACTAAGAATCAATCCCATATGCACACATCTTGACCCGCCCTTTAGGACTCGCAACATCTAATCAGAAAGGCTTTTGCGCAACTTTATGGAATTTGACTGGTCCGCATACTCGTCTCCAGCCATCCCACCGGAAGAGGTGCAGGAAAGTTTTGAAGACCCTTTCTGCCTTCGCATTCTTCCCAGTAGCGGCCCGCTGGCCGAACACTCTCGCTTTCTCTGCCTTGGGAAAAGCCTTTCAGGCAAATCCCTCTTCTCACTCTACAGCTCCGATGGACGCCGCATGCGCCCCATCGCCAGTCGAACCATGACGCATCACGAAACCTACTTCTACGATCGAAAAGCCAAGGAATCCCTATGAGCGACCTCACTCAAATTCGCCAGTGGGAGGAAATTCCCTTCTTTCCCAACCCAAAAGAGGAAGCCAACTACTGGGCTACCCATCAACTCGACCCAGCTCTCCTCGCCGCATCTCTCTCTCGAACCGAGGGTCAAGAGTCCACCTCGATTACCCTCCGAATGGATCCGCGGATGCTCAGTCGCCTCAAACGCCTCGCGGCTCGCCGATACCTCAACTATCAGTCCATGATCAAACAGTGGCTGGCCGAGCGAATGGAAAAGGAAAATCCCGAAGCCTAGCCTTACGCCACACGTAACCCTGTAATCCCACCCATCTCAAAAAGAAGTTCATACATTTCTGCCAACCCATCCGAAAATTCCTCCGCCACCGAGCTGACGCACTGCCTCACCGCAGCAAACCCCTGCAACTCGCCCGTCGAATCATAGTAAGGGATAAAATCAATCCTCCACCTCTCTCCGCCTTTTTTTCCTTTTCCCATCGTCTGACACCCGTTCCCGGACTCCAAACACTTCAATACTTTAATAGCCTCCCGACGCGCCATTTTCGCACCTTGCCATAAAATATTTACAGGTGCACCAACTATGGCCCTGGGCATACCACCTTCCCAACAAATCTTTAACTCACGATCCAAAATGGCAACCGCATGACCCGACTTCCGCAACGCCCCAACTAACAACTCCTGTATGGTACTCATTTGCGTTTCAATATATATTTGCTTGCTGGTACTTAATGTAAATATAAATTTATACTTATTAGCAGTACTTAAGTTGCTCTATAATAGATCTTTATATATTGATTTTGGATGAATGCGAAATAGAGGAACCTACTCCTTTCGTTTTATTGCGAAAACTTCTACTCTTTTCGCATGTCTCCTAGCTCCGACTCAAATTCCTTAAGCTGGAAATTACCACATGCCCGCCGCACCAAACTCATTGCTACTCTCGGCCCCAAACATACCGAATCCAATGCCCTGTCCCAACTGATCGATGGAGGGGCTGAAATATTTCGCCTCAACATGTCGCACGCTACCCACGACTTTGTTCGCCAAGTGACCCCAAAACTTCGTTCCCTAGCCGCAAATCGGGGTCAGGAAATCGCCATTCTTCTCGATACCCAAGGTCCGGCTATCCGGACTGGAACCATCGGCCAACCTCGCCAACTCGCGGTCGGCGATTCTCTCATCCTCTCAATCGATCCCAAAGCTCCTTCACCCGCCATCCCCGTCAACTATCCCGACCTCATTCACGACCTCCAGCCCGGACAAAAACTCCTCGTCGATAATGGGGTCATCCATCTCCAAGTCGTAAAAAAGGACACCACCTCGCTCCACTGCCGCGTACTCACTCCGGGTACCTTGGGAGATCGCCGCCACATCAACCTGCCAGGAATCCGCGTCAACCTCCCTGCCATCACTTCAAAAGACGCCGCCGACCTCCTCATAGGCCTCGAAGCAGGGATCGACTGGGTCGCCCTCTCTTTTGTTCGAGACCCTGAAGACGTTATCGCCCTCCGCAATTTTCTAGACCAACACAAAGCCCAAGACGTGAAAATTATCGCTAAGATCGAAGACCAACTCGCTGTCAAAAATATCCTCGGCATTATCTCCGCGGCAGACGCCATTATGGTCGCCCGTGGAGACCTCGGAGTGGAGTGCCCGTATGAGGAACTCCCCATCATTCAACGCAAAATTGTCAAACAGTGCATCACCTCCATGAAGCCCGTCATCGTTGCCACTCACATGCTGGAGAGCATGATCACCAATCCCCTCCCGACTCGCGCCGAAATCACCGATGTGGCTAATGCCGTTTTCGAAGGCGCCGATGCAATCATGCTTTCTGGAGAAACCGCCACGGGACAATACCCCCGCGCCTGCCTCGAAGTCCTCGATCGCGTCGCTCGCCGCATCGAACGCTCCGGCTCCATTGGGTACCAAAAAGAGATCCATACCGAGGGCGAGGCGGATGGAATCGTCTCATCTGGCGTTCACCTCGCCAATGAACTGGGCGCCCAAGGCATTCTTCTTTTCACCCGCACGGGCCGGATGGCTCGTGTGGCCGCCGCTCTCCGACCCCGCGTCTCCCCCATCTACGCCTTTACTCTAACGCCCACCCTCGCTCGCCAACTCGCTTTACACTACGGCGTGCGCGCCCGGTGCCTCCCCTTCGATCGTCCCGAACGTGAAACGGTCATCCACGAGGCCATTGCCGACCTTCTGCTAAAAGGCCTCGTCCACTCTCACGCTCCGCTCGTGATTATCAACACCTCGATCGTCGGCGATAAAACCTTCCGTACCGTCCAAGCCCGCACTGCCCAAGTCTGAATCGCTCGATAGGCCCTTCCTTGTTCTCTCCTGTCCACATCCCGGTCGGAATGCTTCTAGCTTCATCGATTTCTGGAGGTCCCGTGTCTGCTCTCTGCCTCGGTGTCGCCAGCCATCTCGCCCTCGACGCCATTCCCCACGGCGACGCGGGGATCGGACACTGGGTCCACTCTTCTCCCAATCACGTCACCAAACTTCAGCGCCTTCTTCCGATGGTTTTTGTGGACCAGATCCTCGGTGCCGGAGTTTTTTTTCTTCTTCTTTCATCCCCCCTTCTTGCCTCCACCTCTTGCTGGACTCTTTTCGCAGGTGCCTTCGGTTCGATTCTGCCCGACTACCTGACAGGAATCCGCGATCTTCTCCCCAAACCGCCAAAGTGGCTCGAATCGATCCACCGCCTGCACGAGAAATGCCACTACCGTGGAAAAGAACTCTTCACCATCCTCACTGGCCTGATCTTTCAATCTCTGCTTGTGGGCAGCTTCCTCCTTCTCGCGTTTCTCTAATGCCTAAAAAACCGAAAGGGCGCGGCCCCTTTCGGAACCGCGCCCCTTTGGGCTCCCCACGGGGGACTTACCCCGGGGGAAAATCTTACGAATGGATTAGTAGTCCATTCCTCCGCCGTGACCGCCACCTGCGGGTGCTGGTGCCTTTTCCTTCTCAGGCAACTCCGTCACCACCGCTTCGGTGGTCAGGAGCAACCCTGCGATGGAACTGGCATTCTGCAGCGCAGAACGGGTGACTTTGGTCGGATCCACAACGCCGGCCTTCAACAGGTCAACGTATTCGCCGGTGGCCACATTGTAGCCCTCAGCACCTTTCCGACTTTTCACCTCTTGCACCACGATCGAGCCTTCGACTCCGGCGTTATCCGCCAAAGTGCGCAAAGGCTGCTCCACTGCGCGACGGATGATCTCCGCGCCAATGGCCTGATCGCCCTTGAGCTTCAGCCCTTCGATGGCCTTCTGTCCGCGGATTAGGGCCACGCCCCCTCCGGGGACGATGCCTTCTTCAACGGCCGCACGGGTTGCGTGCAACGCGTCTTCCACACGGGCTTTTTTCTCCTTCATCTCGGTCTCGGTCGCAGCGCCGACATTAATGACGGCGACTCCGCCCGCGAGTTTCGCGAGACGTTCCTGGAGCTTCTCCTTGTCGTAATCCGAGGTGGTTTCCTCGATCTGTTTCTTGATCTGGGAAACGCGGCCTTGGATGTCGGAGCTCTTTCCTGCACCTTCAATCAGGGTGGTGTTCTCCTTGTCCACAACCGCGCGCTTCACCTTGCCGAGATCGTCCAACGTGACGTTCTCGAGTTTAATCCCGAGATCTTCGCTCAGCATCTTGCCACCGGTGAGGATCGCAATGTCCTCGAGCATCGCCTTGCGACGATCCCCGAATCCAGGCGCCTTCACCGCGCAAACCTGCAGCGTGCCACGCAATTTGTTCACCACCAGAGTGGCCAGGGCTTCCCCTTCCACCTCTTCAGCGATGACCAAGAGCGGCTTGCCCGACTTGGCGACTTTCTCCAGCAAAGGAAGCATATCCTTCAAGCTCGAGATCTTTTTCTCGTGAATCAAAAGATAGGCGTTCTCCAGAACGGCTTCCTGATCTTCCTGATTCGTCACGAAGTAAGGAGAGAGATAGCCCTTATCGAACTGCATTCCCTCGACGACTTCGAGCGAGGTTTCGATCGACTTGGCTTCTTCCACCGTCACCGTGCCGTCTTTACCTACCTTGTCCAAAGCGTCGGCGATAATTTCACCGATCGTCTTGTCCCAGTTGGCGGAGACGGTCGCGACTTGGCGGATGTCTTCCTTGTCCTTCACCTTTTTGCTGATCGAGGCTAGCTCCTCCACGATCGCTTCGACCGCACGGTCGATTCCACGTTTCAGCTCGGTCGGATTCGCACCGGCGGTCACATTCTTCAGACCCTCCCGGTAGATCGATTCCGCCAAAACTGTGGCGGTGGTGGTGCCGTCTCCCGCGATGTCGCTCGTTTTGCTGGCGACTTCACGGACCAGTTGGGCACCGATATTCTCATAAGGATCCTCGAGCTCGATTTCCTTCGCAACGGTCACACCGTCTTTGGTGATCGTCGGAGAACCGAACTTTTTATCGAGAACCACATTGCGACCTGCCGGTCCGAGTGTCGCTTTCACGGCTTTGGAGAGCTTCTCCACACCGCGCAAAAGCGCATGTCGGGCGGCCTCGTCAAACAACAGTTGCTTGGCTGCCATAATTCATTTCCTCCTTTAGCTCACCACGCCGAGGATATCGTCCTCGCGCATGATCAGCATTTTTTCACCATCCAAGGTGATTTCTGTCCCGCCGTATTTACTAAACAGGACTTTGTCCCCTTTTTTTACTTCCATCGGGACCAGTTTGCCCGCTTCGTCCCGTTTACCGGGTCCGACTTGGACGACTTTGCCCTCTTGGGGTTTCTCTTTGGCGGTATCAGGGATGATAATCCCGCCTTTCTTAACTTCCTGCTCCTCGAGCGGATGCACTAGCACCCGATCGCCGAGAGGACGGATATTCACGTTTGCCATAAGGTTCGTGAGCTCCTTTCTTTGGGTTGAGGTTTCTTGTTTGAAGGATGGGTACGACCCCCGCGGGCCGCCGGTCAACTCGGCTTCTTGCCGCCCTTCTTATCTTTGTCGACCATCTCGAATTCGGCATCGATCACGTCACTCCCGTCCTTTTTTGGACGGTCGCCTTGATCAGCCGATCCCGATTCTCCCGCTTGTGAAGTTGTTTCTTTTCCAGCCGCAGCTTTTTCTGAAGCCTGACGATAAAGATCCGTGCTCACCGCCTGGACCAACGTGTTCAGCTTCTCGGCTGTATCTTTGATCGCAGCTTCATCGTCCTTTTTCACGGCTTCCTTGACCGCATTTGCCGCGTCCTCGATCTCTTTCTTCTTTGCGGCATCCAGCTTGTCGCCCATCTCTTTCATCATTTTTTCTGCGGCAAAGGCAGTGTTCTCAGCCTGGTTCCGGGACTCGATCTTCTCCTTCGCTTTCAAATCCTCTGCTTCGTGCTCTTTGGCCTCTCGAGTCAGCTTCTCGACCTCTTCCTTGGAAAGACCGCTCGAGCCGGTGATCGAAATCTTCTGCTCCTTCCCCGAACCAAGATCCTTGGCCGAAACCTGAAGGATGCCGTTCGTATCGATGTCAAAGGTCACCTCAATCTGAGGCGTCCCACGCGGAGCAGGTGGAATTCCATCCAAATGGAACGTCCCTAATCTCTTGTTGTCGCGAGCAAGCGGACGCTCCCCTTGTAAAATCACAATCTCCACCCCGGGCTGGTTATCCGAGTAGGTGCTGAACACATTCGTCTTTTTTGTAGGAACGGTCGTGTTCTTGGGAATCATCGGGGTGGCCACACCGCCGGCCGTCTCGATCGCCAAGGTTAATGGAGTCACGTCCAGCAACAGCACGTCCTGCACGTCCCCCTTCAACACTCCCCCCTGAATCGCAGCACCGATGGCCACGACTTCGTCCGGATTCACACCCTTGTGAGGTTCCTTGCCGATCAGCTTCCGAGCCGTCTCGATGATCGAGGGCATCCGGGTCATTCCTCCCACCAAAACCAGTTCGTCGATCTCCTTCGAGGACAATCCCGCATCCTTCAAGCAGGCATTGACCGGACCAATCGTTCGCTCCCGCAACTTATCCGTTAGCTGCTCCAGTTTCGCTCGGGTCAGCTTCTTCGCGATGTGCTTCGGGCCCGAGGCATCCGCTGTAACGAATGGAAGATTGATCTCGTACTCTTGGGCCGAGGAAAGCGCGATCTTCGCCTTTTCCGCTTCTTCTCGAATTCTCTGTAACGCATCCGGTTGCCCGTGCACATCGATTCCGGAGTCAGCTTTAAATTCCGCAATGATCCAATCCATCACCGCCATATCCCAATCGTCTCCCCCCAAATGGGTGTCCCCGTTGGTCGCCTTCACTTCAAAGAGTCCGTCTCCAATGTCCAAAACGGAAATATCAAACGTGCCACCACCCAAATCATAAACCGCAATTTTCTCATCCTTCTTTTTGTCCAAGCCGTACGCCAAAGAAGCCGCCGTCGGCTCGTTGATGATTCGGAGAACTTCCAAACCCGCGATCTTTCCTGCGTCCTTCGTGGCCTGGCGCTGACTGTCGTTGAAATAGGCAGGCACCGTGATGACCGCTTGCGAAATCTTTTCACCCAGCTTCGCTTCCGCATCCGCTTTTAACTTGGCCAAAATAAAGGAGGAAACCTCCTCAGGCGAAAATGTCTTCTTCTCTCCTTTGACCTCCACCTCCACGTGAGCATCTCCGTTTTTCGCTGCGACCACTTTGTAAGGAAGTCGCTTTACCTCTTCCTGAACCTCGACAAATTTACGTCCAATCAAACGCTTCACGGAAAAAATCGTATTCTTTGGATTCGTCACCGCTTGCCGCTTTGCCGCCTGACCCACAACCCGCTCCCCACCCTTTGTAAACGCCACGATCGAAGGAGTCGTCCGCGCACCCTCCGAATTCTCCAAAACCACAGGCTGCCCCGCATCCATAACCGACATGCAGGAGTTAGTTGTTCCTAAATCAATTCCTAATATTTTTGCCATATAGTATCCTTTCTTGCACTTCCTATGCCAATTCCATGTATTCTTAAGTTATTGTAAATCAGCACTTAAATTTTGGACTAGTAACGAATATGAGACATTTTGTCTCAATTCTATTTTTCAATATGTGACATTTTGTCGCACTATGAATATGAGCTATTTGAATCTGTTTTTTCAATGGAAGTAGGTAATTATGCTCCCTTTCCTTTTCGACGCAACCTCCGCGCTGAGTCTGGCTCGGCGAATTTTCTCAACCTTTCCATGAAAATCCCCACCCTATGCCCATGGCTCTAAAGGCTCTCGAACCCCTCGAACAGTTTGCGACCGACGTGATCTTGGATCGTGCCGCCGGCCGTCGAGCCTCCCTCCTTAAGCCCCTCCTTCTCCTACTTGCCACCGTCTACGCAGGCATCATGCGCGTTCGTGCCCGCTTTTACCAAGACGCCGTTTTCCGCCGCTACTCGGTCGGTGTGATGGTCATCAGCGTCGGCAACCTCACCGTTGGAGGTACAGGGAAAACACCCGTCGTTGAAAAACTCGCCCGATCCCTCCAGGAAGCAGGCCGACGCGTCGCTATCCTCAGCCGCGGATACAAAAGCGTCCCCAAACCCCTCCTCACACGCTTGGCCGACAAGTTCCTTCCCGGCCGTACTCCCTCCCCCCCCCGCGTTGTCTCCGACGGAAAATCGGTTCTCCTTGATTCCGCTCAGTCCGGCGACGAGCCCTTCATGCTCGCCCGCAACCTCCCAGGCGTCGCCGTACTCGTCGACTCCGACCGCGTCAAATCCGCTCGCCACGCCATCCGCCACTACCAAGCCGATACCCTCCTTCTCGACGACGGCTTCCAATACCTCCGCCTCGGCGACCGCTTTAACCTTCTTCTCGTCGATCGACAAAACCCTTTCGGCAACCAACACGTCCTCCCCCGTGGCGTCCTTCGCGAACCTCACGATGCACTCCGCCGAGCCGACCTCATCCTCCTCACCAAATGTTCAGGGAAAGACCATACCGAGGTAGAAAACAAAATCCGCCGCCACAACCGACACGCCCCCATCCACCCCTGCAGCCATCACCCTCTCCATCTAGAAGATCTCATTACCGGCGAAAAAAAACCTCTCTCCTACCTCCGAGGCCTTCGTGTCGGCGCCGTTGCCGGAATCGCCGTGCCGGAAAGCTTCTTCGAGGGCCTGATCAAACTGGGCGCCGAAATCGTTTACCAACGCTCCTTCGCCGATCACCACCGCTTCATGGCCCCCGAGGTGGAAAACGCACTCACCCGTACCCGAGCCCGACGCGGTCTCGCCCTCATTACCACCGAAAAAGATTCCGTCCGCTTCCCACCATTCCCACCCCGCGATATTCCCGTTCTCTTTCTTCGCGTCGAAATCTCCCTTCTCGATGAATCCCAATCCTTCGAACAGGTCGTCCGCTCCGCCCTCGGCATCCGCTAACTATAATTGACGACCACTCACCCCATGAATAAACCCATCCCAAAATTTATTTCCATCATGACCGTCTTCCTTGGAGTCATCGATCTGATGCGTGGCTTTATGCACACGGTCGTTCTTCCCTACTCAGCAACCCACATCGCTTGTCTCGATCTCTCGGGCCCCACTGCCCCCGATCTCATTCGGCTTCTCGGTCTTTTTGGCATCTCGAACTACATTACCGGAGCCACCCTCATCCTCACCGGCCTGTACGCTCGCCCGATCGCCCTCGTCCTGCTGGGCCTCATCCCCACTTTTTACGGCCTAGGCCTTCTCACAATCCATGCCGCCATGAATCCTTATCCTCCCTCCAACGCCCAATGGGGTGGCCGCCCTTTTATGATGGTAAATCTTTCCCTCTATGTACTGACTTTCCTCGCCGGCATCTTCGGCCTGCGACACCGGAAAACAAAACCCTAAATCCAATCCCTACTCTCTGACGAAGGTCACCCGCCACGCGTGAGCCCCATCCGGCCGTACCCTATCCCAGTAACGGCACCGCACCGAATCTTCCACTCCCCATCCCGCTTCAAAACTCTCCGTAATTTCCGACAAACTGAGCCGCCTCGGTCCGGGTTGTCTTGTTTCCAACTCACTGAACGAAAGAATATGCAACCTCCCTCCCGGGCTCAGCACCTCTTCCAATCCCCGAATATATTCTCTTCTCTCCTCATCCGAAAAAGTGTGAAACAAGGCACAGTCGAGCAATGTCCTCGCCTTCAGTCCGCTCTCCGCCAAACGCAAGGCATCGCCCAAAATAAATTCCGGCGACTGCTTCAGCCCAGCCTGCTCCGTTTTTTTTCGGGCCCGCTCCAACGCCTCAGGCACCGCATCCAGCCCCTTCACCACTAACCCGCGTCGAGCCAACTCGATCGCGTTGTCTCCCGTCCCACAACCCAGATCGAGTACAGGCGATTCAAATTTCCCATTTTCGAGTAGCTGAATCACTTCCGGTTGCGGCCGATCGATCTGCCAAGGGGGAATCCCCTCCGCATACATCCCCGCAAAGTCGTGCCCTCCCTCACTCATCGTTCGAAGCTAAATCCCATCCGCCTACTCTCAACCTAAACCTCTAAACCCTCCATAGCTCAGCGAGGTTTACCGAGACTGAGCGACGAAAGGCCCCCTTAATCCCCTCACCCTCTCACCACCGCCAATTCCCTCCACGAAGTGGTGTAACTGGGCGATTTTCGACCACTCCGCATCCTCCAACCACCCCCCAGCCTCCGGTTCCCCATACTCCCCCGCGTAATCACCGGGTTCTTCCTGTCCCCAAGCCTCCGATTGATCCCATCCACGATCTTATCAATGTCTACTCTCGGCTCCTCTCTCACTCCCTCAAACGCCAATACCGGCTGACACGCCCCTGCCCCCACCAATCCCCCTAACATCACCCCCACTTTCTTGTACTTGTACCCCGAACGATAAATCTTCCTCAACAACTTCCCCGCAATCCCCATCAACTCGGCCGTCCCATTCGTCGGCTGATCCAAATTCAGCCCAGCTCCCGGGCAGTACTGTGGCTCCCCCTTCCGGAAATAGTTGGTCTGCAAAAACACATCCACCCGCATCGCCCACAGATTAAACCTCCTCACCTTCTCGCTCGCCCGCGCCACATGATTCGCCAATGCCTCCTCCAAATCTTCCAACGCTTCGACCGGAGCCCCAAACGATCGACTCGCCATCACTCCCTTCCGATCCGGTGGCATCTCCTCCAACTCGAGACACCTCGTCCCGTTCATCTCCCTCAACATCCGCTCACCCACCACTCCCAAACTCTTTCTGATTTTCACCGGATCCGCTTTCTTAAACTCCAACGCCGTCGTGATCCCCAACCCCGCCAGCCGCCGGGCTAGATTCTTCCCCACACCCCACAACCCGTCACACGCCACCCCGGCCATCAACTCCTCGGCTTCCTCCTTCATCTCAAACACGCCCCCGGTCTTTTCCCGGTTCTTCTTAGCGTGACGATTCGCCAGCTTGGCCAACATCTTCGTCTCCCCAATCCCGATACACACCGGAATCCCCGTCCACCGCAACACCTTCGCCCTCAACCTCCTCGCCTCCTCCACCCCAAATCCCTCTCCCAACTCCAAAAATGCTTCGTCGATCGAGTACACCTCCATCACTCCCACCTCGTCTCTCAGAATCGACATCACCCGGGCCGACATATCCCCATACAACGTGTAGTTGGAACTAAACACCCTCACCCCGTGTTTTCGAATCACCTCCTTCTGCTCATGCAACGGTGCCCCCATCGGAATTCCAATCGCCTTCGCCTCTTCACTTCGCGAAATAATACACCCGTCGTTGTTCGACAGAACGACCACCGGCACTCCGATCAGCGACGGATCAAACACCCTCTCACACGAGCAGAAGAAGTTATTACAATCCACCAACGCCAGCCTGCCCATACGCATTACCTCGCCTGGTGAATCACAAACGCCACCACACCCCACACCACCAGCTCCTGGTCCCCCGAAACCTCGATCCTTGGAAACTTCTCATTCGCCGCTTCCAGAAAAACCCTCCCGTCCGTCGCGCGAAATCTCTTCACGGTGAACTCCCCATCGATCATCGCCACCACAATCTTCCGGTCGGTCGGCGTCAGCGACCGATCCACCACTAAAATGTCCCCCGTATGAATCCCCGCATCCCGCATCGAATCCCCTTTCACCCGCACAAAAAACGTCGAGGCCGGATTACGGATCAGCTCCTCATTCAGATCGAGCGACCTCTCCATATGGTCATCCGCCGGCGACGGAAACCCCGCCTGCACCTTGGCCGAGAAGAGCGGAAGCTTTAGGGATTTCCGCTTCGCAAAAGGAATGGGGGCTTCAACTTCCACTCCTCATCTTGGAACTACCCGTGCCTGCCCGACCAGCCTCATTTCATCCACCCGTACTCAACGCTTTATCACAGTCCGTTAGGGATAATGGACCCTACCAGTCTCTGAATCTTAAATGCTCATCACCCGCAGGGGCGGTTGTCTCTAGTCTTGCGCATGAGGGACGACAGAGTGTCACTTTCCGATTTTCTTCACCCTTAATCCCTTTATTCCTTAATCCCCACCCCCTCACCCATCATTGACATCCATCCCACTGAGATCGAAACTCAATGCATGAAAGTCGAAGTCGAACGCGAACAGGACGGCCGCTGGCTCGCTGAAGTCCCCGTCGTTTCCGGTGCCATGGCTTACGGGGCCACTCGGGATGAAGCTGTCTCCAAGGTCGAGGCCCTCGTCCTCCGCATCCTTGCCGACCGCCTAGAACACGGCGAACCCTCTCCCGAAGTCTCGGAAGTCTTTAGCCTCGCGGCATGAGTCAGTGGGGCTCGGCCAAGAGTCGCAAGGTTCTTCAATCCCTTCTCTCCATCGGTTGGCAGATAAAGCGTCAAGCCGGCTCCCATAAAGTTCTCTCTCATTCGAACTATCCCGATTTCGTTTTCGCTTTTCACGAAGGTGTCGAGATCGGCCCCAAAATGCTCTCTCGAATCGCCAAACAAACCGGCCTCAAACCTCAAGACCTATAATTTCCAACCTGCAACCTTCCAACTTACACTTTCATCCTGAACCCCTTAATCCCTAATCCCCTTTCCTCCTCAGATCCCTACCCCCAACCCCAACTCGCCGGAGAGTGGATTGGGAATTACCGGGGCCACTTCGAAGAGGTGATCCGGATCGATCTTATCAACGGGAAGTGGATCGCCACTAAAATCACAGGCGATGAAAACGTCCCCGCCGGTGAGATCACTTGGCGTGTTGATCCCACCACCTGCATTGGCGAAGGACAGATTGCAGGCCAAGGATTCCTTCAGCCCCGGTTCATTCCTGGTCACCTCGAGATTCTATCCTCGGATCGAATCGTCTTTCACTGGCAGGAGCTGGGCCAAGTCGAATACCGCAGAGACGATTAACCAGCAACCTACTCCAAATCAGGGCAGCGGTACCAGCAAACCATCCGACCAGGCCTTGGGAACTCCGCACGCCAAACCCAAGATCCCGCCTACGACCACCCCACGATGACAACTGTCCCCGCCCACATTTGCGTTCGCAACAATTCCCCCGACAAAGTCATTCTCATACTTCCATGCTAAATAAAGGGAAGCCGGCATCGCTTCCGCAATATAACACGCCGTACTAAATCGCTCCCCTACCACATGCTCATCCGGCTGCTTCATCCATCCCTCCGCCTTCTTCCCCGAAATCCAATCCCCCGCCTCCTTCGTGATCGCCTCCCGCACACTCGCCCCCTCCCGTATCGCCCAACACACTCGCACCAACGTATCCGCCGCACGCAGAACATTCGGATGCGCATGCGTACTCCCTACATGCTCCTTCACCACCGCCCGCAACCTCCCCAACGGAAGATCACTACACGCCGCCATCAGCGCAGGCACATACGCCAACCCCCCAATATGCTCATCCCGGATGCCACACTTCGCCAGCGGCTTCCCCTGCGCATACCTCGTAAAGAATCCACGGTGACACTCCTCCACATACGTGTCCCGATGCCGACCCGGCGTCAGCATGAAATCCGCATAATGCTGCAACCAGCCATCGGACGAATACCCACCATGCGACCGGATCCAACCGTAAAGTTCCCGCGCCAACTGCAGATTCAGAGTATTCTCCCCCGCTCTTAAAAACTGGTGGTAATGAACTCCACGCTGCCCCCAATACTGAGCCTGATCGCGAAGAATGTCCCCCTTCTCATTCAGTGCATTGTATGTAGAGCGCCAAAGAATGCTGTCGGCATGCGGATTTTTGGGTGCCAGATACCGCTCTACTTTTCCATAATCCCGCACCAGCGCCGCACGATCGTAATACCAGTGGACGGGCATAGCCAAAGCGTCGGCGCACAACGCCCCGACAAAACCCTCCAAGAAATCCTTCGCCATCGCCAGGCGCTACTGCGTGCGCAAAATCAGGTAGAACGCCAAACTCACCATCGAGACAAAGGAAATAGCCGCGGCCACCCACAAGAAGATTTGGAGGTGTGTGATCGACCCCTTTCCCATCTTTTCCTCCAGATCTTTGATCCCGCCTCGAAAGTAGACGAGGATGAAGAAAAGAAAGCCGATCCAGAGAAACAGAATCAGAAAGGGCAGGTTTTCAATCAAGTCACGCAATCCGGGAACATATCCAGGCAACTCGCGCAATCGGCTAACCAGAAAATCCACTCCTTTGAATCTACGATCTCAGCCAGCAAAATCAAATATTCCAATCTTCCTTAACCCCTTAATCCCTTAATCCCTTAACCCCTTAACCTACTACACCCACTCCTTCCCCAAATCCTTCCAAAACGGCGTGAACCTCTTCACGGGATATCCCTCTGGCACGGTCACCATCCCCTCCGCCGGCACAACCTCCACCTCCACTTTCTGCCTCAACCTCTCCACCGTTTCCCGCCACCTCGGCGAAGGCGATTCCGTCACCGCCACCCTCTCTAGCCCCTCACACCTCACCCACTCCAAAATCACTTCCACCGCCTCGCCCACTCGCATCTCATCCGCAGCCTCGACCGCGCACTCATACAGAAAGAAGATCCGCTTAAAACTCAGCCCCGCCTTCTCCAGAAACGGCCGATCAAACACAAACACACTCCGCGCCTCCGGATAATTTCGCAACGCCGGATCCCGTTTCGACAAAGAATCCCCGTGCAGCCACACCCCCGTCTTCATTTAGAGAAAAGCCTCCGCTCCAGCTCGGGATACGTCGCGTCAAACGGACACTTCGCCGTGCACCGCTCACACCACTCTTTTCCCCCGTTCTCCTGAATATTCTCGCGGTTGAACAGATAGGCCCGGTGACTGAAGGTCGAGGCCACCCACTGCCACGACAATGCATTGCTCGCCGGATCTCCATCCAGCAGATGCCGGTAAAAAAACCGCTCCCCCGCCCTCCACCCCAGCTTTCGGAAGTGCACCACAAACGAGGCAAACCACATCCGGGCGTGATTATGGATATAACCCGTTTCCACCAGCTCCCGCACCGTCTCATCCATGCAAACCAACCCCGTTCGCCCCTCGGCAATCTCGGCCGGCAACTCCTCATCCGTTCCATTGCCTAGGGGAACCTTAGGCGCCTCGCGATCCTCATAAATCCCGTCTCCCCACAACCCGTACAAGTGTCGCCAAAATTGTCGCCACCCCAGCTCCTGCCAGAACTTGATCGCATCGTAGCTTTTCCCGAATCGCTCCTGCACACTCTCCGCCACCTCCCGAATCCCCAACACCCCGTGCCGGATATAAAACGAAAGCCGGGAAACATTCCCCTTCAACTTATTTCTAGTGCCGGCATATCCCTGAACTCGAAACCTCTCCAACGCCTCCAACCCCGCCTTCCTGCCTCCCACGTAGACTGATTCCCTCGCCTCTTCCATTTTCCCGCAATACATCCCGACCATCGCCTTAGCTAAACCACGAGCCTGTTCTTCTCGGGACCCCGTAAACTTCGGCAGAATCATCCACTGACCTTACCACAACCCCTTCCACCTGCCCCCTCTCGCCTTAAACCCTCCAAAGCTCCTTCGCGAAGCGGGTTAGGAGCGACGGAGGTCCACCTGCCCCCTTCCGCCTTTTACCTAGAATCGAATTCCGCCGCGTAAGCGGCAATACCATCCGTCGTGGAGCGAGTAACCAAACAGGCGGGGTCAAATCTTAGGGGGCCAATAGAACCCGCGGGGGTTGTTTTTCTTGCCAAAAGAATGTGCGGCTGGAGGGAATCGAACCCTCGTGTCTAGCTTGGAAGGCTAGCGTTCTACCATTGAACTACAGCCGCAAACCATCTGCGCCGTAGAAGATTTGAACTTCTAACCTCCTGATCCGTAGTCAGGTGCTCTATCCAGTTGAGCTAACAGCGCGTAATTCAAAATCCTACCTCAAGGCGCCTTTTCGGGCAATGCCGACGAACCCTCCCCCAATGCCTGCTTCAGATCCTCGATCCACTTCGATAATTTGGGATGATACGGATTTGCCCTCAAAATCCCCATCTTCTGCGCCCACGCACTCTCCCGCTCCCCGATCTTCTCCAAATCATCCGCACGCTCCCACATCAGCTCCGGTCGTTTCAAAATCTTGTAATCATCCGCCCCCAGAGTCTTCACCTCTTTCTCCACATCCTCGTCCATCGCCGCGATTCGCAGATCCCAAAGCCGCATCAGATCCCGGCTTTTCGCCTTTCGCAAATGGGGCCGCACCACCTGATTGAAAATTGACCCGACCGATGCCGACGACAACTTCGCCTCCTGAACCCCTTCCAAAAAACCCTGAATCTGCCGGTCCCTCACCAAGGGGCTCTCCAGCACCGGCCGATCAAAATCATTACCACTTTCTTTCTTCTGCTTTCGCCCCGCTAAACCTTTTTTCGCCACAGGCATCTTTGCCTCCGTCAAATCCCCCGGACTTTCCGCAATCTCCCGCGACTTAAAAAGATTTTCCCAATACACCCCCCACTCCCCCGCCTTGGGCGCCTCCTTCTCCCCTAAAGCTTCCCGGCACACCAAAGCGACATACTGCACGTGCAACTGCGCCGCCGTGCTGAAATCCAAGGAGGCAATCTTCTCCTTGTTTTCCACCCTCCACTGCTGGAACCGGGTCTCCCCGTCCTGCGCCCTTCCAAATTCCACATTCCGATAACTTTCCAGATACACTTGCACAGCCTTGAACTTGTCAGACCCGGCCTCGTTGAGATCCCGCGCCGACTTCGCCAACAGATCCTGGGTTAATGTTTCGTTCTTCTGCTCGATCACCTTTAACTCCTCCAGCGCCTTGGTCCGGTCCAATTTCACCTCCTCCGCTCGGATCAGAGTCACTAGAAAAATCTGCGCCAGAATGACAAAGAGGGACATTTTCATACTACATTCAAACTGTCTAAAAGGGGCTCAGACGCGATATTTTTCCACGGGAACCCTTTTGACCCCACACCGCTTTTTTGCGAGTCTTTACCTTTCACGGGCGGATACCGAAGTGGCCAAACGGGGCAGACTGTAAATCTGCTGGCTCACGCCTTCGCTGGTTCGAATCCAGCTCCGCCCAACTTCTTCCCCTCTTTTCCCCATCGCCCCCTCCCATCTCTTTCCGTCCTCTCCCACATCCGCTACTAATCTCTCATGGCCATCTCTCTTCTGCCCTACGAGCACCACCGCGAACCCTTGGCCCCCCACCATGTTTTTGTCCGACGGGTCCTACTCCATTTTTCCATGGCGATCGGTTTGATCTGCCTCTCCTTGGGCATCGGGATTGTTGGTTACCATATCTTGGGGGGATTGGCTTGGGAGGATGCCCTCGTGGAATCCTCTATGCTCATGGGCGGCCAAGGCCCTGTCTACGGCCAGAGCCTTACCACCGTCACCGCCAAACTATTCTCCTCCGCCTACGCCCTTTTCTCCGGAATCGTGCTCATCGCCCTTTTTGGAATTATCCTCGCCCCTGTATTCCACCGTATCCTTCACCGCCTCCACTTCTCCGAAAAATAAATCCCTCTCATGAAAGATAAATGGATCCAACTCGCCCTCCGACTCGCCGAGGCCACCGCCCCCACCAGCACCGATCGCTATCACAAGGTCGGTTGTGCCATCCTTCGCAAGGAAGGCAGCGTCTGCGGGATCGGCTTTAACGGCCAACCCCCGGGAGTCGACCTCACAGACGACGAAGCCCTCCACCGTGACTTCCGCCGGCGTCTCACCACCCACGCGGAAAGCAATGCTCTGGCCTTCTGTACACCGGGCGATCCTTATCTGCTCGCGGTCACGCTCCCGCCTTGCGATCGCTGCCTCGTCGATGCTGCCCGTTACGGAGTAAAAATCATCGTCTGCCGCCCCAGCCCGGAACCGGATACCCACCCCGTTCCCCACGAGTTGGCAAAAAGGCTAAAAGTCGAAATCCGGGTCATCGAAAGGGATTAATCCCTTCCCATTTTCAAACCGCACCGTGCGCGGCGAACTGCTTTAAAAATCTCACATCGTTCTCGTAGAAGAGGCGTAGATCGGGAATCCCGTGTCGGACCATAGCGATCCGCTCCACCCCCAGCCCGAATGCGTACCCGCTAAATTTCTCCGGATCTACTCCGACTCCACGCAAAACCTTCGGATGCACCAGTCCGCATCCCGCAATCTCCAACCACTCCTTTCCACGGAACGTTTTCCCGGGGATCGAGCAGTCCACCTCGAAACTCGGCTCGGTAAACGGAAAGTAGTGGGGCCGTAACCGCACCTTCGTCCCTTCCCCCATTAGTTCACGAAAGAAAAATTCCAACACCCCTTTGAGATGGGGCAGGCCAATTCCTTCTCCCACACACAATCCTTCCACCTGATGAAAGAAAATCCCGTGGGTCGCATCCACCTCATCCCGCCGATAACAACGACCGGGAGCGATGATCTTGATAGGTGGCTTCCGCTTTTCCAAAACACGAATTTGCACAGGCGAAGTCTGCGTTCGCAACAACCACCGCCCATGCGGCCCAGGTGGCAGATCCAAATAAAACGTATCCGCCTCATCCCGTGCAGGATGATCTGACTGGGTGTTGAGGGCATCGAAGTTGTGATGCTCTGTCTCGATCTCCGGCCCGTCGGCCAAAGCAAAACCCAGCCGATGAAAAATATCGGTAATCCGATCTAAGGTCTGCGTTACCACATGTACCGCTCCCGAAGGATACAGCCGCCCGGGCAAGGTGGGATCGACTCCAGGATTCGCGGCTGCCTCTGCCGATTCCCCACCGCCTTTTGCAGCCCATGCCTCCTCCAACGCTTTACGAAAATCGTTCGCCGCCTTCCCCGCCGCAGGTCGCTCGGCCGCAGGCACGCTCTTTAATCCATCCAACAATTTCTGCGCTTCTCCCTGCCTTCCTAAATAACGCGTCCGCCACACTTGTAACGAGGAGGCGTCCTTCGCGGAAGAAAGTTCCGCTAATGCTTGGGTAAGAATCCCCTCGAAACTCGGGGAGGGGGAAGGGGACACGGAGGGTCCCGTGCCTTAGCCGCGGGCGGCTTGGATCACCGCCGCAAAAGCGGCTGGCTCATGAATCGCCAAATCGGCCAAAACTTTTCGGTCTAGTTCAACCCCCGCCTTGCGCAGGGCTCCCGCGAAGGAGCTGTAGTTCATCCCTTGCGCCTTACAGGCTGCGCTCAAACGGGCGATCCACAAATGTCTGAAATTACGTTTCTTGGTCTTCCGGTCGCGGTACGACCAGTACTTCGCCTTCATCGTGGCGTCTTTGGCGTACCGGAAAAGTTTACTCCTCCGTCCGCGATATCCAGCCGCGCTGGCGACTACGCGTTTACGACGTTCACGGGAGGCGGGTGCATTGGTGGCGCGGGGCATGATGAACTCCTATCGGAAAGGCAGGTTTTCCAAAATACGAGCCATGTCAGTCTTATCCAACACGGCAATCTTGCCCAAACGACGCATACGCTTCCGGTTTTTGCTGGACGCCAAATGACGGCGACCCGGCTTACCGAAAAGAATCTTGCCGCTGCCTGTCACTTTAAAGCGCTTGGCGGCGGACTTCTTTGTCTTTCTGCGTGAGATCGGTTTAGGCATGGGAACCTTCGGAGGGGGTCGAACTGGGGGTTTCCACGGGGGAGGCTTGAGCCGTCTCTGTATCCTCCGTTTCGCTGTCCTCTTCCTCGTAAGCCCCCTCGGCTTTCTCGGTTGTCCAGCGCCGCACCCGCTTCTTAGCGGGAAGAGGATTTAACATCATCGTGATGTTTCTGCCAATCAATTTCGGGTTGGCATCCGCCACCGCTACCAGCTTCAAATCGTCCCGAATCGTCACCACTAAAGCCTGACCCAGGTCCTGATGCTGCATTTCCCGACCCCGGAAGGCCATGACCACCTTCACTTTCATCCCTTTCCAAAGAAAATTCTCCGTCTGCCGCAGTTTGGTCGCGTAATCGTGCGGATCGATGTTCACGTGAAACTTCATCTCCTTTACTTTGGCGGCCAGATTGTGCCGTTTCGACTCCCTCTCCCGTTTATCCATCTCGTAGCGGTACTTCCCGAAATCCAAGATCTTACAAACAGGAGGATTGCTGGCCCCACTCACCTCCACCAGATCCAGCCCAGCCGCCCGGGCCGCATTCATCGCATCGTTAAAATTCATGACGCCCCGCTTTTGACCCGCCGCGTCCACTAGGAATACCTCCCGGGCACGGATCCGATGGTTCGCCCGTAACTCTTGCATTAGGAGCCCATACCTACGACAGGACGCTGAACCATCCGCGACTTCAAAGGAAAAAGTAGGAAAACATTAGGAACCAGCGGTCAAACAGTCCGCAAGGATTGGATCAGCGAAGTACAAATCATCGATAAAAGAATTATCCCAAAGGCACCCCTTAGGAGCAAGGGAAAAAACTCACAACCCACGTATGTTCCCCTCGCCCCCCACCCCCCCTCTCCTTTATTCTCTAATAGAATGAACGACCGGTTTCGCCCCACTCTGCTCACCTTTTCCCTTCTCCTGCTCCTTCCCGCTCTACCCCTGCACGCTGAAGACGCCGGCGATGCTACTAAAAAAATTGTCGAGGCGTACGACAACTCACGATTTGAAGAGGCCGCCAAATTAGCCCAAGCCTTCATCCAAAATTTTGCCCAATCTCCAAACCTGCCCAGCGCCTACCTTCTTCTCGCTCGATCCCAATACAATCTGAGTCAGTGGACCCCTGCTATCACCGCCTACCGAAAACTCCAAACCCTATCGAAGGAAAAAGATGTTCTCGAAGAGGCCTCCTACTACATCCTTCAATCCCTCGTCGCTCAAGGCAATGCCTCCCCCGAGAAATCGGCCGAGAGAAAAAAGAACCTCTCCGAAGCTCTCACCCTGATCGCTGCTTTCCCAAAGGAATTTCCAGACTCCAAATCCTTGGCGGAAATCCGCCTTCTCCAAGCTCGTATCCATATCCAAGAAGGTGCCTTTGCCGAAGCGAGCCAGGATCTGGATGCCGCACGCACCGCCGATAAGGAAAAAGAGTTATCCGAGGATATCGACTACCTCCAAGGGTATGCCGAGGCCCAGCGCGCCCGCCAACTCCTGGCCGATTTTAAAAAAGCGGATGGAGAAGCCGCCTTGGCACGCGCAGGCCAGATTTACGCCCGCATCGCCAACGGCTCGAACCCTGCCCTCGCCCTCGAAGCCAATCTTCAGCTCGCCAGCCTCGACCTAGCTGCTGGTCGCATGCCCGAGGCCATAACCCGCCTTCGCTCGATCCCAGGCAAAGAAGAACTCATCTCCCTTCTCGAAGCCAAACTCGCACCCCTGCGGGCTCAAATCACGGGACAAGGAACTCCCTCCCCCGAAAAACTCCGTCGCGTTCAAAAAGCCCAACAAAAGATCGAAGAGGTTCGAAATCGACCCGATCTTTCATCCCAAGCCCTCCTACAACTCGGCCAAGCTTACCTGCAAACACGCGGGTACGATGAAGGACGTATCGTCTTCCGCCAAGTTGCCCGATTCGGCCCCCCCGACCTCGTTCCCACCGCCGAACAGCAGATCATCCTAACCTACGCACTCCAAGGTCGTACCGCGGATGCAGACCGGCTCGTCGCCGAATATCAGAAAAAATATCCCGATCAGAAAGGAGTCGCCGGCTTGGTCGACTACCTCGTCGGCTTCGCCCTGCTGGAAGACGGCAAATACGAGGACTCCATCAAGCGTCTCAAAGCTGCCCAGGAAAAAGGGGTCGATCCCCGTTACGCAGACGAAATTCCGCGCTTCATCGCTTCCGCATACCAGAAAAACGGGCAAGGGTCCGAGGCCATCAAATACTACGACTCTTTCTTGTCGGATGTGAAAGCGGGGAAAATCAAAGCTTCAGATGAGAGCAAAGAGCAGACCCAACTCGCCTACGCCAGTGCACTCATCAGCGAAAAGAAGTTCCCCGAGGGGGTCACGCAGTTCACCCAGCTCTCCACGAGTGCCACAACTCCCTCCATCAAGGAGGACGCCTCCCTGCGCCTCGCCTATGCCCTGCGGGCCTCAAAAAAACTATCTGAAGCAGCCGCCGCATTCGCAAAGTTTGCCACCGACTACCCCAAATCCAGCAATCTAGGCAACGCTCTCCTCACCCGTGGCGATACTCTTCTCGAGGACAAAAAACCCGAGGAGGCCTTGGCAGCCTGGAAGACCACCGCCACCCAACTGACAGGAGCCCCCGCTGGATTGGACGCCTATGAACGCATCTGGCGCTTCTACGCCAAGGATAAGAAAAAAGATCTAATGCTGGCTGCGCAGGAGGATCAACTCCGGGCCTACCCGAAAGATCCCCGCAACATTGGCGCGTACCTCGCTCGCGGAGCATCCTTTGCCGAGGAGAAGGATGAAAGCCAAGCCATTCAAGCTTATCGGCGGGCCTTTGAACTCTTTAAGGAGCTATTCCCCGACCCCAAGGTCTCACCTCCGCCCGTCGCTATCTCCGATCTCGCCTACTCTGCCTTGGAAAAATCCTCCGACCTCGAACTAGCCTCTGCAAAAGCCTTGGGGAACTACGCCTCACTTGCCGACGATGGAAAAAAGAAGTGGAAAGAGTCCATTCAACGCTCCATCGATTTCCTTCGCCAATCGATTCTTGGAATCTCCTCCGCGAAAGTCTCTCCCGTTCTCTCAAAACTGGTCTCCCTTTCCCTCTACCGATTTCAATCTGGCGAAGCCCCCGTGGAGGAGTGTCTTCAACCCTTTCGCGATCTAGCCGGTGAGGCCAGCGCCCAACCTGGACTTGTGGCGCAAATTCTCTTCGCCCAAGCCAGCGTTCCCTTCGAGGCAGGCCAAACTACCCTCGCTCTCCGTCTCTATCAGGAGGCCTATAAGCAGTCTCTCGCCACCAAGGTCTCGCTGGACTGGAGAGATCTCCAGCGCTTCGCCAACGCCCTCCTCGCCGCAGGCCAAGGAGAGGAGGCACGCCCCGTCTTTGAACGAATCCGTAAGGAGTTCCCTGCCAAGGTCGGCACCAAGGATCCTCGCCAGCACGCCCAAGCCGCCGCTCTGTTCGGTCTGGGTCAGATCGATTTCCAAGCCAACCGAAAGGCCGAAGCGGAAAAATACTTTGCCGAACTTACCCGTGACTACCCCTGGTCTGATAAAGTTCAGGAAGCCAACTACCTGCGGGCTCAAGCCTTGGCCGATGCCGGGAAGTATGACGGTACCAAGAAAGATCCCGCCGCATTCGAACTCTGGATTGGCATCATTGAAAGCGGCACGGCGACAAATGAAATGAAGGCCAAGTCGATGCTCGCCTTTGGCCAAGCCCTAGAAGGTCTTGCCGCTAAAAAACTCACCTCTCCTCAGCTCGAACAGGCTGTGGGCAAACCTCCGCTTGATCCTTTGGATCTAGCTGTCTCCTACTACCAGAAGATCGACCTCTACTACGACAACCTGCCCGAACTTTCCGGGCAGGGCCTGCTTCGGGCGGCCAAGATTCGCCGTGCCCAGCAGAAGAACGACGAGGCCCGAAAAATCGTGACCTCTCTTCTTTCCAAATATCCCACCTCCTCCGTCACGTCTGAGGCCAGTGAGCTTCTCCAATCTCTTCCTGCTGCCTCCGCCGCGCCCGCCCCGTGACCCCTTCCCCGGCTCTGAGTCGCCGGACCGCTCAAATCCTCACCATCCTGAAGCGGACGTATCCCGACGCCCGCTGCGCTCTGCATTTCACAACTCCGCTTGAACTTCTCATCGCCACAATTCTCTCTGCCCAGTGCACCGATGAGCGGGTGAATCAGGTCACCCCTGCCCTCTTTGCGCGCTGTCCAGATGCAGCATCCTTGGCTGCGATTTCACAGAAAGAGTTAGAGAAGATTATCCACTCCACAGGATTCTATCGCGCGAAAGCACGATCCCTTCGCTCCTGTGCCGCCTCTCTTGTGGCAGACCATCAAGGAAAAGTGCCGAGAACGATGGAGGCCCTCCACAAACTGGCTGGGGTTGGACGGAAAACTGCAAATGTGGTTTTAGGGAACGCATTTGGACTAGCGGAGGGTGTTGTGGTGGATACCCATGTGGGCCGCCTTTCACGTCGGATGGGGCTGACGCGGCATCTCGACCCCGTGAAAGTGGAGAGCGCACTTGTACGACTCATTCCTAAGGAGGATTGGACACTGGTCTCCCATCTTCTGATTGCTCACGGCAGGAGGCGGTGCAATGCCCGCAAGCCTGATTGCGCACAGTGCGAAGTAAAAAAATTGTGCCCTCAACGGGGCGTTTGATTCACCGGTAGGGCGGGCTGTCCCTAGCCCGCCTCACTAAAAACTCAAAGATTCAACGCCCACCTAGGCGACCTAGGGATTGGTCCCCTAAGACCTACCCCCACCCATTCAGGTTTCTCATTCCATGATGGAGTAGACGTCTGCTTACGCAGGGGAATTGGTCGCCCTACCATCGCCCAAAATTTACAACGAAGAACCCATCAACGGTAGGGACGCGTACCCTTACGCGTCCATGCCTACGCCTCAGTGAACAACCTTCCACATGGACGAATAAGGGTATTCGTCCCTACCAATCCGCAAACAAAAAGGGCTGGAAGCTTTTAGCCTCCAGCCCCTTTTTAAATTCACGTCAAACTTACGTCTTACTTCGTTACTGTTGCTCGGAGGAACTTCTTGGGATCCGATCCTCGATCCACGCTGATAACCTTCCGAACGGTGTTTGCGGGCGTGGGCGACAAGTCAGTTGAATTCTCCACCGACACTGCGCTTGCGCTCCAACCGCCAGCCAGATTAGCCGTCGTCTCCCCGCCCAGCGCATTCAAGGGCAACGTGGAATCATCCGTGCGAAACACAACAACCAATCGCAATTTGGTCGGGTCGCTAATGTCTTGCACAGGCAACGTTGCTGGCGTTGTTTCATTGCCGCCAAACGCATAGTTGGCCAGATAGGTCAGCCCGTTCGGTGCCACATCTGTCATATTCACTCCTGGGTAAGCACCTGCAAACGTACTGCCGACCGCACTCACCACCACCGTTCGGGTCACCGGTGTGGCCGCATTACCGTTCGCATCGCCGGCGTTGTAAGTGACCGTGTACGTCCCGGCAGTGCTTGTATCCACCGCACCGGAGGGTATTACCGTCACCGTGCCTTCCACAGCATCGGAGGCCGTGGCCCCCGATTCCACATAAGCCTCGCCTACATTGAGATTGAGCGTGCTCGCCCCAACCAGACTAATTACCGGCCCAACACCATCGTCATTGCTAAAGTAAGGCGTGGGACTGATTGTCACCGCCACTTCGTTGGCGCCCAGCGTGTAGGTTCGGTTCAAAAATTCATTGTTTCTCTGGACGTCCACCCGCTCAAACGGAGTTGTGGTGGCCGCATTCATTTTCCAATATTTGTACTGCAAAACATTGTCGGCATTCCCGGGAACAACAAAGGTTCCTGAATAGACCGTGGTGCTTCCCTCTTTCACTAAAGCTTTGCCGGCCGCATTGAAGTCCCCGTAACGTACCTCAAGGGAGTCCCCATCAGCAAAGAGCCCCTTGGTGATCTGCACGCCCATGTCCACTTTGAATGTCAGGCTACGCGATTGGCCCACCCGGTTGAAATAATCGGCCGCCAAAACTTGCGGACTGTTGCCGAGAAAAGGACCGACCACGTACGCGGCTCCCAAATTGAAAGTGCGGTTCGGATCCTCTTCCCAAACGTAATTTTCGCCTCTCTTAATCCGGAACTTGTAGGAGACCGCAGTGCCTGCCGATCCATCTAGGAATCTGGTTAAACTGCAAATCCCGAAGACGTTGGGAGCAGAAAGGGCATAGCCCGTAGCAAAATTATTGGAAAACGTGCCAGCGACCTCGACGGTGTCGGTAGCAGGGTCAAACACCCCGCTGGCTTGAGCCACCGAAACATCCACCTGAAATTCTACTTCCCGTGTGGCCGAGGCGTTGGCAAAGGGAACGGTCATTAACGTTCGATCTGCCGGCGTGTTTCCGGCGGGAGCGGCTACCAAGGTGCGGTTGCCACTGATATTTTCGTAACCGGCCCAGTCAGGGGTCTTTCCACCGATCAGGTATTTAAATCCAAGATTGGCCAGCCCTGTGGAAGTCACCGCCACGGTTCCCTCGTAAACGCCATCGGAATCAAGATCGGTCAAAAGATTGGCCGTGGTGTTCCAGATGTTTCCCGGACCAAAGTCACCTACGACATAAAGAGGATCCGTGCCAGCCACGAAAGCCCCCTTGAAAATTTGTACCCCCATATCAACCTTGAAGGTCACGTTTTGGGTTACGTTGTCGGCCACCAAGGGTGCAGTGTCGGACCCGTCCGTCCAGCCGTCACCGTCCGTATCCGCTTTGGTCGGATCTGTTCCGCCGGTCTCCTCCTGCTCATTGGTCAATGTGTCAGCGTCGGGATCGCCGGCACCATCTTGGGCTGTGACATTGCTAAAGTAAGTCACCTCCCAATTGTCCTGCAGGTTGTCGTTGTCCAAATCCCCGTCCGCATTAGGATCGATGGTTGTGTAGGAAATCAAAGCTCCGCCTGTAGATGCATTACCCCATCCTGAGGTCGATGCATCGCCTCGGCTTGCCACATCCACAAACGGATCACCGCCTCCGCCTCCAGTGGTTCCCACGTCGAACTTGAAAGTATCACCCAAGCTGAGGCCCAAAGATGCCAGCGATACGGTCCATGAAACCTTGTTGGAAACGATTTGAGTCAAATCAATTGAGGCGCCGGAAGTCGAGGCCCAAGCATTAGAAGCATACCGAGAAAACCCAACTCCGCCGCCATTATCAACCCACGAAGCAATCTGAAAGTTGATGCCCTCGGCATAAGTATTGTTTCGCCCCCATAGATTTCCAGTTGTCGAACTAGAGGCTGCCACGGCTGTCCGTATTCCTATCAAATATTTGGTCCAATCTGAAAAACCTCTCACAGTCACGGTGAAAGTGAGGTTGGAGGCATCATTCGTGACTTCTACTGAGGTAATGTCGAGGTTTGCGAAACCGTTATCAAAAAGATCGCTGCTTGCATCGCTATAGACACGCGCCTGTGCGCTAAAATTAAGAAAGGAAACAAGACCAAGAACCGTGCACAAGACTGCAAAACGATTGGATACTATTTTCATTGATTACCCTCCTCAACATTTAGGCAATTTGCCATCATGTATTAAGTAGTATTGCTTACGAAGTTAAGATTTGCAACTACGACTAGTTGTGAACAGTTTTAATAGTTTGATATCAATTACTTAGATATTATATTTCGCCTCTGTTTTCGGGCGATTATCAATGTTTACCCCTAACCCCGTATCTCCGCAAAACAAGAGGAGACAAGTATCAAAGATTTCTAGGAAATACTCAACGCCAGCTATAAACGTCGTCGCACGTTTTTGTAACTTTTTTGTCCGGATCCTCTTGGGTTTTGTTTTTGCCGAGCGAAATCGCAATGACCGTAACCCGAATATTTTCTTGGGTGCCTGAGGAACCGTAATACTCCAACCCACCCGACTCGTTCGTATCCATCTTCACGCAGTACTGATTTCCCCAAGGATCCTGAAAGGTGCCGTCAGTCTTAGCACCCTCTAAAAAGCGTACCCCCTTTGGATTCATCGTTTGACCATCTTTCCGGACTGTCATATCCCCCGATAAAATTCTCATAAGATCCTTCGATTCGCTAACCGTCGTCGGCGGGCCGTACCACGAGTTATACTCATCCGCCACCGAATCCATTTGGGATTTAGCAACCGGCCACTGCCCATACTCCTGCTTGTACGCTTTCACCGCTGCCACAATCGCCGTCAACTCCCCCTTTACCTTCGCTTTTTTTCCCGCCTCCATCGCCCTCGGAATTGCCACTGTCATCAACCCCGCAAGCAAACCCACGATCGAAATCACCACCAGCAACTCCACCAACGTAAAACCCGCTTGTCCCGACCGTGCTCCATTTTTTCTAAAAATTCTTCCCATAAATCCATAATATCACTTTTCTCTTTTCTCGCGATGAAATATTCCATTCTCTCTATCTGGCTCGCTCTTCCTGCCAAATAATAGTAAAGAATTCTTCTCCCTATGCCGCCCACCCCCACATCCCCCATCCGAAACCCTCGCCCCACTCCTCCCACCGACCAGAAAAATCAGAAAAAAAAGTGGCTCGCCATCACTGCCCTCCTCACCTCTACCCCCTTTCTCATCGCCATCGCCGTCCACGTCCTTGCCCTTCTCGGCCTCGGTAGCGTTGTAATCTTCAAAGGCGGAAATCCTCTCTCCATCTTCACCAGCGAAAACGTCGACTCGGCCGACTCCGGCCCCGAATCCTCCGCCCCACCCTCGACCGACGACTCCCCCCCCGAAGATTCCGCGCCCGCTATGGCTGAAACCACACCCACTGAAATCGATAACAGCACTGAAATTCTCGTTCTCTCCACCCCCACCACCGCACCGACCTTCGCTCCCCCCACCCCTGCAAAACTTTCCACCCCCACCACCTCGGTCGGCCAAGGCTCCACAGGCACCGGCACCAAAAGCGGAGGCGGCGGAAGTGGCGGAGGCAAAGGCCGACGCACCTCCAAATCCACTCTCTTCGGCTTTTCCGAAACCACAGAAGACGACCTCGTCGGTACGATGTACGACCTCAAACTCGACTCCACCGGCCGCAAACCCACCGACATCGGCACCAAGGACACCGATTTTTATGGCGCTGTCCGTGGAATCCTCTCCGGCAACCGAGTGAACCCTGCGGCCCTACGGAAATATTTCGCCGTTCCAAAAAAACTCGGCGCAACCCAAATTTTTATGCCCATGGGCCAAGCCTCCGAAGCCCCAAAAATCTTTGGTGTCGCCGATAAGGTCAAACCTAACTACTGGATCATCCACTATCGTGGCCGCTGTGCCGCCCCCACCTCAGGTCAGTTCCGTTTTGTCGGTAAAGCCGACGACCTTCTCTGGGTTGCCGTCAACGGTCGCACGGTTCTGGAAGCACACTGGGACACCTCCCAATCACTCTCCGGATGGAAACCCAAAGACCACGTCGACGAATACTCCATTGTCGATTTTATGGAGGGCAATACCGACGAGGACAGAGCCAAAGCCCACCTCGTTTACGGCGACTGGATGAATTGGGAAGCAGGCAAACCTCAGGAGATCGAGCTCCTCCTCGGCGAATACGGAGGTGGCCGCTTCTTCGGACTCCTCCTCATCGAGCAGAAAGAAAAGGAAACCAAACTCGGCAAAAACAAAGAACGTCCTGTTCTTCCCCTCTTTGTCACCGCAGAACCCGACGCCGAACAGAAAAATACCACCCGCCGCTCCAAACTCGAATTCCCCAAAGAAACCCCCGTCTTCGCCGTCAGCGGTTCCGCCACAGCAAACTCATCCTCCACCGCCGCCGCTCCTTCGCCTTCGACCCCAGCCAAACCATCCACATCCTCCGTAAACTCCGACTCCGCCTCTGACCCCGCCTACGGCTCCGATTGGAAAAATGAATCCACCGCCGGCTCGGGATTCGGACCTTGGCAACTCCTTACTAATGCCGATCCGAACCAAAAAACCTTTGCAGGCTTCTATCTCGCAGAGGAAAAAGAAAAACCGAACATCACCCCAATCGCTTCGAGCGGTCGTGCTTGGGGTCTCTTCGCCAATGGTGACAACTTCCCCAAGGCCTGCGCCTTTCGCAATCTCTCCCAACCTCTCACCCCGGGCCAATCCCTATCCCTCGACATCCTCCGCTCCCCCTTTCCTGAAGCCACCGCAAAAGGAGGCGCCGTCGGCCTCAACCTCCGCCAAGGCACCACCGCCTCCTCCCCCGACGACTACAACAAAAACTCCCGCTTCGAACTGTGCGCTCTCCAAGACAAACCCACTCTCCAACTCTTCGACGGCGAAAAAGACTCCTCCACCTCTTTCCCTACCTCCACTCTCGCCCTCCGCATCACGCTCCTACTGAAAACCTCCGACACCTACGACCTCAAATTAGAACCTCTCCCGATCGGCCAAGGCTCCCCCGTCGAAATGAAAAACCGCCGACTCAGCGGCAATGCGGGCTCACCCATCGAAAGCCTCGTCCTCTTCAACCGCAACGGCCAAGCAGACTCCTGGTGCAACAATCTCCAAATCTCCACTCCCTAACGTCCTCTCCCTTCTTCACCCTTTGCGGCCTCTTTTATGGAACAGTTCGAACCAGCTTTCGGATGCTTTCCTTGCACACTTCGAAAAGGTAAAAATTTTCTATGATTCGCCTGAACACATTTCGTCTCTCATTTCTCCTTCTACTGGTCTGGATCTGCCCACTCTCGGCACAACCGATCACGATTGAACTTCTTCCCTCTAAAAATCCCTCCTCTCTCCTTCTCCGTTTCCCAGGTCTCACTCTCGAAAATCCTGATCACGCCCTCCTCCTCGCCACCGCTTCAGGTTTCGACGGATCCGCTCTTGTCCCCTTCCAAAAATCCACCACCGGCTCCTCTCTCTTTCTTCCATTCCAAGCCGATCACCTCCTTCTCCTTCGTGGACCCACCCCCACTCTCTCCTCCCGCTCCTGGAACGGATTCGGACTCGCCCCTTTCACTAACCCACCCGCCGAAGTCAAACTCCTCTCCAGTAAAACCGGCCCGCTCGAACTCGAGATCCCACGCTCCTGGGCCACCCCTCAAGGAAAACTCCAGATCGTCGCTGCCCTCAAAAATATCCCGGCTGAAAACGGCTGGGGCCAACTCCTTCGCTCCTCCGATCCCTACCTTCTCCCTGGACCAGGCGACCGCTCTCTGACCCACTTCCTCTCCCTCTCCATTGAAACCCCCTCCAGCCCTGCAGCTCTCATTCCCCGAGCGGGAGGAAAAATCCGAATCTACCAACTCTTCCCCCGCCTCTTCGGCAACACCAACTCCGCTCGCATCCCCAACGGAACTCTCGAACAGAACGGCTGTGGAAAATTTGCCGATCTCAACGACGCAGCTCTCGCCTCCCTCCAACAACTCGGCTTCGATGCTATCTGGGTCACGGGCATCTATCGCCAAGCCACTACTCGCGACTACTCCTCCCTTCAGCTTCCCCCCGACGATCCCGACCTCCTCAAAGGCATCGCGGGTAGCCCCTACGCCATTCGCGACTACTACGATGTATGCCCCGACTACGCCGTCGACCCTGCCAAGCGACTCGACGAATTCAAAGCTCTCCTCGCCCGCGCCAAAAAGAAGAACCTCCGCATCTTTATTGATTTCGTACCCAACCACGTCGCCCGCAGCTACGCCTCCGTTGTCCATCCCGAGCGCGACTTCGGCAAAGACGACCAAGCGAACGAATTCTTCTCTGGGGACGACTTCTACTATCTCAAACCCGGATCGGACGGCCCTCCTCTTCAACTCTCCACCTTCGACACCAAGAAAAAACAGCCCACCACTCCCACCACTCGCGTCATCTGGGACGATAAAGACAACCGCTTCCTAGGCCTGAAAGAGAAGATCGATGGACTCTTTCCCCCCGAGCAGAAACGGGGTCGCGTTACAGGCGATAATCAGAACACCTGGCGGCCCAGCCAAGACTGCTGGTACGAAACCTGTAAACTCAACTATGGCTACGACTTCACCCAAGGCGCCAAGGGAAAACGGAAACATCCCACTGTTCTCCAACCCGAAGTGCCCGTTCCCAATCTCTGGAAAAAGATGGATGCCATCATGACCTACTGGCAGGAGATCGGTGTCGACGGCTTTCGATGCGATGTCTCCCACATCATCCCCTCCGAATTCTGGCACTGGGCTCTCGCCCGCGCCCGCACCCGCAACCCCCAGACCTACTTTTATGCTGAATGCTACGAAGGCGATACTCGACTCGAAGTCCCCGATGCCAACCCCGAGCTTGCCTCCTACCACTCCAACCCCCTCAGCCTAATCGAAGCCGGCTTCAGCTCCGTCTATGGACACGATGTGTACAAAGGTCTGATGAAAATCTACGAAGATTCAGGGTGGGCGAACGATCTCGACTCCCTGACCCGCCCGGGTTTTGTCGGCGACAACTCCCTTCGCTACGCCGAAAATCACGATGAGTGCCGCATCGCCTCCACCCAACACTGGGGTGGACACGGAATGTCCGTGGGTCGCGTTGTCTCTTCAGTTCTCTTTGCCCTCTCCCGCGGGCCGGTCATGGTCTACTACGGACAGGAGGTTGGTGAGGCCGCCATCGTGGGTGCCGCCGGGTTTGAGCTCGATAAAGGACGCACCACCTTTTTCGACTACTGGTCGGTCCCCGAACTCCAGAAATGGTATCACGACGGATCGTGTGACGGTTCTCCTCTGAGCAGTGAACAGAAAGAGCTTCGGGCATTCTACGGGCGAACCCTCCAATCCCTCACTCACTCTGCCCTTGCCCAAGGAAACTTCTACCCACTCAATCCCGCCAACCAGAGCAATCCCGCGTACGGCCGGCTGTCTGGCGAAACCACCTCAGGACACTGGATGTACTCCTTCCTTCGAAATGACCCTGTGAACCAAAAATCAGTTCTCGTCGCCGTCAATCTGCATCCTACGCAAACTCTTTCGGGCATTCGATGCCTTCTCTCAAAGGAATCAGCCGCCGCCCTCGCCCTACCCAATGGGGCCACGTTGACGGGCACTGACCTTCTCGCTTCATCCAATCCCGCCACGTTTTCTGCTCCTGCCGATTCTCTCACCACTCAAGGCGTCCCCCTTCCCGATCTACCTCCCTTTTCCAGTTACTACTTCGATCTCTCGACCCAGAAGTAAACTCTCTATGCTCCGACTCCTGTTATGGTTGGCGCTAATCCTTGGATTGCCTTTTTTTTCTTCGGCTGAAGAAACCCAATCGAAAAAATGTGCCTGGGCGGAGGAAGCGGTCTGGTACCAGATTTTTCCTGAGCGATTCCGAAACGGTGACCCCAAGAATGATCCCACCGCCGAATACGCCCGCGTACCTGACAAAGCCAAAGCGAAATGGAAAATTATGCCTTGGACTAAGGATTGGTACGCTCTTGAAGATTGGGAAAAAGAGATCGGTTCCGACGTCTATGCCACCAACGGCTCCCGCCGCTACGGAGGCGATTTTCAAGGCATCATTGATCGGCTCGACTACCTCAAAGAGCTCGGAGTAACCGCCCTTTATCTGAATCCCATTTTCGAATCCCCTTCTCTTCATAAGTACGACTCCCGCTCCTTTCACCACGCCGATCCCCACTTTGGACCCGATCCGGCAGCCGATATCGCCCTGACCGCAGGAGAAACAGCCGATCCTAAAAGCTGGAAATGGAGCGCGGCCGACAAGCAGTTTCTTGAACTCGTTCAGCAAGCCCATCGCCGAGGACTCCGCATTATCATCGATGGAGTCTTTAATCACTGCGCGACTGAATTTTTTGCCTTTGCCGATCTTCGGCAAAAACAAAAGGACTCCGCCTACGCCTCCTGGTTCGACGTCCACCACTTCGACGACCCCTCCACCAAAGACAAGAACGAGTTTCACTACGCAGGATGGTGGGGCCTGAAAAGCATGCCCGAATTTGTCGAGGTCACCGACGAGAAGGGCAAAAAAAATCTGCATCCTCAGGTAAAAGATTACCTTTTCGCGATCACTCGGCGCTGGATGGATCCCAATGGGGACGGAGATCCATCCGATGGTGTCGACGGCTGGCGTCTCGACGTTGCGAACGAGGTCGGCACTGGTTTCTGGGCCGAGTGGAACGATCTTGTCCACTCCATCCAGCCCCAAGCCTACACCACTCCTGAAATCTGGGTCGAAGCCCCTGACTTCATTCGAGAGGGAAAGTTCGACGGGGTGATGAACTATTACGCTTTTGCCATGCCTGTGAAAGGAGGCCTCATCGACGGCACCCTGCCGATCAAAGATTTCACCCGCATGATCGAGGAACGGAGAGAGAAATTCAGCTGGGAGGAAACCCTACGCGTCCAAAATCTTTTCGATTCACACGATACGGATCGCATGCCCTCCATGATCGTAAATCGCGACCGACCCTACTACGGAAAAGCGGACGCCTTCGCTTACGACACGGATATCTGGCCTGGAAGCCACGACAAGCCCTACTTCATTCGCAAACCGGATGAAACAGAACGCAAACTCCAGCGCATGATCGTTCTTTTTCAGATGACCTACCCAGGCGCTCCCTACATTTACTATGGTACCGAAGCGGGCATGTGGGGAGCCGATGATCCGGATGATCGCATGCCGATGGTCTGGGCCGATCTGAAGTTCGACCCCCAAACCCTCAGCCCTGGGGGCCAACCCGCCCGACAGGACGATATCAATTTTGATTCTACCCTTCACGACTACTATCGGGATGCCATCACACTGCGAAAAAAGTTTCCCGATCTCGTGCATGGAAAGATGCAGATGATTGGAGCCGAGAATCAGAGTCGGATGTTTGCGTTTGTTCGCGGCGACGCGAACACCCTGTTTGCCGTATTCAATCGTCACTCCGATCCTCAAACCTTCACCTTCCAGTTCGGCAACACGGATGGCACCGCAGCCGACCCCCTCACACCGATTTTTGTGTCTTCGGGCAAAGCTGCGGATGTTCAGGTTCAGCAGAAAGACGGGAAAGCAAGTATCACCTTGCCAGGTTTTACCGGTGCACTTCTGAAGCAAAAATAGGTCACTGCCAGGACCATTTTTAGGCCACTTTAACTCTAACAAATCGCCCCTTTTTCGGTCTAAAAAGTGTGGCTAATTCAGTTCTGTTAAGAAGCTTCATTCAGATGGTCCTTTTGAACAAATTAGGTGTTAATTACCAACTACTTACATCTATAGAGATGGAACTGTTCAAAAATGGCGCAAATTTTGCCTCTATCTCTTTAAAAAGCAGAAAGTTGTGCCAATATATCCTTTGAGAGTAATTGACATGAAATTTTGTAAGTCAAAGACATGTCGTGGTTTGCTTCTTTTTGGAGCGTTCCTATTTTCGTCTTTTTCCTCAAACGTTCGTGCAGAAGCTCTGCTCCAACTATTTAATGTTTCTTACGTCGATCTAATTCAAAAAATGCCCGAACTTGCGGAAGCCGGTTATACCTCACTTTGGCTTCCCCCGCCCACAAAAGGATCAGGAGGCCTTTCCGTCGGTTATGATTTATGGGACCCATTTGATCTGGGTTCCAAGGATCAACGTAACTCCGTCCGCACTCGTTACGGCACCGAGGCGGAACTGCTCGAAATGATGGAAGTCGCTCACCGCTTTGGCATCAGCGTCTACTTCGACAACATTATGAATCACCGCGCTTTCGATGTGCCGGGTTACAACGAAAACACCCCGATCGATACCTACCCGGGCATGGTGCCCGAGGATTTCCACCTAAGAAAAACGGAGGACGGCTTCTACCGCAAGTGGGACAACTGCCGAGATTGGGGATCTGCCTGGCAGGTGCAAAATCTCGGACTTTCCGACCTGATCGATATCGCCCACGAGACTCCTAATGCAAACCACGGGACAAGCGAAGGCTCTACCCATCCGAAATTCTCTTTCATTCGGGATCTAACCCGCCCCGAACAGTACGACAAGGACAAGGATGGAAATACCGCTTATTTCGGAGTCCTCATCGACCAAGCCCGAGCGGAACTCGGCACCAGCGCCACCAGCGCCCAACTCACCGCCAAGGCGCAGGAGTACATCAATGCCAAGAAAGAGGCTTTCACTGAAGACGTCGGAGCTTACCTGATCAGGGCCGCTCGTTGGCTGATGGATCGTACGAAGGCCGACGGCCTCCGGCTCGATGCCGTCAAACACGTGCCCGACTACTTTTTCGGCCAGCAATCGGGCGCAAACAAGGATTCCAGCAACGCCGGTTACCTTGGCGGAATTCAATCCCAGTTCAACCGCACCCGTGGCTTCATCGATACCAACCACCGAGACTCCGTCTTTGACGAGAAAAGACCTCGCGATGATGCCATGCTCTTTGGCGAGCACTTGGGTCAACCCCCTGGATACGGTGGTTACTGGGACGCGGGCATGCGTCTCGTCGACAACGATCTCCGCAGCAAGCTCAACGGTGTGCTGGGCAATCCTTCGGCTGGCTTGCAAGGACTCGACTCTCCTGGCGCTGGCGGATTTGCTACCAACCTCGGAGTCACTCACGCCAACAGCCATGACAGCGATTACGCCGCGCAAAAAGAGTGGCAACATGCCTACTACATGACCCGCGAGGGCATGGGCCTCATTTATTCCGACGGCTTCAACAAGGCCGAAACTCTTGGCGAATCCGGCGGTGCCTTCCCGCGGCACGCCAACACACAATATCTCGGACAGTTTGGTGACCCAAGAATTCCGAACATCCTAAAGATTCACAACAATTTTGCCCGTGGTTTGCAACAAGGCCGCTGGGCCGATGGCGATTATCTCGCCTTCGAACGCCGCGATAACCGTAATCCAGACGGATCGACCCGTAGTGGAAACGCATCCGATGAGATCACCATGGTGATGATGATGAATGACAATACCGCGCAGGGTCAGGCACGCGGGATCACCACAAGTTTCCCAGGCAACGCCTATCTGTACCAGTACGCCGAGGGCCCCAACGGCTCGAATATGACCGACTTTTATAAGTCTGCCAGTGAACTGAACACCGTCATCGTCCCTCCAGGCGGTTATTTTCTTTTTAGCTACCGCACGCCGGAACTCTCCACCTTATGGCCCAACGCAGCCATCACTCTTTACCAAAATGGATCTGAAGTTCCTCGGATCACCGTAACCCGCAAGGACGGACGCGATGGTGATACATCCTTTAATCCCGATGGCCTACCCAATCGCGGTTATCCCGCTGGTACAACCCCCGTTCCCTACACCTATCAGACCACCGTCCCCGTAGTGAAAGCCGGCCAGCCCTTCACCATCCTCGCCCGGGCGGATGGTTCCGCCGAAAACATCCTGGTCAAACTGGATGGAGGCGTGAATTTGAATGCAAGCCGCTTGGGCAGTGATCCCGCGTGGCGCGACAATCCCCCAGGTCTCCGCACTGATACTTTCCTAGGATACGAACAATCCACCTTCGTCGACCGCCAACATCCCGAAAAATTCGCGGCTGAAGACACCATCCGATGCCAGATTGGCTCTTCCGGTGCCGAGACTTATTCTAAAATCATCGGGGGAACCGTTTCCATCAACAATGGTCCCGCTGCCGCCAACAACTATGGCAACGAGAGCGGCAACCAGGCCTCCTGGGTTTATCACGATCCCAACAATACGGTCGGCGGACCCGACGGAACCGCTGGTGTCGGAGCAAAACAATTTGACGATTCTGGATCTGAAATTGTCATCTGGGCTAAAAGCAACTCGGTCGGTGGCGGCTTCAATGCCTTCGTCTACTACACCCTCGACGGCTCGTCCCCAGAAGGCGCTGGCGGAATCGGACGCGGCACCACCAAAGTGTCTGAGTTAAATTACCGCCACAACCAAGATACAAACGACTGGTGGGCCTCAGCCAACATTCCAAAGCCAGCCTCTGGAACTTCCCTCAACTACAAAATTGGTTTCTTTAAAAACGAAGGGGCGTTGGGGGCATCCTCTTGGTGGCCGGGAAGCGAATCTGCAGTTACTTACAAAAAGAAAATGCTCACCACATTCCGCGTGGCTGATTTCAACCCTTCTACCGTCCAGCATTTCCCTCACAATGACTACGCACGCACCCCGACCCTTGGCCAATCGTATGAAAACTGGCCCTTCGCCATGCAGACGGGTCTTTCCGAAGGCTTCCACGTCCTCCGCGCCCGCGCCTTCCTCAACCGCGGCGCCAATCAAGCGCCGCTTTACAACACCTTCACCCAAACCTTTTACTATGACGCGGAAACCCCACAGGGCCTTCTCGCCTTCCCGACGAACGACGGAGACACCGTCGGCGGTTCCAGTTACGAGATGGTCGTTCGGACCGACACGACCGTCCAGGAAGTTTGGTACTCCATCTCCGATTCAGACACTGCGAACGATGACACCACGACCAAACAGCAAAACGGCAATGGCGTGGGATTCGAACCGTTTGTCGATGCCAACGCAAATAAAACTTGGGATCTTGGAGAAACATTCACCGACCTCAATGGAAACGGAACCTACAATGCCACCTTGAATCCAACTTGGGCCAAGGCCACAGAGGTCACCCCAAGCCCTTCCATCACCAACTCTCAACCCAAAGAGTGGCGTTTCACATACAACAACATTCCCCTCACTGGAGCAGGCACGATCAAAATCCGACTACTGGAAGCCTCCTCTTCTCGAAACTTCACTCTCGACCCCACCGCCGCCCACGTCCGTGAAATCACCCGCGAAGTCCAAACACGTGGCAATGCGCAGCGCCTTATCATTGGATTCCCCACGAACGACGGAGATTCCGTGGACGACAATTACACTATGCAAGTCTGGTTCCCAAAAGCTCTCAGTAACCCCTCCATCACCCCGGAGCAGATGATCGCCCGCTTCACCTTTCTGGCCCAAGGCACCGTCCAGCTCCGCACGGGTTGGTCGGTAAACTATGGAGACTTCGGCCCTGGCAACGCTTTCCACCAGCTCTCCATTCCTTTGCCCAATCTCTACAACTCTTCCGTCAATCTTCAGGAGTTCCGCGTCATCTATAAAGATCCTGCAGACCTCAACACTCCGGATAAGTGGCTGACATCATCTCGTTTCGTAAACGTTCGCCCGAGCAACAAGCCCTTTATTCGGATCACCCGCCCTACGGAAGTTGGCTCGGACGGAAAACCGACGGAAATTATACTGCCCGATGGTCCTGGAGCGGATTCCCTAACTTATGAAGTTCAAGTGGAGACCAGCACAGGAGTGACCAGTGCACCTACACTCACAGGCATCGCCGCCAATAGCCCAACCTCAGTTGTAAACGGCAACATCAAGACCTGGACTTACTCTTGGAGTATCACTGCGCCGGATAACTACACGCTCGAGGCAGAGGCACTCCTCAGTGGCACCACTCCCACAAAGACTTCTGGCACCGCTCGCGTGCTTCTCCGCCAAGTTGTGGATCCATCAGGACTCGACGACAAGGACGACGATCACGACGGCCTCGTCAATATTGACGAAACGAATCGCAAGCCCCTGCCGACAGGAAATGCTGAGACTTGGAAAAATGGCGACGTCCATATTTACTACGCCACAGGAAAATCTCTTCCTACTAGCCCCGACTCGGACGGGGACGGCCTCCCCGACGGATTAGAAGTGGGCTGGCGCACCGCCGGCACTAACACCGACACCACGGTCGACACCAATGGTGATGGATTCAAAAACTTCATCGGTGACATGGATCCTCCCCTTTACGCTGTAGTCGAAAACCACCCAGCGGTTCCCGGTGTCGGCTCCCAAAGCAACGGCGATGACCGATCCCGCCAGGCCGCAGGTTCTGTCACCAACCCCACGAATCCAGACACCGATGGGGACGGCATCCTAGACGGAGTGGAAGACGCCAACCGCAATGGATGGACCGATGGCGATGGCAAATCTCTTCCTTTGACTGCGACCATTTCCCAATACTCCACTGCCCGGCCTGAGACAGGAGACTGGCCTAATAACGTTGTCGACTCTTGGGAACGAAACCTCTGGCAGGAAACCAGCCCGACCAAAGCCGACTCTGACGACGACGGGCTGACAGACGGTTACGGCGAGGATAAAAATCTCAATGGCCGGACGGATCTGCTACTAAAATACGAGAACGGCACGACCAAACTTCTCCTTCTCGACCTCGATTCTGACACCTCGTTAGCCATCGCTGGCTCCGCCTTCCGCACTGGCGGTGCTACATCGCGGGCGATCAACTACGTTACATTGTTCGCCGCCTACTCCACGACGGGCACAGGCTCCGCCCAACCCGATGGTTGGCCAAAACTTTTGATCACGGAAACTGACCCTCAACAAGGAGACACCGACGGTGACGGTCTGCCCGACGGATGGGAAGTGGAAAATAATCTTAATCCGCTCGATAACGGCATCTACAACTTCGCAACTGGAACTCTGGGCGATCCCAAAAATGGAGCCGCCGGAGATCCGGACAATGATCAAATCAGCAACGCCGATGAACTGAGTGCCGGCACCGATCCCGACCAACCCAACTCTGGCGGCGGAGTTGGCCCGGGCGAAGGCACCATCCGAATCGGCGAATTTACCGATTGGACTCACCAAGATCTCCTCGCTCTCGATGAATACAATGAGGGAGGCAGCCAAGGGGCGGATGTTTATCGCACCAATGCCAGCGACAACTCACGCGATATCGTCGCCTTCTCCTTCCGGGACGGCGGAGTTGCCGACGGAAAGGTATACTTCCGAGTCGACTTGATGGATCTCGCCCCCAATGCCTGGCAGGGCGAAGTGGACGCTTATATCATCATCGACACTGGCAACCCCGGCGTTGGAGAACGCGCGATTCCCAATGAGGTGGACATCGCTACCGACATGCGCTGGGAGGCGGTGGTCGCCGTTTACGGACAGAACTTCGGTTCGATCTTCGTCGACACCCAGCGGGCCAACAACACGACCACCCAGTTCCAGAATCCCGATGCTTCCTTCGGTGTCGAGGCCCGCGCCTTCGGCGGGCTCAGCCAGGCCGCGTGGTCCAGCCGCTACGACGCAGTGGAAATCTCGGTGGACCGCCAGCATCTCCTTGATGCCGGATGGCTCGGGGATCCGAACTCGCTCAACTTCCAGGTTTTCACCACTAGGCCCAATACGATCGGAAGCGGAACTGGCGACCTTTCAGGCCGGAACGACATTCGCGACACCATCTCCGACGACTGGGTTGCATCCGACTACTCAAAAGATCAAGACAACATCCGCTTGAACGGAAAACTTTCTAGCTACTTTGGTCGTAGTTCGGCAAACGACCGAAATAAATCCTCCAAAGTCATGCTGATGGCACATGGCAATCAGGCCATCCAGCCCGCTGGATCAACCCAAGCCCTTCTTCACGATAAAGCTGCCTCCAACCCCGCCGGCTACCATCGCCTCCTCGCCACACACGAAAACTACGACGCCCCTCTCACTCTTCATGTCACCCCTACTTTGGCCTCTGCCTTAGAATGGGCCAAGAGCAGTGACCCTAGGACGGATGGTCCGGCCTTTAACCAACGCATCCGTACAGGCATCAACCAGGGCTGGATCAACCTTCTCGGCTCCACCTTCTCCGATCACATGCTCAAGTACTTCACCCCCGCCTTCAATCAATCCAACAAAGCCTTAGCCGATCGTTTCCTTGATTCCATCTATACCACGACTGCCTCCCGCCAAATCTTCTGGGCTCCAGAACGTGTTCTCGACTCCTCCACCCTTTCCCAAATTGAATCCCTGGGATATCAGTACATTTTCGCCGATCAGATGCGCCACTTCGTCAAATGGTTTGGCCGCTCCTCTGCCCTCGGAACCGACGGCTTCCGCATCAACCAAGTCGGCAACATGAAAATCTTCCCCATTCATGACTTCACCTCCGAATATCTCGACCAGACCCTGGATGAGGGCTCCAGCCTCGCCGTTCGTCAACTTCTCTCCCGCCGCAGCCGCAGTAACACCCAAGATCAAGTTGTTGTGCTGTCCCGCGACCTAAACGACTTCTCAAGTCCGACTCGTGCAACCAGCTACGATGCAAATGTCCGCTGGCTGGCCAGCCGGCCCTGGATTCGTGTGGTCACCGCCGGCCAAATCGCCAACGGTCAAATCCAGTATCTTAACAACGGATCCCTCGCCAACACTTGGGGCACAGTGACTCGCGCGAATACAACGCTGGGCACAGTCGCCAAGGATTGGGTCGACCACGCGACAGGCGAGAACTACGACAACTGGTATCAAGGGGGTAATAATCGGCCTGGCCTTGCCTCGCAGAGATTTGGTACCAGCACAACTTTCGGACAGGTAGGCACTCCGGGCACTCTTGCGGGTGACGCATGGTCCGCCGCCCAAACTGTCAACCCAGTCACGCAGCCCAGCCTTAGAACTGTGGCCGACTCCGTCCTCCACGGATCGATGTTCCTCACGGCCTTCCACACAACCTCGAACAATGACCTGAGCAAGTTCAGCACAGGTGCGTATATCGCCCCGGATTCTGGCGTAGGCCAAGCATTAGCTTCCTTCGCCCGACATAGTCAGTCTCAAGCTCGCTACGCGAAACTTTATGAGCGCGTAAATACTTGGGCTTCGATAGCTAACGGAACGACTCTCGGCTCGGAAGCCGCAGATGTCGATTTAGACGGAGTGAACGAGTATCTTCTCTTTAACAGCCGCCTCTTTGGCGTCTTCGAAACCAAGGGTGGCCGCATGACCGCCGCTTGGATGAGGAATCCTACAACCAGAAAAGTCTGGCAGGTCGCAGGCAACTTCGCTGCCTACAGCGACACCGACACCGAGGATGAAGGCTCTGACAACGCCACCGCGTACCGCACCAGCGGATTCAAGGACTGGTGGCTCAGGCCAACAACAGGGACAGGTGACCGTAACTCCGTGAATACCGACTACACTTCGGAAGCAGTTGTGAACTCCACCGGTTGGCGCTTCAGCAACCAAAATGATGTAACCAAGATCATCACCCTCGCCTCAGCGAATGCAAATGCATTCACCGCCGAATACCAACTCAGCTCTCTCAATAAAGCCTACATCCGCTTCGGCCTCTCCCCCAATCTCGAGGACCTCCTCCTCCGTGGCCAAACCGGCCTTGAAAGTGAGATTGTCTCGTCCGACAAGCGCCGTGTATCCGTGAAAAATACGTCAGGATCCGAAGTGGTTCGCGCCTTTGTCGAGGTATCCGCAAGTGCCGTCATCAATGATACCGCCTCAGATCTCACCATCGCAGGCACCAGCGTTCTTCGTCGTAACCAAGCTCAAACCCATCAAGTGGAAGTGGAACTCAATGGCAGTAGCACCACCCATGTCATCACCCTCGGCTTCGACGATGGCATCGACACCCCGAACCCCGATAGCGATGCCGACGGTCTTTTGGATAGCTGGGAAAACAGCAACTTCAGCAGCCTCGAACAGATTGCAAGCGGGGATCCTGACAGCGATGGAGTGGGTAATCTTATTGAGATGAAACTGGGCTCGAATCCCAACTCCTCCGCCTCTAACGGTCTTCCAACGCCCAGCGTCTCGGGCTTAACCTCAGAAGGCTTCACCATCACCTTCCCCACCGTCTCAGGGCTGAACTACCAAGTCGTGGGGACCGAAAACCTCGGGGAAACAATCTGGCCCAATATCGGCGACCAAATCTCGGGAGACGGATCAATCAAGGAAATCACTGACATCTTTACTGCTCCACCCACCCGAAAATTCTATAAAGTGAAAATCTCCGCTCCATGAAAACTATTTTCTTCAGAGTTGCTCTACTTTTAGTCAGCGCTTCATTCCCTGCTTTTGCACAGCTTGGTAATGTTTGGCACGTTCCAGCTGAGACAAGACCGAGCGGCGTTTATTCCGCCGGAATGCGCGATCCCCTGAATCCCCTCACCAGTGCTTCGGTGACGTTTTATCAGGGCGTCTACAAGGCCAACTCAGGCGGCAACAATCAAACCGGAGGTACATTTAATTACCGTGTTGGCGGGGGAGCTTGGCAAATCACTCCTCTTGTCTGGCACGCCGATGAAGCTGGGGCTTCGACTGGATTTGTCCAAATCTGGAAAAGCACGGTCCCGATGCCAACCACTGTTGGCGCCCTTGTTGAGTACTATTTTGCCACCACCTTTGACGCCCCCTTCATCAGTCCGACCTACATTTACAACAGTGGAGGAACTGCCACCACCGCCACCCAGTCCACTGCCCAAGCGAATCCTTTCTCCTTCACGCTAACCACACCTACAGCCGCTGCATTGTTCACCGTTACGACCTCCACTACCGGAACCCTGAATGCCGACTACACCACTTCCAAGTTGTACGTGGATGAATTGGCTGGGGATGCCGTACCTATCACGATTTTTTTCGCCCCTGGAGTGCAGGCGGATGAAGTCGAGCTCTGGACCAACCTGAACAACCGCGAACGTGCCGGACAAGACGCCGACGGGGACGGAATCCACGACGGCATCCTCCCTCCGGCCGCTCCAAACACAAAACCCGCCGGTTACACGTCGGGTCCTTATCCCGCTACGGGATACTTCCAAGCCATCCCCCTCACTGGCACGGGCGGAACTTATACGGCAACATTCAACGCCACGAAAACCGGCGCCTACCGTCTCACCGGTCGTTATAAAATCGCCGGACAGAATACTTGGACCTGGTTCAGCGGCCGCGACCACTGCGTCACCGTCTCTCCAAAACTCGCCCGCAATATGAGCGTATATGAAGTCAACGTCTTCAATATTAACGCCACCGGACCCGCCTTCGCTCAGCGATCCACGTTGGAATCCCTATCCAACACCAGCAACGGTCGGGTCAATCTAGACTCCTTGCGCAATATGGGCATCAACACACTCTGGTTCCAACCCGTGCACCCCAACGGGATCGAGGGAAGGGAGCCTTCTGGAGGCTGGGGAACCAGCACCTCGCCTTACGACCCTGGGTCGCCTTACGCCGTCAAAAATTTCTTTGAAATCAACGAAATGATGACCGCCGCTTACAGCGGAAGCAGTTCCACCACCGCCAATCGAACAGCTTCCATGCAGGCTTTCGCCAGCTTTGTGACGGATGCCGATGCCAAGGGAATGCATGTCATGCTGGATGCCCCTTTCAACCACACCGCCTACGACTGCGAGGTTTCCACTCAAGGTCTTTCCCTCTTTTCCGAAGCCGGCCTTAACACTTCCGGATGGAACGCCACGGATCAGATCAAAAATCGTGAGGCTCGCTTCTACTCTTCCGCCGGAAGCGCCGGCACCAAGTACGCTGTTCCCGCCAACTCGGCGACGGACGTGGCCAACGCTCCCGACCGGAACGACTTTGGGAAATGGAATGACGTGAAAGACGTCTTTTTCGGTCGCTACGCTACGCTTGTCACCGGCGATCCCGATGCTGCCACCAGCCGTAGCACCGTCTCCATTGAGACTGACTCCATGAACTACGACGATCTCCGCGGGGGCCCTGGCTCCAACGGAGCCATTACCCGCGCCGTCTGGAAATATTTCGCCCTGTACGTGCCCTACTGGCTCGAAAAGACCGGCCTCCCGGCAGGAAGCTCCAAAGCCGATCAGGCCTATAAAGGGATCGATGGTCTTCGGGCTGATTTCGGCCAAGGGATGCCACCCCAATTCTGGGAGTACTGCATCAACGTGACCCGGACCCACAAATGGAGCTTCGTCTACATGACCGAATCCCTCGACGGTGGAGCCGTCACCTACCGCTCCAACCGCCACTTTGACATCCTGAACGAGAACATCGTCTTCCCTTGGCAAGCAGCCAACACCACAACAGGCCATCGTGAAATTTTCGAATCTCGCCGCACTTCTTATGGGCAAGGTTTGGTTCTCCTGAATAACACCTCCCACGATGAGGCTGGGTACTCCGATCCTTGGCAGGCCTTCATCCGCTACGCCGTCGGTAGCACCATGGATGGTGCTCCCATGATTATGTACGGCCAAGAAATCGGCACCGCGGCTTCACTTAGCTTTGATAAATACGAACAAAATTTTGGAAAAAGCATTCCTCACTTCAAGGCCTGGAACTCGATGCAACCCCAATGGACTTCATGGTCTGCCAACACCTTCGGGGTGAAAAATCTGATCCCTGCGTATGCTGGCGCCGGCAAAGCCCGGGAATTCAGCCCTGCCTTGCGTTCGTCCAGCCGGTGGTTCCTGAATCCGAATGGGAGCACCACCGCCGACCCCAACATCTTCGCCGTGGCTAAATATGAACAGGCTAACGCCTCGCCCGCTACCCAGGATGTCGTTTTTGGCTTTGTAAATTTGGACCGCACCACTGCCCGCCAAAACACCTTCGCCATTCCCTCAGGTCTGGGCACCCTCCTCGGCATCAAATCTGGTCGGACTTATAATGTCCGCAATATCGCCGCCTACCTGGGGCCCAACAACGAATATCCCGATCGTCGCGATAAATTCCTCTGGGGTAACAACGGATTGAGTGGTGCTACCATCCTTTCCGGAGGTATTTATATTTCGCTCCCTGGTGTTCCGTCCACCGATTCCGCATGGGGATCAGCTCCTTTTGAGGCCCAGTACCTTAAACTCTACGATGTCACTCCCCCACCCGCACTCACTGGAGCCCCCACAACTTCCACCTCCATCACAGCGAATGGTACAACAACCGTGAGTTGGAACGCCGTGAATGACCCTGAAGGCCTAACTCCTACTTATCGGGTTACGGCCAGCAATGGATCCACAGTTGAAACAACCTCAACCTCAGTTTCATTCCAAGGATTGCCCCCCGGCACCTACACCTTCACCGTTACTGCCCTCAATCCTAACGACCCATCCAAAACCTCCGTCGCCTCAACTTCCTCCCCCTCCGTTCGCTCCCTCACCGCTAGTGGCGACGAAGATAATGACGGTCAAAACAATGCCGATGAGCTAATCGCAGGCACCGATCCCCTCAACCCCAGCTCCCGCTTTGCGATTAAAACCATCGAAGCCAGCCCCGGCGGATTCACTCTCACATGGACTCCCGTCCCAGGAAAAACCTACACAGTCGAGGCCTGTGAAGATTTATCGATTGGAGATTGGTTGCCCATTCCTAATGCCACTGGCCTTACCAACGGCACCTATACCGATTCCGTAATCTCTCCCCTCCGCAAATTCTATCGCCTCAAGGTTCAGTAACTCCGACTCAACTTTCCCATCTTCCAACTCCTCTTTTTTAATTTTTAGGAGATAATTCCCCTATGAAATCAGCCCCATCCCCCACCCCAATCGCCTCCTCCTTCCTCTCCATCTGGAACATGTCGTTTGGCTTCTTTGGCATCCAGTTCGGTTGGGGCCTCCAGATGGGCAACATGAGCTCGATCTACGAATACCTCGGCGCTTCCGAATCCGCCCTCCCACTCCTCTGGCTCGCCGCCCCCATCACCGGCCTAATCATCCAACCCATCATCGGCCACTTCAGCGATCGCACCTGGCACCCCATCCTTGGTCGTCGCCGACCCTACTTTCTCGTTGGGGCCATCCTCGCCTCCCTCTCTCTCTTCCTCATGCCCCGCTCCAGCGCACTCTGGATGGCCGCAGGTCTACTCTGGATCCTCGATGCCTCCGTCAATATCAGCATGGAACCCTTCCGCGCCTTTGTGGCCGACCTCCTTCCCGAACGCCAACGCACCGTCGGCTTTGCCATGCAGAGCGTATTCATCGGCGCTGGAGCCGTCCTCGCCTCCAAACTCCCTGGCTGGCTCCACTCCCAATTCGGAATCACCTCCACCTCTTCTCCCGAGCATCCCATCCCCCAAACCGTCCACCTCGCCTTCACCATCGGAGCCGTTGTCTTTCTCCTTAGCGTTCTGTGGACTGTAGTGACCACAAAAGAGACACCCCCCACCGATCTGAACGAATTCAAAAAACTCCAAAACGAAGGCATGGGTGAAATCGCCACTGCGATCCGATCCATGCCCGGCACCATGCGCCAACTCGCCTCAGTTCAATTCTTCACCTGGATGGCCCTCTTCTGCATGTGGATCTTTTTCCCCGTCGCCGTAGCTCGAGATCTGCTCGGTGCCACTGGCCCGCAAGATCCCCTCTACCCACAAGGAGTCACTCTCGCGAACGACTCTTTCGCCATCTACAACCTCGTCGCATTCTTCGCGGCCATGGCCTTCCTTTATCTGGGGCGTAAGTTTTCTGCCCGTGCAATCCACACAGTATCCCTTCTCCTCGGAGGTATTGGCCTAGCTTCCGTCGGACTCCTTCCCCGTGGCGAGAACCTCTCCCTTCTCCTGGGAATCTGCTTTGCGGGAGTCGGCATCGCTTGGGCCTCCATTCTCTCCATGCCTTATGCGATGCTCTCCGCCTCTATCCCGTCAGCGAAAATGGGCGTCTATATGGGAATCTTTAATCTCTTTATCGTTCTTCCTCAAATTCTCATTGCTGTCATTGTCAGCCGCGCCATGGAGTTCTTCCCGCAAATTCACCGCCTCAACGTCGTTACCTTCGGCGGAGCCTGCCTCATCCTCGCCGCCATCCTCACCCTTCGGATTCAGCAAGCGCGGGCTTGAGGGCTGAATATTCAGCGAGGCGACCAAGGGATTGGTCGCCCTACCAAAGCTTGAATGTTGTTCAATCAATCACAGGTAGGGCGGACTGTCCCTAGCCCGCCGGTCGATAGATTCTGTGTTGAAAATTGAAAGCTTTGGTAGGGCCCGATCTACGCATCGGGCCGCCGTTGAGAAATCTAGACTTTATATTCGGAACTACGGCCGGGTCATAGACCCAGCCCTACCTAAGACACAAGCTGCCTATTTCCCAGCCGGTAAGGCGGGCTTTCCCATGGCCTTCGTAGTTATGCGAATGCGGAACGTAGTAGGCCTAGCCCGCCTCGCCCAAAGCTCAAAGATTCAACGCTCACCTAGGCGACCAAGGGACTGGTCGCCCTACCAAAACTAAAATTGCTGTTCGATCAATCAAATGTAGGGCGGGCTTTCGCTAGCCCGCCTTGCACGTCGTGCACAGCTAACCCTCCAAAACAAAAAACCCCGCGACCGAGATCGCAGGGTTTTTCTTGAGCGAAAATCGCTTATGCGTTCTTCCTAAAGCGGCGCAGTACAAGAAGGCTTCCGATACCTGCCAGTAACAAAGAGCCACTGGAGGGTTCTGGCACAGCCATCACGCCCAACACCGTCCCATTGACCGTTCCCGTTGTGAAATCTGCCCCCGACTGATTTACATTCGAAAGAATGATCCTGTCCGCCACCTCGTTCGACATGAGATTGTAGCTCACCCCATTGAACGTGGTCGACCCACCCGCTGCTGCAATGAAGTACTGTTTCGTGGCATTGGATAGCAGGCCCGCAATGTCGAAACTCGAGGAATCCACAAAGAATCCACCCAAGTAGGTCGTTGGGGTCACGCTGGCAAGGCTTGCACTTAACCCAGAATCGTTGAAGTAGAAGCTAACCGTATTTCCTGCGCTAAAAGATCCACTGAACGGCGTACTTCCTGAAGTTAAGTGCAACAGGTCATTCTTGCTATTCCCCGCCAGCGAGTAGGTCGGGGCCCCTGCGGCAGTAAACTCAAAGGCAAAATCGATACCTCCCGTGAGATCCACTGAACCTGAGGTCAGTATTCCAGGGCTGTTTCCAGGGCTCAATAGTCCACTACCCCTGATCTGACCCGACGTGCCTCCGGTTCCCGCCAAAGTCGATCCTGACCCAATGGAAAGATCACTGGTGGTCGTCGTCGAAGAGTTGGCTAAGTTCAATAGCGAATTGTTAGCTACGGCTACCGTTCCTCCTGTGGCTCGAGCAGAGCCAGTGATCGAGCTATTTCCATTCGCGGTCAGAGTCGTGCCAGTAGCTACCGTGACGACTCCCCCTGAGGCTGCAAGCGAACCTACGGTGTCACTTCCACCCACGCCCAAGGTTCCGCTCGATACAACTACAGCGGCCCCATCAGCCAATTTGTTTGCTCCACTTGTATTCAATGTTCCACCCGAAACATTCACATTTGCCGCAGCAGACGTCCCGCTGAGAGATGTCGTTCCACTAGAAGCCGTAACAGTGCCCGCACCTAAATTCGCACTGACCGTTCCACCATTTAACGCGTAGGTCGCCGCCGTCAGTGTCCCCGCACCGCTTACCGTTCCACCCGTTGTGCTCAAAGAACCAACGGTATCGTTGGCACCCACAGCAAGTTCACCACTGGAAACCGCCACTGCAGCAGCGTCGGCTAAACGATTCCCAGAAACGAGGCTAAGAAGTCCCCCCGAAACATTCACATTTGCCGCACCGGACGTTCCGCTCAGCAACGTTGTCCCGCTGGAAGCATTCACCGTTCCCGCACCCAAATTCGCATTCACGGTTCCACCATTCAGCGCATAGGTTGCCGCGGTCAATGTAGAACCATTCGCGGAGGAAAGAAGTCCACCCGAAACCGTCAATGATGCCACTGTATCGTTGCCCCCCAACTTGTATTCGCCCGATGAAACATTCACCGAGCCTGTATTAACGACTACATCCGCCGATGTGGTTTCGAATGTTCCCCCACTAACCACAATCCCAGACGAAGCCAAAGCAACACTCGCTCCTGTTTTAAAAGAACCTGCCTTAACCGTTGTGGTTCCTGCCCAGGTTTGGTTGTTGTTCACTTGAACATTGCTTGCCTGTTCCACGCTAAAATCGACATTCGCGGCTGTATTTCCTACTCCAAGTGTCGAATTCAAAGTCAGCGTCTTACCGGTCGTGCCGAAAACGAGGTAGTCGTTGCTAAAATCGTTATAAAGATTACCGCTCATAGTCAAATTGCCATTCACCGGATTCAACTCGATCCACGGCGCTCCACTTTTTCCTCCAGAGAGATTCACTGTAATCGTCTGCGCGAAACTACTGTAATTTTCTAACTTCTGTTTGAAACTTATCCCACCGGGACTCCCACTCAAAGTCATTGATTTATTATAGGTATCTCTCCAGACGATATTGCCGATGTCATACCAATCACCTAAATTAAAATTCAGGACTGTTGGAGTGGCATTATTTTGGAAATTAAAATTCAAATCGACTCCAAATCCCCAACCCACCCTCGGATCAGACCCACCTGATGTAGAACCATACCAATTATTCCACCAATCAAAATTACCACTACTTCCATCTCCATCCCAATTCCTCTGAGCTTGCGCCGTTGTACAAACCAGAAACAAGGAACACGATAGAAGTAATAAAGCAGTTCTGATAATTTTCCCTCTACCGATTGCTGATTTTACGAGATGACTCATCTTATATTAGTTATTTTTGCTTTTTGCTTACCTAAGCAAAATACTGCCCACCCATGCCTATGCAAGGCAGTATTTTATGGAACAGTTCAATAAGCCTCTTTAAAATACCCGCCCCCCTTGCAACGAGGATTTGTCGCATTGGGCCATTCAGATCGGGTTTCGCGGCGCCTAGGTGCGCTTTGCGCAAGAATTGATCCCCTTTCACAATTCCCTAGCGATTCTGACCCTTCGGATTCAGCAAGCGCGTAGTTAAGGGTTGAACATTCAGCGAGGCGACCAAGGGATTGGTCCCCCAAGACCTACCCCCACCCATTCAGGTTTCTCATTCCATGATGCAGTGGACGTCTGCTTACGCAGGGGAATTGGTCGCCCTACCAAAGCTTGAATGTTGTTCGATTAATCAACTGTAGGGCGGGCTGTCCCTAGCCCGCCTCGCACGACGTACAGAGCTAACCCTCCAAAACAAAAACCCCCCGACCGGAGTCGGAGGGTTTTGTGAGAAACAGTATACTTTACGCGCTCTTACGAAAGCGTCGGACTACCAGTAGCCCAGCAACACCCAATCCCATCAACATTCCTGTCGAAGGCTCGGGAACAACTGTAAAAGTTGTTGAGGAAGCATTAGCTAGGTTAGGGCCATTACCTGCACCAGCCTGCACTCCCACTGCATCATAAGTGTGCCCCAGGACGGTCGCTGAACCAGTCCAAGAGTTGTAGGTAACGTCAAAATAGTATTTAAAGCTGTAAGTTCCAGCGGAGAGTCCTGAGAGTAGATTACGATTTAAGGAACCGATATTCCACTCCTGAACGTTACCAGAAACTGTGTTCGGCGCTTGGATATACTGCCAAGAATCCGCACCTCCCGTAGGAGTGATGGAATAGTTCAAACCTATTTGATGGCTGGTGGGTATCCAGTTGTCATTAGAACCACCGCCATCTGGTGTGGCTCCACCATTCCAGTGATTCGTCTTGAGAAACACACGATCGAGCAAGAGTGAGTTACCAGCGCCGGTATCGAATGAGGTAGCGCCAAACCCATCAACCGAAAGTCTAGGATTGGAGAATGTACCCCAATCTGCGCGATCCCCTGAACGATAGGTGTCAACACCATTCACTTTGAAAAGCATAAGTGTTTCTACAATTTGTACCGCAGCGTTACCTTCAGTTGCTGCTAATCCAAGGGCCAAAATGCCGGCCATAAGTTTGAAAGTATTTTTCATAATTTTAATCTCCTTTTCTGTTGATTCGTTACTTTTGGTTTTTTACTCCTCGATTTAGTTTTATGTAGTTATCCTTACGTAAGCAAAATATGCCTCGGTGATATAAATTTCAACTGGCTTTTACATGGAACTGTTTAAATCCAACATTTCGCCTTGGTCATGTAGTGCGGAACAGTTTAATTTAGCTTTGTACTATGAAGTCCCTCAGTATGGCCGACCTTGCTCAAGCCGCTGGCGTCGGCAAAGCCACCGTCTCCCTCGCTCTCCGGAACGATCCCCGTATTCGAGAATCCACCCGACGCCGAATCCAAGCCCTCGCCAAAAAAATGGGCTACCGCGCCAATCCCATGGTCGCCCTCGTTATGGGTCAACTTCGCTCCAGCTCCAACACCAAGTTCCGCGGTTCTTTCGCCCTCATCGGCCTCCAGATCACCAAATCCCTCGCCGAACAAAATCACACCTTTCGCTCTCTCCTTCACGGATTCGAAAATCGCGCGACCACACTCGGCTACCAGGTCGACCACTTCTGGGCAGACGATCCTCTTCTCCAAGGAACCCCCAAACTGCCCGACGTCCTCCAAGCCCGCGGAATCCAAGGAGTCGCTTTTCTCGGACTTCCCTCCAAAGGCACTCTCCCCGGCTGGACCGAATCCATCATCTCCCACCAAGTCTCCGTCGTCCTCGGCACCCGCCCCTCCTCCCCCGCCATCCACTGCTCCTCGAATGACCAGTACACCACCTCCTTCGATGCCGTTCGCCAACTCCACGCCCTAGGGAAAAAACGCCCCGCCCTTATCCTCTCCCAAGCCATCGACTCCCTCCTCACGGGCCGATTCTCCGCCGCCTTCCTCCAATCTCAAACCTCCACGGGCGAACCCCTCCACAAAATCGCCGAACGCATCTGGTGGTTTCAACCCGGAGATCAATCCTCCTTTCTCGAATGGTTCGCCCAAACCAAACCCGACTCCCTCCTCACCACCCACCTCGAAATCGCTCCATGGCTCAAGAACGCAAAAACTTCCCTACCCGCCCTCGCCCACCTCGATTGGGACCCCTCCATGACCGGATGGGCGGGCATGAACCAGAACAATGAAACCGTCGGCGCCAACGCCGTCGATCTCCTCTCGGCTCACCTCATGCGAGGAGAAATCGGTCTCCCCCTTTCCGCCAAAGTCCTCCAGGTCGAAAGCCAATGGGTCGACGGAGCCTCTCTCAACCCAAAAGTTTTCTTTTCCAACAAATCATCTTCCGCATGAATCTTCCCCCTCTCATCTCTCGAGTTTCCCTCCCCCTCAGCCTAGCCCTCTCTCTTCTTCTCTCCCCACTCACCCGCGCTGCCGACGAGGCTCCTCACCTCGGCTGGATTCCCATCCAAACGATCCCAGCCGAAACCTCCACCACCCTCGACCTCACCCGCTGGCTCTCTCCTGGTCCCGAAGCAACGGTCCAGATCACCCCGCCCGCCTCCCTCTCTGCACGGCTCGACCCCTCCTCTCTCCAACTCAAAATTCAGACTCAGCCAGATCTACAAGGCCTGATCGACCTCCCGATTCAAATCACACCTAAAAAAGGGGAACCCCTTTCTGGAATTCTTACTCTAGCAATCTCCCCCCGCTCCACCCACCGCTTCACCTTCACAGGTAAAGGCTCAGAAAAATCGGTCTGCCTCGCAGGCGCCTTTAACGGATGGAACGCCACCTCCCACCCCCTCACCCGAGAAAAAGGAAACCTCTGGTCCCTCACCCTTCCTCTTTCCCCTGGACCCCAAGCCTACAAGTTCGTCGTGGACGGCGATTGGCGACTCGACTCCTCCCACTCTCTCACCGTCGCCGACGGCACGGGCCAGAAAAACTCGCTCGTGAAAATTCCCGAAAACACCAACTCCGCCACTTTCCTTTACGCAGACTCCCGCAAGCCAGGGCTCCTCACCTTTCTCTCCGCTCCCGCAGGATGGAAAGCCTCCTCTCTCTCCTCCATTGCCCAACTCCCCGACGGAACCTCCCGCCCCGTCCCAGCCACCTCTCCCCAGCCCGGCCGCTGGGAAGTCGATACCTCCTCTCTTCCTCCCGACTCTTGGATCCGCCTCGCCGCCGTGGGGGAGGACGGCACTCTCGCCCGCCCTGCCCGTGCCCACATCACCACCGAAACCAAGACCGATGCCAACCGCCTCGATCACATCATCTACTTCGCCTTCATCGATCGAATGATTGATGGAGACCCAAAAAATAATCCTGCTCCCGATCCCAAGGTCGAAAAACCCGCGCAGTACCTGGGGGGCGATCTGATCGGCATTCGCCAACTGATCGAAAACGGCTACTTCGAAAAACTCGGCGTCAACACTCTCTGGCTCTCCCCCGTGAACCAGAACCCACCCCAATCCTTCAAAGAGTATCTTCCACCTGGCCGCTGGTACACAGGCTACCACGGCTACTGGCCTCTCTCCTCGACCGAGGTGGAACCCCGCTTCGGCGGCAACGAGGCTCTGCTGGCTTTGACCGAATCCGCCCGCCGGCACGGCCTCCGCGTCCTCCTTGATCTCGTCCTCGCCCACGTTCACGAAGATCATCCAGCCTTTAAGGACCATCCCGACTGGTTCGGCTCGCTGATGTTGCCCGACGGCACAAAGAATCTCCGCAAGTGGGATGCGGAAACCCAGTTCACCACATGGTTTGAACCTTTTCTCCCCCGCTTTAACTACGATCAACCGGCTGCATCCCGTTTCCTCATCTCCAACGCCGTCGATTGGGTCAAACGATTCAACCTCGACGGCTTCCGTCTCGACGCGGTGAAACACATTCCGCAGAAATTCTGGTCCGCCTTTCGATCGGGTCTCCGAACCGATCTTCCTGTCGCTTCCGATCCCGCCTTCTACCTTGTGGGCGAAACATTCATGAACCGCCAAGGCATCGCCAGCTTTGTCGGGCCGGCCAAACTCGACGGCCAGTTCGATTTTCCCCTCTACGACACCCTGCTCTCCACCTTTGCGATGGAGTCCACTGGATTCTCCGAACTGGAAGCCGCCACGGCTGATTCAGAACGCGTGTACGGTTTAGAAACCGCTATGTCGCCGCTTCTTGGAAATCACGACAAACCTCGCTTCCTTGCTTATGCCGACGGCGATCTTCCCGATCCTCGTGAGCCGGACGAAGAGGAGGCGGGCTGGAAATATCCCTCCACCGTGGATCACTCCTCCTCCTCCTACGCAAAATTACGAATGGCTTTCACCTTTCTCATGACCCTCCCGGGCGTGCCTATGATCTACTACGGGGACGAACTGGGTCTCACGGGTGCGGGCGACCCGGATAACCGCAGAATGCTTCCCGATCCCGACAAAGCTTCTGGCGAAGCAAAAACCACTCTCGATCACGTTTCCAAACTGACCCATCTACGCTCCGCCCATCCCGCCTTGCGCTACGGAAGTCGACGAGCGATCGAGACGAAAAAGGACACTTACGCCATTGTCCGTGCGTATGCGGACGACAGAGTTCTCATTGCGTTCAATCGCTCCGAAAAACCGGTGTCCCTAGACCTGCTTGTGGCGCCTGAAATTCCGGATGGTCCTCTTGAACAGGAGTTACTTCTTTCCAAAACCTCATCCGCTAAGCAGGTATCCGTCAAAGACGGCCGCCTTACTATCTCCCTCTCGCCCCGCTCCAGCTCAATTTTTGTTCCTGCCAAACCATAGCGGCGTCTTACTTCTTGGCGGGCTTTTCGGGGGACTGAGGTGAATTTCCTTGGGGTAAGCGGGCGCCTTCTGGGGCTCCAGAAGGCATCGTGCCTTGAGGAAAGGGAGGCAAACCTTGCGGACTCATCCGGTTCTCGATCGGAATCACGGGGCGTCTGACGATAGGCTGGGCTGTCGGACGCAGGACGAGAACCACCTGGCATACGGCGATCGTTAAAAGGCTTAGCGCCACCAAGGCCATACACACTTTCACATAAGGTTCAGGCTTCACTAGGGTGTCTTGACTCATCCAAATAGCTTAACGAGTCCGCACATATTGTGGAAAGCACGCTTTCCAGAGGTCGGTTTATTGGTTTATGATCTTAACCTTATTCGGTTGGCTAGGTAGCTCAGTTGGTAGAGCAGAGGACTGAAAATCCTCGTGTCGGGGGTTCAATTCCCTCCCTAGCCACTTCTCTTCGCGTCCTTTGCGTCGGCAATCCAAAAAGACTTTAGGGTTCAAATCTCCCTAAAGCACTTACCCCTCAACTCTTCTCAACCTTTTTTCCGATGAGATAGTACGTTCGTAGTTTGCCCCGATTTCTTAATTCAACTTCTCCCCTATCCTCAAAAATATAACTATCCTCTAACCGTGCGTGAACACTCTCACTCACATGAATTTTCATAGGCTCGGCGGTTCCCTCCAAGCGGTTGGTAACATTCACCACATCCCCCCACAAATCGTAGGCAAATTTCTTTCTGCCAATGATCCCTGCGGCCACGGTTCCGCTATGCATTCCAATCCGAATTTGCAGATTTCGGGACAACTTCTGGTTTTGGCTTTTCAGAATAGACAATGCCTCCAAAGAGAAGTCAGCCATCTGCTGGGCATGCGTAGGGCTTCGATCCGGAACCCCCGCCACCGCCATATAACAATCCCCAATCGTCTTAATTTTCTCCAACTTATACTTCTCGGCTAAGTCATCGAAGATTTCGAACAGCTCATTAAGAAGGTTGGTCACCGACCTTGGCCCCAGCTCTGCGGCCAGCTTCGTGAATCCAACCACATCCGCAAAGAGCACAGTGACTTCAGGAAATGTTTCGGCTTCGACTTTCTCTCCCTTTTGTAAACGGTCCGCAATGGCAATCGGCAAGACGTTTAGCAAAAGCTTCTCAGTGCGCCCCTTCTCTTTCTCCAATGCCGTTGCTTTTTCCCCCAGATCAACCATTGCCGCTTCCTTTTCTTTTTCTCTTTGATGGAGAATGGACGCCATCTGATTAAAAGCTGTGACAAGTTGGTTCAACTCCCGGACTCCTCGGATGCTTTGAATCTCAGCAAACTTCCCCTGCTCCAACTGTTGGACGGCGAGAGATAACAGGCGAATCGGCCGTAGCACCAGCCGAAGAATCACCGTGTAGCCGATACTCAGCAAACCCAACAAGGCCAGTGCCAGTACGAGTCCAAGCTGAACCCTACGATGCACTTCTTTTTGTAGTCCACTGACAAGGATAGAGGTCCTCTGGTTTACCATCTGAGTAAAGTCGCGCAGAGGCTTCATAATTTTCGCCTTGGCCTCATGGTACTGCTGGCTGTGCAAAATCTGAATGGCGAGAGGTTGGTCAGGAGTTTTTCTGATCAGAAAAGATCCCGTTCCGTCATCAAACTCACCTTTCAAAGCATGCATCGCGATATTTTCCAGCTTTACGAGTGAATCGCTTTGATTCTGCGAATCTTTAAGAAGAGCAAACTCTTGGACGGTAAATCCAGCACTTAACATGCGACTTTCTAGGGATATTTTTTCTCCCGCTTCTGCGCTGTCCTGCTCCGCATCACCGGTAACAAGGTCCCAGTAAATGTCGTTATAGTCTTGAGGTCGGGGCGTCTCTCCATTTCGGATTGTCAAAATACGGTTAAAGAACTTCTGGTACTTTTCGTTCCCTGTAACCGCGTAGGTGCGAGCCATCCGCGTCAAATCATCCGAGCTTTGACGAAGTTCATCCGCCAACTGATAGGAGTGATACTTCTGCAGTTGCGCATCAGCTAATTCGTTAGCTTTTTTTCGACTGATGAAAGAATTACTTACAAGCAGAAGCAGCAAAACTCCTACGGAGACAAAAACCAGCGCAAGAAGTGTTTTTAACTTCACTACAAAAAAATACCTCAAAAGGAGACGGAAAGCCTCAAGAAAATCGAATGCGAGAAAACCTCAATTTGCGTCAACTTCTGAATTTCCCAGCCCCTGAACAAGATCGCTTTTTCATAAAAAAGCTGATAAAGTTCAAAAATGCGAGTTCTTGTCACTGGAATGATTGCGGGAATGGACGATGCCGACTACCTACGCCGGGTCGTCGCCCTCGGTCAGCGCAACAACCGCGAAATCAAGGTCTACAACGCCATCGATGACTTCACGAAGGCAGGGAAAAAACCGCTCGAACGTCTTCTGGGAACTACCGACTATGTTTTTGAACTGACCCGCGAGAAAGAGTACGAAAAAATCGGATACGAGATTCAGCGAAACAATTATCAGGACGTCATTATTCGTGCCCCCGCCACAGTTGAGTGGAACCGAATCAATCGCAAGTTTAAGGATCAACGGGTTCTTCGGGATTTTATTAAACCCGACCTGATCGTCACCCTGATCGACGCGGAGTGGGCGATCAAACTGAAACTGGAAACCCTACAGGAGGCTGACCCGTTCCTCATCGCTCTCAAACAGCGGAACCATACTTTGTACGATATTCTCTCATGGATGAATGAGGAGGTTAGCCTCTCCGAGGATTGGGCTCGGTACATGGGAGTGCCCCACTACGTCATCGCCGTGGGTGAACCCCCCGAGGCTCTCTATAAGCTGGTTACCCATCCAAATCCCTGGGTTGTGTACGCCAGCTACTCGATGAGCTACGGAACTCCCGAGAAACGAAAGGAGATCGACCAGATCATCCACCGTCTCCGCAAGTACGCCGTCATCGTAGATCCCCAGTCGATTGAGATCGGAACCAATTTTGAGGGGGTACCTGCCAGCGATCGGGAATCCATTTACGCGTACACAGTCCACCGCGATCTGCATTGGTACGTAGGCAAAGTCCACGCCGTTGTGGCCATTCATCCCTATCCCGAACGCCCGCCCCTTTCCACTGGCATGATGGATGAACTAGGCCACGCCCGAGACTACATGAAGGCCCGCTACATGATCTTTCCCCGGGGTGGTTTCAGCCCCTTCACCACCGACTCCTATATCGAAAAGGGTCATCTGTTCGAGACAGCCGACGAATTCTTTCATCATCTCGATACCGTTGAAAAAAGACCCCAATTTAAAGACGAACTCGTCCTCCAAGCCGAGTTTTTCAAGGGGCAATAATTTGGTTAAGCCCGCCTTTCCAAGGCGGCCTCATGACACACACCATCTCGACCCTGTCATCCATTTCTGCTAGGTTTTTCAGATGTCTTTGATTTCCAGAATCAACGAAACTACCCCTGCGCAGACCCTGAGCTCACCAGAGATGCGTCGGTATGCCCGCCATCTCATCATGCCCGAGGTCACAGTGGAAGGTCAGCGTAAGCTCAAGGCCTCCCGAGTTTTGGCTATCGGAACGGGCGGCCTCGGCTCCCCTCTTCTCGCCTATCTAGCCGCCGCTGGGGTAGGTCGACTGGGAATCGTCGATTTTGATCGGGTGGACGAGTCCAACCTCCAGCGTCAAATTATCCACCGTCAGACCTCCATCGGTCAGGCCAAGGTCGAATCTGCCCGCCGCACCATCTCCGAACTCAATCCCCACGTGGATGTAGTAACCCACGAAATCGCTCTTCGGTCCGACAACGCACTCGAACTTTTCCAAGACTACGATGTGGTGGTAGACGGTACCGACAACTTTCCTACTCGCTACCTCGTGAACGACGCATGCGTTCTTTTGGGTAAACCCAATGTGTACGGCTCCATCTTCCGCTTCGAGGGCCAGTGCACCGTATTCTGGGGAGAAAAAGGCCCCTGCTATCGCTGCCTCTACCCCGAACCGCCACCCCCAGGTAGCGTACCCAGTTGCGCTGAAGGTGGCGTTCTTGGAATCCTCCCTGGCGTGATCGGGGTTCTGCAAGCCATTGAGACCGTGAAACTGATTCTCGGAATCGGTGATCCACTCATTGGACGTCTCCTACTTTTCGATGCCTTAAAAATGAAGTTTAAGGAAATGAAACTGCGCAAAAATCCGCACTGCCCGATCTGTGGTCCAAATAAAACCATCACAGGCCTGATTGATTACGAGCAGTTCTGTGGTGCACCTGCACGAGAGGGACCGTCACAGGAAGCGCCCCAAGTTCCTGAAATCACCTGCTCTGAACTCAAACAAAAGATCGATTCCAAAAAATCCTTTGTCTTGGTCGATGTGCGTGAACCCCACGAATATCAGATTTCCAAAATTGCGGGCTCTACCCTCATTCCCCTGGGCGAAATTCCGAAGAGATGGCAAGAAATTCCCCAAGATCAGGAAATTGTGCTTCAGTGCAAAGCGGGAGTACGAAGCGCCAAGGCTCTTCTTTTTCTTCAGCAACAAGGCTACAAAAAACTTCTCAATCTCAAGGGCGGGATCGATGCCTGGTCGGAAGAAATCGACCCCTCTCTTCCCCGCTATTGAAGCTGCTTCAGACTTTACTCCTTCTTGTTCTCTCCCTGTGCCCCCTCGAAGCGGGTGGCCTTGCCAATTTAAAAGTTGAGGGACATTCGATTGTCGCAGAGGTGGCTCTCAACCCTGCGGAGCAGATGAAAGGCCTGATGAGCCGAGAATCCCTTGAGTTAAATCACGGCATGCTTTTTGTTTTTCCCCAGCCGAAAAAAGCATCCTTTTGGATGCACAACACCTCTATCCCTCTGGATCTGGCGTTTCTAGACGCGGACGGAGTGATTCTCGAAATTCTTCCCCTCGTGCCATTTGAAGAAGCCCGCGTAATCAGTAAGTCCGACCAAGTAGCCTACGCACTGGAAGTCAATCGGGACTGGTTCAGCTCCCGCGGACTTAAGCCCGGCCTGAAGGTAAAGGGATTACCAAAGAGTTAAGGAAATATCTCAAGCTCGAGCTGAATCACGCGTAAGCACCCCCTATCCCCAAATCTGCCTGTCCAAGGTGCGGTACTGAATTGCCTCAGCTAAATGATCCAGAAGAACTTTCTCACTTTCTGCCAGATCTGCAATCGTACGGGCGACCTTTAAGATTCGATCCAAAGCTCTAGCACTGAGGGAGAGATCACTCATGGCTCCCGATAAAAGAGCCTTCGCCTCCCGATCCATCGGAACTCTTTTCCTTAAATCCCTCGGGCCCATCTGAGCATTGGCATAGATTGCAGATGCGGGCCCAAATCGCTCTCGTTGGACCGCCCGAGCACGCTCCACCCTCGCTCGAATAGTTGCCGACGACTCCCCAGGCGCTTCCTCTAAAAGCTGCTCATGCTTCATGGCGGGAACTTCCAGATGCAGATCGATCCGATCTAAAAGCGGACCACTAATTTTATTTAAATACTTCCGTGCTGCTTGCCCCTTCCCCCGTCCCTCAAAATATCCACGCGGGCTGGGATTCATCGCCCCCACGAACATAAATCTCGCAGGAAAAGTCATCGTCCCCGTAGCCCTTGAAATCGTCACCTGCCCATCCTCCAGCGGCTGCCTCAGAACCTCCAAAGCGGATCTCTTAAATTCTGGTAGTTCATCTAGGAAAAGCACCCCGTGATGCGCCAAACTGACTTCCCCTGGAGCGGGATGCGCCGAACCCCCAATCAATCCAATATCAGAAATCGTATGGTGTGGACTTCGAAACGGTCGCTCCTGAACCAACGATCCCTCGGATCGAAGGAGCCCTGCTACACTATGTATACGCGTCGTCTCAAACGACTCCTCCAAACTCATTTTTGGCAAAATGCTAGGAAGCCGTTTTGCGAGCATGCTTTTCCCTGAGCCCGGCGGCCCAATCATCAAGACGTTATGATTTCCGGCTGCCGCGATTTCCAACGCCCGCTTTACCGCCTCTTGGCCTTTCACCTCGGAAAAGTCTACCCCTCCTCCACACTCCCGATCTGGGGCGCCACTCGTACGGATTGGCGTATCCACCCTCGGGCAAGGAATCATCTTTCCATCGATGACTTCTGCCGCCTCCCGAAGATCTCGGACAGGCACAATCCGAATTCCCTCAACAGCAGAGGCTTCAGCAGTATTCGCCGTCGGAACCATCAATCCTCGCAACCCTCGCCCACGGGCCAGCAGTGCAATAGCCAAAGCCCCTCGCACCGCTCGAACTTCACCATCCAAAGCCAATTCCCCCACCACCATCCATTCCGCCAATTTTTCATTCGAAATTTGACCTGAGCAGGCCAAAAGCCCCAGTGCGATCGGCAGATCAAAGCAGGGTCCACCCTTTTTTAAATCCGCGGGAGCTAAGCTGGCAGTAATAAATCCTTCAGGGCAGGAGTAACCGCTATTCCAAACGGCCGCTTTCACTCTTTGACGGGACTCCTTCACGGCCGTATCTGCCAAACCAACCACCACAAAGTTTTCTTTTCCACCCCCCGCATCCACCTCTACTTCTACGGGGAGCGCCTCCACTCCGACCACCGCTGCCGACCAAGTGCTCGCAAGCTGTCTCATCGGCTCCACGCCAATCCTGCATCGGTTAGACTATAAGCGTGCCGAATCCAGCGACATTTTGGCCACTGACCTGGTGCAAAATGGACTTCTACGATATCAAAACGGACAGGAGGTGGACGACAATCCAGCTCTCGTAAATAGTTGTTGGCTGTCGCAATGATTCTTCTCTGCTTGGACCACGTCACCGCATGTTCTGGCCGTAATCGGGCGAGAATGTGGCGCGTTTTGACCTCCACCACGACTAGCTCATTCCCCTCCCGCCCTATCAAGTCGATCTCTCCGCATCTGGCCCGATAATTACGGACCAAGATTTTTACTCCTTCACGCTGGAGAAAACGGGCTGCCACCCGCTCTCCATATCGGCCTGCCTCCCGACTATTTTTCCATGCGGGACATGGTCGCTGATCCCATGGGTAAAAACGATCGCCGATGGAGCGGACAAGGTCCGTGAACACGGAGAGCCTGGAGATGCTCCGCCGTGCCGTATCCACAATTCTTTGAAAAACCATACATGGGATATAACTGATCAAATCGCAAAAGGGTTCGGTCTCGTGAAACTTTTGCGACCACAGAAGCCGCAGCAATCGATGGACAAATTCCATCTCCCCTCACAACAGCTACGTGCTCTTTTCCTAAATGCTTGGCAGGCAAACCATCCACTAAAATGACCCCCGTATTGTCTCCTAACCCCTTCAAAGCCCGTGCCATCGCAATTTGACTGGCCACCAGAATATTGTGCTCCTCAATCTCCTTTAGGGAGGCCTCTCCCACAGCCCACTTTCCCATCTCCCCATCCGTGAGTCTTTCGAAAAGGTCCTCTCTTTTCTTGCGACTTATCTTTTTTGAATCATCCAAACCCACAAGATCCACCCCGCTTTTGTGAAACTGATAAGCCGCTGCAACGACGGGCCCTGCTAACGATCCCCGACCCGCCTCATCCACTCCGACTGTTGCGGATGAACCCGCCAACAAAATCTCTGATTTCCAGAGCGGAGGAATTTATTTTTTCTTTCTGGCTTCGACCACTTCGCGCACGGCCATGTCGGAGCGACCGCGCAGGTAGAAAAGTTTGGCCCGACGAGGGTTGCCCTTAGTCTCCACCTCAACTTTTTCAATCCGAGGAGAGTGCAAAGGAAAAATACGCTCCACTCCCTCTCCATAACTGATGCGCCGAACGGTAAACTGCTCGTTCAATCCCCGCCCCTTACGCGCGATCACGGTTCCGGCAAAAAGCTGCGTCCGCTCCTTATCCCCCTCCTTCACCTTGGTGAAAACCTTAATCTTATCGCCCACCCCGAAACCGGTGCGGCCTTCTTTGAACTGCTCTTTTTCAATCGTCTCGATGATCTTTGCACTCATTTTTTTATCTCCTTAGGAAGGATAAATCCTGCCTACTTTTTTTCCTCAAGTAAATCTTCTCTTCGCTCTTTTGTCCGTGCCACGGCTTGGCTCCTCTGCCACTTCAGAACCTCCGCGTGATGCCCCGAGAGCAACACCCCAGGCACCTTCATTCCCCGAAACTCCTCAGGCCGGGTGTACTGAGGCCCTTCCAAAAGCCCTTCCCCCTCAAATGAGTCCCCCCCAGCAGAATTCTCATTCCCCAACACCCCTGGAATCAACCGCACCAGCGCATCAATCAGGGTCAACGCCGGCAGTGTCCCGTTACTTAAAACATAATCTCCAACCGAAATCTCTTCATCGATCCATCCCTGCCGAACTCTCTCGTCAATCCCTTCATAATGCCCGCTGACCAGCAGCAGGCGACGGTGCTCCTTGCCCAACTGCCGAACTTTTACCTGATCCAAGCGGACCCCTTCTGGCGTCAAGTAGATCACCCTGGCCCGATCTTCTCCTTCGCCCCGCAAATGCTCAATCGCATCCACCAGAGGCTCCGCCTTCATCACCATACCAGGTCCTCCCCCAAAAGGACGGTCATCCACCGTGTGGTGCTTGTCCTTCGCGTAATCCCGGATCTGATGCACACGGATCTCCACCAAACCCGCACGTTGCGCACGTCCCAAAATACTTTCCCCCAGCACTCCTTGCGCCATCGCAGGAAAAAGGGTCAAGAGATCAATCTTCATGAGTCATCCCCATCGAATTCCCCATCCTCTACCTCGACAGATACGTGTCGCCCATCTCGACTCGCCGCATTTAAAAGAGAGCGAATCGCCTCAATCGTTCGTCCATTACGGCCGATGATTCGGCCCAAATCCTCAGGGTTAACACGAATGCGAAAGAGAAAGCCCCGGTCGTCCGAGGTCTCCTCTACATCTACTTCGTCGGGATGGGTGACAAGGCGACCCAGGACAAGTTCCAGAAAATATCGCATGGAAATCCTGTACTCACCGGAAACTTACGCCTTCGGCGCACGCCGCGCTTTGCGGATGAAACTGGCCACCGTCTCACTCGGTTTAGCCCCTTTGCCTACCCAGTGATCAATCCGATCCAGCTTGAGCTTCATACCCTCATCTTTCCCCATCGGATTGTAGGTTCCTACCAGCTCAAGAAAACGACCATCCCGCGGACTTTCTTTGTCCGTCACAACCACACGAAAGTAGGGACGATTCTTTTTTCCCTCTTTCCGCAAACGAATCACCACCGCCATAAGTTTATCTCCCGTACCCCGCCAACGTGGTGCTCTGCGGCCCCTAAACAAGGGCGATTTCGCAGAACGTCGACGAACTTAAAAACATATCTAAACCCCCGCCCTCTTCCAAGGACAAAGTCCTTCCCCGCTAACTCTTTCCGACCGCAATCGCCTCCACACACTCCAACCACGCATGGATCAACCACCCGTGAATCTCCTGAATCCTGGACGTATCCTCACTGGGCACCACAATCGCATGATCACACAGCCCTTTGGCAGGCCCACCATCCTTTCCTAAAGCGCCTATAATCAGCATATTGCGACTTTTTGCAACTTGGAGTGCTTTGAGTATGTTGGGTGATTTTCCACTCGTACTGAATACAATCAAAACGTCCCCTTTCTGACCAAACGCCTCCACCTGCCTTGAAAACACATCCTCGTAAGACCAGTCGTTCGCAATGCAGGTCAGGGCTGAGCCATCGGCACAAAGGGCCAACGCAGGGAGAGCCTTCCGATTCCCCCGATATCGCCCCGTCATCTCCTCTGCGAAGTGCATCGAGTCAGCCGCACTGCCCCCATTCCCACACGTTAAGACTTTCCCCCCCGCTTTCACCCTCTCTGCCAAGGCTTTTCCCGCCGCCTCCACCGCAGGGACCAACCCGTGGCAACGCTTGACGGTTTCCTCCAAAGCAGAAAGATCGTGGGCAAGGTTCATCGAGATGCTATGTCTAGATTCGCACGGAAAATGAAAATCGTCGAAAAATATCTTTGGCGTTCTGTCCTACTCCCCCTTGTCTTTGTCATTACTGCCCTATTCGTGCTTTGGCTTATGTTTGATATTTTCGACAAATTGGGGCGTCTCGTTGAAAAAAATCCGCCTTTCCCTCTTTTGGTAAAGTATTTTCTAATTCAACTTCCCGATCTGGCCCAGTCGATCCTGCCCGTCGCCGTCCTCTTCGCCACTCTCTACGTCTTGGCTTACTTCTCTAGGCACCGTGAGTCGGTCGCCCTTCTAGCCGCAGGAATGAGCCCTGTGATTCTGGCGAAACCATTCCTCGTCTGTAGTGTGGGTCTCTCTGTCATTCTTTATCTACTTTCCTACTCTCTCTCCCCCACGGCCCAAGCAGGTCGGGAAAAGGTGAAAAAGCAGATCAAACAGGAACCTGTGGAAGAAAACACATTTCAACAGATCGTCTACCGCTCGCCCATGCTGCCGAACGCCACTCAAAGTGAAATCTGGTACATCGGTCGCATCTATCTGAAAGAAAAAAAAGCGGAAAACCTGGAAGTTCTATTTCGCTCCGAGCCCGAAGGGCGCGATCTTTCCAAGCTATTTGCCACTTCTGCCGTCTACCAAGGCGGGGTTTGGCACTTTCAAGGGGTTCGTCGGGCCGAATATAGCGCCACCACAAACGGCCAAGAAACGCTCGGCCCACTCCTAGACGAGCTTGTTCTACCGGAGTGCACAGCTCCGCCCGAAACACTAGCCGCACGTCTTCTTCCCCCCGATGAACTTCCTTGGCCCGATGTCGTTCGACTCGCCTCCGATCGCTCGCGCCTGAATGATCGTCTTCGCGCTCCCTACGAGACGGAGCACTGGAATCGGTTGGCCTATCCCTTGGCTTGTCCTCTCCTCTGCCTCTTTGGTATCGCGTTTGGCATGACGGATGCCAGAAGGAATGTCGCCGCCACTATTTTTAGCAGTGTCTTTGTTCTTTTCGGTTTTCTCGTATGGACCCGGCTCTCAATTGCCCTTGGGCAAGGAAACCGTATTCCCTCCTTCTTGGCCGGAACGAGCTCCATCATTCTTTTTGGGGCAGGCGGCCTTTATCTCTTTGCGGAAAAAGTGGGATGGCTGTGGGAACTTCAAGGCTGGAGCGAGCACCATCCCCGTGCTGCAGTCTGGCTTCGCAGGGTAGGACTGATCACATGAAGCACAGAATTCTTTTCATCCTAGCTTTGACTTCAATGACTGCTCTTGCCCGCGATCCCGTTGAGTCAGTCGAGCCTGATCCCATGGGAGGTGGAAACCCCGTCTTAACCAACTCACCAACTTCTACTTCTGCAAAAGAAATGCCTGCCGCCGACCCTATGGGAGGTGGCACTGTCCCCGCATTAGACACAACTACGAATAAAAATCATGAAACCGTAGAGGAATCCTCCACACCCTCCGACCCAATGGGAGGCACAGTGAACGAGCCAGCATCCCAACCTTCAGCCGAAAAAAAAGCAATCACCCCACCTAAACCTCCCCTCACACCCGAAATCGCTAATTTAAATCTTCCTTCAGAAGTCGAAGTCCCCAACGAAGATCCAGACAAAGTTCTTTATCTGCCTGCGGGTACCTATCGGCAAATTCTACAAATCCCAATCGACTCGCCAACGATGCAATCGGCCAATCAAATGCGGGTTCAAAGAGGCCAAGAGGTAAAAGCGACTCCTGTCCTTCCCCCAAAACCCGAGCCCAACACAAAGCCTCTGTGGATACGATACGAGTCACTTGAAAAAATCAAAATAGGCGGTGAAGAGCGCCGTGGAGGAATTGACCTGCCTGTGAACAGCCCTACGAATCTCAAACCTCGGCTCTGGTATGCCAAGTCAGAAACAGCGGATACCTGGAGTTCCCTGTTCTATTTCGTTTTCGGAGGTGCTGGATACACCGTGGCCAACCTAGCTGGCTGGTCGGCAGGCAATGTAAGAGAGATCCCCGTCGACTTCCCTTACCGCCTCGTCAGAAAATAAGATCTAGGGTGTCCCACTGGCTGAAGCCGTTGTTGGCGATCCAGCCGTAGGATTCAGAGGTTGCCCACTTACATCTAAGATTCTAGGAGTCACGAATATCAAAGTATTCTTTTTAATCGCCTGCTCAGTTTTCCCCTGAAACGCACGACCAAAGATAGGTATATCCCCAATGATCGGCACCTTTTCGTCAATTTTCTGAATGTCTTCCCTTAACAAACCTCCCAATAGCAAAGTGTAACCATCGCTCACCTCCACAGCAGGCAACGTCAAATCACGGCGTATAAACACAGGTTGCTGAATGTTGTTTGTCATAATCGTTACTGCTTGGTTGTAGTACGCTAAGGTGTATGCCGAATTAATCTGGGTCCCGTAATTAATGAATCCTTCAAAATCCACAAAGCTGGGCTCCAACTCCAATAAGACCCTACTGTTATCTCCTGTGACATCTGGCTTCACTCCCATCTTCACCCCAATTGGCACAGGATCACTAATTTGAGAAGGAAACGAACCAATCACCGTTTCAGGTCCAGGCACACCTTGAAGATTATTATTAGCCGTAGTCTGATTCGTGCTCGTACTATTAATTGTCCGAATGGATGACTGAGGATCACTATACTCTTTGACATACTTAAACTCCTGAGTTACCTCAATCACACCCTTTTGCCCTCTCTTCAGAATAATCGATGGATTAGCCAAAACATTTGCACTATTTTTCTGAGAAACGGCTTGGATTAAAGTCCGAAGCTGCATTCCATTCAAAATTGTTCCACCAAGATCCATCGTATTCAATGCATAGGAGCTGGTTTGGTTGGTTCCAGCTAGAACCCCTGACTGGAGAAAAGATTGGAGCGTGTTGTTCGGAAGCAAACCTACCCCTTGAATCTGATTGAGCTGGGCATTCACGCCCCGCTGCGTTGAGGCAGATGGTGTCGCCCCTCCGCTGGCTGAGTCAAAACCTGCTGGGACTGGGGAAAGCAAATTGATTCCTGAACCCCCCAAAGTTGAATTCACTGTAAGTGTATCTAAGTCAGACTGATTAATCTCAACCAAGCGAACTCCCACCTGAATCAGAAGGGTCTGCTCCTCAGCCGCACTGATCAACTGCCCAATTAAATCCAGCATCTCCTGATTATTTACGACCTTCAACTGACTGGTCTTCTGATTATAGACCGCATAAGCCCCAGTCGGAAAAACTACCCCAAGATCTTCCAACTTCTTCTGTTCGTTCTTTCCCGCTGAATCCGACCCTGTTGTAACCGAACCCCCTCCTGCCCCTCTAGGCGCATCAGTTCCAGCATCCTCTTTCCCATCAGCTCCCTTGAAGAAGGAGGGGCTTACGGTAAAATTCTGGGAATTCAATTCAGGCCTTTTTTCCACCAAGGGACCAAAAGTAACACCTATGTCCGTAATCCTTGCCTTTACCCCTGCAATTTGTGAGATATATCGAACCACTTCGGCCAAAGAGGTCTGTCGCAACCGCAAAGTCACGGGCTGTGGATTTGCAACATCAGTGCTAACAACAAAGTTAACCCCTCCTTTTGCGGTCTCCGGGTCATACGTTCTGCTAAGGCTGATCAGTGCTCGACGAATTGTCTCGAGATCTGCACCCGAAAAATCGACCTGTGGAATAACTGTTTTCTGCAGCTTCTTTTCCAATACGTACGCAGGAGAGGCTGTCATAGCACCAGTGATTTCAATTCCACCTACCGCCGCCCCGCTTTTGGGGTAAATATTGTTCCATGCTTCGCGAACCTCCCTCCTTCTTTCAAGGTTTGATAGGTCACGCGCTTTTTCCGCAACTAACGCACGCTCCTCATAAATCTTCTGGATTCCCTCCGTTGCAACCTGATTGAAGGGATCGGCCTCCAAAACATCCTCATACCTTTCCTCAGCTTTCACCAGCTGACCTGTCTCACGTAAAGCTTGAGCTTCCTCCAACCCGTTTCTAACAGTCGTAAGTCTGTCAAAAAACTTTGTCGTTAGGGCAGGGTTGACCGATTCCGTGCCCGATACACCCCGCCGCAATACCTCGTCACTTTTCTTTAACTGCAGGATTGCCAACTCATTGTTAGGATCATGCTGGAGAGAGGCCAAGGCTCTCCGACGAGCTTCAGGCCAGTGATTCTGCTGGGCGGCGGCTTCCGCAAGAGATGCTTGAAGTTTGCTGAGAGTCTTATTTACGTCCAAAGCAAGGGGGGCTCCCCTCAACACCTCAGGAAGAGCTTCATACGCTTTCTCGAGAAGTTCACAGGCATCCGAGCTCTTGCCATCTGCCACCATCTTGCGACTCACTCCATATGCCTCTTTTAAAGGCTGTAACATCTGCTCCCTTTTGCCAGTCTCAGCCTCGATCTGCTCTTGTACCGTGCTCGCGCGAACAACAGAACTTGCAGAAACTCCTAAGCAAAGAGAAAAAATAAGTAGAAATGTTTTCATGGCACAGAGGGCATCATTTCCGAACTGCCACCTTGGGCAAATTCAGGGTTTTCCTCATCTTCGGGGAAGACCAATGTGCCGTCAGGATTAATAATTCTCAAAGTGCAAAAGATTACGAGATTACTCTTAATTTTCTGCGAGGCTTCACTTCGAAAAAAACGGCCCAACATAGGAATATCACCCAACATAGGGACTTTATCGTCAACCAACTGAACCACATCCGAGATTAACCCGCCCATTCCAACCGTTTCACCATCGATCAACCGTACTCGGCTTTGAAGAGATTTTTTAGTAAATATAGGAACTAAATAGGGGGCTGCGCCAACTGTAGTGTCGTAATTTGTTGTTGGATCAAGTGGAGCTGATGAAATGAGAACTCCGTAATCAACGAATCCCTCAAAATCCTCAACCAGCAGGTTTGTAAAATCCAAATCCACCGCTCTAGGAATCGAGGTGGATTCACCCTTCACCTCCAAAGTTGTCCCAATATCACGATACTCAAATCCCGTTGGGTTCGACGGCAAAATAAAACCCGCTCCTACACCTTGATCATTATTCGGCACATTTGGCTGTGTGTAGGTCGTGGGATAGTACATTCGCCGAGATATCACAATTTTCGACTGCTTCCCATCCGCCAATGTCACCCTCGGCGCGGCCACTAAATCCTTACCGATCGCGTTTTGTAAAAGCTGGAGAACCGCGGCAAAACCCCTGCCAAAAACTTGCGCGTTCACTCCGACTTGATTAGATGCAGTTTGAGGGTAGGTAGGATCAAGCAACTGTTGCAGGGCTGTGACGGATCCACCACCTGGACTGAATCCTGCCGTCCCCCGAAGGCCGTCAGTACCTCCAGTCGCTGACCCTGGATCATAGATTGCACCCGGACTTCCAGGATTGGGGATTGCAGTGCTTCCACTCATTTGCAAATTAAAAGTAAAATTCTTAACGTCGTTCTCCGTAAAAGAGAGGAACTTGGTTTCCACCTCAAACTGCTTCTGCGGCGGTTCTCCCTGCGCATCTCGAATCCTCTGCTCAACCTTGCTCAACTCGTTCGGCGTATTCCTTACCACCAATTTGCCGGTATCGGAAAAGCACATCGCCGAAGTACTCGCCATAGCAGTATTCACTCCGATACTATCCAAAACTAATTTACCCAACTCTTTGGGTGTCTTAGCCTCTCCCGTTTTAACCGAATTAGCTAAGAGACTGGGCGGCAGAGTATAACTTCGGGTCTCTAACTCTCCCCCTGTCTCCGTAACAGGCAGGATGAGTACAGCACTGTTCTCAACATCATACCTCAACTTTTCTCCACCTCGGATTTGTTCGCACAAATACTTGAGGGCAGTCTGTAGTTTTACATTCCTCAGCTCCAAACTAACAGTGGCCGCTTCTGGATCGACTCCCTCCGCAGGTGGCGATAACCGCAACACAAAATTAATTCCCTTCTTTTTGGGGTCGTTCTGCTCACTTAATCTTTGCAACTCCTCCACAGCGTCTCGAAGAGGTTTTTCATTGAAAACGATCTCAGGAACCTCAATTGTCGACAAGGCTTGCAGAATCTCAGCTGAATTAGATGGTCCAGCAATTCCAGTGCCACGAGTTTGCTTAGAATCAACTCGGGCAGGGGGAGGCGGTATCCAAGCTTCCGTCACCTGAGTCATCGCTTTTACACGGCTTGCAGAGTATCTCTTGTCCGCAACGAGGAGTCGCTTCTTCTCCACAACCTCAATTTTCTTGCGGGCTGCAGAATTATACGGGTCGATCCGCAAAACATCATCCAATTTCTGCCGCGCAGACCGATACTGTCCCGTTTCAGTCAACTGATCAGCCAGCGAAAGAAGCTTTTTTATCTCTTTTGTTTTTTCAACTAGATCAGCTGTCGCAGCGGGATTTCCTTCAAATGGATCTACCCCTCGTGACGCCTCCTCCTGCATGTTAGCCGCCTGTTTCGCAACTTGAGCATTGGCAGGATCCAGATCTGCAGCCTGCTTCATCAATCCGGCAGCCTCTGCCGTCTTTCCCGCTTTTTCTTGTGCCAACGCCTGAGCGGCCAAGGACTTCGCAACACCCACCCGAGCCCGATGATAAAATCCCGACGTGCTGGTTTGAGGATCTGTCTGATTCATCACCAACCGAAACTTTGCCTGCGCATGCTCCCACTCCCCCGCTTGGTATAAACGCTCTGCTAAATCTAAATTCTCATTGAGTCGAAAAGTCACCTCTCGGCGTCGATCAATCTCCCGCTGTGTCATCTCCGCCGATGACTGAACACGAGGGGGCACACTTGCATCAGATGCCGAATCAAGTCCCTCTTGAGCAGAGGTCGGAACATTGCTGAAGCCGAACAGCAACAAACAACAAAGCGGTAGTACCTTCACAACTTCTAAATATACCGCTTGGTCAGGCGGATGGGTCAACGCCACCCCCGACTTGTCGTGAAGAACTTACCAATGACTAGGGAGATGCTGTGAGCATCTCCTTCGGCAGGATATCTACGGACTCTCCCTCAGGTTTCATACGGAGAGAGACTTTTTGTGCACTCGCACCAACCACAACGAACGTTTTCCCTGCATAGGGAAAGCTTTGCCCAATCCGATAAGGCCCCATTTCACCCTCCCCAGGCACCATCGAAAACAAGCGAACATCACCCACCCCCCACTCCACTCCCCTTGACTTTCCTCTCTCATCAATTTTCAAGCTAATCGGCCCATTCAGGTCATCCAACCTCTCCAAAACAATCATTGAGTCATCATATTCATTCTCCGTTTTTGTTTTCTCATCCAGCTTGATCCCCTTGTCGTCTTTGTACTCTTTCACCAAAAGCGGAATCGCATGGGGGCAAGCATTCGTCCCTCCCACTCTTCCTTTGACCTCATCCTCGCTTTTTGTGATGTTCACCCCCTTTGCTGTTGCCACTACCCACAGCTTGTCGCCAGTCGCAACATCTACATCCTTAGGCTTTCCGACTGTTTTAAAACGTAACGTGTATCGCCCAGCACTCTTTCCGGAAAAACTTACCGCCATTTTGGCTGGATCCACCGAAGCAATTTTCAGTTTTACCCATTTCGAGGGGCTACTGGCAGGGTCTTGCGGGTCGGTCTTCTTTTGGTACTCCTCAAAATTCGTGAATCCGTCTTGATCCCCATCTTGCGTGCCAACCTCAGGGTCTTCAGGGGAGAAACCATGCTTCAACTTCCATCCAACCTGAATGCCATCCTCGGTGACCTGATCGGGATTCAGGGGTTGAACAGGTTCAGCTTCCTTGGGCAAAAACACAAGGCTTCGCGATACAAATACCCGATGCTTCTCCAGCGTATCCTTGAGTGCGCCCTTCTTCTGGTCTAACTCTTCGATTTTTTTGCGAAACTCAGAAGACTTTTGTTTCGCATCAGCAAGGGGAGATTTACCCCCCCCTGCGGGTGTTTCTACTGGCTCCGGCCATCCGGGCTGAAGAAACCCAAAGGTTAGGCCCACGAGCCCCAAGACCACCAATCCAGCACCTCCGCCAATCCACCACGGTGAAAGTTTCATTACGTCTTCCTTTTCTCAGGAACTTTCCCTGCAACAGGTGTTTTCCAACCGACAAAATCAATCCGCACCACGACTTTCATCCTCTCTTTCCCTGCTAGCACCATCAAAAGTGGAGGGCGGGTCGGCGGATTTGCACTTCCTCTTGCCCCATCTGTTGAATTCCCGGTAGCGGCCCCATCCGCGGGCTTATTTGCGTCTGCGAATTTCTTGGCTATCTCACTGCGCTTAGGGAATTCCTTTAAATCATTTTCTAGACTCAAGTTCATCACAACGAAAAGCCACGGGTCCTTGGCGACTCTTTGAATAAAACCATACAAAACCTCAGGCGAACTTTCAAACTGTAACGTATATCCCTCACGAAGAATTCCTGTCGGGCTAGTTCCTGCTTTTGCTTTATCACTGTTCTTTTTGTCAGGGTCGGGAGCGGAAAGCCCAGGGCTAACGATTGACTGTATAATGCACTGAGTTGGATACTTTTCTTTTGCCGACTTTTTTGCGTCCATCAGCAATTCCGCTAATTTTTCCGCAACGGAAAGTTGCAGAGCCAATTCAGGAACTTTGTCCGCAGACGGATTCTGCTGCTTGTACTCTTGCAGACCTAAATAAAAATCATCCGCCAAAATAACGCGGCTGTTGTCCCCTTTTTTTCCTGACTGCTTTTTCAATCGGTCGTTCGTGGTAATCAAACGATCCTTCCACTGGTTCGGATCTTGGGACCAACCTTGCCCCACCCCACAGGCTTTTTCATACCCCTCCCGCCAACTTCCAACCAACCTCTCCTCAGCTTGACTCACCTCCTCTGCTATTTTCCCAATCTCGACAGCCTCTTTGCGAGCTGCACCCGCACCGCCTGGCTTTGTTAATATCGCCGCTAGTTCCGGCTTTAGTTTGCGCTCTGCTAAAGCCTGTGTCTGGGATTGCACCTCACCCAAAGAGCTCCATCCAAAATACCCCGCGGCAGCAGCAACAAGCAGGAAGCCTCCCCCAGCGGCAGGTAAAATCATCTGGCGTTGAGTCATCTTACCCTTCATGGATTAGCCGGCTTTTTAGCCGCCTCCACGGGGGGAATTCCACCCACAGGCCACTCGGCCCTCATGGCAAACTTGAGTGCTACCTGCTCCGTTTTTCCGTCTACTCGCTCCGGGTTGTCTCGCTGAGTTGTCGTTACGTTTTGTAAAATTCCACCCTCACTCAAACCCTTGCGAAAGTCCTCCACTACTTTCGCATCCGCGGCTTCTGACTGCGTTTCAAAGAATCCACCAATTTCCAATACGGGGACCGAGGGCTTTGCAGGTGCCCCCTCTGCTCCCAGGGTGCTTTCACTCAGCTTGAGGGATGTTACCCACAACCCAGGCAAGCTTTTCGAGCGAATCTCCTCCAGCAAGAGAGGCCATCTCATCCGCTCCCCCTCCAAAACAAGAGCCTGATTCGCCAGATTCAACAGGTCAGTCATTTTTTTCTGCTCGGCACTTACTTGGGTCAAAACCCCTTCCGCTTCATCTACCTCGGCAGTCTGCGGGGATATGAGTGACCCCAAGCGGGTGGATTGCCAAAAACCGTGGATTCCTGGAAGTAAAAGCATGAAACCTACCGCTACTGCGACCGCTACCATCGCAGGACGATCTTTGACACGTCCAGCAGCCGCCTTTTGCGCTGATCCCAATATATTAATTTTGCAAGGGCTGTCTGGCAGGCCCCGCAATGCAGCCCCTACCAAACCTGCCCATGCAGGGAAGTTTTTGGCGATCTCAGCTCGATTGACACCCGCTCCAATCGACATCCTTCGAAACGACTGAAAATACTCAACAGGAATCTTTAACTTATCCTGAAAGAACAGATCCGTCAGACCCAAGGCCGCGCCACCCCCCGCCAAAAGCACACGTGTCGGCCTACTTCCTGCCTGTTGGCTTCGATAAAAGGTAATCGATCGCTCAACTTCTGTGTGCAATCTCGTCATCACCCCACGAGCCAATTTGCTGATGCGTGCCGCCTGCTCCTCAGCAGGCTCCTCATACGACCCTCCCGGATGGACAAAACCTTTGGCCTTTTTTAATACCTCTGCTCCCGCAAAGGATTCCTGCAAATCCGCAGCTATTGCCTGCGTTACACTGGCACCACCCAGAGGCACGACCCGACAAAAGATCTTTTTTCCCTCAACCAGCAAAATATTGGTCGATCTCGCTCCGATCTCCAAAATTAAGGTACAAGCCTCAACTTCAGGATACTGATATCGAAAAGCGTTGATCAAGGCAGTGGGGGAAAGATCAACAATATCTGTCTTCAGCCCAGCCGCCGAAGCCGCCGCCATCGTCTCAGTGACCGTCTCAGTCTTCATCGCGACAATCAGAGCCTCCAGCTCGGCCGCTCCGGCTTGGCCTGGGGGAAACACCTGAAAATCCCAACTTGCCTCCTCAATCGCAGGCACCGCCTGCTGAGCCTCAAATCCAACCATCTGCTCAACTTGTCCCGGGTCACTCAACGGAAGCTTGATCACCCGTGTGAAAACCGAGGGTCCACCCAGACAAAGTGTGGTCAAACCCGACTTGACGCCAACTTCTTTAACCAAAGAACCTATCGCCTGCATAACTGCTGGAAAAAATTCCGCCGGTTTCGTTGGATCTATATTGAGACTGACCGACCTCAAAAGAGTTAAAACCGGCGCACCCCGTTTGTCCGGACTGATTTCACCGATTCGGACCTCACCAGCCCCTACATCCAGCACTACTCTTCGTGCAAAAGTTGCCATAATGAAAGCCCCTGCCTATCAGGGCTTTTTCGGCTGAGGATAACGCTTATAATCTTTCGGCCAAAAAGGAGTATCGTAAATCGGAAGCAGAACACCACTCATCTCCTGCGCATCGGCACTTTTATTCCAATCAGGGTCTTTCTTTCCCCCTCGTCCACTCGGTCCTTTTTCCTTCGACTCCTGTAAGTCAAAGGCACCCTGAACTGGCGCACCCGCCTCGGTTGCTTCCACCTTCAAATTCATCATTCCCTTAACCCAATCTTGCTCCCCCCCAGACTTCGTCCCAGCAAAACGCAACACCGATGCGGGAGGCAAAAAAACTCCGGCATAGTGTTTCTTCCCCCTGGGCACATCCCGATACGTAGCCTCTCCTGTGAGGACGATAAATTTTTCTTTCACCTTGCCCCCTTCGGGCTCAGGCACCCCTTCATAACCCTCAAGGTAAAATTTAAACTTAACCTCAGGCGTGAACTTATTTGTGGTTGAAAAAGGAACATCAATCCTCAACCACCTTCCCTCCTGTGTTGCTTTATTGTCATCGACCGATGGCGCCGGTTTTCCGCCTGTGCCTACCGAGTCAGGAACGGATGCTAGCTCTATCTCAAGCTCCTGAATCTTGCCAAACTCCAGATTTGATTTCTCCTTCTTTTCCTCCTGCGCCCCCACTCCCAATGGGACCCCAGCAACCAAAACCCCAAGGCAAAGAATTTTTAAAAGACCCATCAGAATAATCTAAAGGGGCTAGGTTTATGGTCAATGGAATTGAACCCCCCCTCTCACCAACACTTTGGAAAAAACTTACTCTTTGCGATCGTATGCCAAATTGGGACGTAGCCACCTTTCAATCTCCTCCACGGCAACTCCCTTTCTACCCGCATAGTCTTCGACCTGATCCCGCCCGATCGGACCTACCGCGAAGTATCGAGCCTCAGGATGCCCAAAATACAGGCCACTCACAGAGCTCGCAGGTGTCATCGCACAATTTTCTGTGAGTTGAATTCCCACACTTGTCTCCGCATCCAATAACGCCATCAACCCCCTCTTCTCTGTATGGTCAGGGCAAGCGGGATAACCGGCAGCAGGTCGAATCCCACGATACTTTTCATCAATCAAATCTTCTTTGGATAACCCCTCCTTTTTCCCAAATCCCCAAGCAGATCGAGCCAACTCATGCATCCTCTCCGCAAACGCCTCTGCACACCGATCCGCTAAAGCCTTCAACATGATCGCCTGATAATCGTCGTTTGCTTTTTCCAAATCCTTAGCCCAATCCTCCACTCCGTGACCCGCAGTGACCGCAAATGCCCCTAAATAATCCTTCTTTCCGCTGCTCACCGGCGCCAAAAAGTCCGAAAGACAACGATTGGGTTCCCCGTCGCTCCTCGCCATCTGCTGCCGCAAACCGTGAACTCTGGCTTTCACTTTCTTTCGAGAATCATCCTCATACAGTAAAATGTCATCCCCATCGGAATTCGCAGGGAAAAAAGCCATCACACCCCGAGCCCGGATTCTCTTTTCCTTTAAAATCTTAGCGAGGAGGATCCTCGCATCGTCATAAAGCTTTTTCGACTCCACCCCCACCACTGGATCTTCAAGGATTTTTGGAAATCGTCCCCGTAGCTCCCACGCATGAAAGAACGGGGACCAGTCGATATAACCCGCCAGCTCTTCCAAGGGATAATTTTCAAAGACCTTGACCCCCAAAAACTCAGGCTTCTCAGGATCCTTTGACCAATCGAACTTTGCCGCTCGCTTCCGTGCCTCCCCAATCGAAAGAAGTTTCTGCGCTGCTCGACGAGCCTCATAATCCCTCCTCGCCTTCTCCTGATCCGTCCGAACTTGGTTCAAATACCCCCCTCGATTCTCAGGCGAAAGCAACTTCTGCGCCACTCCAACCACCCGCGAGGCATCAATCACGTGCACCACTGATCCTGTATACGCAGGGGCAATCTTCACCGCCGTATGAGCCGCGCTGGTCGTCGCTCCTCCAATCAACAAGGGAATTTCAAATTTTTCGCGACTCATCTCCTCCGCTACCGTCACCATCTCATCCAAGGAAGGTGTAATAAGCCCACTCAGCCCGATCAGATCCACCCCATGTGATTTTGCCTCAGCTAAAATCTTCTCACACGGAACCATTACACCCAGATCCACTACCTCGTACCCGTTACAGGCCAAAACGACTCCCACAATATTCTTCCCAATGTCATGGACGTCACCCTTGACCGTAGCCATGAGAATTTTCCCTGCTCCTTTGCTCTTGTCTCCAGCCTTTTCCTTCTCCTTTTCCATGTACGGGGTCAGGTACGCCACCGCTTTTTTCATCACTCGAGCACTCTTTACCACTTGAGGAAGAAACATTTTTCCCGCACCGAAAAGATCCCCCACATGCCGCATTCCTCCCATCAAAGGCCCCTCGATCACTTGTAAAGGCCGTCCGTACTTCTGGCGTGCCTCCTCCGTGTCCACATCAATGAAATCGGTAATTCCCTTCAGCAGGGCGTGGAGCAACCTCTCATCTACAGAGCTTTCCCTCCACTCCTCGTTCTTAACCACGGCTTTTCCACCCGCTTTGACCGTCTCCGCAAATTCCAACAAACGCTCCGTCGCGTCAGGACGACGATTCAGCAAAACATCCTCCACCCTCTCCTTAAGGTCGGCGGGAATCTCCTCATACACCGCCAACTGCCCCGCATTCACAATCGCCATATCCAACCCAGCCTGAATCGCATGATAAAGGAAACAGCAGTGCATGGCTTCCCGGACCGGATTATTTCCGCGGAATGAAAAGGATATATTGCTTAATCCGCCGCTCGTTTTGCAACCAGGTAACGTCTTTTTGATCTCTCGGACCGCCTCAATGAATTCCACTGCGTAGTTGTTGTGCTCCTCAATTCCCGTAGCCACGGTTAAAATATTTACGTCAAAGATGATGTCCTCAGGCGCTAATCCAGCTTTTTCGGTTAACAGCTGATAAGCCCTTCGACAGATCGCCACTTTCCTTTTTGCATCGGCCGCCTGCCCCTCCTCATCAAACGCCATCACAATGACCGCAGCCCCATAGCGCCGGACTTTTTTGGCCTGCTCCAAAAAGACCTTCTCCCCCTCTTTTAGGCTGATCGAATTCACCACTGCTTTGCCCTGAACACACTGCAGGCCCGCCTCCAGAACCGACCACTTGGAGCTGTCCAAAATAAAAGGAATTCGCGCAATTTCCGGCTCACTTCCGATCAGATGGAGAAAGCGCGTCATGCTCGCCTCCCCATCCAACAAAGCCTCGTCGAAGTTGAGATCGATCATGTTCGCACCCGCTTCGACCTGTTGCCTTGCGACCGCCACAGCCTCCTCAAACTTTTCCTCTTTGATTAAAGCGGAGAATTTTGGCGATCCCGTAACGTTCGTTCTTTCCCCAATTGAGGTGAATGATCCTCCCGTTCCAATTTCATAAGGCTCGAGTCCCGCCAGAATGGTAGAGCGGCCTGGGCTAGCAGGGATTCTGGGCTTCGCTTTCGCCACGGCCTGAGCGATCACCGCTATATGATCCGGCGTCGTGCCGCAACAACCTCCCACCATGTTTAAAAATCCTGCTTGGGCAAATTCTCCTAAAACCTCTGCCATCTGCTCGGGAGTCTCGTCATACCCACCAAATGCATTCGGAAGCCCAGCGTTTGGGTAACAGCTGACAAAACAGTTAGCCAACTTGGATAGCGCCGCCATGTAAGGACGCATTTCTTTCGGGCCCAGCGCACAATTAATTCCAACACTGAAGGGCTGGGCATGCCGAATCGAATGCCAAAACGCCTCGGTTGTCTGCCCAGAGAGAGTCCTTCCCGATGCATCGGTAATCGTCACTGAAATCATAACAGGCAATCGATACCCCAACTCGTCAAAAACTTCCTCCATCGCCCACAACGCTGCCTTGAGATTTAAAGTGTCAAACGTGGTCTCGGGAAGAAGCACATCCACTCCTCCCTCGATTAAGGCCCTTACCTGCTCCCCATATGCGTCGGAAAGCTGCCGAAAGGACACCGCCCGATACTCGGGTCGGTTCACATCGGGTGACATCGATGCCGTTCGGTTGGTCGGCCCCACCGCCCCCGCAACCCAGGCTAATTTACTAGGATTTGCTTTCATGTGCTCATCCGCCACTTTTCGTGCCAAGCGAGCCGCCTCAATGTTGATCTCTCTCACAGCTCCCTCCAGCCCATAGTCGGCTTGAGAAATCGATGTCGAATTAAACGTATTCGTCTCGATGATTTCTGCCCCTCCCTCCAAATACGCCCGATGGATTCCGCCAATAACATCGGGCCGGGTCAGCGTGAGAAGATCATTATTCCCCTTCAGATCACTCGGATGATTCGCATACCTTTCTCCGCGGAAATCCTTTTCCGTCAACTTATGACGTTGGATCATCGTTCCCATCGCGCCGTCCATCATGACAATCCTCTCCCGAAGGGCCTTTTCGAGTTGCCCCCTACGCAAAATAACTCTTTCACGCGATTCCATGCTTCCAGCCTAGACAGGTTTTATCCCCTGTCGATATATATATCAACTTATCATGATATATCGATATATCTGTTTCTACATCGGAACCTTTGCCTTGGCCTAATCCGCCTGTGAGATACTCTTTTCAACTTCTCGGCGCTGTCGTCTAGAGGCCTAGGACAGGTCCCTTTCAAGGACCATACACGGGTTCGAATCCCGTCAGCGCCAACTACTTGCTTCCAGCCTTTAACCAAACTTCGGCCAACTGCCAATCCGACGGGAGCGTGATCTTCAGATTGGGTTCGGTCGCCTCGACCAAAATTCCCTTTACCCCCGCCAGCTCCGCCGCCGCCATACAATCCGTGACCATCTTTCCCTCAGCCCGCGCCTTCTGTAAACCCTGCCGCAAAATCGTCCCCCGCACCACCTGCGGGGTCTCCATCCTCCACAACCCCTCCCGATCTAGCAGACGCACAACATTTCCCTGCCCATCCGCCTGTCTTACCGTATCACTCATCTTTCGAGCCGCCGCAGCGGCTCCCGACCTTTTCGCCCCCGCCATCACCCTCTCAATCAGCCCCACCGTTGTTAAAACTCGTGCCGCGTCGTGCACCACTGCCCACTCAGCCCCATCCCCTAACGCCTCCAACCCCTCCCAAACCGAGTCCTGCCTCTCCTTACCCCCAACAATTACCTCCACTCTCTTGGCCTCATTTGGATAATTCTTCCCGATCCAAAGTTTCGCCTCCTCCTTCACATCCGCACGGACAGCCACCACCACCTTTTCGATATCGCGAATCCCTAGCAACGCCTCCAACCCGTACGCCAGAACAGGACGCCCCGCGATGGCCGTGATCGATTTATCATGACCCAACCTCCGGCCCTGCCCAGCCGCCAAAAGAATCGCCCCAGCCGAACCGCTCACGGACGCGAGCGCTCAAGGGGAGACGTTTTTTTGTCTGCTTTCTTTCTACTCTCTCCCTCTTCGTCCCCCTTTCCTGAATCATCACTGTAAAACAGAACTCCATGCTTTCTTAAATTCGCCATCAAGTTTTTCATGTCTTGTGCCATCTTCTCGTCCTTCATCATGGTGTAGAGAGGGCCTTTACCATTCTTTGCCTCGTCCAACAGTGCCTGAGCCGACTTCGCAAACCCGTCTACCCTCCTTGCGGCAGATCGAATATCATCCAAGGCAGGCCCCGCCGAAGCCAGCATCGCATTTAAACCCGCCTCCTGCTCCCCCTTCACTCTCTCCCCAGGCTGAATAAATGTTCCGTCCATGGTCTCAGGAGGAACCACCCGAACAAACCGATCTCCCAACATCCCATACTGATCAATCCTGAATTTCGAATGGGCAGGCAGCTGGGTCCCATCATCGATCCGTAGGGTCAACTCCACGTAATTTTGCCCCACCCGATAGATGGGAGTGTCCGAAACAATTCCAATCTGAGCTCCCCGAAGCAAAACCTTTGAATTTTTTAAAATATCCCTCGCATCCTCAAACTCCACGATCACAGGATACGTTTTACGAAAGTAATTCCCCAGCTTTCCAAAAGCCACAATCAGGGTGGCGGTAGCCACGAGGCCCGCGATAACGAAGAACCCCACTTTTGTCTCTAAATTGCCTTCTTTCATAAGACTCCTTTCCTTATCCTGTGATTCCGATTCCTTCAGCATGCCCGCGAACAAAGTCGCGTACCAGAGGATCCTCACACCGATCCACCTGCTCAGGCGTGCCTTCGAAGTAAATCTTGCCCTCGTGCAAATAGGAAATTCTTTCCCCTACCATTCGCGCACTCACCATATCGTGCGTCACCACAATCGAGGCCATACCAAACATCTTCCCTAAGTGCAGGATCAGTCGATTAATGCTATCCGCCACAATCGGGTCCAACCCAGTCGTAGGTTCATCGTACAACATGATGTCGGGTCGAGAAATAATGGCCCTCGCCAAAGCCGCCCTCTTCTTCATTCCGCCACTCAACTCGGCAGGCATCTTCTCTTCCGTCCCACTTAGGGAAACAATCTTCAGAGCCTCAGCCACCTTGTCCCTTAACACGGCCTCACTTTTCTCTCCCTGCTCCCGCAAAGGAAAAGCCAGATTATCAAAAACGGTCAGCGAATCGAACAGCGCAGCTCCTTGAAAAAGCATTCCAATCTTCCTTCGGTACGGGTTCCACTCCTCCTCACTCAGCCCAGTCAGCTTCTTACCTTCAAAAAAAACCTCCCCTGACTCGGGTTGCAAGAGCCCCATAATCACACGAAGCATCACACTCTTGCCACACCCGCTTCGCCCAATCACAACCACACGCTCCGCCGGCCCTAATCTCAAATTGACGCCTCGCAAAACCTCTTGGCCCCCCATGCTTTTCCATATTTCTTTGAGTTGTAACATTGATTTTCTCAGTTGGAGTAAAGGAGCGCATTCAAAAGCACTGTTAGAAAGAAGTTTACAATCAAAAGGGATAGAGAAGCGTTAACCACCGCCTCGGTCGTCGTCTTGCCTACCCCAGCCGTGCCAGGCGGGCAGTTCATTCCCTTGTGACAAGCGATCGCCGCAATAATCACCGCAAAAATGAAGGACTTGATCAGCGCAATCACCACGTCCTTGCTATCCGTAAATTTGATCGTGTTGTCCCAGTAGTATGCCCCATCTACACCAAATATTTTTACTGCAACAAAATATCCGCATCCGATTCCCGTGACCAAAGCCAGCCCGGTCAAAATCGGCGCCGATATCACCAAAGCTAAAAACCTCGGCACAATCAGATACTCCGTCGGATACACCCCCAGAGCCCGCAGGGCGTCCACCTGCTCGGTAATCTTCATGGAACTCAACTCCGCGGCCATCGCTGCTCCCACTCTTCCCGCCAAAAGCAAACAACATAAAACTGGACCTAACTCTCGACACATTGCAATCGAGACGGTTGGCCCGATGGCGGACTCCATGCCGAATCTTTTAAACTGAAACCATACCTGCGCCGCAAACACCGCGCCCGTAAATGCCCCCGTCGTCAAAACCACAACCTGCGACCGAATCCCAATGAAGTACATCTGCTCCCAAAGCTGATCCCACCGAATTCGATACTGCACCATGCTCCGCAAGGTATCGCCGAGAAGAATGAAGACTGATCCAGCTGTCCGACAGGACTCCGTGAAAACGGCTCCAAACTTACCCGCTAAATACACGGCCCAGCCCATCTAATTGGTCTAGGGAACACCTACCTCCGCATCAAGCCGACTGCCCAAACCAACTTTCAATCTCCTGAATGCTAAGCTCATCCAGCCTCTCAACCTCCCGATCTACACTCTCCAAGTGCCCCCCAGGATGCGTTGTTGTCACCCCGACCACCTTCATCCCTGCAGCCCGCCCCGCCTCCACCCCTGCCGGCGCATCCTCAAAAACCACACACCTATCAGGTCTTGCTCCCAAACGCCTACCCACCTCTAAAAAAACATCCGGTGCAGGCTTCCCTCTTTTCACATGCTCCGCCGTCACTGCTGTTTTAAAAAACATCTCCAAGTCCAAGATCTTTAAACCCAGCTTTACGTTCTTCTCCTCCGTAGAGGAGCCAATCCCACACGCGATTCCCCCCTCCCGAAGCCGCTCCAACCACTGCCGAACCCCAGGCAGTGGCTCAATACCCCAATCCTTCACCACCTCCCGATACAACTCCTCTTTCCTTAAACTCAGCCTCTGAATTTCATTCAAATCTTCAGACCAGTGGAGCATATCCCTCATGATCTCCACATTCCTCCTCCCAAATCCTTTCAAAAAATGCCCCTCAGGCAAAATCTTCCCCTCCTCCCTCGCCAATCTTTCCCAACTCTCCTCATGATGACGCGAGCTGTCCAAGATCACCCCATCCCAATCAAAAATTGCCGTCCAAATAGCTTTCACCTTATGTGGGCATAGCGACCCACCTTCCCACTTTCAAACTTTCCTCCTTCCGTCATCCTTATCCTATGTCCGCTAAACCCCTAGAAAAACTCAATACCCCCTCGGGCGATGCTATCGAACAGTCCCTTCGCCCCTCGCGCCTCACCGATTTTACAGGCCAACCCAAACTAAAAGACCGTCTCGGCATCCTGATCGACTCCGCACGCGCCCGATCGCAACCCCTCGATCACCTTCTCCTTAGCGGACCCCCTGGCCTCGGAAAAACAACTCTCGCTCATATTCTCGGCGCAGAGATGAATGCCACGGTCCGCACAACCTCAGGCCCTGCCATCGAAAAAGCAGGCGACCTCGCCGGTCTGCTCACGGGCCTGCAAGAAGGAGATATCCTCTTCATCGACGAAATTCATCGCCTCTCCAAAGTCATCGAGGAATACCTCTACCCCGCCGTCGAAGATTTCCGCATCGACATCGTCATCGATCAGGGCCCCGCCGCCCGCTCCGTTCGTCTTAACCTTCCCCGCTTTACGCTGATCGGAGCCACCACACGTGCGGGCCTTCTCAGCGCTCCCCTGCGCTCCCGATTCGGCGTCGCCCACCGACTCGACTACTACTCGGTCGAAGATCTTACGACCATCGTGCAACGCTCTGCTTCTCTCTTGGAAGTCAAACTGGAGCCACAGGCCGCCCCCGAAATCGCTCGGCGATGCCGAGGCACCCCTCGCATCGCAAACAACCTCCTCCGCTGGGTTCGTGATTACTCGCTCGCCCGTACCCAAGGCACCGCCTCTGCTGCTACCGCGATTGCCGCCCTCGAGATGCTTGAGATCGATCAACACGGTTTGGACGAAATGGATAAACGCCTCCTCCAAGCCCTCACGGGCAAATGGAAGGGAGGACCTGCAGGACTCCACTCCCTAGCCGCCTCCGTAGGAGAGGAACCAGGCACTCTCGAGGAGGTCCACGAACCGTACCTCATCCTTGAAGGCTATATACAACGCACCCAACAAGGACGTGTCGCCCTTCCTCGTGCGTATGAAGTCCTCGGACTCAAACCCCCCGCATCCCAATCCACACTTCTCTAAAATCAACGCCGGACAGATACGGCATGAAACTTTCGTTTTTTCTCTTTGCTGCTTTTGTCCCTTTCCTCACCTTTTCGGAGGAAGAAAAACTTTGGCCTCCTCGCGGAAATAACCGCCCCCTGATTGCTGCCACGCAAGCCCTCTGGTGGAACAAGGACGACCCCGAGGCTCGCAAACTCAAAGCCAGGGCACTCGATTTTGCAGGCCGATATGCGGAGGCCGAAAAAGCCGCCCGCTACGCTCTTCTCGTTGCTCCTCAAGATCCCGAAATCCAACGCATCCTCGGCCGTAGTCTTCTTCACCAAGGAAAACTCGCCCAAGCCAAAGCAGCCCTGGAACGTGCAGGACAACTCGGCGATCCACTCTCCCGCTCTCTTGCAACCATGCTTCGCCCCGACCGGATGACTCTCGGCCTCCTGGATCCAAAGATCTCCCGCGCTCTCGTCCAAATCCAAGACGAGCAAGGAAGAGGCATCGGATCGGGCTCTTTCGTATCCTCGAACGGCATTGTTCTCACGGCTGCCCACGTTGTCGCAGGACGTAAAAGAGTTTTGATTCGAAATTCTCTTGGCCAAATTTTTCCCGCAAAAACCGTCTGCCCTGGTGACTTCTCTGCCGACGCTGTTTTGATTCAAACCGTAGCCCCATCCGAATACTATCTCGTTCTCGCCGATCACGATCCTGCTCCCCACGAATCCCTAACCGTGTCCGGCTTTCCTCTCTCCATTGATCTTCCTCTAACTTCTCGGGGCCAAAGCAGAGCCAAAGCAAAAGACGGAACTTTATCCACCACCATCCCCCTCATGCCCGGCCAGTCCGGTTCCCCTGTTCTCAACGCCCGAAACCAGATCGTGGGCCTCGCCTCCCGCGGATCTCTCCCCCTACTCGCCCGAAGCGCCCCCGCCCGCTCCGAGGCAGTTGCAAACTCCGCCCTCACCTCTCTATGGGAGGCCACGCGTCAGCCCGGTCACTTTTCCGATATTCGGACTCTTTCAAAATGGACAGATCGGAACACTTTCTTTGATCCCGCCGTCTCCTCCGCTGAACAGACCGTTCTCGATCAAGATTTTGCCCAAGCTGAAAAAGCGATAACCCAAGTCATTGAAAAACATCCCAACGACGCCGGACTTCTTCTTCGACGAGCGCTCACTCGCCTAGCTCTGAATCATCCCAAGGAGGCCGAAGCGGATATTCGCCTAGCCATTTTGAAAGACCCACAAAATCCAGAACCCCACCGCTTCCTTTCAGGCCTGCTTCTCCAAACGGATCGCCCAGCTTTCGCGATTGAGGAGATGGAAGTTGCCTATCGCCTCGACCCCGAAGACGCCGATACGGCGGAGGGCCTCAGCGAGCTTTACCTCTCCCAAGGCCAATTTGAGAAAGCCAAATCACCATCCCAAGACGCCACGCGATTAAACCCCGAATCCTCCCGTGCATGGTCTACTCTTTCTGCCTCTCGCCTTGCAACTGGGCAGCTAGCCGACGCCCGGCAAGCTGCCGAATCTGCCACAAAGTACGGGCCTGAAGATCCACGCGCATGGGTTCAACTCGCAGCCAGCTTAAACGCCGCTCACGACTTTGCAGATGCTGTGACCGCGTCTGAAACTGCAACCCAACTTGCCCCCACCGAATCTCGCGCTTGGCTAAACTTGGCCACAGCCTATGCAGGCTTGGATCGTTATGCTGAGGCTTTGCCCCACGCCGAACGCGCCACTCAACTGGAGCCCAAAAACCGCGCTGGCTGGAATCTCCTCGCCGCCCTCTATCGCGAACTCGATCAACCTGCCAACGCGAACGCCGCATCGGCCCAGCTACAGTCCCTCGATGCATCTGCAGCAGGACGTTGACCCCGCTCTTCTCAACGATATTCTTGGGTCATGAAACTCATCCACCCCCTGACTCTCCCCATCCTCCTACTTCTTCCCTTCCTATCCCTCGTCCAAGCCGAACCATGTCAGAAACATTGCAACGAATGCTGCCCCACCAATGCACCTTGCTGCTCCACCCCCAATTGCACGAAGTTGTGCAACGAGTGCTGCAAATCAGGGGATTCCTGCTGCTCCAGCAAGAAATCAAAATGTTCCTCCTCATCCTCTGTTCCCTTAGAGCGGGGTGGTAAGAAAACTTCCCCCTTCGCTGACAAAGGCACTCCCCGCCGCTACTAACCTTCCCCCAACAAAAAAAAGGGGGCGTGTACCCCGAAGGATACACGCCCCAATAGGCTAACTCAGGCTCAGCACCCGCATTCGCAGGTCTGACACTCGCCCGGTTGGCACTTGGCGCATTTGCACCCACAGCAGTCGGCCGCGAAGGCCAATCCTGCGGTGAAGAGCACCGCCATAGCCAAGAGAACATATTTCATATTTTTATCTCCTGATTGAAGTTTCAAAGAACCGACGTGAAAGCCCCGGAATCGTTGCCGGGCACGCCGCGAATCAGGAGAGAATTCGGGGAGGCGTCAGAAGCGGTCGCTCCGTACGGACCGAAGCAGAAAGGGCTTTCTGCTCGGAGCTTATCGGAGAAGAGGTGGGCAACGACAACTCTACCCGTGCAGAAGGGAGTGTCATCACCGAAGCAGAAGGAGTGGGACAGGCAGAACAGGGAGTTGGAACCGCTGGGGAATGGCAAGGCTGATCCGTCTCGCCACAACAGCAGGATTTCACCGGCCCCGCCTGAACCGGCACAGGAAGATTGGAAAAAAGCAGTCCAACCAAGGCCATTGTAAGAAAGGCGGACTTCATAATGAATAGGTACTGCTGCTATGCAAAAAAGCAAATGCCCAACTTGCCTCAGGAGGGATTAAGTCCAGAATGCTGAGATGAAAACAAAAACCTATCTCCTCCTCATTTGCCTTCTCCTTGGCTCCTTTAGCATGGGCCATTCCGAAGAAAACAAGTCGCCTGCACAGAAATCCGCCCAGATCGTTAAAACTCCTGAAGATAAGGCGAAAGCTGCCGATCTGGCCAAAAGCTATCCTCTCACGACCTGTGTTGTCTCACACGATGGCTTGGGCGGCATGGGCGAAACAGTGGATGCCATGTACGAGGGCCGGTTGATCCGTTTTTGCTGTAAAGGTTGCGTCAAATCCTTCAACAAAAATCCAGAGAAGTATCTCAAAGAAATCGATTCGGCCAAAAAGAGCTAACCCTAAGTCCGTGTGTCATAATGGGTCTATGACCTTGACCCTTCAGCTTGCTGGGTTTACTTTCTAACCAGCATTCCGAGTACCTCCATCGCAAGATGGCGGTCCGCCAACCGGGGCTGGAGAAACCCACGGTGGCTGGAAAAAGACCCAAGGTCTTTTTCCGATGTGCGAGGCAGGAAGATCCTGACTCGAACAAAGTTCTCCGCAGGCCAACCGCCCGCACAGGAATGTGTAGGCGGTTTTTTTATGCCTGCATCGGGATGCGTCAACAAAAGGAGACGCATCAACATGAGCACAGCAACCCTCGAAGCCCCATGGGCCACCCTCAGTATCAAAATCGATTCGGAAAATCCGGATCATCACCTCTGGAACAATCACGGCACCTGGTGGATCCACTACACCGTCCACCAAGCAGACTACACAAAACGTCGGGTCCGAGTTTCACTCGAAACCCGAAACTTGCGTCAGGCACGGGAACGCCGAAACGCAGTGTTCAACCACCTTGAGGAGGAGGGCATCCACACCACCTGAAGAAAAGAGAGCGGGTCCCAGAACCGGGACCCGCTCTTTTTTTAATACCGTTAGCTCTGCTGAAAGTTCGCGCGCCAGAGAAGAAAGAATCCATAACCCTGCAGTAATAAGTTGGGCATCCAGACAATCAACTCTGGATAGGCCCCTCCCCGATTCTTCAACCCCTCGGCCAACAGAATCAAGGCGTAGTAAGCCATCACCAAAAAGAAGCTGATGACCACTCCAACCGAGGTCTCTTTTCTTTGCACACGAATTCCCAAGGGAATTCCCACCAACAACAGAGTGAAGGGTGCCAATGCAAAACTGATCCTTTTCTGCATTTCCGTCAGCATCGGATACATCTGCTTGGGATCCACATAGCCCTCAACCGGACTTAGGATCCTGTTCGTCAGATCTCCCAACCCCGCAATTCGAATGTCCTTCATGTCGTCAGGATTCAAAAAACTGCGAAGAGAGATTTTTAATGGCAACTGATCCGCACTCAACCCAGCGCGGATTCCATTCAAATCCCCTGCGTTCTCTCCCCTCTCCTCCTGCCGTGCTTTCTGCAGCGTGATCGTCAGACTCAAGTCATCTAGATCTGCCGAGAGCGAGCCCTTTTCAGCTCGAATATTTCTTCTCGGCACTCCATTCGGATCCAGCTCCCAGATATTGATATCGGACAAGTCGGTGCCGTTCTTTTTTCCTATGTAAATACGGTACCCAGGAAACCGATCCATTGCCTCTCCCGCCCGAATCAGAAAGGCAGGATTATCTCGTCCAATATCGAGAAGAACGGACTTAAACTTCTGTAGCGTCATCGGCACGACTACTGCGTTGTTGTAAAAACACACAGCCGACAAGAAGAGCCCGAAAAGAATCACCGGCGCGACCAACGGAACTAGTCCGATGCCTGCCGCGCGAATTGCCTGTAACTCCAAGTCCTGCGACATGCGCCCAAAAACAATGAGAGCCGCCACCAGAATCCCCCACGGCATGGTAAAAGTCAGAGCCTGTGGAATGAGCAAGCCTACCATTTTAAAAATGAGCGAGATCGGAAGCTCGTCGTTTACGAGAAGTTCAAAGATCTGCTTGAAGGCGTTTCCTAAAACAATGATCAACGATAACACGGCCACCGCACCCGCTGTGGCAGCCATCATTTGTCCCGTCAAATAGCGATAAAGGATTCTCACGGGTTCTTTCGGGTATACTTCAGCCTGTCCTGCCACGTGGTGGGTTGTCCACTCCTCAGCCCACGGCACTCATAAAAATGGAAGGTAGGCCCCGTTGGCTCTCCCCACGTTGATCTGCGATAGGTGCCGACCACACGAACGGTCTCAAAGTCTCGCGCGATCGGTGGCAAAGGGTTGGGCTGCTCAGCCACATACAAACCTGTACTACCACTAGGAAACTTCTCCCGATAGCTGGGCCAGATCGAGTACTGGGTCATCATTTGAGGCCAGTCAGGAGTAAAAGCCCGGGGCTGATCTGGAAGATAAAAGGAGAGCAGACTCGCGGTCTGATACTCATCCGCCACAACAAAGTCTGCACCGATTCTTTTTCGCACTTTCTCCGCCTCCCCTGCCAAGTCCGCCCAACCCTTGGCACGATCCAGCGGATTGTTTTTAAAATGAAGCGGAAGAAAGTCGTGCAGGAGCGCCGTCTCCACAAACCCGATTAGCAAGGCGACTGCCATGACCCACCGCCATACCATCTTTCTCTCATCCCATTTCTGAACCGCCCAACCTGCACCCAAAAGAAGCCCCGCCACGAGAGCAGGAGCCGTCCAATTTCCATTGGCTGTCTTATTAAAGCTGATCCATGCGTAAGCCAAAAAGAGAGGCCAGAAAAGGGTAAGCAGATATTTTTTCCCTTCGTCCCCAAACTTTGTGCTCACCGGCCGTATCGCACCCATAAGCATTAGAACAAAGAGCAGAGGAGAAACCACAATCGCTTGCAGAAGCCAAAACCCCGCAAATTTTCCCCAATTCAGCTGGAACCCTCGATTCAGATCCCCACCCTCAAACACATGCATAGCTGTGATCCAGCCATAAAAGGCATTCCAAAAAACGATCGGTAGGGCCAAGAGCACAAAGGTTCCAAGTAGAAGCACCATTTTTCCTGAAAACAGGAGCTTTCGCTTGGTAGGTACGATCAAAAGAAAAAGAGCAAAGGATATAAGCTCCGCTGCATTGGTATATTTGGCCTGGAATCCCAGCCCAATCCACAACCCAGTCAGAATCCAAAAACTCTTTTTCCCTGTCTGCACCCCTTCCCAAAAGGAGAGCACAGCAGCCGCCCAAAAAAAGACGCTCAGCGGATCGATCGTCATTAAAATGCTGCCAATCGCAAAGAGGGGCATAAGAGATGCCGCAACTACGGCTACGAGCCCGACCCGCTCGCTATAAAGTTTCCGACCTAACAAGAAAATGAGCCAACCTGTCCCAGCAGAAAGCAGAACGGCCGGAAGTCGGAGCGCCCAAACATGGTCTCCCAACAAAACTGTAAAGACACGAATGACAAACGCCGCCCCTGGCCCCTTACCATAATGATTCCAATCCAAAGAACGCCCGCACTCCCAGTAGTGCGCCTCATCTCCCACCAGATCTAAATGAGGCACAAACCACAACCGGAACAGTGTGATAACCCCAATCCAGCCTAAAGCCAATCGGGCCTCTAGACTTTTAGGTAGAAAACGCATTCCCAACTCTATCCATCCTTCCGCCGTCTCGCAAAGATTGTGTGCTTACCGTTTGACCCCTGCTTGCTGGCTGGTTGAGTAGCAACATGTCCTTAGCCCTCAAAATCGACGAACAGATCAAAGAAGCCATGAAGTCCAAGGATGCCGATCGTCTCGGTGTTCTCCGAATGCTCAAGTCTGCCATGAAGTATGCAGTGATCGAAAAGTATGGCGCTGAGGGTGAGGCGAAGGACGAGGACGTTCTGGCCGCGGTACGTAAAGAGATAAAAAAACGTCAGGACTCGATTGAGGCATTCGAAAAAGGCGGCCGCCCCGATCAGGCCACCAAAGAAAAGGCCGAGATGAAAATTCTTGAAGCCTACCTGCCTGCCGCGATGTCCGAGGCCGATCTTGAAAAACTGGTGAAAGCGGTCATTGCCGAACTGGGCGCGACGGACAAAAAGGCGATGGGTGCCGTGATGAAAGCCTGCCAGACAAAAGCCGCTGGCCGGGCCGACAACCGGGCTCTCAGCGCCCTCGTCGGCAAACTCCTTCCTTAGTTCTGCTGGCTGGGAGGCCGCTTTTTCCCACCACCTCCGCCGCCTCCAGGACCCCGTCGGGCTTTCTGGGGAATATCCTTCGCATACTCTTGCAAAGCCTGAGTAAGCTCCTGAACGATCTCCGGATGCTGGCTTGAAAGATCGTTCTTCTCCGATGGATCAGACACCACATCAAACAACATCGGTGACGCTCCCTGCCCCAGACGAGAGGTAATCAACTTCCAAGGAGGTCGGAAAACTGCGATCTCTTTGTTCCCCATAAAAAAGACAGGGCGCTCTGTCGTCTGCCCATCCCTCAAGGCGGGCCAGATATCTTTCCCATCAAAACTTGGCGGAGACGCCATCTTGACCCCCGTGACGTCGAGAATGGTGGGGAAAAGATCTCCGACACAAAGGAACTGCTCACTCTTCTGACCTGGTGCAAGAACACCTGGCCAGTTCATCGCTGCTGGAACACGTATTCCTCCCTCAAAAACCGTTCCCTTTCCCTCCCGTAGGTTCAGGTTCGTCGAACCTTTTGTGATATCACCTCCATTATCGGAAAAGAAAATCACTAAAGTATTTTTTCTCAACCCCTCTTTCTCCAGCTCTGCCACCACCCGACCAACCGCCGCATCCAACCCACCCATCGCAGCCAAAAGAGCAGGTCGTCCTCGTGTTTTACCGCTTGTAGCATCACCGGGAGGCACAGAGATCGGACCATGAATTGCGTTAAAAGCCAGATACAGGAGAAACGGACGGCTCTTGTCGCGCTTCTGAATCAAACCGATCGCTTCATTCGCCAACAGATCGGTTGAATAGCCCTCCTCTGTCACAGCTTGCCCATTCCGCCACCAGTCCAACTCCTGCGTTTTTGGCTTCATGTGGGTGTTGTAATCGACCGCACCTCCCAACAGGCCGTAGTGATGGTCGAATCCGCGATTCGTTGGCAGATATTCCGGTTCCGGATGGCTGTTCTCCTTCGCCCCGCCCAAGTGCCACTTTCCACACATCCAAGTTTGATATCCCGCATCATGCAGGGCCTGAGGAAGTGTCTGATACTTCAAATCAAGGCCGTTAAAGTTTTCTACTCCCGTCCGCAGGGTATGCATTCCCGTCATAAGTGCCGCTCGGGTCACACTACAAATCGGGTTTGCATAAAAATGTTCTAACCTCACCCCCTCAGCAGCGAGCTTGTCTAGATTCGGCGTCTTAACTTCAGGATTGTTCCACCCGATATCCCCCCATCCCTCATCATCAGCCACAAGAATTACTACATTCGGCCTTTCCGTTGCGCCGAAAACCCAACCCGCCAAAAGCACTACGGATAGAAATAAAATTCGATTCACGGTTTTTCCAAAGCGGGAGGACGAGGAAATGAAAAGCCATCCCCTTGCGAATACTTCTCCCACATCTTCATCGCTGCCGCCTTTAACTCCTCCAAAGAAATTGTTCCGTCGCCATCCGCATCGACCTCGGAGAAATGCTGTTTCACAAATCCAGCCATAGACGACCGCACCCCCGGCCCATTCGCCTCCCCCTGACTAATCTTCCCGTCTCGATCCGCGTCGTAGCCGCTAAAAGTCTTATTAACCTCCAGCATCATCTCGTCCTGACTCAGTTTACCATCCTGGTTCCCATCCATTTCCGTTAGATGATTTTCGATCCACGGCCTCCGGGGTTGCCCATTTCCCTCTTTTTGTGAAGGACCTCCCCGCTGCCTCTCATCTGGCGGAGGAGGCGGCCGATCCCCACCCTTCCTCTGTTTTCCTTTCTCACTCGTTGATTCAGAAATCTTCCCGTCTGGACTCTTGAAAGTGAAATGCACATTTCCGTTAGAAAGTATCTCATAGTTTACCGAACCCGTCTTTCCTCCCTGCTTGTACTCCAACTGATACTTCTTCTTATCCTCGGACATAATAAATCCTGTGATCTTTGCCCCCGGCAAAGGCTCACCTGCCTGCCTCACTGGATTGGCGCTTGGTTGAGGCTCCACTTGCCCTCCACCGATCGACACCTCTCCGTGAAATCCCCCGTTGATATAGGGGTAACTTTTACTTGCGTGATAGTGATACTCCCCTGACGCATTCGTGTGACCGTGAAACGAGTCAAGCCCGCTCACCTCTCCTCCATCCGCCTCTTTCAGGCCGTAAATCGGATATCCATCTAGTGCATAAGCCAAAGGCAAATTCGGCCCCAGTTTTTCGGCCAGATGCCAAGGCGCCACATGGTAGTGATAATCATCCGCCCGACCACAGTGCCCTCCATACTCATCTAGCTCCCCCGCCAAATAGGTGTCGGTCCTCCCATCGTTCTTGATCGGATTGAATATCGGAATTCCGTTCGCCGCCACAGCAATCGCCCCTCTAAAGAAGTTCGTCTTGGCAGACATCCCAACTTTCGCGGGAACTGGATTGAGAGGAATCGACCAAGCATTTCCTAAATAATACGACTGGGGAAGTGGCACCTGTTGCTGCCACGCCGTAATTCCCAACATCATCGGATGGTCAGGCAACCCATCCGATCCCACATAGAGGTACTTTTCATCCCAATCCACAAGAACAGCTTCAGGAAACTTCAAAAAGGGTTGGGCAGTTTTCGGGGCTGGACCCGTCTGGGCAGATGCCTTCTTTTTCATCGCTTGATAATCCGCATCTTCGATCCGATGCGCGGAAGCCACCCCCACCCAACCCAAAACAAGGACAAGAATAAATCGAAAAGCTGTCACTGCGGAGGTTGGCCTCCACCCCCAGGCCCGCCTCCCTGCCTTCCAGGAGTTGGTAGAGACTTCGCCTCTTCCGCATCGATCCATCCATCCCCATTGCTGTCATGTTGAGAAAAGTTGGCCTTCATCGGCGGAGGCGCTTCCTCCATCGAAATTTTCCCATCTCCATTTTTATCAAATTTCTGAATCGGATTTCCTCCGGCCGCCTGCCTCATACCTCCAGATTTTCCCCCTTGTTGTCCCCCAGACCCACCTGCCCCCTTCATCTGACTGCCCCCACCAGGACCCCCTCCGGGCGGTCCTCGATGAAAGCTCGCGTCGGGAGTTCCTTTCAGCATCCGCGGGTAAAAAGGAAATCCCGCAGTGGCCACATAGTAGTAAGTCCCTCCCGGATATTCGGAGGTCACCCCAGTTTTTCCATTCGCCTCATCCAGATCCCCCGAGCCTTGGACAAACTCATAGTCCGCTTCATAAGTCCCGTCGTAGGTTCCACCGGGTCCGGCCGTCCCTGATGGGCGGGATCCTTTTTTTAACTGATAACTCGATCTATTTTGTGAAGTCTGCGCATAGATCGGGAACCCGTCTGCAGCATAACCGATCAACTTAGGTTCTTTCTGTTCGCTCATAGTTGCAAGAAGCCCCGTAGGAATTCCGTGGTAGTGATACGCCCCGTTCGGCTGAACGTGAGCAAGGTTCCGATCCAGTCCTAAACTTTTTCCGCCACCAATCGCCTCAATATGCCATCCAGAAGTTCGATCATTTTTCCAATACTCCGCCGTTCCAGGATCAAAAGGCACTCCATTCAACGCCACGCCAATCGCCTGCTGTTTCAGTTTTGTGAAAGTGGCATTGGTTTTGGGCTGAAGAGGCATGCGGAAACTGTAACTCTGCGCCGACGCCGCGTTAGGACATCCAGGCCCAGGAAATTGACCGATCTCATGGTTCGGCACCCCATTCGCTTGAATCACTCGATATCCACCCTGTTCCGAAATTCTTACCTCAGAGGGCGGCAATCCCGACGCTCCCCCCGCAGCCGTGCTCACGTCCTCCACATGCCCCGGATGCCCATATAAATGACCCGCCAAAATCAAGCCTCCCCACCTTAAAAGCGTTTTGTGCATATGGATTAAACTGACGATAAAGCAAAAGGGTTCGGTTCTCTGAAAATATATTCTTTAAGTTGCTTATTCTTTTTGGATGGGGAGATGCACCTCAGATCTCTTAAGAAACCAGATCATAAAGGGGCTATTCCAGTACACCGCATAAGGCTCCCCCGTCACTTTCCATCCGGGCTGACTCCGCACCCAATCCATCAATTTTTTTGAGTTTTCCTCAAAACTCTCTTTCGAATATCCGCCCCGAATTCCCACCGATGCCACGACTCTCTCCTGCACCGCCAACCTCTCTACCCCTCTCTCAAGAATCAGGTTTGATCGTTGCGCCGATTTCGGATCGAGATAAAAAATCATCGTTCCAGGCCGAATTTCCGCTTCGACCGGGGTCGTCATCGGCACCTGATTCTTCTGAATCGCCTCGAACAACCGCCTGAAAAGCCCATTGTTCTCCGAAAAATATTCCCTACTCGAACTCGCCTTTAACACCACCCCCGCCGGCAACGTCTTGATCTCGCAAATTCCCGCCTCCGTCATCGGATACGCTGCTTCGTAAGCCATTGCGCTGAATCCAAACAGCCCCCCAACACCAACAAAAGCCAAAAACTTCAAGGAGCCACCTCCCCAGGTGACACCACCCTCCCACTAATCGGCCACGGTAGCGGTCCCTCCAACGGACGGTGCGCCTCTACTAATCCTGCTCCGTCCCCTTTTCCTCGGGCGTAGCTCAACCGCAACATCTCCATCTTGGCATCGATATTGTCGATATGGTGCAACAGAAACGCCTCGGGTGTTTTGGGTGCCACGGGAGATCCAAACTCCTTCGTCCCATGGTGCGACGCGATCAGATGTAAGAGATGATCCCGCAACTCCTCAGAACCAGGCTTTAACTCCCCCCAAGCCTTCCCCTCCGCCGCCTCACCCTCCCGCCACAGCGCATTTGCCACCTCCACCCCTAAAGAAATATGCCCAATCATTTCTCCCCGTCGGCTCGGCACCGATCCAAACCCTTTCTCTCCCGTATCGTTCTCCCAAAGTTTTCCAATATCGTGATACAGCACCCCTGCCGCCAACAGATCTCCATCCACCTCTGGATATAGCGGGGCCAACGCACGCGCCACTCGCCACATCTGAGTCGTATGATCCATCAATCCTCCCCGCCTCGCATGATGATTCTTCCTGGCCGCGGCCGCCCTCCTCCACTTCTCCGCATACTTTTCCAAAGCCCTCTGACACACCCATCGTAACCTTGGATCCCTCATCTCCCCAGCCCACTGAAAACAGCTATCCCACGCTTTCTGAATTTGCGCTTTTCTCTCTTCACCCCCGTCAAAAAAAGCCTCCACCTCATTCGGCTTTAACCCCCGCGCGGATGGCCCCTCCACATTCGGCCCGTAATCACTCGGCCCAAATACCCCCGTCAGCTCCAAACACTCTCCAATTTCTGCCGTTGCAAAATACTCATATGCACTCGACCCCGAAAATAGATTCAGTCCCAACCGCTCCGTCTCATCCGCCAGCTCCACCCTCAAAAACGGTTTGCCGTTCCTCGCTGTTTGCTCCTTCCTGGCGATGAGTTGAGCCCGCACCGCCCCTTTGGCCGGCCCTGACAGTTTGGAAAATTCTCGCAGGGTCATTCGCTCGCCCCGCAAACCGTGATCAGGAGAGTTTATCCCCGGACCCACTCCGACCATTTGTCACCACAAGCCAAACCAACCCACTCGCAACCGACGCAGGCGCCGCCAACATGAAAAGCACACTCCAACCAAACCCTAACCCCGTCGAATTTAAACCTTTCGAAACAAGCTTTGTCCCGTTGGCAGAATCCTCCTTCGTAAAACTATCCTTACAGGTCGGACATGCCCTCACAGAAACCACCCCCAAGGCGCTTCCCAACAGCATCCCAAGGAGAACTTTTCCCAACTGCTTCATGTCGTAAATTTACCCCCGCCCCATCCCACTCGCAAGTGCCCCGTGCGATGCTCGACTTCCCCCCACCCATTTTCTAAATTCATAGGATGGACAAGGCGCTGACCCAAAAGATTATTGATCGCCTTGCTGCCTCTAAGAACCCCGCCATTCTCGCTCATATTCGGCCCGACGGGGACGCTTTCGGTAGCCTTTTAGGACTGGGTCACACCCTCAAGGAGCGCGGCCAAAATCCGTCCCTCTACGTCGAAGGCGGAATGATCTCGATGTACCAGTTTCTTCCAGGCGCAAACCTTGTTCAAGATCTCCCAAGCCAACTACCAAAAGAAACCGACTGCGTCATCGCCCTCGATACCTCCACCCGGGAACGATTAGGTCAGAAAACCTTGGCTTGGCCCCAGCCAATCGATGTGGTCATCGATCACCACATCAGTAATCCCGGCTACGGAAAACTCAACCTGATCATTTCCGAAATCCCCTCCACCACGGGCGTTCTCTTTCACATATTCCAGCAGGCCTCCTGGAAAGTAACCCCAGCCGCCGCCACCTGCCTCTACACTGGTCTCACCACTGATACCGGATCCTTTCGCTACCGCGGAACGAACGCACTCACCCTCCACACCGCCGCGAAACTCGTCGAATTCGGTGCAGACCCAGCAGAAATCGCCAAGCAGTGCTACCTATCGATCTCCCACGAACGCTACGCACTACGTAAACTGGTTACAGATACTATATCGATAAAGGATAGCAAAAAGTCAGCCTTTTTGACTATTTTACCCGAGTTTTATACTAAAAGCGGGGCCAAAAGTGAGGATACTGAAGGAATTATTGAAGATGTCTCATCGATTCAAGGAGTCGAGGTTGGATCCCTGTTCGAATTCACTTCCGACGGCGGCCTTCGCGTCAGTCTTCGTAGCAAAGGTAAAATCGACGTGAACTCCATCGCCTCCTCCTTCGGCGGGGGTGGCCACAAAGCTGCCGCAGGAATTCGCTTTACCAACGAGGCCGAAAAAAATCGCGACCTAGTCCTCCAAGCCATCTCCAAAGCTGTTGCAACCTTGAAATCCTAACAATCGACTCCTCTCGACCAGCCAAGACCCATCCTTGCATTCCACCCGCCCTTCTCCATCTTAACTACACGTTGGTTCCAACCCAATTGCATGATCCCTTTCTCATCCATTTCCGATTTTTGATCCCCGAATCCAAGGAAACATGATCCCCCAACTCGACGGACTTCTCTTGGTCGATAAACCCCCAGGTCGAACTTCCCACGACATCGTCGACTTTGTTCGCCGCCGCTTCAACCAACGAAAAGTCGGACACTGCGGAACTCTCGACCCCATCGCAACTGGCCTGCTCATGCTCGTGGTCGGCCGCGCCACACGCGTTCAAGACCTTCTTATGGCCGAAGACAAGGTGTACGAGGGCACTCTGAAACTCGGTGAAACAACCGACACTCAAGACTCGGCGGGAAAAGTTCTCGAATCCAAGCCCGTTCCTCCAATCGACTCAGCTACTCTTCAGGCAGCGTTTGAAAAGTTTGCAGGCGAGTTTGACCAAATCCCCCCCATGGTCTCGGCGATTAAAAAAGACGGGGTTCCTCTTTATAAACTGGCTCGCGAAGGCAAAACCATCGATCGCCCACCCCGTCGCGTTCGCATCGATAAGTACGAGATCCTTGAAGTCGCTCTCCCCACAGTTCGCTTTCGTATCCACTGCACGAAAGGCTTCTATGTTCGCACTTACTGCCACGACCTTGGCGCCATCCTCGGACCTGGAGGCCACATGTCTGCACTCACTCGCACCCGATCAGGAAATTTCGACCTCTCCAAAGCCGTTCGCTGGCCCGATCTCGAGGCGGCCGAGGGCGCAGACTACCTCGCTCGCCACCTCATCTCCCTTCCCGAAATTTCTCGTATCCGTCGCTCGTGAACCTAGCCGAATCTCTTTCGCCTACCCCTGCTGGTTCGAATCTCCGCCATCTTGCCCTCGGCTTCTTTGACGGTCTTCACCTTGGCCATCAAAGGGTAATTCTGGGTGGCACTACCCCCCACATCCCCTCCGCCACGGCTGTACTCACCTTCCGCGAACATCCTCTCTCCATTCTCCACCCAGAAAAACACCCCGCCCTCATCACAGGCCTTACCCACAAACTTCGCGTTCTCGAGCGATGGAACATCGGCCTCACCATTGCGCTTCCCTTCAACTCCACACGCTCGCAACAGGAACCGGCCGCTTTCCTTGCAGAACTCTCCTCTGCTTTTCCCTCCCTGCAAACTCTGTCGGTCGGGCCCAACTGGCGCTTTGGAAAAAATCGCTCGGGGGATGTCGAGATGCTAGCCGCCTGGTGCACAAAACAGTCCATCACTTTGGATAATCCAACCCCCGTCCTTTACGAAAGGGAACGAATCAGTAGCAGTCGAATCCGTACCGCCATCCAATCAGGAAAACTTTCCGACGCCTCCGCTATGCTAGGACGCCCTTTTACCATTCTTGGTAAAGTCAAAACCGGCGAAGGCCGAGGCCACCATCTTGGATTTCCCACGGCTAACCTCGCTACCGAAGATGAGTGCCTACCTCCGGACGGTGTCTACGCAGGCCGCGCCATCTTGCCCGATGGAACTCCCCAGCTCGCCGCCATCAATCTAGGCACCTGCCCGACCTTCGGAGGTAAAAACCGAAATATCGAAGCACATTTGCTCAAATTTTCAGGCCAACTTGTCGGCCAAGAGATCGACTTGGAATTTCATCGCTACCTACGACCCGAAAAGAAGTTTTCCGATTCCCGTGCCCTTTCGGAACAGATCCAGAAGGACGTCCAAGCCGTCCTCACCCCGTCCTAATTTTTCGAAAACTCCGACTCGTGCCGAATATCTTGTCCCGTGTACAGGTAGTAAACCTGCTCGGCAATATTCTTGGCATGATCCGCCGCCCGCTCAAAAAATCGGGCTACAAGCATCAAGTTCATGGCCCGAGTAATCGTTTTTGGACTCTCCACCATAAAACAGGTTAACTCCCTCTCCAACTGTCGGTTAATTTCATCGACCCGCACATCCATCCGAATAATTTCTCCGCACTTTTCAGGAGTGATTTCAACAAACGCATCCGTTGCCCCTCGTATCATCGCCAACACATCCGCACCCATTCTGGGAATATCCAGAAGCGGCTTGAGGGGCGGCTCATCCATCAAAATCAGACTTCGCCGTGCAATCGAAACAGCTTGGTCCCCAATTCGTTCCAAATCACTAGAAAGCTTCGAAGCCGCCAACATCAACCGACACGCCAATGCCACGGGAGCCTGCGTCGCCATAAAACCTGCTACCAACTCATCCACCTCCACTTCCAACCGATCAATCTCCATGTCATCTCGGATGGCTTTTTGCGCTTTTTCGGCACTTCGCTCCACCAAAGATTCCAAAGCCAACTGCAAATTGGTATGGGACAGGCTCGCCATTTTTAGCAAGGTCTCCCGCAGGACCAGTAGATCGCCTCGAAAGTAGCTTCGCACCCTCTCTAGCTTTTCTTCGGTCGCCTCCAAAATAGGCGCATTCATACCTGAATAGGTACTCCTTGGGCTGGAAAAGTCAACGGGCAGGTTCCCCTACTAACCGAACCTACCCGATATATAATCCTCCGTTTGGGGCTTGGCAGGATTGGTAAACATTCGGTTTGTCTCTCCAAACTCAATCAACTCCCCCAAATACATAAATGCCGTCATATCGGAAATACGCCCCGCTTGCTGCAGATTGTGCGTCACAATCATCACCGTCACTCGCTTCTTAAGCTCCACAATCAACTCCTCAATCTTGGACGTCGCGATCGGGTCCAGTGCACTTGTTGGCTCATCGAACAGAACTACGTCCGGATCGGTCGCAACGGCGCGGGCAATGCAAAGACGCTGCTGTTGGCCCCCCGACAAGTTATGAGCCATCTGATGCAAACGACTTTTCACCTCCTCCCAAAGAGCCGCCTCCCGAAGCGCCTTCTCCACTCTCTCGTCCAACTCCCGACGACGATTCATGCCCTGCAAACGCAATCCGTACGCTACATTTTCATAAATACTCTTGGGAAACGGGTTCGGTTTTTGGAAAACCATTCCAAATCTCATTCTCACCTGAATTGGGTCCACGCCGGATCCAAGAATGTCCGTCCCATCTGGCTGCACCTGAATCGATCCCTCATACCGATTCCCAGGATAAAGATCGTGCATACGATTGAGGCATCGCAAGAGTGTTGTTTTTCCGCAGCCCGAAGGACCAATCAAAGCCGTTACTTTCAGGGCAGGCACATCCATCGATACATTCCGCAAAACCTGATGACTTCCATAAAAGAAGTTCACCCCTCGGATCTGTACTTTCGGCAAATCCTTGCTTTCCGAAGCATCCGATTCAGGAATCGCCTGCCGTGCGTTTTCGGGGGATAGGCTCACCAGGTTATATTCCTCTGGGCCCGCCTTCGGAGCAAGATCGCTGCGGCATTCATACTCAGGGTGATCACCATTAAAATTAGTCCTGCTGCTGCCGCATTCGACTGAAACTCCTCCCCTGGCCTAGACACCCAGTTAAACATCTGAATCGGCAAAGCTGTGAACGGAGAAAAAAGCCAATCCACCGAAACAAAGGGGGCGTGGGCAATCACGGGAGCAGGAGGAAGAAACGCAATAAAGGTCAATGCTCCGATCGTAATCAAAGGCGCACTTTCCCCAATCGCCCGTGACATCGCCAAAATCACCCCCGTTGCAATCCCCCCCGTCGAGTACGGCAGAAGATGGTGCCATACCGCCTGCCAACGCGTGGCCCCTAAGGCAAACGCCGCCTCCCGTATGCCTGAGGGAATCGTTCGGAGGGATTCCCGCGTCGCAACGATCACGATCGGTAACACCAGACACCCCAAGGCTAACCCTCCCGACAGTAAACTTTGCCCAAAACGAAAGTGATAAACAAAGAGCCCCAAGGCCATCAGTCCATAGAGAATCGACGGCACCCCGGCCAGATTGGCGATGTTAATCTCCACAAAATCAGTCCATCTGTTTTTCGGCGCGTACTCCTCCAGATAAATTCCCGCCGCCACCCCAAAAGGAATCGCCGCACTCGCCGTCACCAACATCAGAAGCAGTGTCCCGACCCAAGCAGAAAGAATGCCCGCCTCCCCTGCACGCCGCGACGGAAAAGAGCTCATAAACTGCCAATCGATCCGAGCCAATCCGTTCATCGCCAAATTCAGCATCAAAATCGCAAGAATTCCCAAAGTCGAAAGCGTCAAAAAGAATCCCAGCCGACGAAAGCTGCTGTCGATCGCTCTTCGGCGACGCGCTCGTCCCTCTTGAAGTTTCCGCAACGGTTCAGGTTGCACGATGAAACCTCCTTCGCAGGGCGTGCCCGGCCAGATTGAAACCCAACGTCATAAGAAATAGAGCTGCACCTGCCGCGAAGATGGATTGGTACCCAATACTCCCGTGGGGCAAATCGCCCAAACTCACCTGCACAATAAAAGCCGTCACCGTAGCCGCAGAATCGAGCGGGTTCATCGTCATCTTCGGCTGCAATCCAGCCGCAATCGCCACAATCATCGTTTCTCCAACTGCCCGGGAAATCGCTAACACATACGCCGCCGCTAAACCTGAAAATGCTCCAGGGAAAACCACCCGTAACCCAACCCCCAGTTTTCCATCCCCCAAAGCAAACGCACCTTCCCGCAACAACATGGGGACACTTCGCATCGCATCCTCACCCAGTGAGGTCACATAAGGTACGATCATCACTCCCATCATCAACCCCGCACTCAGCATCGAAAACTGAGGCAGATCAGGAAAGATTTTCTGCAAAATGGGCGTCAAGGAAAGAAGGGCAAAGTACCCGTACACCACCGTCGGCACCGCACTCAGCAACTCCAACATCGGCTTTACCCAATCTCGGAACTTCGGATCGGCAAACTCGCTCAAATAAATTGCCAGAATCGTTCCCAAGGGAATTGCGACCAGGAGAGCCACTCCTGTCGTCACGAGGGTTCCCGCTAATAACGCCCCAATCCCATACTGGGGTTGGGCGAAGAGAGGCGTCCACATTGTGTCCTGAAAAAGTCGAATGAGGGGAACTTCCCTGAAAAAGGGCCACGACTCCGTCACTAGCGTGATCACAATTCCAAACGTGACGAGCACAGACGCCCAGCCCCCCGCGCGAAGAACCCATACCATAAAAGTCTCCACTGCCTTATCCAAACGGCGGGAGGATGTACGCGGAAAAACTTCCATGCGCTTACTGCGACAAGGGACGATCTAAAATTTCACCAATCGGCACAGCCATGTCACCATGTCCCGCAAAGGCTGTTCCTTTTTCCTTTTTCTCCAACCGTGCTTTGACGCGAACATACGACTCAGGTGGCAACGGAATGTACTTAACCTCCTTGGTCAAGCTTTCTACATGGTTTAAGTAAAACTCCACAAATTTTTTCACCTCGGGTTTATCCAAGGACTTCACATTCACGTATAAAAAAAGCGGCCGAGAGAGTGGATTGTAGATCCCCTGCAATACAGTCTCTTCAGACGGCTTGCTTGCAGGTTTTTGCTTCGCATCCCACTCCACCGCTAAGCCCTTCAATCTTTTCTGATGCGCCACATAGTACGCAAAGCCCATATACCCTAACGCGTGCTTGTCGCCCTCCACTCCTTGAACCAACACATTGTCGTCTTCACTTGCCGTATAATCTCCCCGGCTTGCCTTGCTCTTCCCATTGATCGCCTCCGTAAAGTAGTCGAACGTCCCCGAATCCGACCCTGCCCCATACAGTTTAATCTCCTTGTCAGGCCACTCCGGCCGAATCTGATTCCACTTTTTAATTTTTCCCTGCGCCTCGGGCTCCCAGATCTTTTTCAATTCTGAAACCCGAATCGAATCGACCCAATCGTTTTTCGCATTCACGACCACTGTCAAAGCATCATACGCGATCGGTAACTCCAAATACTCAATCCCGCTTTGCTTAGCCGCATCCATCTCGGATTTCAAAATCGGCCGGCTTGCGTTCTGCACATCCGTCTCCCCACGCGTGAATTTTTTAAAACCCCCACCCGTACCAGAAATTCCGACCGTGACCTTCGTGCCTGTCTCTTTTTGGAAATCCTCCGCCGCACCCTCCGTAATCGGATAGACCGTGCTCGACCCATCAATCTTTACCACCTGATCCGCCCGCACCACCCCGGTTTGAGCCATAGAAAGACCCAAAACTGCACCCAAGATTTGGCAAAAATTCCTACTCATCATCTGACTAAAGAGTAGCCACCCAGCAAACCAAGCGTTTGATTGTGACAATATGATGGCATTTTTTAGAATTCTATATCGTTAACCACTATGCATTTATGGTTTTTTACTCGGAAAAGCGAGAATGATATGCGTTCCTCTTTGTAGCCCGTTTTTTGCCCAAACTCTGCCCTCATGCAACTGCACCAGGTGCTTCACGATCGAAAGTCCTAGACCCGTCCCTCCCTTTTCCCTGACCCGCCCCCCATCCACACGGAAAAAGCGCTCAAATACTCGGTCTATCTTATCCTCTGGAATTCCCTCTCCCTCATCCTCAACAGTAAATTCAATCTCCTGCCCTGACTCCCCCTGCTTTCCCGTCAACTTCACCTCGCTTCCCTCAGGCGCAAATCGCAGCGCATTTTCCATTAAATTCGAAAAGATCTGCCCCATCCGCAAGGAATCCACCAGCACGGCGGGCAACTTCTCAGGACACTCCAACTTTAACTTCACCTTTTTAGAAGCGAAAGCCCGCTGCCAATCTTCCTGCACCTCTTGCAAAATTTCTTTTGGTGACCGCGCAATCTTCTTCAGTTCCAGCTGACCCGAATCCATTCTCGACAACTCCAGCAAATCCCCCACCAGCAAGGTCAACCTCTCACAATTTCTTTGCAGTACAGCCCAGATCTTCTTCCCTTCCGAACCCTTCAACTGGTTCGGATCCTCCAATGTCTCCAAATATCCCGCCAAAATGGAAAGAGGAGTCCTCAACTCATGCGAAAGATTCGTCACGAACTCCTGCCGCACCACCTCCAATCTGCGCAACTTCGACAGATCATGAAATACCACCACCACTCCGCTTCTCTCCTGATTTCCCTCCACTATCGCGGCCATGTTGACGGCAAGCGTCTGCGCCTGCCTGCTCTCACTCCCTGGCAACTGCACCTCCAGCCCTCTCATTCCTCCCGTCGCATTAATTTCCTCCACCGCGCGATCCACCTCAATCAACCGCGTCGCCTCCATGACCGTTCTTCCCCGTGGCACATCCTCCACATCAAACATTCGCAAAAACTGCCCGTTTGCTAAAACAATCTTCCCCTCCCGATCATTCACCAACACTCCTTCCGTTAAACTTCCTAAAATCGCCTGTAGATTCACCCTCTCGCTCTCCCCCTGCGAGGTCACTCCCTCCAACCTCGTCGCCACACGCTCCAGCTGCCCGATCGCCTCCTCTAATCCCCACGACCCTCGAGCCACAAACCCCTTGGGTTTTTGCCCATCCGCCAACTCCCGAATCAACCTCTGCAGCTGACGCAAAGGCCGCACCACCTCTCCCCAGAACCAGTAAATCCCTACGAAAAGGACCACCCCACCGATGAACACTAGTATTCCATCCATCCCCCTACCCTGCCCCCTCCCTACTCCACGGGCAAAACTGTTTATGCCGTAGCCGCACCCAACCGATACCCGCTTCCCCTCACCGTCTGAATCACCGCACCCGCTTTTCCTAACTTATCCCGCAACCGCCTGACATGAGTATCCACCGTCCGCGTGTCCAAATTTGCCTGATATCCCCACACCTCACTCAAAAGCACCTCTCGCGACAGAATCGTCCCCGCCCTCCTCACAAGTAGGTCCAGCAAACGGTACTCCGTCGACGTCAGCACCAGCTTCTTACTTCCAATCGTCGCCGTCATACTACTTCGGTCCAGCTGAATGCCCCCCGCCTTCACAGGGGAAGGCTTCGATGCCCCCTGATCAGGCTGACGTCGCGCCACAGCCCTCACCCGCAAAAGAAGTTCCCGCGGACTGAACGGCTTTGTCACATAATCATCCGCACCCACCTCCAAACCTGCGACCTTGTCCCCCTCGGTCGACTTGGCCGTCAGCATCAAAATGGGAATGCGCGAGGTCGCAGGATTCCTTCGCAAAGCCCGACACACCTCCATGCCACTCATCTCTGGCATCATCAGATCCAAAATCACCACAGAGGGAAGTTCCGCCTTGGCGATCGCCAAGCCTTCCGCCCCGTTTTGCGCCTCCAAAACATCAAACCCTCCAACCTTCAAATTGAGTCGAAGCATCTCCCTCACATCTTTTTCATCTTCTACAATTAAAACCCTATCTCGCATCGCCTCCATTTATCCGCCCCCCACAACGCCCGAGCAAGTGCCCCAAAGTGACATTATCATGGCAGAATTAAGCTCCCCAAGTCGCCGCTAAAGCCTCCACCTCCGACCTCAACCGATCCACCTCGCTCAACTTCACCTCAGGCTCAGGCACCAAGATCACCTCGCCTGTCACCTTATGCTCATACACCGTCACCCTCCCCTCAGGCCCCGTGGTCCGCTCCCGCACGAGCAAAATCTTCCTTCTCTCCAGCAAAAGCGCAAAAAGAAAAATCACCCGCGCTTCGGGACTCTCCGTAGCCACAGGTTGACTCAACCTCCTGCGCAACTCCGCCTCAGCCCGAGCCGCTGGAGGTTCCTTCTCCACCTCAGCCGGTTGCATTCGAAACTTCCCTTTCCAAAAACAGAAGTACGTAGGCCGATTCCCCTCCTGACTCCACACCTCTTCCGCATAATCCTTCCTCTCCATCCCACCCTCACCCGCCACCAGCACAGTGAACACAACTTGCCCGTCGGAAAAATCTTTTCCCGTCCCCGCACAAAGATGAGCCCGAGGGCGAATACTCCAATCCATCCATCTTTTCTAGCCAGACGGATTCAGTTGAAAAGAACCCCCTTCAGGCCATCCTTCCTGCATGGGCATCGATCCCAGCTTTTTTCAACCCGAACACATCCACGTCATGGCGAACCATTTCCCCGTGACCCTCATTCTCCTCATTCCCCCAGTTCTTCTTGCCGGGCTCTTCTTCGGGAAAAAATCCATTCTCGCCGTCGGCTTCTCCTTTTGCATTTTGGCAGACCTGATTACCCCAGTAGTAATGCAAACTGGTGAATCAGCTCATACCCGCTTTGAAATGGGCGAGATTAAACCCCCGCTGGACGAAGAAGGGGACATCGCGGCCGAAATGCATGAGGATATGGCGGAAAAAGCCGCCCCTCTTCTCTACTTCGTTGGTTTTGGAGGCATCGCTGGACTACTAATACTCCGTTTTCGCCCTGCCTGGAAAAATCACATTACGGTCATCGTGATTCTCACCGCTCTAGGGGCCACTTTTTTCACCCTGCAAGCCGCCCTCTTGGGGGGTCGGATTCGCCATCAGGAGTTTCGCATTCAGAAGAACCCCACTCCAAACCACATCCGCAACGATTAGGTCTCGGCTAGATTCTCCCCTTTGTGCTCAGCACGCCTTTCACTCGCGGATCTCGGGATACCGCCTCCTGCAATGCCTTTGCCAAGGCCTTGAAAATTGCCTCAATCTGGTGATGCACATCCCGTCCGTACAGCACTTCGGCGTGCAGGTTCATCCCTCCCTGCACGGACAGCGCCCGCAAAAACTCCTCCACCAACTGCGCCGGAAAGTTTCCCGCTTTTCCGCGCTGGCTTAACCCACGCAGCTCGAGATACGGCCTTCCACTCAGATCAATCGCCACGCGGGCCAAGGTCTCATCCATCGGCACGTGAGCCGTCCCGTACCTACGGATCCCCTCCTTTTTTCCAAGGGCTGCGGTCAGTGCCTGCCCTAACACAATGCCCACATCCTCCACCGTGTGGTGAAGATCCACATCCAGATCCCCCTTCGCCTTGACCTCCAGATCAAAAAGACCATGCCTCGCAAAAAGGTTCAGCATGTGATCGAAAAAGGGAATTCCCGTTTTGACCTTCGCACTTCCCTTGCCGTCCAGACCCAGTGTGACCGCAATCTGCGTCTCACTAGTTTTGCGAAACTTCTTTCCCTGCCGCTTGCCTTTGCTCATGACAGCCGAGTCTCGACCGAATCGGCGTGCGCGTCGAGCCGTTCAAGTCGGGCCAAAATCCCCGTAGCGGCGGCCGATCGCTTCACAGCCTCTCTCCCGTACTCCACCACGCTTACCCTTTTGACAAAATCCTCCACCCGCAACCCTGCAAAAGCCCTTCCCGCCCCACCCGTCGGAAGGGTGTGACTGGGCCCTGCCACATAATCTCCCAGCGCCACAGCTGAATAATTGCCGATGAAGACTCCGCCCGCGCAGCGGATCTTCTCCGCAATCTTTTTGGCTCCACGACACTGCAACGAAAGATGCTCGGGAGCGATTGCTTCAGCCAACTCCACCGCCTGCGCCAGATCCTTGGTCCAAACCAGTGAAGCCCCCCGCTTAAAAACGTCCCGCAAATATCCAGCCCGGGTCTGTCGCGAGCTTTGGCTCAACACCTCCGCCAAAACTCGGCCCAAAACTTTCATCGATGGCGTGAGGAAAAATATTTGGCTACCTGGCCCGTGTTCCGCCTGTGCCACTAGATCTGCCGCCACCCAATCGGGTCGCGCAGATTCGTCCGCAATGACCGCGATCTCGCTCGGCCCTGGCAACAGGTCGATACCCACCATTCCAAACACCTGTCTCTTCGCCTCCACCACCCAAGCACTCCCAGGCCCGCAAATCTTTTCCACAGGTCGGACCGTTTCGGTCCCAAAAGCCATCGCGGCCACAGCCTGCGCACCCCCCACTTGATAGATCTCCGTTGCTCCAGCCTTCTGCAACGCCCACCCCAACACAGGATTCACGGGCCCTGGCGTAAAAGCGACAATCTCCTTCACCCCGGCAACTCTTGCCAACACCACCGTCATCAACGCAGTCGAGACAAGCGGAGCGGTCCCTCCCGGCACATAAACTCCTACCCGACCCAAAGCAGGAAAGTTTTCTCCCGTGCTTGCCCCCTGCGCATTCCTCTTTCTCCAAGCCACAGGGCACGTTGCCTTGGCAAAATCCGAGATATTCTTTTCCGCTAATGCGAGGGCACGCCTCACCTCTGCCGACGGAGCCCGAAACTTGCCCCTCACCCTCAAATCCCCTTTTCGAATCTTTTTCTTCGCAAACCGATTGTGAATCTTCACCACAGCCGCATCCCCACCTCTACGCACTTCTCCTAAAATCCGCTCCACCACCGCTCTCACTTTCTGTTCCGGCAGCGCCCTGCGCGACAGCTGGCCGAGTGCCCACGCCGAATTCACCTTTCCACGCGCGTCTAGAATTTTCATTCCTACTCCCACTCGATCGTCGCAGGCGGCTTGGAACTGATGTCCAAAACCACCCGGTTGACCCCTTTGACCTCATTGCAGATTCGATTTGAAATTCTTCCTAAAAGATCTCCCGGCAACCGCACCCAATCCGCCGTCATCCCATCCCGACTCTCCACAGCACGGATCGCCACCGCATTATCATATGTGCGTTCGTCCCCCATCACCCCCACACTTCGACACGGCAACAAAACGGCGAAGCTTTGCCAAATCCGATAGTACCATCCGGAAGCCTTCATCTCTTCCACCACAATCGCATCCGCCTCTCGCAGAATCGACAACTTCTTCTCATCAATCGCTCCCAAACATCTCACCGCCAGCCCAGGACCGGGAAACGGCTGCCTCCACACCATCTCCTTCGGCAACCCTAGAACCACTCCCACCTTTCGCACCTCGTCCTTGAAAAGTTGCCGCAACGGCTCGACCAAACCGAGTTTCATCCTCTTGGGCAATCCCCCGACATTGTGGTGACTCTTGATCAGGGAAGCAGGATTGCCCGCAATCGGCACACTCTCGATCACATCCGGATACAGCGTCCCTTGAGCCAAAAACTGCGCTCCACGTCCCACCTTCTTCGACGCTTCATTAAAAACGTGAATGAATTCCCGTCCGATAATCTTCCTTTTCTTCTCCGGATCAGCCACCCCACGGAGTCTGCGCAGAAATCTCTTTCTGGCATCGATCACCGTCAGGTTGAAGTGCCGGTGTTTTCCAAAAATGCGTTTTACGCTTTCCACCTCTCCCTTTCGCAACAACCCATTATCGACAAAAATACATCGCAGCTTGTTGCCGATCGCGCGGTGCAGGAGCGCCGCCGCTACACTCGAATCCACCCCGCCGCTTAATCCGAGGATGACCCGCCCGTTTCCGACCTGTTGCCGCACATCCGCAACTGCCCGCTTGAGGAACGAGCCCATCGTCCACGTTCCCCGACATCCGCAGATCTTTTTCAAAAAGTTTCCAAGGATCTGCTGTCCTTTGGGGGTGTGAGAGACCTCAGGGTGAAATTGAAGCCCATAAATCTCCCCCTTTCGCACTACAGCATAGGGACTGTTCTCCGTTGTCGCGACCGACTGAAACCCCTTGGGCAAACGCGTCACTCGATCTCCGTGACTGTTCCAAATTTCAAGACGGGCGGGCAGTTTTTCCAGCAAAGGGCACGCCCGTTTTCTATGTAAGGTTCCTCGGCCATACTCCCGTCTGGCTCCTCTTGCCACCTCGCCCCCAAACTCCTTCACCAAGAGCTGCATTCCGTAGCAGATTCCAAGAAGAGGAATGCCAAGATGAAAAATCGCCCGATCCATCTTAGGAGCCTTCGGGCTGTACACACTCGCGGGTCCCCCACTTAAAATAATCCCCTTAGGCCGAAGGGCACTCACTTCTCGGGCAGAGATCGTGTGGGGAACGATTTCCGAAAAGACCGAAGCCTCCCGAATCCGCCTGGCAATCACCTGAGTATACTGAGACCCGAAATCTAGGATCAGGATCCGCTCAACACGGTTTTGAGGAGAGATGGAACTCGTTGCCTTCAAGAGTACTACTTCACCGATTTGACAAAAATCGTCAAGCGGGACCGCTCAATCTGTTCGCAATACCACCCTTCACCTAATCCTTGATCGCCTCCGGCGGATGGAACTCTCTCGCTTGCTTCGATGCGTTTACCCCGACCTTGTCGGGGCCTGTCCCGACTTGTCGGGGCTCGAGAGGATTTGCGCCCCTGCTGACCTGCCCCAGCGCCAATCCAATTTCGCCTCCGGCGGGTGGAACTCTCTCGCTTACTTCGTTGCGTTTACCCCGACTTGTCGGGGCTCGAGGGGGCGTGGCCCTCCCACATAATTTAACTTTGAAATACTTCGAGAGGATTTGCGCCCCTGCTGACCTGCCCCAGCGCCAATCCTTGATCGCCTCTGGCGGATGGAACTCTCTCGCTTACTTCGTTGCGCTCGAGAGGATTTGAACCTCCATGGGTTGCCCCGCTACCACCTCAAGGTAGTGCGTCTGCCAGTTTCGCCACGAGCGCGTAACAGAAATCATAGTTTATCGCCTGCGTGGTGACAAGCCAGCCCGCACCCCCACGCTTGCCATGACCTCATCCAGCATTTTTTCCGTGAGCCGACCCGTAAAGGTGTTCTGCTGACTGACGTGGTAGCACCCCACCAACCAGCGCCCCTCAGAAAGCTGAACCTCCAGCCCGTGCGCAAATTTCGGTCTCGGCTTCAATCCAAAGAACTTCGTGACCGCCTCAAAGCCAAACCCTCCTAGCGCCAAATACACTTTTGCCTCCTTCAACTCTCGGATCTCTCGATCAAAAAAATTACTGCATCGATCTCTCTCCTTTGGGCTCGGCCGATTGTCTGGAGGCGCACACTTTACGGCAGCGGTAATCCAAACACTCCTCAGCTTAAGCCCATCCTGTGCCCCTGTGCTCTCTTTCTGACTCGCCCATCCCGCCTTCCATAACGCCCGATACAGCCACCTGCCCGACTCGTCCCCCGTAAACATTCTCCCCGTCCGATTCGCCCCATGAGCCCCTGGAGCTAATCCCACCACAACAACCTTGGCCTGCGCATCCCCCCACCCCGGGACGGGTCTCCCCCAGTAGACCTCATTTGAGTACGCCGCTTTTTTCTCCCTTGCGACCCGTTCCCTCCAACGCACAAGACGCGGACATTGCCGGCATCCTGTAATTTCCTCCCGCAAGCGGTTCAGACCGCTTGCGCCTCCTTTTAAGCCCGAGGCGGAATTCGACAAGACGTCCTCCCCATCCAACGGGAAATTCTTTGGCGATTCGCAGCCACGATCGCGTAGCCGATCGATGCAAAAGGTAGAACCAGTGGGGAAAGAATGAGGTGCCCCAACCATCTCCACCCAGGAACAAGCGTCAGGCAAAAACCCGTCGCAGATGCCTTCTTCCACAAAGTGCCGTCCTCCGCCAAAGCTTGAATCCCTTTGTCGGCCAACGTTCGATCCACCATGGGAAACAGCCTCATCCCCTCATCATCTTGATAAGCGACTGGATCAAAGGTTCCGGGTCGAGCCTTCTTCAAAATCCACTCCACACTACTTTGACAAAAGCCACAGTCCGCATCGTAAAAAAGGGTCGCTTTGGCCATGAACGTCATCCTACCCCGAATCTCATCCACGCCAACTCGCTTGCCTTTTGCCGTTAATTCTTCGAAGATACACACCTTGAAGCCCGACCCCTCCCGCCTTGGCTCCACTCTTTTTCGTTTAATTGCCAAAGGCGAAATTATCACCTACGGCTACGTCGCCGTTCTTCTTCTTGTCATCGCTGGCGCGATTTCGATCTACCTAGTCCACTACATCCTCAATGCGATGCTGCTGCATCAGCCCTTCTTCTCGACCCTCATCTCCGTGATTAATGAGGTGCTCCTGATCCTTATCGTGATGGAGATCCTTCGCACGGTTACCCGCCTCCTTGTTTCCCCAGCTCACGATGTGAGTATCGCGGATCTCGTCCCCTTTCTTGTCATTGCAGGAATTAGCGTGACCCGTCGTATCTTGACCATCGGCGCAGGTCTATCTGTACAGGAAACGGAAGGGCACACCCTCGACCCGATTAAGTTTACTCAGTCGATGACGGAGTTGGTCGTGAGCGGAGTGATTATTGTGCTGGTCAGCGTGTCCCTCTGGTTAATCCACCGGAAGTCACCCGCCAAGATTGTCTAACTCCCGGCTCTATCGTTCTTCGGGAAGATAAATAGAATCGGGGAAGTTTCCGCGCAAACGCTCGCCTGGAGGGCCCTGCGTAACCGCTTCCACAAGATACTTCCCCCCGACAAAGCATCCCTTCCACGACTGGCCAAAGCCGCCAAAACTTTCCTCATTATCCCCACGAGAACGCACCTTATTGTGCCCAAACTTAAAGCACCGCAGATCCATCGAGACCTGCTTGGCCAAATTCGCATCATCCGTAGCTAAACTGGAAACTAGATTACCATTCGAGACATTCATCTCCGCAATGAGCTGGTCTACGCTGTCGACCACAGCCACCGAGTCGACAGGGCCAAAGGGCTCGCCATGGTACAGCTTGCAGTTTCGCGGCAGGCTCAGCAGAGCCACAGGAGCCAAGTAGGCCGAAATATCCTGCGAAGGCTGTAATAGAGATTCATCCAGAACCCCTTCGTACAGGGCGACAGCACCACCGGCCACGGCTTCCGTCACCTGAACCCGCAGCTCTTCCACCTTTTTACTGTTAATCAACGGCCCGTAATCCAAGGCAGGCAACGGATCCTCCGCTTTGTCCACGAGGAGGGGATGCCCACACTTCAACCCTTGAACCACGCCAAGGTACATTTCTAAAAATTTCGGGAACATGGACCGCTGAACGACATAGCGGGGGTAGGCTGTACACCTCTGCTTGCCATACTCGAACCCCTTCTTGATCTGGGCCGCCAGGCTCTTCCAGTCCGAATACTCCCAAACCCCGTAACAGTTCAACCCGTCCATCTCCAACATGTACCGCTTGGATCGATCGTAGAACGCGGCTGCAATCTCCCGACCATTATTTTTCCCACCTACGAAAGCCAAACAGGAGATCGCTTCGTTTCGGACGAGAGCCTCGCTCAGCTCACCCCCAGATCCGCTAACCAAGCTCACCGGCAATCCACGCCGGCGGGCCAAAGCCATCGCCAAGGTGACAGCGTGAATTCCACCATCCGTCGGTGTTTTTGCGATGACGGAGTTACCCGCCAGACACTGCACCAGGACCGCGTGGACCAGCACGGACATCGGATAGTTCCAAGAGGCGATATTGGAAATCAATCCCAAGGGCTTCCTTCCTTCCATCATCTTCTCGATCTGCCCGACATACCAGCGGACTCCAGAAATACACCTCTCCACGCTGACTTTTGTCTGGGCGTAGGGCTTTCCGATCTCCCACACCAGCGTTTTGGCCAATAAATCCGCGTTCGCCTCTAAATCCCCTAAAGTTTCGCTCACCATTCTTTTGCGCTCATCCAGATCGGTTTTCGACCAAGCGTGGAATTCCGCCTCCGCCGCCACCACTGCCGCGCGGGCGGCATCCAACCGAATCATCGGATATCGGCCTAAAGGGGTGGCATCAACAGGAGAGAGAAACAGCTTTCCGTGACCTGGTTGCTGCCACTTGCCGTTGATTAGATTGAAAAGATTGCCTTCAGGGCCATACGCCTCAGGCGCCACCTTGCGGTGCTGCTCAATTAGGTTCGGCCAAGAGGCCCATGGAGAGATAAACTTGCTCAAGGAACAAGAATAGTACTCCAATTTTCCCATTCGTCACGCTCAGACTCGACGAATGCGGTTCTCATCCCTTATCTGCAAAGGATGAAAGAAGTGGAAGCTTTGACCCGAATCATGGCTCGGCTCAGGGGCCCTAAGGGTTGTCCCTGGGATCAAAAGCAAACTCATCGCACTCTTCGCCCCATGTTGCTGGAGGAGGTCTATGAACTCCTTGAGGCGATCGACCAGAAAGATGACCATGCCCTGCAGGAAGAATTGGGAGATGTTCTTCTGCACATCATTTTTCATGCTCAACTAGCCCAGGAGCGTCGAGCCTTTAATTTTCGCAAGGTGGCGTCGCATCTCGCCAAGAAACTCATCAGTCGGCACCCCCACGTATTTGGTAAAGAACGACTTGTCACGACTCAGCAGGTTCTCCACCGGTGGCATCAGCTCAAGCAGGCGGAAAAGCCCTCCCGCAAAAGCGCACTGGATGGCATTCCAATGGGTCTTCCATCCCTTCTTCTAGCCCAAAATCTGCAAAAACGTGCCGCGAGGGTCGGATTTGATTGGCCGAATCCAGAGAAAGGCATCCCAGCCAAGATCCGGGAGGAGATAAGAGAGGTTTGCCAAACGAAAGGTCGCGGAACGGCCTTCGCCCGAGAACTTGGAGACCTCCTTTTTACCTTGGTCAACCTCGCCCGACATCGGGGAGTGGATGCAGAGACCGCTTGCCGTGACTCAGCTAACCGTTTTGCTACCCGTGTTCGCCATATTGAATCTTCCCTTTCCAAGAAAGGCAGAAAAACGGGGGATCTAAGCCCTCGGGAGCTAGACCGAGAGTGGAAAAAAGCTAAAAGAAAGCGATGATTTTACTTAAAATACAGTAGATAATACTCACAACTTGCTCTTGTTGTTGTCTGGTTTTGACTTGCTCGCAAACGCTCTGTCTTTAAGAATCCTCATTCAAGCAAACGCCCCAATAGGGGCAGAAGGAGAAACACACTATGCTAGCAGCTGCAGCAATGAAAACGGGTGACCTTGTCGGGTTCACCTTCTTTATCGGGACCATGGCTATGTTTGCCGCCTCGGTCTTCTTTTACTTCGAGCGGCAGACCGTCTCGGATAAATGGAAGACCTCGCTGTTGATCAGTGCGCTGATCACCACGATCGCGGCCGCCCACTACATGTATATGAGGGAGTACTGGTCTGCGAACTTCAACGGCACAAATGCCGGAGTCGCTTCGCCCACCGAATTCCGCTACATCGATTGGCTCCTCACCGTGCCTCTTATGTGCGTGGAGTTTTACCTCCTTCTCAAAGCCGCTGGGGCCAGCATCAACATGCTTTGGCGCCTCATCGGTTATTCCGTCCTCATGTTGGTGGCCGGATACGTCGGCGAAGTCTCTGCCAAGCTCGGTCAACCCGTGCGTGGCTTTGAGAACTTCGGCTGGGGTGTCATCTCCACCATCGGTTGGGCAGGAATCGTTTATGAGATCTTCTTCGGGGAAGCCAAACAACTTGCCGACGGCAGCAGCGATGCAAACGTACGCAAGGCGTTCAACCTCCTCCGTGGCTTCGTTCTCATCGGTTGGGCGATCTACCCGATCGGCTATATGACCTTGCCGGGCAACGTGCTCAGCAACTCGGTCGAATTGGCCTCCAAGATGAACGTCATCTATAACATCGGTGACGCCGTCAATAAGATCGGCTTCGGCTTGATCGTCTGGAATCTCGCCAAACGCGCGAAATAATCAGATTTAAATCTTCGGCGCGGGATTTTCTCCCGCGTTAAGTTGGGGGATCTCCGAAAGGGGATCCCCCATTTTTTTCATCCTATCCCTCCCCATTCTGCCCCTACTCTCTTCTATGCCCGTCCTCCTTAGGCAAACCGCCCCCTGGTTTCTCGCGGCCTTCATCACCCTTCTCTCCCTTCTTTTTCCCCAACCTGCCTGCACCCTAGCCCCGTGGTTCTTTCTCTCCTCCGCTCTCATCCTCGGCGTGCCCCACGGTGCCTGCGATCCTTGGATTCCAGGTTGGATTCTACATCGTCCCTCTCGCCTGTCTTTTCTCATTCCCTTCTTCCTCATCTATCTCGCGATTTCTGCCACCTATCTACTCCTTTGGCGCTCTTATCCGCTTCCCTCCACTGTCTTTTTCCTTTTTCTCACCGCTTGGCACTGGGGGTCTGCCGATGCCTCCCTCGAAATAACCCCAAGCCTTCGATGGCTTCTCTTTGGGATCGGGCGAGGGTCCCTCGTTATGCTCGCCCCCTTCGCCTTTCACTTGGCCGAGACCTGGTCCGTCATTCTTCTTATGGCTCCTAACGCCGGCCTACCCCCCTCCACTTTTCCATTTACCCCAATACTACTCCTCGCCATCGCCCTTAATCTTCTCTCCTGTCCATCCATCCACCAAACTATTGAAACTCTACTGCTACTTCTCCTTTTCTACCTCACCCCCCCCCTCCTCTCCGTCGGTACCTACTTTGTTGCCTTTCACGCTTGGCGACACCTCCTCCGACTCTCCGCTTTACGCAACCAACTCACCTCCAATGAGCCACTCTTCCGCTGGACCCACTCCCTTTCCCAACTCCTTCTTCTCTCCATTCCCCTCACTCTCGCAAGCTTGGCCTTCCTTCGCTGGATCCCCCCCTTCCTCACCTCCTCCTTTCCTCAAGGCACAAATTGGGTTGGTCCTTACCTCATTCTCCTCGCCGTCCTTACCCTGCCCCACGCAATTCTTGTTGGATGGATCGATAAAAAGACAATAAAAAGCCAAAATTGATATATCATAACTCACTTTCTATCAATGGCATATGTTGCTAACCAAAATCCGCCCCTACCATTTTTACGTATCATGTGATATGGTTTACTGTGACTCTGCTACCAAAACTTCGCCAAGACTTTCAAAGTGCCGAATCTGCCGTGGGTTACGCAAATCTTGGCATGTATACCGATGCCCTTGCCGAACTGGAAAACTTATCGCCTCAAATGGTGGGCGATGACGGCGTACAAGAGTTCAAGCTTCGTCTTCTCGAACGTGCCTGCCGCTGGCAAGACGCTGCAGGCCTCGCCGCCCGCCTAGCCACCTCCCACCCAGACGAGTCCCGCTGGTTTATTGCTTGGGCCTTCGCGAAACGCCGAAGCGATTCGATTGAAACCGCTTCAAAAATCCTTACCGATGCCGCCCACCTCCATCCCAAAGATCCCCTCATCCAATTTAACCTCGGTTGCTACGCAGCCCAAAGGGGAGACCTAACCACAGCCCAGACTTATGTCCGGCGCGCTATCGAACTCGATCACGACCTCGAAAAACTTGCCCACCAAGATCCCGACCTTGAGCCCCTCCGCCAAGCGAACCTCATCAACTAATCTTTCCCTCTCTCTACACTCCGGCTTTTCTCCTCCGCCTCTAACTCGATCAAATACCGCCTCACCTCCCCCACCCGCTCGTCCGGCAAATCTCCGTAGCTACACCCGAACCTCTCCTTCACACACCCCGCGACATGCGCATACGGGTTGCGACCCCGCGGATGCCGAACATCACTCTCCAAAACTCCCTGCAGACGATCCCCAACCGCCCGCATCTCCGCCCAAACCTCCCTCTTTAAATCTGGACTCAACTATTTCCGTCGTTGAATCGCCAGTAAAGTGATGTCGTCCGACCTCTCCGCCTCCAAAACAAATCCCTCCACTTGCTCAATCACCCGCTCTGCAATTTTCTCAGGAGAAAGACTCGCTACCCCCGTGACTGCCTTTTCGAGACGATCTTCTCCAAACAGATCTTTTGCCTCATTCATCGCTTCCGTCACCCCGTCCGTATAAACAAGTAGGGTCTCTCCGGGCTTCAACTGCAGTTCCCGCTCGCCAAACTTCGCGTCCTCGAAAACTCCAAGAGGCATCCCACCCGCCGGCTCATAAGTCGGTTTCCCCTGTGCAGGCACAAGAATCGGCGGATTATGCCCACCTTGCCCGTACACCATCCGACCCGTCGCCGTATCCACAATTCCCAAAATCATCGTCACAAATAAACTCGCCTGATTCTCCTTCGCCAATTGCGCGTTCACCCGATTCATAATTTCTAAAGGGCTTCTACCTGGCACGGTCGTGGCTCGAATCAAGGTTCTCGTCACCGCCATAAATATTCCTGCCGCAATACCCTTGCCCGACACATCTCCCACCACAAAACACATCTTCCCCGGCTCGATCGTGAAAAAATCATAAAGATCCCCACTCACTTCCTTCGCTGGTTCTAGTCTCGCAAACAACTCAATCCCCGGGGCTTCCTCCCTAGTCGGAAACACCTTGGGCAGAAGCCCCCCCTGCAACTCCCTCGCCAAATCCAAATCCCGCTGGACCGCCGCCCGCTCCAAAGCTGCCTTGTGAGCCCGAATACGGACCAACGCAGCCGCCACCAATCCCGCAAAATACTCCACCATTGTCTCATCACTGCTCGTAAAGGCCGACCGCCCAATCGGATTCAAGAACTCAATCACCCCAACGCACTCCCCCCCGTCCAAAAGAGGGGAAGCGAGTAACGCCTTCGTCTTCCAACCTGTCTTCTCATCCGCCTTTGAATAAAATCGCGGATCCTTGCTCACGTCATCCACTCGAATCGTCTTCTTCTCCTCCATGGCCGATCCCACGATCCCCTTGCCCTTAGGAACGCGTAACGTTCCCAACTGCGGCGCGCTATCCCCTTGGGCCGAGTGAATCGCTAACTCCCCCGTTTCCTCATCCGGCAGGAAAATCGAACATGCTTCGGCCTGAATCCAAGGCCGGCTCTTATTCAAAATCATCAGCAACAATCCGCTCAGATCTGTCTCCCTCCCAATCTCACCCGCCAACTTAAACAAAGGCCCATAATCGATCGGTTGTTCTACACTTTTGATCATTTCACTATCCTACCGAAGAGCAAAGGGTTGTCAGATGGATTCTCTTCCGCCAAGTTCGAATCATGTTTCCAACCATTCGCCTTCCCAACACAACCATGTGGGAGCCCGGCCCTTATCCTGGGGTTGAGTTTGCCCACCTTTCACACGACTCAGGAAACGGTGCTAGGTTTCTCCTCCGAAAATTTGCACCTGGAACCACCATTCCTGCTCATCGCCACCCCCAAGCGTCCGAGTCGGTCGTTGTCCTCAAAGGAAAGTGGATCGAAGGAAATGTCGAATACGGTCCAGGCTCATTTTTGCATGCCCCTAAAAATACTGTCCATGGACCTCACCGCGCAGACAAAGAAGTCATCAGCGTCACCTGGTATGACGGCCCCCTTACAGTTGAATCAGCCGAGGCGACCGACCCAGCCCCCGGCCCTGTTCCCCCCACCCACTAAGGCTTCGGAATCGGCTTAAAAACAATCTCCACCCGCCGGTTCTTTGCCCGGCCTTCGGGTGTATCGTTCGGAGCAACCGGATGACTGTCCCCATACCCAACAGCCGCTAACCGATCCGCTGGAACCATTCCTGTCGCTTGGAGTGTCCTTACTGCCACTGCCGCGCGCGCAGTGGATAGCTCCCAATTACTCGGATAATATTGCGCTAGCACAGGGGCGATTGGATCACTATCCGTATGCCCCTCCACGCGCACCTCATCCTGAGACTGGTTCGCCGCCGCTGCGACTTTCCGTAAAACATCTGCTCCCGCAGGCGCTAGTTCGGCTGATCCGCTCGGAAAGAGAATCTCACTCGCTACCGTAACCTTAAGCTGATCCTTTAACCGCGAAATCACCACATCTTGATCTGCCAACTTTTTCTTAAGTTCTTCTTCCAGCTTCTGCTCCTGATCGGTTGGAACAGTCGTCGCCTTTAACTTTTCCAAGGCTAACTGCTGATCTGCCAACTTCTTTTCTAAAACCTTTCTCTCCGAGGCGGAAATATCCTTCCACTTAGCCAACTCCGATTTGGCCTGCTCCAACTCCAACGAGGAAACCGAGAGCTTCTTCATCTCCTCTTTGGACTGCTCCAACTGCGCTTGCAGAGCTTCCTTCGCTAAATCCGCTTTTTTCGCCCGATCCTCTAACGCGCCCGCTTGCTGCTCCATCTCCGTAAGCTGCGACCGAGCCTTCGTATCCCGATGAAGATAATACCCTCCACCGCCCAAACCCAACGCCGCCGCAGTCGCCAACGAAATGGTGTGCCACGCCGCAACTTTCGCCACCCCCCCCGCCGCCGCTTTGGCCGCTCCCGTCGCCACCGCCTTGCCTGCCGTACTTCCCCCTGCAATCGGGGAAAGATCAGGTTTTACTGGGTCTGCCATAAATTTTCCTTAGCTCGTTGCCTTCTTCTTGTTCTCTTGGGATGGTGTCTTTCCCTTAATTGCCGGTTTCTTATCCAACTCTTCCAGCGCTTTCCATAGCCGCTGAACCGCTTCGGGAGTTTTCTTCACTTTGCCATCCAAAATCTCCCGAGGATTCAAACGCTCACCGTAAAAGTTTTCATTCGTATCATCAGCGGATGCAAATCCCAATCCAGACAACGAAACTCCTCCAAACAGTCCCTTGCTAAAGCTGTACGTATAAACAGGGGCATTCACGGTCGCCACGCCGGCGGATAACTCCCGTCCTACGGGACCCGCTGTGCCTTCCACCCCTGCACTGCTCGTATAATTTCCCTTCTGCATGAACTGCTTCACCGCTTCCTCCGTATTCAGCAAAAGAACATAATTCTGCACTGAACCACCCGCCTGAAAGCCCACCCCCGCTCCCGCAGCCGAAATCCCGGAGGGAGGCGACCACTTGTTTCCCTTCCGAATCACCACCAAACCTTCTCCTCCCTCAGCTCCGATAATGAAGGCCGCTTTGTAGATCGAGAGAATCACCAATCCCTTGCACTCATGAAACACATTGCGAGGAATCGAGTCTCCCTGAGCCCTTCCATACTCCTCCAAAATATCGACCGTCTTATCAATCGACTCTCCCAGCGTACTTCCTGCAAAACTTGCGTTTAGGGCGATTACAAGCAGGGCAACGACTGTGAGGATAAGTTGTTTCATAGGTAAACTGTGTCGCCTTCAAGGAGCTTTGGCAATCCGATCCCTCACCACGATCTCCCCTCATCCGCATCGATATAGTCAAAAAATGTCTCAATCTCATCCCTCGCCTCCCACCCCGCCTCTTTCTTCCGGAAAATCAGCCGATCCGCCATCTCGTCTCGCCAACCCCTTTTTGCAAGATAAGCCCCCCAGATTCTCTTTTCCTCCTGATCCCGCGCCCGACCCACCTTGCCACACCAATCCAAGATCTCTTCATCCGTCCCTCCCTCCCGAACTCTCGTTCTGAGCTTTTCGTAAGATACCCCCAAGAAATCACAGCAAGCCTTGTCAAAGCCTTCCCCTAGGTTCGCCCGATACTCTTCAGGCAACTTTCCTTCCTGTTCCAACCTCACTTTGTCCACCATTCGCCCAAAATAAGCCAATCCTCCCACACCCACCCGCGGACTTCGCAATCCCTCGACAGGCTTTCGCTCTCCACTCATCGGCCCATCGCCTCCCGCAAACTCCGAATCTCGTCTTCCAACTCCTCTACCCTCGCCGCCAGATCCAAAACCAGTCCTGCCCCCGACGAAGAAACCCCAAACTCAATCCGCAACTGCTCAATTCGCCTCACCAGAAATAGAGATCCCTCCCCAAATCGAATCTCGGGCCCCACCTCCCGCATCTCCTCCCCTAAAAGCCCCATCTCACAATACTCACGCACCAACTCTTTCGTTGTCTCCGCTAAACGCGCCAACTCCTCTAAAGCCAAACTTCTCTTCATCTCCTCCCGCACCTTCCGAGCCAGTTGAAATCGTTTGTCTTTCATATTCTAATCTCTGCCCTTGGGTCGCCAGCGACTCATTTTAGCCAAATCCTCCCAAGCTTTTTTCTCCTCTGCGCCCACCTCTGATGGAACTCCCACTTCCAAAACTGCATACAGATCCCCACGCCCGCCATCTTCCCGCGGAAGCCCCTGACCCCGCAATCTCAGTTTCTGACCACCCACCGCTCCCGCCGGCACTTTCAACATCACCACACCTTCCAACGTTCGAACTGGAACGCTTCCTCCCAAAACCATCTCCCAAGGTGCCATCTCCACATCCGTAATCAAATCTGAGCCTTCCACCCGCAAATCTGGATGCCGGGCCAACCGAACTCGTAAATAAAGATCCCCCGACTCACCCCCACTCGCACCCGCTTCTCCCCTGCCTGCCAGACGAATTCGTTGCCCCTCCCGCACCCCCGCCGGCACCTTCACACGATACGTCTCCACCTTTCCTCCGCCTCTCTGCAACGTCACCTCCCTCTGGGATCCACGCATCACCTCCTCCAATGTCACCAGCAGATCCCCCTCAACATCCGAACCTCTCCGGGCCATTCTCCTTCCTCCCGCTCCACGCATTCCCTCCACTCCACCCATTCCTCCAAACATGCTTTCAAAAAAATCACTGAAACCCGTTCCGCCAAAATGCACCTCCTCCATCCCTGGCCCAGCCTCACCCCTCGCTCCTCCTCCAGGCCAACCATATCCACCCCCTGGCACCTCCTGACCCATCTGGTCGTACTTCGCCCGCTTCGCCGGATCGCTCAACACCTCATACGCTTCATTCACCTCCTTAAACTTCTCCGCTCCCTTGACCTTGTCCTTCGCCACATCGGGATGATGCTCCCGCGCTTTTTTTCGAAACGCAGAACGAATCTCCTCCGGCGTAGCCGTTTTACTCACCCCCAAAACTTTATAGTAATCCTGGTATTCCATACTTTCTCCCTACTCCCAGTTTCCGCCCGTTGTTCCCTCAGACCCCAATTCGACCTCTCCCTGTTCCGACACAGCCGCTAATCCATCGGTAAAAGCACGAGCCTTCGTATACTTCGGTTCCAATCCCCAACTCCCATCCGGTTTCAGATACCCCCACTTTCCTCCCGGCTCCTTCGCCGCTGCCAATCCTCCATGAAAAACCAGCGCCCGCTCAAACTTCGGCGGAATCGCCCACTTCCCCTCCGGGTCCAAATATCCCCACTTGCCCCCCGGCTCTTTCGCCGGTGACCGTTCATCCCCAAATGGCCCTACCGCCTCCAACACATCCTGCCCCACCCCTTCCCCATCCTGATTTTTTAATCCGGGACGAATCTCCATCACCCGCTCCTGTAAATCCATCAAGCCCCATCCTCCGTTCTGTTTCCACGCTACCCGCTTTGCTCCCAACGGAACCAACCCCCCATAATTTTTCGTAGTCCGAGTCTTAATCTTACCATCAATTAAAACCCACGGCATATTTTCCCCCAACGCCTGCACCGCCGCGCGACCATCCAAAAAATCCCCCGCCACGGCAAAGTCCAACCTTCCCCACAATTTTCCACTCGGCAAAATATAACCCCACGCCGCTGGCCCCGTAGGCTTCTTGGCATCCGCTTCACTCTTGTCCTCCACGACCTCATCTCCCTCTCCGACGGGAGCATCCTCACTCTCCTCTACCGCCGCTAAGCCCTCTGAAAAATCCTTCGCCTGCAAAAACCTCGGCGCAATCGCCATTCGAATTCCCCCATCTTGATACGCCACGTATCCCCACCGATCCATGACCTTCACTGCCGCCAATCCCCCCCGCACTTTTCGCGCCGCATCAAACTCCGCCTTCTCCACAATTCCCAGCGAAAAACCCTTCGCCTTCTTCCCGTCTGTCGCTTTGGGAATCAACCGACCCTCCCCATCCACAAACGCCCACTTCTCCCCCACTCGAACAGGCGCCATTCCCCCCAACATCGAGCCCACCTCCATATAACGATCCTGCGTCACTCTCGTTCCCCTCTCATCCGCATAAAACCACTCGCCCCCTAGCTTCACAGGTACTCGACCAATCCCCATCTTTGCGACCGCCTGCCCGACCTTTACCTCCTCCCCCTCTTTCACCTCAATCTTAACCAAAGTTCCACTCCCCGGTGCCTGCAACATCGCCATCGCTTCTTTGGGTCGAACCTCTGCAATTTTCTCCCCCTTCCCCACCGCATCCCCCTCAAGCTTGAGCCACCGCACCATCGTGGCGGATCCAGGATTTGGCCCATATCCAGGACAAATCACATCAAACTGCTTTTTTTCAAACATTCCCACATGGGCTAAATTTCTCACTGAACCAAGGACCGACCCAGGAATCGCCGCCCCACCCGCTGGCACCCCTATTTTCACCAACATCCCGGAAATCGGCGACTCAACGGGAAGAACAGGCTCCACCATCTCCATCTGCGCGAGCGGCTCCCCTGCTTTCACCTCATCCCCCTCCGCTTTGAGCCACTTCTTGACCTTCGCCCCTTTCACGCCAGGCAAAAACTCAGGCAGGGTAAACGATCTTTTTAAATCCCCGCGAAACTCCCCCACCTCCTCATACTTCTCGGCTAACCGCCACGTCCCCGTGGTATCCACCATCCCCCACTTACCCGCACCCCAACTGACCCCCACTCCTAACCCCCAAAGAAAAATCAGTGAAAGCTTCACCCCACAAATTCTGCTTCCCCCACCCCCAAATCTCAACCCCTTTGCCGTCTCCCCGCCCATCACAGATACTCGATCTTCCTCATCGCCACCCCACTCCTCTTGGCAAACTCTGCCATCCCCTCTTTCTCCTCACGACCCAACTCATACCGAATACACTTCGTCAGATACTCCTTTTCCATCTCCCCCTCCACTAGTTCTGCCCGCTTTGCGATTCCTGCCAAGCACCCCTGACGAAACTTTTCCACCTCTCCCTCATTCGGCCGAAAGCCCTCCCGCATCGCCCATACCGCAAAAACAAACGGCTTCCCCGTCCAATCCCACCAAGCTTTTCCCAAATCGGTCACTCCCCTTCCCTTCCTTTCCGTCCACTCCCGCAGCGCCTCATCCCCAATCCGTAACCGCGCCTCTCCATCCTCCCTCTCATCCAACTTCAGCCCCCACGCCCCTTCCGACACCACCCTCCACAACTGAACCGAACTCATCGAATGAGGAGTCAGTGAAATCCCCCGACACTCCTCCAACGGCTTGTCATGAAATACCGCAACGCTTCTTACCTCACCCCTAGATCCAACCGCTAATCCATCCACCACCCGATAGCTGGGTCCGGTCAAAATCTCCCAGACCGGTACCAACGCCAAATCCACCTCCCCACGCTTCAACCTCCCGACTAAATCCTTTGGATGATCCCAAACTACTTCTCCCACCTTCCAACTCACTCCAAAAGGTTTTGCATGATCATAGGGAACACATCCAATTCTCATTCCACAACTCTACCATACTCAAACCAACAGCTAGGCCACTTTTGACACAAGTGGCGGGCTCTCTTCTCCTATTTCCTTAGAACCACGCAACAAACCTACTCAGTGCCCGATGCAGTGGAAATTTGCCCCATCTTTGGGGACGTATACGAGAAGCGCTCCACCCTCTTCATCCAAATCCAACTACCAAATCCCACAAGTAGTGTGATGAGCAAGATAGCGATCGCCCGGTACTCCAAAAGTTGACCCGTTGGCACTCCTGCCCCCTGATGTCTCACCTTTCTTGCCCCAAAAAGTAACTTTAACAGCGACATCCTTAAAAAATACGCCTGCCAGTCGAAACTCGCAAACCTTATTTTAGCCCTCGCTTCTTTACACTAACTCGTAAAAGGTGTTTCTCTGCGCCGGCTCCCTCCCCACCTCTCGAATCGCGCGCTCCAAGTTCCCCCGCGTCTGCCCCACCGGCGTCTTTGCCCCCGCCATGTGAAAGATTTTCTCCTCCCCAATCGTCCCGTGCAAATCATCCGCCCCATAACTCAACGCAATCTGAGCCAAAGGTAATCCCGTGCTGATCCAGTACGCCGTCACATGATCAAAGTTATCCAGAATCAACCGACTCGCCGCAATCACCCTTAACTCCTCCAGCGCACTCGCCCGTCGAATCTTTCCCAACTCCGCCAATCGCGTCTCCGACGGCTCGAATGCAAATGGAATAAATCCCGTAAATCCTCCCGTCTCATCCTGTAACCCTCTCAACTTTTCCAAATGATCCACTCTCTGCTCCGCTGTCTCCACATGCCCATACAACATCGTGGCCGTGCTCCTGCCGCCCATCTCGTGCCAGATCCGATGCACCTCCAACCACTCCTCTGCCGACTCCTTTCCCTTGCAAATTCGCTCTCTCACTTCAGGAGCAAAAATCTCTGCCCCTCCGCCCGTTAACGAATCCAAACCCGCATCCCGTAAATCCATCAATACCTCTCGAATCGACTTCTTGGCAACTCGCTCAGCCAAATGGCGAATCTCAATTGCCGTAAAAATCTTGAGCATCGGCTTGGGCTGAATCCCCGCTAACGCCTTCAACATCTCCAAGTAGAACGAGTAGGGCAAACTGGGATGTAACCCACCCACAATATGAATTTCCGTCGCCCCTGCAGCGACCGCCTTGCTTGCCTCGCCCACCATCTCCTCCACCGAAAGCTCAAATGTTCCTGGTTCACGCTTCTTCCTGGCAAAGGCGCAGAACTGACAGCTCAAAATACAAACGTTCGAATAGTTCAGATACCGGTTCAGGACATAACTTGCCCGTTTCCCCACCTTCCTCTCCCGCACTCGGTCGGCCAACTGTCCCAGCTGGTGAAAATCCGCATCCCGAAACAGATAAACCCCCTCCTCAAACGAAAGCCGTTTCCCCGCTTCCACCTTCTCTTCAATTTTTTCCCACATGCTCATTTCCAGAAAATCTCCCATAGGAACCCAAGCAAGACGAGCAGACTCACCGCTGCATTCGCTTGGAAAAATGCCCTGCCCCTTGTCTCTCTCTTTCGGGCCCAAAGGGTTTCCAACCCTAAAACTGCCACCATCAGCCCACACACCACCCCATATCGCCAACCAAAACCCGCCATCCAACCCGCTACTCCCAAACCCAGCACCGCTAACCCATGCAACCCTGTCGCCATCTTCAATGCTGCGGCTTCTCCAAACTGAGCGGGAAAACTTTTCAACTCATGCTCCCGGTCAAACTCCCGATCCTGCAACGCATAGATCAGATCGAATCCCGCCACCCATAACCCCACCGCCGTCCCCAACACGATCGGCACCCACGAATCAAACTGACCTCTCACCGCCAACCACGCCCCCACAGGAGCCGTCCCCAATGCCAACCCCAGAAACCCATGTGACCCCCACGTGAATCTCTTTGTCAGGGAATAAAAAAAGACAATCCCCACCGCAATCGGACTCAACATCAAACAAAGCGGATTCAAAATCCACGCTCCACCCACCAAAGCCAACACGCCTCCCACCATCGTCGCATACGCGGTCGTTTTGGAAACAAGAGTCGACCGCAACGCCGTCCGCGGATTCTTCTGATCGATCGACCAATCCGCCAACCGGTTGAACGCCATCGCCGCCGTTCTCGCCCCGACCAGGCAAACTATCACTCCCCCCATCACTCTTGCCGAGGGAACTCCTCCTGCAGCGAGAAACATCGCCGCCAAACCGAATGGCATGGCAAAGACTGTGTGAGAGATTTTGATAAACTCTCCCCACCTGTAGATCGCTGAAGACATTCCCTGATCTTACCACACTCTGCTGTTGCAAGTTTAGGATAAGGTTTAGTTTACCCGTGAAGTCATGAAAATCCCCCTCAAACCCAATCAAAGACCCAAGCTCCTTTTGATTCGCGCTTGCCTCCTCATCATTCTCCTTCTTCTCCCCTTTCACAGCCGTGCCCTTGCCCAAGCCGAAGTGGGTCTTATCATCAATGCCATCCTTCAAGGCCTGCAAACAGCAGAAGCCATTCGGCGTTCGGTAGATCAATCCAACCAATTTCCCAATCCACCCAACCAGCCTGCGGGAGATCCGATCTGGAATTATGACGAAGCCTCCCTCATCCCCTCCCAGATTCTAAAAACTGGCCCCTATCGTAATCTTCAAGGCCAAATTGTCCTAAGCGCACGCAAATCCAAACCCAGTGAGATAGAACTCCTTTTCTACCGCTCGAACGAATCCATCTATCGTCGCGAATTCTGCCAGTCGGACCAGCGGGACGGCCGACGGATCGACCTTGATGAAAAAGGAAAGAAAACAGCCGAAGGCCCGATTCGGAAAGGGCTACCCGAAGGCGACTGGCTCTTCTTCTCGGCCGACGGAAAGCTTAAGGCCGAAACCCGAATGCTCGCTGGCCAAATGACAGGCCCTCAGGTCCTTTTCGGAGACGATGGAAAAACTCGCGCCTCGAATACCCTCCTTCAAGGGAAACGCCAAGGCCCCTCCACTCTTTTTCATCCCGACGGCTCCGTTTCCGATAATCTTTTCTACTCAGCCGATAAGCTCAACGGCCCCGCCACCGGCTGGTGGCCCGATGGTCTTCCCCGCTACACGGCAAACTGGAGGGACGGTCAGCTGGATGGCCCCAGCATTGAAAACTTCCCCTCTGGAATGAAAAAGTCAGAGACCTTCTATCGCTTTGGGAAGAAAGAAGGAGTCGCGCGTCAGTGGGATGAGAGAGGCACACTTCTGACTGAGGAGAACTGGCAAAGCGATCATCTGGAAGGAAAAGTTCGCGAATTTTTCTCGGACGGCAAACCCCGCAGCCTCACTCCCTACCTTGCTGGAAAGAAAAATGGCCGATATGAAAGTTTTAATCCCGATGGAACCCTCGCAACATCGGGAGAGTTTCTTGACGGAAAACTTCAAGGCCCGATCACTCTTCACTACCCCACAGGCCAACCGTTTGCCGTATGTGACTACCAAGCAGATCTCCTGACAGGTGGACGTTTGCTGTATCCGGACGGAAAAGAATTGGGCCAGTTTGGCCCTATTTCAGGCAAGGAAGGGAAAGTCAGCTTTCTCCTTCTCCAGTATCCCGATGGCAAACCTCTCTCCACCGCCCGCTTCGAGGCCGCCACCGGAAAAACCCAATGGAAGGGCTGGAACTCCGATGGCTCTCTTCTTGGGCAAATGGATCATACTTACACCTCTCGCCTACCACCTCCCGCAGACAACTCTTCCAACCCCCAGCTCTCCTATTGGAAAGCACAGCAAGAATCTTTGGAACAACAGATTGGCTTGAGTTTTCCGGCTGAATTTAATCTTCTGCCTAGATAACCCTGCCCTTTAGACCTTCTTAGCCGCCGAAACCGCATAGTCCCGATTCATTCGCCCAATCCAGTCTGCTGAGATCTCTTTGGGACAAACCGCCTCACACGCATACTGATTCGAACAGTTTCCAAAACCGGCCGCATCCATCGCCGCAACCATTTTACGCACCCGCTCCGCCCGCTCGGGTTGACCTTGCGGCAAAAGACCCAAATGCGAAACCTTCGCCGCCACAAACAGCATCGCCGACCCATTCCGACACGCCGCTACACAAGCCCCGCACCCAATGCAGTGTGCCGCATCGAAAGCCTGCTCGGCCACTTCCTTGCCGATTGGAATCGCGTTCGCATCCGGAGCCTGACCCGTATTCACCGATACAAATCCCCCTGCCTGAATAATCGAATCGAATCCCGACCGATCTGCCACCAAGTCTTTGATCACAGGAAACGCCCGTGCCCGCCACGGCTCGACCGTCAAGGTCTCCCCATCCTGAAACGACCGCAAATAAACCTGGCACGTGGTCGCACCCTGATTCGGTCCGTGCGGTTCTCCATTGATCGCCATAGCACACGAACCACAAATCCCCTCACGACAATCGTGCTCAAATGCAACCGGCTCCTTACCCTCTTTCGTCAACCGATCATTCACCACATCCAACATCTCTAAAAACGACATGTCCGGCGTCAAACCATCCGCCTCATACGTCTCAAACTGGCCCTCACTGTCCTTGGACTTTTGTCTCCAAATTCTAAGGTTCAGCTTCATTTGTAACTCCTCGTGGCCAACTGCACTTCCTCAAAGGACAAAGGCTCGGCATGTCTCACCTCCGCCTTGCCCTCCCCCTGATACTCCCACGCTGAAACATGCGAAAACTCCTTGTCCTTACGCTCACACTCTCCATCTGAAGTCTGGTGCTCCTCCCGAAAATGACAACCACACGACTCGTCCCGCTCCAATGCGTCCCGACACATCAACTCGCCCAACTCCAGAAAATCCGATACCCGCCCCGCCTTCTCCAGCGACTGATTCAAATCCTCTCCCGATCCAGGAACATTCACATTTTCCCAGAACTCCTTCCTTAACTCACGCACTGCATCAATTCCCTTCTGCAATCCCTGCTTGGTTCGGCTCATTCCACACTGATCCCAAAGAATTTTTCCAAGCCTTCGATGGAAATCACTCACAGGCTTGCTTCCCTTCACGCTAAGCAGCTTTTTTGTCCGAGCTTGAACCGACTCCGTCGCTTCCCAGAAAGCCTCTGCTTGCCGACCACTCTTTGCGCCCCCTGGTTTCTTTTGGCAGAGATAATCCCCAATCGTATACGGCAAAACAAAATATCCATCCGCGAGACCTTGCATCAGCGCACTCGCTCCTAGCCGGTTGGCTCCGTGATCGGAAAAATTCGCCTCCCCCAACACAAACAACCCGGGAATGTTGCTCATCAAATGATAATCCACCCACAACCCACCCATCGTGTAGTGCACCGCTGGAAAAATTCTCATCGGGGACTCATACGCACTCTCCCCCGTTATCTCGTGATACATCGAGAATAGATTCGCATACCGTTCACGCACCGTGCTCTCCCCCAATCGCCCGATTGCTTCTGCAAAATCGAGATACACCCCCAATCCTGAAGGCCCCACCCCCCGACCTTCGTCGCATACCCGCTTCGCTGCCCGGGACGCAATATCTCGCGGCGCCAAATTTCCATAACTCGGATACAACCTCTCCAAAAAGTAGTCCCTCTCCCCTTCGGGAATCTGAGACGCCGATCGCTTATCGCCCGAAACTTTAGGAACCCAGCAACGCCCATCATTCCGGAGCGACTCCGACATCAAAGTCAATTTCGACTGATAATCTCCAGACACAGGAATGCAGGTCGGATGAATCTGCGTAAAACAGGGATTCGAAAAAAGAGCCCCACGCCGATGCGCCCGCCACGTCGCGGTTACGTTCGAACCCCGTGCGTAGGTCGAGAGATAGTAGGCATTCCCGTAACCGCCCGTGCACAGAAGCACCGCATCAGCCTCATGTGCCTTCAGCTCTCCAGTTACAAGATTTCGCGTGATGATGCCCTGAGCCCTCCCCTCATCCACCACAAGATCCAACATCTCATGCCGCGGAAACATCCTGACTCGCCCCAATCCAATCTGCCGACTCAACGCCGAGTAAGCCCCCAAAAGGAGCTGCTGCCCCGTCGCTCCCCGTGCATAGAAAGTTCGCGATACTTGCGCCCCTCCAAACGAACGATTCGCCAACATTCCCCCATACTCCCGCGCAAAAGGCACCCCTTGGGCCACACACTGGTCGATGATGTTGACGCTTACCTCTGCCAACCGATGTACATTCGCCTCCCGGGAGCGAAAATCTCCTCCCTTGATCGTGTCGTGAAACAACCTGTGCACCGAATCACCGTCATTTTGATAATTCTTGGCCGCATTAATTCCACCTTGGGCCGCAATCGAGTGCGCCCTACGCGGGCTATCCTGGAAACAGAAGGATTTTACCCGATACCCCAGCTCCGCCAAACTTGCGGCAGCAGAGGCCCCTGCCAGACCCGTCCCGACCACAATCACTTCATACTTCCTCTTGTTGGAGGGATTCACCAAACGCGCATTCGCCTTAAACCTTGTCCACTTGTCAGCCAACGGACCCTCAGGAATTCTCGGATCCAGCTTCATGGCCGTATCCAACCCAGCATCACCCCGACAGGAATGGAGCTAAACCCTACAAAAAGCGCCAAGGCCAAAATCCATGCCCCCGCCTGAATGACCTGAACCAACTGTCTGTCTCGTAACCCAAACGTCTGAAAAACACTCGCTGCTCCATGCTTCAAATGGGAAAAAAGCAGGGCCATCGCAATCAGGTAGAACCCGCTGATCCATGGATTTGAAAAACCTTTGATCACCATCCGATACACATCGTGCATCGCCACACCACCCACGGCCGTTTCCATACTCGCATACGATTTGTCCACCACTTGGGCGGTAAAATGGAGGAGATGGAACACTACAAAACCTAAAATCACTGTCCCGCTAATCACCATCGTCACGCTCGTCCATGTCACCTTCAGTCGCGATTTTCTTCCCGCGACCGCATAGTCGACTGGCTTCGCTCTTCGATTTTCTCGCGCCAAGGAAAGCGTTCCCCAGATGTGGAGGGCGGTCACCGCGATTAAGCCCAAACGAAAACCCCAAAGCACCAGCGGATAGGAGTGTAAAAGGTGGGCGTACAAATTGATTTTATCCGGCGTGCCCGCAAACATTTGCAGATTTCCCGTCATGTGAACGAAAATAAAACCGATCATCAAAATCCCTGTGATGGCCACAATCCACTTCCTTCCAATCGAGGATTGAATCATAGACGTAATTTGTGTGCTCATGGTTTGGGCATTTGCAGGGCAAATGATTACTCAGTAGAAAATGCGCCCTTCTTGCCCTTCTGTCAAAATCCCTACACCCCTATAAGAACCCAAAAATCAAACCCTCAGATCCTCTAATGCCTCCCAAAGACCCCTTTTGGGCCTATCGACCAAAGAACAGAACCACCCCGCCCCTTCCGCACCCGCGCGATCACTTTTCGGGTCGTCCCCGATCAAGGCACACTCATGCGAACGAATTCCCACCAGCTCTTCCGCCTTTCGGAAAAATCCAGCACCAGGCTTCTCCACCCCCCACTCCTCTGAAATTAAAATAGGGTCCAGTTCCTTGGCCCAAGAAAAGCCTGACAAAACAGTGCGTAAACGCGGGTCCCAGTTGGACAACAGCCCGACTCGGACTCCCTTCCTCCGAACCGCTTGAATCACTTCGCCCGTCTCAGGAAAATCCCGCCATGCTTGCGGCCGGGCAAAGGCCTCATACACCTCCTCAAAATATTCGGAAAAAGAAAAATCCAAGGGCATTTGGGCAATCTTCACACTTTCGTAAACAATTCGTTTCCATCCCTCCTTCCCTAAAGTTCCATCGGCACCGGCTCCCTCTTCTCGTCTTTTTTTCCAAGCCATCCGAAATCCTTTTTCAAACTCCTCCTCATCGCCTCTCCATCCATGGGAGGCCGCAATTCGCGCATAGGTTTTTCCGACAGGCTCCGCAGGGTGAAGCAGGGTTCCCCCCGCATCGAAAAATAGCACGCGAATCACTCCAAATCCTCTCCCACCTCCCGTAGCACCTCACCCACAAGCACCAAAGAGCCCAACAGGAGCGTTCCTCCTCGGGTTGGATTTCGCTCATCCTCCATCACCGCCTGCGCAACAGTACGCCATAAACGATCAGGATGGACTTCCCACTCTAACGGACTCGACCCTCGTTTGCTCTGCAACTCTACCCCCCACAATTCCGCGCCTGTCTTTCGAAGTTGCGCCAAGATTTCATTGGCTGGCTTATCTTCCAAACAGCCAAAAATTACCCGCCCCGGCATTCCAAGAAACAGCTCCTGCCAAGTCTGCAGGGCCGCGCGTACTCCTTCCAAATTGTGCGCTCCATCCAACACTCGCCGACTACGCCCCTTCAGCCGCATAAATCTTCCCGGCCAAACAGTTCGCTCCAATCCCCTCGCTAAAATCGAATCCGGAAACCCCAAATACCTTCCAACGGCAATCGCAAGCGCCATGTTTTGCCTTTGGTGACCTCCCTCTAAAGGCAGTCGTTCCTTTCCCTGAACCAACGGCTTTACCACCCTCCATGGACACCTCAACCTCCTCGCTCGAGAGGCCAAGATCTTTTGCGCCTCTTTCGGCCATGGAGCTGAAAATACAGGCACTTCCCGCTTTAAAATCCCCGCTTTCTCCATTCCGATATTTTTCCAACCCACTCCCAATACCGATTCATGATCCCGCCCCAGCGAGGTCAACACACAGCACTCAGGCACGATCACATTGGTCGCGTCAAGACGTCCTCCCAGACCCGTTTCCCAAACCACAAAATCCACTTTTGCCTCGCGAAAAATCAGCAAAGCCAAAACGGTTGTCGCCTCAAAGAAAGTTGGCCTACCTGCTGCTGGCCATTGCCGAATCTTTCGAATCAATACTTCCAGATGCTTTTGGAGCACCCTTTTTTCCACTTTTCTACCTCCACACCGAAATCGCTCGCGAAAATCGACCAAGTGCGGGGATGTGTAGAGCCCAGAGAAAAATCCCGCGGCCCGTAGAATCGAGTCGATCGCAGCAGCCGTGGATCCTTTCCCATTTGTCCCAGCCAAATGAATGAAATTGAGCCCCTTCTCTGGATGCCCGACTTGGGCCAGTAACTTTTTTGTGCGACCCAAGCCAGGTTGTATGCCTGCTGCACACACCTGCTCCAGTCGAGCTACGGAGTCGGGCTGCTTCAGAGGTAGTGGAGGAGACGCGCCAAGGCCCCCTTCATCTCGGAGCGTGAGACAATCATATCGATTAACCCGCGCTCATGCAGAAATTCTGATGTTTGGAACTCCTTCGGAAGCTCCTGCTGGGTCGTCTCCCGAATCACACGAGCTCCAGCAAATCCAATCATCGCCTTCGGCTCCGCCACAATGATGTCCCCCAAAGAAGCAAAACTCGCCATCACTCCTGCCATCGTGGGGTTGGTGAGAACAGAAATAAACGGCAAACCCGCCGCCGCCAACTTTGCCAAAGCCCCGCTCGTCTTCGCCATCTGCATCAGACTGAACATCCCCTCATACATCCTCGCACCCCCTGAGGCAGAAAAAATGATCACGGGCATTTTCTTTTCCAATCCCCTCTCAATCGTTCTCGTTACCTTTTCCCCCACCACTACCCCCATGCTTCCGCCCAAGAAAGCAAACTCCATCGCTCCCAATGAAACCTCTCGCCCACCGATTTTCCCTACTCCACTAATCAGGGCATCAGGCATTCCGGTTTTCTTTCGGTTCGCCTTCAGCTTGCTCGCGTAACTCGCTACACCTTTGAACTGCAAGACATCCACCGCCTCCATCTTCGCATCGTGTTCGTGAAACTTTCCACCGTCACAGACCATAATCAGGCGCTCCCTAGCTCCATAAGGAAAGTGATGCTCGCACTTGGGGCAAATCTGATGATTTTTTTTAAGGACCTGATTATATACTACCTCTCCACAACTCGGACACTTCGTCCATAGCCCGCTGGGCACACCCCGAGCGCGAGGTTTTGCCTCTTTCCTAGGCTCATATTTCCTGCGCTCAAATACCGCCATAAATTGTGGTTTATCCTCGGGCTACAGTCAGAGCCGCAACCTCCTCGGCTCCTGCTTGCTTCAGGACCCGCGCACATGCGTCCGCAGTAGCTCCTGTTGTGAACACGTCATCACAGAGTAGCAATCGCCGTCCCCGGGGGTCAAACCCAGGAGCAAGGGCCAATGCCCCCCTCAAATTCCGCAACCGTTCCGCCCTACGCAATCGCGCCTGCGGAGGTGTGGCCTTAACCCGAACCAACCCCTCCTCCACCTTCACCCCCACCTTGGCTCCTAACCAGCACGCAATTTCCGAGCTCTGATTAAATCCTCGCTCTTTACGGCGCTCGGGATGAATCGGCACAGGAACCAGAGCATCCCACCTCTCTTCCGCATAGTATCGCTGGAATCCATCCCTCATCCATCGGCCTAACCACGGCCGAAGGAAATACTCCCGCTGATATTTAAATCGAAGCACCACCTCCCGAACTGTACCCACCGCACGATACGCCGCCCGTACACGAGCCAAAGCCCATCGTCGACCCACACAATTGCTGCAAAGAAACTCTCCGGGCACATGCCGCGCGTAAGGCTCCGCACACCTCGAACAAAATGGCTCCTTTAATTGTACCCATGGACGAGGGGGTCGCCCTACGGGAAATATCAAACCTCGAAAAGCTTCAAGCCAAACGCGCACGAATGGGCCGCCCCCAAAGCCAAAATGCTACAACGAGAAGAAGTAGAAAAGGCAGCGGCCCCTCGGCCAAGGAAGGTCCCCACCATCCCGCTACCGCCGCAGGCACTACAGGCCACTCACTCTCCGCCCAACGCAGACCCGCCACCCAACCCGCATGCAATCCGATTGCCCCCGCTAACGTTTTCTCATTCAAAACGACTCGAGCCAAAATCAATCCCATCAAAACAAGTCCTGCAAATTTCCAAAGATGCAAACTCCCCGACCACAGTTCCAATCTCCCCCACGCCAAAAACCCCTCCGCCCATCCCACCTCCCCACCCAGCCCAGGACTAGGCCGAATAAAATGCGCCGCTGCGAAAATTATCGCCCCCACAAAAATCGCCACCCCCACCCCCCGTTCTCCCACAGCTCTCCACCATGCCAACCCCAATACCCCACGGAAAAAAAACTCCT
>JBIKNP010000031.1:0-15122 GCA_044358595.1 Methylacidiphilales bacterium
GCCTGTAATCTTCATTCAGTGGATTGTGGCTGGACCGATGTTATGGGCTTACGCGTGGCAGGTTTTCGTGCCGACATTTGTGATTGGGACTTATCTATGCTTAGCCGACTGGTTTGCGATCGGAAAAGGAATCTGGTTCTTTGACGAAAAGCAGATAACGGGGTGGAAGATCGGCGGAGTGATGCCTTGGGAAGAGGCAGCCTTCTTTTACATCACAAGTTTTCTTGTGGCCCAAACTTTCCTGATTCTGCTCCCTCCGCATTTGAGGTAGGGACGCCCCCTTTGTGTTGAAGGCTAGTTTTTAGGTTCGTTGCCCGGTTTCCACTTAATATTGCATCCAAGGCTCGGAATCTGCGGGGAGGGGATAGGGCGGTTAGACAAAAGAGCCTCAAGCACAGACCGTAGATCTTGTCCGGTGGCTACAGCTTCGCTTTTCGGCCTCGTGGAATCGAACTGACCTGCGTAAACAAGAAGGCCTTTCTCATTGAGAACGAAGAAATCTGGTGTGCACGCGGCATGCCAAGCATGGGCAATTGATTGAGTTGAATCAATCAGGTAGGGAAAGTTCCATCCACCAGCTTTGGCGAAAGAGGGCATTTTCTCGGGGGCATCATCCGGGTACTGGGCAACGTCGTTTGAGTTGATCGCAACAAAAGAGATGCCTTTCGGTTGAAACTCATTTGAGAGCCGTCCTAAAGCATCTCGAACATGAATGACATAAGGGCAGTGATTACATGCAAAAACGACGACCAAAGGTTTGCCATTCGCGCAATCTTGAAGGGTCCAACTCTTTCCTTGGGGATCTGGGAGGGAGAACGCTGGTGCAGGGGAACCTAAAGCTAATCGTTGAGTTGAGCCTGTACGCGCCATAGTTATTTAATTGTTGTGGTTGTAGGGGGCCGATCTTTTGCGATCGTAGCTCCGTTGTGGGTGGATTGGAAGCTAAGCCAATCCCTCATAATTTTGAGAGCCTCGCCCAATTCGTATGCCTCGGCGAGATCGACTGCGTCAGTAATTTCCTCAGACTCTCCATCTGCTGAATCTTCCAACGTGGGTTTTTTCTTCTTCGGGTCTTTATCCGAAAGAATCACTCCCTTTTTATCATCGATGACAAGGCGAGCCTTGGGTTCGGAACTTTTTTGAATACGATCCTCGATTTTCTTTCGCTCCTCATTCCTAGTGTCATCCGCTTTTTTCTCCAGAAGACGACTCGATTCATTGAGGGATATCTTGCCGGATTCAATTCGCGCACGAACTTTCTCAATGTCTATTTTCAGGAACTCCATATCTCGATCGGCTGCGATGCGTTCCTTGGACTTCTCTTCTAGGACCTCTTTTAAGGATGGGTCGAGGCGACTGGCATTATATCGACTTGGGCCGATTTCATCCCAAGGAAGGGCATTGGGAAGGTCAGATTCACCAATCTTCATGTAGTCGAGTGGGGAGGGGATCGAGATGTCGGGAATGACACCACGATTTTGTGTGGAGTGACCATTTGGCAGGTAGAACTTTTGAATGGTTAACTTCACGGCACCCGCTTGGGGTTGGGCTTTCTCGCTGGCTTGTTTAAGAAATCTTCCAAGCTCAACCACGGCCTGGACAGTTCCTTTTCCGTGGGTGCTCTTTTCCCCAACGACCAAAGCTCGGCCGTAGTTTTGTAATGCTCCCGCCGCAATTTCTGAAGCGGAGGCACTCCGACGCCCCGTAAGCACGAGAAGGGGGCCTTGATAAAGTGCTCCTGGATTATCATCTGTTCTCTGGATTACAGTCCCTTTGTTGTCTCGGACTTGGACGACGGGGCCTTGATCGATGAAAAGACCTGTCAGGGTTACGGCTTCATCCAGTAGTCCGCCCCCATTCTTGCGTAGATCCAGAATAACTCCGTCGACCTGTGATTGATTTAGCTTTTTGAGGAGTGTTTCCACATCCTCTGAGGTGGATCGGGGTTTTGCTCCATTCCCGCTCGCAGCAGAGTCAGCCCCGCCTACCTCACCATAGAAACTCGGAAGGTCGATGACACCGATTCGCCAAGAATCGGGGTTGGCAGAGGGGATTTGAGTCGTCGATTTGGGTGCGTCTGTCTTTTCCTGATCCTTTTTTCCTGTGAATTTGGCCAGTGTTTGGGTGAGCCAGGATTCAGAGGTCGGTTCCTGGGGTTTTTGGGCTGGCGCAGGCTCGGGAGCAGGCAAGGACACATCGGGTTTGGGGACATCGTAAAGCGAAGCGGTGGCTTGCTGGGCTGCTAATTTAACTTCGTCGCGCGTGATTTGGACCTCCCGTTGTTCCCCTGCGTTGCTTCCTGCGGGAATGACCTGAAGTCTTACGAGAGTATTTTTGGGTCCTCTGATTTTTTTCACGGCATTACGAAGTTTCATATCCACAATATCGTCGAAGGCATTTTCGCCTTGTGCGACTCCGATGATTTTATCCCCAACCTTCAGGCGACCATCCAGATCTGCGGGCCCGCCCGGGACTAGCTCTTTAATGACGCAGTAGCCGTCTTCCGATGAGAGAACGGCTCCAATACCGCAAAGAGCCAGTTTAATTCCGATGGCAAAATCAGCCAACGTGTCTGCGCTCATATAACTGGAGTGTGGATCGTATAAACCGGCTAAAGCGGACAGGTAAAGTTGCAGGATTTCTTCGTTATCGTACTCCTCTAGGTTCTTGACGAGGCGATCGTACCGTTTTGTGACCGTGACCAAGGGGTCCTCATCCGATTTCTTTTTCTCTTTTGCCAACTTATTTTTTGGGGCCAGCTTTTCGCGAAGCATGTCAAACTTGAGTCTTCGTTCCCAAAGTTCATCTGCGGCGACGGAGTCCTTGGGCCACCCCACTTTTGTTCTGTCGATCTCATAGGTTTGCTCTGAGGAGAAGTCAAAGGGGAGAAGAAGGCGTTTTTTAATCCAAGCAAGCCGATCCCGAACTCGCTCATTGAACCCCGCAAAGATTTCAAAAGCTGGACTCGTATTTCCCTGTTGGGTCAGTTGAGCAAGCTGTGGGGCGTATGTGTTTTGGTATGCAACCAAATCGCTATCCAAAAAGAAGGCGTGATTGTAGTCGAGGGACTCCATGTAGGCCTTGATCCAGTCCTTGGCCTTCTCCTCGGTAAGCGGTTTGCCCGCAAAGTGATGATCTTGAAGAAGCTTCTGGACCAGCATGGCAGTGGCCTGAGAACCTGCGCTAGGACGAAGGTATTCCGACTGGAGTTGTGTCCCACTGATCTGAACAAATAGGATTACAGCAGTGAGAAGAGTGAAGCTGAACCTATGCATTCAATGATTATAGCCCCAGATCATGAAAATGCATCTTCCTTTCAAACTATATTGTTTGGGGGTTGGGAAAACTATGTGCTTTTTGCTAATATTTGCATCCCGCTAACAAACAGCAGGTTGCAGAAGTTCTTGTTTCACACATCATATTCATTACGTGAGGATGCTTTTAAAGCAAAAAAACTGAGAAAATATAATATTAAATTCTGAATTATTTTATTGTCTAAAAACAAAAAGAAATATCCTCATTCAGCTCATCTAAAGACGCGAATTTGTAACAATATAATGCTTTATCTGAAATTTAATTTATGCTTAATCACCGAATCAATGGATAGTGGAATCTCATCATCCGATTCGAATCAAGCGGAACTTCCGTATTTCGCGATTTGGGAAGATCGTGGTTTTATACGGGTTCTTTTTCATCAGTGGTTGGAGTCCAAGATGCCTTGTCGAACGGTCCCGATCTTGGCTCCTCATGAGCTAGGCGCTTACTCTTTCCGACTGGTATTTATTTCTACCCGCATTCCCCCAGCAGATGGGCGTATTTTGCCTAGACACTGTTCGGGCGACCCGATCGTTTTTGATGATAACTTCACCCCACTGACAGCGGTCTGGTGGAAAGAGCGGGGCGCAAAAGGGTTGCTTGATTTTCGGGACGGTCCCGATGAGTGGCTGAACTGCGTCAACCAAGTCTTGGATGGAAAACTGAGTCAGACCCCGACGGCTAAGAGTGCTATCGACGCAAACGACTCCAAGCGCGGTCTTCAGTTTTTGAGCAAACGAGAAATGCAGGTAGCCCAGTTGTTGGTTCGCGGATACTCTGCAGAGCAGGTGGCCAAAAAAAATGGCACGACAGAGGGAACGATAAAGAATCAGAGAAAATCAATTTATGAGAAGTTGAAAATTGTTCGCTCAACCCAACTAGCTTGGGCGATGGGAAATGCTGCAAGGGCCTCCCGTTGAGAATTCACTCAAATCGGGAAGATGAGGAAAAGAGTGATCAGGAGAAGAGCCGGTCCTATGTCCCTTTTGTTTCGATAGGGCTGAGCGCTCTTTTCTGGGGTTCCCTTTTTATAATTCTATTTCTCGTCTTGACTCGTTGATCCGGCTGGTTTTCATCCGCTACGGTTAAATTTGTCTCAACAAGTTTTGGCAGACTTTCTTTGCTTCAAAAAACTCGAGTGCAATTTCCCGAGCAGCTTTGGAGTGTTCCGAGTAGTTATGGGAAACTCTGGCGAGGCCTTCCGCTGCTTCCTCGACGGTTGTGAAGGGAAGAACTCCTCGATCGGATGGCAGATGAAGGCTCCAGCCTGTCTCCTGAACAACAGCAGGTCTCCCAGCAGCCAAGTAGCATGCTGTTCGGCAGCTAAACCAACCGGTTCTTCCCTCCACATATCCGTGCTTTGCAACGCTCCACTCCCCGCGTGAGTTGGTGAGAAAGGAGCGGTATGCCGAATGATCTGGAACGACCTCTTGGGGTTCAACCAGATCCCAACCGAGCTGACGCAACTCTTGAGCAGGACGTTGCCCATCAACCCCTAGTCCCATGGCGAGTCGAAGGGGGACGTTGGTTTTGGAGGGCAAATCTCGAAATCTGTTAAACTCAAGATTCTTTTGTCCGTAGGTTCGACCCTCCCAAACCTTCGGCTTATAGCTGGCCCAGTTCATCACGGTTGTCCAAGGTGCATCAGCGGAGACCGGGCTTACGGGCCACTGATCGATAGCAACAGGCTGGACGGTGGGCCGCCAAGTAATTCCGTCTACGGGAACAGGGCAATCAGGTTGTCCGACGGACAATCCGAAAGTGAAATGGCTATCGTGTTCCCTGAGACGACCCGCATAAAGCGGATTCGATCCATCCAGAAGACCGATTTGGCAAAACATAGGATCTCCATCGATAAACATTCGGTGTCCGACTCGGAGGTCGTAATCCCTCAGCCACCCTGCGCTCGAGACATTCACGAGAAGATCTCCTTGCCGAAGCCACTCTCGCGCAACTTTCTCGCCCGCTCCGTGAAACTTCCCGTCTGCACCATTCCGATAAACCCATGATTCTGCCAAGTCGAAATCGGTAAAGATCTTGTGGAGTGATTGGAGAGCAAAAGAGCAATCATCCGTGATTGTTCCTGCGACTGGGTCGTAAGGCCAAGCTCCGGAGTCCTCAAGGTACAGAACCTGATGTCCAAGCGACCTGAAGCCGAGTAGGTATTGCAGATAGTCCCAGATGACGCCTCCGAATGGATACTGCCCGACCAGTCCGGTGATAATGATTCGCACAAAAGAAGTTTAGAAGATTTCCAGGCTATGCACAGCCAACATCCTTGCGGATTGAGCTGGGAAGGCGAGTAGGGGAGAAAGGAAGTATGGCAGAAGGCTCTACCCCCATGATGAGGCAGTACCACGGACTACGGGCACAAGTGCCTAAGGATGCACTTTTGTTTTTTCGGTTAGGGGACTTTTATGAGCTTTTTTTTGAGGATGCAGTTGATGGGGCTAAGTTGCTGAACCTTACTTTAACCAAGCGAAATACAATTCCGATGTGTGGGTTGCCCTATCACGCAGCAGAGGGTTACATCGCGAAAGTATTGGCGACGGGTCGACGAGTGGCGATCTGTGATCAGGTGGGTGAGGCCAAGAGTGGTCAAATGGTGGAGCGAGTGGTCACCCGAATTTTGAGCCCGGGGTGCGCGATGGGTATGGAGGTATCGGAGCCTAAACTTCCGCGTTGGCTTGCGGCTGTACGACGGGGGGAGGGCAAAAGTGGTAAGTGGGGGCTCGCTCTTCTAGACGCAAGCACGGGGGATTTCCGTTTGTCGGAACCGATTCACGAGCTCGCATTTCGGGATGAAATTCGTAGGACGAATCCAGCGGAAATCTTGGTCGCTGAAGAGGATGGTGAGATCCCTAGTTGGGTAGAGGCGGGGACACTTATAACGCGTATTCCGGATTGGACATTGGAGGTCGATGGAGGGAGGGCGTTGTTATGTGAACATTTTCGGGTTCAAAGCTTGGACGGCTTTGGTTGTCAGGAAATGGGGTCCGCTTTAGGGGCGGCTGGGGCACTGGTTCGATATATTCAGGAAACTCTAAAGAGTGGAATCGGTCATCTTCAGGTTCCAAAACCGTTTCGCTCCGAAGAAAGTCTGCAGTTGGATTCCGCCACCCAAAGAAATCTGGAACTTTTGGAGTCAGCGTCCGATGGGGTAAACACATCAGTGCTTCGGGCGATTGACCAGACTCACACTGCGATGGGTGCAAGGGAGCTACGGGCATGGCTTATACGCCCTTTGCGAAAAAAGAAAGACGTGGAGGATCGACATCAAGCTGTGGCTGGCTTTTTAGAGGATGTGGGGGCCTTGGATGAGTTTCGGGAGAGTCTTAAAGGAGTTCGTGATTTGGCTAGGATCGTGGGGCGACTATCCGGAGGGGCGGGAAATGCTCGCGACCTCCGCGCTCTTCAAACCACACTGGAGGTTTTGCCTGAACTACAACGCAGAGGCTCAAAGATACCTGGTAACTTAAATCAGTCCTTAAGTCGTACGATCGATCTAGAGCAGGAACTGGTAGCCGAGCTAGCTCGGGGCGTCGCGGATGAACCTCCCGGGACTTTGAGGGAGGAGGGAATGATTCGCGATGGCTATGACTCCGCGCTAGACGAGTATCGTACAGCGATGAGGGAGGGGCGGAAGTGGATCGCGGAGCTGCAGGCCAAGGAGATCGAGAGAACGGGAATTAAGAGTCTTAAAATACGGTTTAACAATATTTCGGGTTATGGAATTGAGGTAACCAAAACAAATTTAGACCAAGTTCCTCCAGAGTATGAAAGGAAGCAGACCTTGGCAGCGGCCGAGCGCTTCGTGACACCCGAACTGAAGGCGATGGAATCCAAGATTTTAGGAGCTGAGGAGAAGTCCATCCTTCGGGAGGGTCAACTGTTCGTGCAGTTACGGGATCTTGTTTTGTCCCGATGCGCTTCTTTGCAAGGCACTGCTTCGGCCGTGGGTATGCTGGATGTCTTGGCAGGTTTTGCGGCTACTGCTAGGCGCTGGGGTTATGTACGCCCTACAATGAGAGAGGATGGTTTTCTAAGGGTTCGCGGAGGGCGTCATCCTGTCGTTGAGCAACTTCTGGCTGGCGGTGCAGAGCCGTTTGTTCCGAACGATGTGAGTATCGGTGGGGAGGAGGGGAGTTTCATGGTTCTGACAGGTCCGAACATGGCAGGAAAAAGCACCTATCTTCGGCAGGTTGCCCTTCTGTGCCTTCTGGCGCAGGTAGGGTCTTTTGTTCCTGCTGAAAGTGCTGATCTACCACTTCTCGACAGAATTTTCACAAGGATTGGCGCAGGGGACGATCTGGCGCGCGGGCAGAGCACCTTCTTGGTCGAGATGAATGAGACAGCCTTGATTTTACATCACGCCACAAAGGAAAGTCTCGTGATTCTGGATGAAATTGGGAGAGGAACGAGCACTCTGGACGGACTAAGCATCGCTTGGGCTGTCGCAGAGTATTTGCATGATGAGGTGAAGGCCAAGACCCTGTTTGCCACGCACTACCATGAGCTTGCCGAGTTGGCGCTGACCCGGAGTGGAGTGATGAACTTTCGGGTGGATGTAAGAGAGGAGAGGGATCGAATTGTTTTTCTTAGGCGAATTGTGAAGGGCGGCGCAGATCGTAGTTACGGAATCCAAGTGGCCCGGCTTGCGGGTTTGCCGGCAGGTGTTCTGCAAAGGGCGAAAGAGATTCTGCAGGGGCTGGAAGAGCGAGAGACCGACGCCTCGGGGAAGCCTGCCCGGATCAAGCCCAAGGGAGGATCTTCAAAATCGAAACCTCAGAAGGACCAGATGGATCTTTTTGCTGCTCGTCCAAAGTCATTTTAGAGTTACGCAAGGGGACTCGTACGCTAGGTTCTGTGTGTGAAGCAGCTAAAGAAGGTCCTTATCCTTTCCGCGAGTGCTGGAACAGGGCATGTGAGGGCTGCTGCGGCTTTAGAGACTGTTTGTCGAAATACTCCTGGGATTGGAGAGGTTGTGAATGTGGATGCGCTCTCATTCACCAATAAGCTCTTTCGAGATTTTTACTCCAAACTGTATTTAGCCTTAGCTCAGGACGCGCCCACGCTTCTCGGGTGGTGGTATGACACAAGTGATGAACCATGGAAGACAGACAAGATGCGTCTTTTGCTAGATCGACTGAATACTCGGCCACTCGTTCGCCTGATTTCAAAGCTCCAACCCGACATCACGGTGTGCACTCACTTTATGCCTGCTGAGATTATATCCCACTTAATCACCAAAAAGGTGATTCAGGCCAAGCTATCGATTGTGGTGACGGATTATGATTTTCACGCGATGTGGCTTTCGCGTGCTTTTCATCGCTACTTTGTGGCTTTAGACGAGACCAAGGCGTATTTGACGTTACTTGGATTTCCTGCCGATCGGGTGACGGTGAGCGGAATCCCTGTGGATCCGAGTTTTGGGCGCCAGAAGGATCGTCCTTCGATACGAAAAAAACTTGGCCTTCAGACGGATCGTCCTGTGGTGGTGGTTTCCGCAGGTGCTTTAGGGGTCAATCCTGCCGAGCAGGTGGTCAAATCATTAAGGCAGGTGACCCAAAAAATACAAGTTGCTGTGATTTGCGGGAAAAATCCGGAAGCTAAAGAGCGGGTGGAGCAAGAAGTTGCTCGTGGTCCTGCCACTGGGGTGGAATTTCTTGTGAAAGGATATGTTGAGGACATGCCTGAGTGGATGGGGGCGGCTGATCTTCTCATCAGTAAACCCGGGGGAATGACCTCGGCAGAAGCAATGGCGTCCAGCCTCCCGATGGCTATCTATGACCCGATTCCTGGACAGGAGGAGAGGAACAGTGACCAGCTTCTTGAGAAAGGGGTGGCCATCAAGTGCAATGAAATTACGACTTTAGGCTACAAAGTGGGTCGCTTGTTAGCAGAGCCAGATCGGATGCAGAGGATGCGTGAAGCGGCGCGCCAGATGGGACGTCCTAAAGCGGCGGAGGTTGTCGTGAAGACTCTTCTCGCCGAATCGGATAGTGAGCCAGTGGAGATGAATAGTGATCAGCAGGAGGTGATGGCAGATCAGGCTCGAAAGCGATGAACAAGGGGTGGACGAATCAGAAGTTTCTTTGGGGAGTATCCTCATGCCCTTATCAGCACGAAGGTGGATACAATGGAGAGGGGCAACCGAAGAATAATTGGTCAGCCTGGGAAAACTCAGGAAAGGTAGCGCGCTCAGGTCGATCGGTCGATTTCTGGAATCGGTATGAGGAGGATTTTGATCGTGCAGAAATGATGGGGTTAACAGGCTATCGGCTGGGTGTGGATTGGACGCGAATCCAGCCTTCTGCACCTCCATCGGATTTTCAGGAAGCTGCCATTGACCGATATGTTGATATGATCGCTGCACTTCGAGTCCGAAATCTGGAGCCCCTGATTACTCTTTGCCATTTTACCACTCCTCAGTGGCTGGGTGCAGATCCTTGGTTGGACGAACGGACACCTCATCTTTTTTGTCAGTTTGAGCGAAAGTTGTGGGATGTTCTAAACCGAAAGCTTGTGGATCGGGGAATCGCCCCTCCGACATGGTTTATTACCCTCAACGAGCCCAATATGTTGGCGGCTTGTACCTATAATGTAGGTGCGTTTCCTGCGGGACGCCGTGCTTGGTGGGGGTCGGCTCTGGAAGCCTTGCAAACCATGATGGAAGCGCATGTTCGCGTTCGTCGTGAGATCCACGCTTTGTATGCCGAGCACCCCGATTGGGGGCAACCCAAGTTAACCTTCAACAATTTCGCAAGTGACCTCTACTGGATGGATAAAATGCTGCTTGATGTTTTAGAGGGAGCGAGACAGACCGAGGGAAGCGAGCCGATTCTTGCCTATCTGACCGATCGGTATCGAGAGTTCACAAGAGCCTATCGGGCAATGGACTTTCCCCATCACGGACTTTTTTCAGAGGCTGCAGGAGAGTTGATTAAGCAAATTCAACACGGCTTAAGCCGAAAGTTTCTTCATGAAAGCACTTTCTCGAGGCTGGTGCCTTTAGTTCGAGAGAGGAGAGGCGACGCCGTTGTGGATTATATCTCGTTTGATTATTATGATCCCTTCGTGGGAAACGCGGTTCGACTTCCGACGTTTTCTGATCTGCGTCTTGGGCGGGTAGGTCTTCGGGAGTGGCTGACCCAGAGTCTTACAACGAAGTGGTGGGACTGGAAGGCTTTACCCAGGGGGCTCCGTTTTTTTGTAGAGCGGTATGCGGCTGAGTACCCAGACCTGCCCATTTTAATTGCAGAGAATGGGATGGCGGAGCGAAGGTGTCATGCAGGCGAGGCGTGCACACTTCGAAGTGATCAGCAAAGCCGTAGTTATTTTATCCGCCAACATGTTGGAGAGGTTCAAAAGCTAAGAGCGGAAGGGCTGCCCCTGATTGGATATTTTCACTGGTCGCTAACTGACAACTACGAGTGGGGGACCTTTGACCCCAGATTTGGATTATTTGGGATCGATTTTGAATCGAAAGACTTAGCGAGGATTGCCCGTGATGAGGGCGGAGATGTTCCTTGGGAAACGTACGCCGAAATGGTTGCCCAAGGTAAAGCGAAGGAGCGCTAAAGAGGAACGGGCGCAACAGGTTGCCCGTCGGCGGAGGGGGGTGGAATTCGATATGTGATGCGGCCCTTGCTGAGGTCGTAGGGAGACATTTCCATCTTCACTTTATTGCCAATATTTAGGCGGATGTAATTCTTGCGCATTTTTCCTGAGATATGAGCCAGAACCGTGTGGCCATTGACTAACTCAACGCGAAAGAGGGTGCCTTTGAGCACCGACTTCACCACTCCTTCTACTTCAACAACTTCGCCTGCCATAATTTACAAGCTTATGTGAATTGGAAGGGGATTGAAATCTTTTTTCCGAGAGAACTAAACCTTATCGTGAATTCCGCACTCCCGTTTCCATCCGAAGTGGCGGAGTTGAGCGGGGTCATTCACCTCGTCCAATCGCTTGGTTGTGACGCGATCCCCGATGGAAATATACCCCTTCGACCAGAGGGGGTGGTAGGGAAGAGAGTGTTGGCGAAGGTATTCCCCCACTTGGCGGTCAGTCCAATCGAGAATTGGAAGTAGTTTGATCCTGGATTGGGTTTGAGAAACAACAGAAAGCTCTTTTCTGGAATCGGCTGAGGTGCGGCGTAATCCTGCAACCCAGAGGCTGGGGTTGATCTGGTTCATGGCTCGTTGCATGGACTCGACACGTACAATTTCATGAAACTTTTCCAAACCTTTGGGGCCCATTTCCCATAGTTTTCCATGTTTCTGCTCAATCTCCTCAGGAGTCAGAAGAGGTCGGACTGTCTGGAGATTTAAATTAAGTTTTCTGGTTAGTTCTTGGGCAAACTCAAGTGTTTCAGGAAAATGATAGCCAGTATCGATGAAGAGCAGGGGGAGATCTTTTTTTATCTGCGTAGCCAGATGAAGAAACGCTGCAGATTGGGCACCAAAAGAGGTCGTGAGGAGTATTTTTCCAGGATAGTTGAGAGTCGCCCACTCCATTCGTGCAGGAGCAGAGACTCCCTCTAAATTAGGTAGGCCCTCTTTGATGACAGTTTTTCGGCCTTCAAAACCAAGAATCATGCTTGCAATATAACTCGAAACCATACAAAGTCTATCGTTTATGTCGTATTTGCAAAACCTTGAGGATCAGGCTGTTTATATCTTTCGCGAGGCTTTCGCGAATTTCAAGAACATGGCTATGCCTTGGTCAATGGGCAAGGACTCCAATACACTGATCTGGCTGGCCAAGAAGGCATTTGCTGGAAAAATCCCTTTCCCGCTGGTTCATATCGACACGACATATGAGTTTCCGGAAATGTTGGCTTTTCGAGAGTGGGCAAAAAAACATTACGAGATTGATTTGATCGTGATTGTAAATGAGGAGGCTCGCAAAAGAGGGATTGGTTATGAGACTCACGATCCTGTGACGGTTACCCATGAATTAAAGTCAGCCGCTCTCCAGCAAGCATTGGCCAAATATCGATGGGATGCTCTTGTTACTGGAATCCGCAGAGATGAGGACTCCACTCGTGCCAAAGAGAGGTATTTCTCTCCACGAACTGCTGATAACGAGTGGGAGTACCGCGATCAGCCGCCCGAGTTTTGGGGGCAATTCACCACAGCGGTAAAGCCGGGCGAGCATGTTCGAGTTCAGCCTTTGCTGGATTGGACGGAGTTAGACATTTGGGAGTATGTGCGACGGGAAGGGATTCCGATCCCAAAAATGTATTTTGCTCAAAATGGACGCCGGTACCGATCTTTAGGGTGTTGGCCTATTACAAAATCGATCGAAAGCTCGGTCGATACCTTAGAGGGCATTGTGGAGGAGTTGAAAGTCACCAAGACTTCGGAAAGAGCGGGTCGGGCCCAGGATCATCACGAACGTAACGCCATGCAAAAACTGCGGGCGAAAGGATTCATGTGAGCCAGGGAGTCGTTATGCCGCCAGCACCTAAGCCTTTGCCAAAGGATTATGTCCCGGTCTTCTTTCCTAAGAGACAGGGTGGAGCTAGGTCAGCAGGAGGAGCTGAGGAAGCCCGAACCAGTATCGTGGTCGTGGGACATGTGGATCATGGGAAGTCCACCCTGATTGGGAGGCTTCTTGCTGATACTGGCTCCTTGCCCGAGGGTAAGTTAGAGGCCGCAGAGAAAGCCTCACGCGAAGAGGGGATGCCTTTGGAGTATGCCTTCCTCCTCGATGCTTTCCTTGAGGAGCAGGCCCAAAACATCACGATCGACACCACACGGATCGGTTTCCGCTACAAGGGACAATCTTTTGAAATTATCGACGCTCCAGGCCACCGTGAATTTATTAAGAATATGGTCACGGGTGCGGCGGCTGCAGAAGAAGCCATCCTGCTGATCGATGCACACGAAGGATTGAAAGAGCAGACAAGAAGACATGGTCTGCTGCTTTCTCTTTTGGGGGTATCTCGTGTGATCGTAGCCGTAAACAAGATGGATTTAGTGGGATGGAAAGAGGAGCGCTTCCGTTTCTTGGAAAAAGAGATTCGAGAGTATCTGGGGGGGCTGAAAATAATTCCGAGGGAGGTTATCCCAATTTCAGCACGGGAGGGGGCTACTGTGATGCGCAGGGACGAAAAGCATTTGTCCTGGTGGAAAGGATCGACACTCCTGGAAGCCCTTTTAGCAGGAACTGGAAAAGTGCAGTTCAAGAGTGAAGGACCTTTACGCTTTAGCATTCAAGACGTGTACCGCTTTGATTCACGCAGGGTGATCGCAGGGAAACTCGAGAGTGGAAAAATACGAGTCGGGGATTCTGTAGTTTTCTTTCCGGACAGAAAAACGAGTAAAATTAAATCGATTGAATCATGGGGTGAGGAAACCCCCTTGAGAGAAGTTGGTCCTGGGCAGAGCGTAGCTGTAACGCTCGAGGAGCAGATCTTTGTAGAGAGAGGGCATGTAGGTGCTCTTTCAGATCAACCACCCGTAGAGTCGAGGGAGGTTCGCGCAAGAATCTTCTGGCTGGATCCTGAGCCCTTACGCTTACAGTCACCCGTAACATTGCGCTTAGGAACACAATCCGTTGAGGCACGTCTGGTCGCGATTGATCGAGTTGTGGATGCAGAAAAGTTGGAGGCGGCGAGTGAAGCCCGGGAAGAGGTGGGGAGATTTGAAGTGGCCGAGGTTAGGATTCGTTGCCGTCGACCTCTGGTGTATGACTCCCATGAAAAGGTGTCTTCAACGGGTAGATTTGCACTCCAAAGAGGATCACGGATTGGCGGTGGTGGGATCATTACCTTTGCGGATTACCCGACGTCGCTTGCCAAGGCGGTGACTGGAGAGCATTTAACGTGGACGGAGGGCCGAGTTTCGCAGGAGGCACGGGCAAGCCATTTTGGACATGAGGGAGCCGTTATCTGGCTCACCGGGCTATCGGGTTCGGGGAAATCGACCCTTGCGGTGGCATTGGAGAGTCTTTTGTTTAGGCGCGGAATTGGAACCATGATTCTAGACGGCGACAATCTTCGGCACGGCCTGTGTGCTGACCTAGGGTTCAGCATGAGCGATCGGGCTGAAAATATTCGAAGGGCGGGTGAGGTTGCGAAACTCATGGCTGAGTCTGGACTAGTAGTGATTAGTTCGCTGATCTCACCGTTAAGAAAAGAGCGGGATGCGGTGCGTGCCTCCTGCCATTCAGCTGGCCTGAACTTTTCTGAGATCTATATCAATGCCTCAATTGCAGAGTGCGAAAAAAGAGATCCACGAGGGCTTTATCAGAAAGCTCGCAAAGGTGAGATCAAGGGTTTCACAGGAATTGATTCACCTTATGAGGAGCCTGCGCATCCTGACCTTATTTTAGAGACGGGGAAAGAGAAGGTGGAGGATTCAGTTGCTGCACTTCTCAAGCACGTGCTTGGGCTCGTGCAGTTAAAGGATCTTGATCACGAGGGTGGGGCTGGACCTGGCGGACAGATTTAACGTGTAACCCGTGGCATTAACTGCCACTGCCCATCAATCCAAACTGCGGTTCCGGTACTTGCTCGGTGCAAACGATCGGATAGGGCAGCCGCCCAGGGGGAGTTTGGGATCGGGTCGATTAGAATTGCCGAGGAAGCTCGCTGGTCCGCATTCCGCAAAGTTCGATATAAATTCTTCGCAGCTGTAGAGCCCTGTTGATCATTTGTCAGAACGTGGACATTCGGCTTTTGTGGAATGGAGTGATCTGCATATGTGATAAACTCAAATGCCCCTGAGAACATTTTGATAGGGGAGCTGCAGAGATAAAGTGGAGTCATTGGAGAGTAGTGATGGTCGAGCATTCCA
>JBIKNP010000003.1:0-164081 GCA_044358595.1 Methylacidiphilales bacterium
CCGAGCGCCTCTTCGAGACAGCGGCCCACTCGTTACACGATTCGTGCAGGTCGGAACTTACCCGACAAGGAATTTCGCTACCTTAGGACCGTTATAGTTACGGCCGACATTCACCGGGACTTGGGCTCGGAGCTTCGCCTTGCGGCTGACCCCTCACCGTAATCTTTCGGCATTGGTCACGTGTCACACCCTATACGTCGTCTTCACGACTTAGCAGAGTGCTGTGTTTTTGCTAAACAGTCGGTAGGCCCATTTCTCTGCGACCCCGTCTTACGACGGGGCACCCCTTATCCCTAAGTTACGGGGTTAGATTGCCGAGTTCCTTGAAGAGGGTTCACTCGCGCACCTTAGTATACTCTACTCACCCACCTGTGTCGGTTTACGGTACGGGCGCCTTAGTATTCGCTACGCTTTTTCTCGGCAAAAACTTTAAATGATCCGCTTCGGCCGTAGCCTCCGCGTCCCCTTGCGGGACAAGGACATTCATCACCTTGCCACTCTCCGTTCTTGCGTCCACGTAGGTTAAATTTCGGCGGTGCAGGAATATTGAACCTGCTGCCCATCGTCTACGCCGTGCGGCCTCGACTTAGGACCCGACTAACCCTGGGAGGACGAACCTTCCCCAGGAAACCTTGGGTTTACGGCGTCCCGGAATTTCACCGGGATGATCGCTACTCATGTCTGCATTCTCACTTCCGTACACTCCACGGTCAGTTTCCTTTCCGCTTCGATGCGTACAGAACGCTCCCCTACCACGAAATTCCGGCGAACCGGTATTTCATCCGTAGCTTCGGTCGACCGCTTGATCGCCAATCATTTTCGGCGCGGGATCTCTCGATGAGTCAGCTGTTACGCTTTGTTTAAATGATGGCTGCCTCTAAGCCAACATCCTCACTGTCTAAGAAATCCCACATCCTTTCCACTCAGCGGTCGTTAGGCACCTTAGCTGACGGTCTGGGCTGTTTCCCTCTCGACGACGAAGCTTATCCCCCGCCGTCTGACTCCTGCACTCCACCCTGTAGCATTCGGAGTTTGATTGGATTCGGTACCCGGGTATGGGCCCTCGTCCATCCAGTGCTCTACCTCTACAGGTCAGCATGCAAGGCTAGCCCTCAAGCTATTTCGGGGAGAACCAGCTATCACGGGGTTTGATTAGTCTTTCGCTCCTACCCACAGCTCATCCGAGAGCTTTTCAACGCTCACCAGTTCGGACCTCCATCCCATTTTACTGGGACTTCATCCTGGCCATGGGTAGATCACCTCCGCTTCGGGTCTACTGCCTGCGACTATGTTCGCCCATTTCGGACTCGCTTTCGCTCCGCCTCTGGACCAGAAGCCCTTCGGCACGCCACAGACAATAACTCGCAGACTCATTAAGCAAAAGGCACGCCATCACCCCTTGCGGGGCTCTGACACCTTGTCGGCACACGGTTGCAGGTTCTGTTTCACTCCGCTCACAGCGGTTCTTTTCACCTTTCCCTCGCGGTACTTGTCCACTATCGGTCACCAGATTGTATTTAGCCTTATCCCGTGGTCGGGACGGGTTCACGCGAAGTTTCACGTGCATCGCGTTACTCAGGGTACCACTAGGGCTTCTTCGGTTTTCGGATACGGGTCTCTCACCCTCTTGGGAGCGGCTTTCCATCCGCTTCTCCTAACCGTTAAAGTCCCACATTGTGGCCCTACAACCCCGGGGAGCAAGCTCCCCGGTTTGGGCTTTTCCGTTTTCGCTCGCCACTACTTACGGAATCACGCTCGTTTTCTCTTCCTCCGCTTACTGAGATGTTTCACTTCAGCGGGTGTCGCTCTACTGGCCCTATGTATTCAGGCCAGAGTGATCGGGCATTCCCCCGATCGGGTTACCCCATTAGGAAATTCCCGGGTCCAAGCGCCTGTGTGCGGCTCCCCGGGACTTATCGCAGCTTACCACGTCCTTCATCGCCATCTGGTGCCAAGGCATTCTCCGTGCGCCTTCGGTAGCTTGATCTCGCAATCCGTTAAGGTCGCTTACAATTCATTTCTAATTCTTCAATAGAATCTCGCCTCGACTTGAAGTTGTTTTACCCGAATTTTGTCCGTTGCCCCGTGCGGTTCCCCGCCCGAGACACGGAAAGACTCGTGTGTAAAAACTATCTATTCTGCGCAGTTGTCAAAGAACCCCTAGCCAGCTTGCGCCAACTAAGGAAATTTTTCGTTTCCCTCACTCCCTCTCCCGACGTCTCCTCCACCCATCCTGCCTCTTGGGCCTGACTGGGCTCGAACCAGTGACCCTGCGCTTATCAAGCGCATGCTCTAACCAACTGAGCTACAGGCCCCAGCCAAATTGTATCCCGCCATCCTCACTGGAGGCATGGGGATTCGAACCCCAGACCTATAGCTTGCAAAGCTACCGCTCTACCAACTGAGCTATGCCCCCAAAGCCATCAGGTCCACAGGATCGGACGCCAAAAAAGTTTGTTCGGAAGACTGAATTGTGCGGGCCACTCAGGCGTGGCCGCATTGGGTTTCCCCAACGTGGTCTTAAAATCCCATCGTTCGTTTTACCGAACGTGCAGGGATCGACCTATCTCGCCTCAATCCAGTCAGGAGACGAATCTCCCGACAGGAATGAGTCGAGGTAAAATACTCCTTAGAAAGGAGGTAATCCAGCCGCAGGTTCCCCTACGGCTACCTTGTTACGACTTCATCCCAATCACCAGCCTTACCTTAGGCACCCGGAGGCGACTTTGGGTAAGACCGGCTTTCATGATGTGACGGGCGGTGTGTACAAGGCCCGGGAACGTATTCACGGCGCCGTAGCTGATGCGCCATTACTAGCGATTCCAACTTCATGGAGGCGAGTTGCAGCCTCCAATCCGAACTGGGCCCAACTTTACGGGATTAGCTCCACCTTGCGGTCTTGCGTCCCTCTGTATTGGGCATTGTAGTACGTGTGCAGCCCTGGCCGTAAGGGCCATACGGACTTGACGTCGTCCCCACCTTCCTCCCCGTTTCACAGGGCAGTCTGGTCAGATTCCGGTTGCCCGGGAATAACTAACCACGAGGGTTGCGCTCGTTGCGGGACTTAACCCAACATCTCACGACACGAGCTGACGACAGCCATGCAGCACCTGTGCAAATCGCCCTTGCGGGCCAGCGTGTTTCCACGCCTGAACTAAGCATGTCAAGGCCAGGTAAGGTTCTTCGCGTTGCATCGAATTAAGCCACATACTCCACCGCTTGTGCGGGCCCCCGTCAATTTCTTTGAGTTTTAATCTTGCGACCGTACTTCCCAGGCGGCTCATTTAATCCGTTAGGTTCGACACAGGCGGGGTCGAATCCGCCTACATCTAATGAGCACCGTTTACTGCCAGGACTACCGGGGTATCTAATCCCGTTTGCTCCCCTGGCCTTCGTGTTTCAGGGTCAGATTTCGTCTTGAGGGCTGCTTTCGCCATCGGCGTTCCTCTCGATATCTACGCATTTCACCGCTACACCGAGAATTCCGCCCTCATCTCCGAACCTCCAGCCGAGCAGTATTCGACGCAGTTCCGTTGTTGAGCAACGGGATTTCACGTCAAACTTACACGACCCCCTACACACCCTTTACGCCCAGTAAATCCGAACAACGCTTGGGGCCTCTGTATCACCGCGGCTGCTGGCACAGAGTTAGCCGCCCCTTCCTCTCCGACTACCATCAAGCATCCGATTTATTAATTCGGATGCCTTGTTCGTCGGTGACAGGAGTTTACGAGCCGAAGCCCTTCATCCTCCACGCGGCGTCGCTCCTTCAGGGTTGCCCCCATTGAGAAAAATCCTCGACTGCTGCCACCCGTAGGTGTCTGGACCGTGTCTCAGTTCCAGTGTGGCTGGTCGTCCTCTCAGACCAGCTACCCGTCTAAGCCTTGGTGAGCCATTACCTCACCAACTAGCTGATAGGGCGCGGGCTCCTCCGATAGCGTGAGGCCTTACGGTCCCCCACTTTGCCCTTACGGGCATATGCGGTATTAATTTGCCTTTCGGCAAGCTATCCCCCACTTCCGGATAAATTCCCACGTGTTACGCACCCATTCGCCACTCAATTTTCTCAGTTATTGCTAACCGAGAAAATCGCGTTCGACTTGCATGTCTTATCCACGCCGCCAGCGTTCGTTCTGAGCCAGAATCAAACTCTCCAATAGAGAATAGGAGCCGATCTCCCCAGGTTACCCCGAGAGAAACCAGCCTTAAATTCTGGCCAATATATTATTGGCCGACAAAATGTTTGGTCACCACCTCCGCCCTGAGCTTGCACCCAGACCGGCATCCTCGCCTCAGGCTGTCAACCCGATCGAGAACGGTAACCCGCACAATTCAATCTTCCTTCGAACTTCTGCTGTCGATTGTATCCCCTTGTCCGTATCCAGACAAAAGAACACCCCGTTGTAAAAGAACTGATTTCCCCGCAGATCCGAAAAAATCCGAAACTGAAATTAAGGGGATGGAAAGGATACGCCTCCCACAGATTAGGTCAAATGTTTTTTTATATATTTTTTTTCGTAACCCATTCATCTTATCCATATTCCCAATGAACCACTCCCACGCCCAAAGAATACCCTCAAAAAGCCACCACTCTTGCCACTCAACCCCTACCCTACCCCCACCCTACGGAAAATTAGCCCTGCTCTCTCTACTTCTCTCTATTCCCCTTCACTTCATATCGTCAGGCCACATGTATATTCCATATAGATCTATTGCAGAGGTACTTATGTCCTCAATAGTCATTTTCTGGATTGGCCTTCCTCTTGTAAAATCGTTTCTAAAAAGCGTGCAAATACTTAATCTTAATATGTTTACACTTCTAGGCTCAGGCACACTTACCGCCTACTTTTATAGCCTTTTTGTACTAATCAATAATGGTCAGACACATGCATCCCTGTTTTTCGATGCTTCCGCCGCCATCACCACCCTTGTTCTCGCAGGTCAATGGATCGAACAACGCTCCGAATCTAAACTCGCCCAATCTTTGAAAAATCTCCTCACCCTTACCCCACCAACCGCTCGACTCATCTCTCAAGGCTCCGAAAAAATTATCCCTTGGTCCGAAATCCAAGCCGGGTACCACCTCATCGTCCTCCCAGGAGAAACCATTCCCACCGATGGAAAAATTCTCGAAGGCCACGCCTCCGTAGAAGAATCCATCCTCACCGGTGAATCCCTTCCCGTTGAAAAATTTGTCGGCGATTCCGTTCTCGGAGGAACTCTGGTCTCCGGAGGCCGACTCCTCATCCTCGCCGAAAAAGCAGGCAAAAACTCCCTCGTGGCTCGCCTCGCCCGACTCGTCGAAGAAGCTCGCGAAAATCCCCCACCCTTCCAACGCGTCGCCGACAAAATTGCCGGGATCTTCACACCTCTCGTCCTCCTTCTCGCTGTCGCCACCGTCGTCGGATGGATCCTCGCTGGAGAATCGACAGCTACTGCAATCAATCGGGCCGTTGCCGTCCTCATCGCCGCCTGCCCCTGCGCCCTCGGCCTCGCCGCCCCCGTCGCCACCGCATGCGGACTCTCCCGCGCCGCACGCCTTGGCGTCCTCATCCGAGACCCCTCCTCTCTCGAAAAACTCTCCAAGGTCAAACTCCTCGTCGTCGACAAAACCGGAACCCTCACCGAGGGCAACCCCGCAGTCACCCATATCACCACCGCCGAAGGAATTTCCGAAACGTTAGCGCTTACCCTCGGCGCCTCCCTCGCCACCTCCAGTCTCCATCCTTTATCCAAAGCCCTCGTCAAAGCCGCCCAGAGAAAGAATCTCTCTTTAGAAAAAGTTTCCGACATTCAAGACACCCCAGGCCAAGGCATCGCAGGCATAACCAAAAACCAAGAACTTCTCCTCGGACAGCTCTCCTTTCTCGAACAGAAAAAAGTGAATATCCCCCAAACCCTCCGTAACACAAATTCAAGCTTGGCAGGTCCTGCCGTCTGGTTGGCAGAGGGAAATCGCTGCCTCGCACGTTTTGACATGGCCGATCCAATACGGTTCACCACCCCTGCAGCAATCCACTCCCTGAAAAATCTCGGTATTGATATTAAACTTCTCACTGGCGACCAGCCCGAACCTGCTCGCGCCGTCGCCTCCCAACTCGGGATCACCCGCGTTCAAGCAGGCGTCAAACCCGACGGCAAAGCCGCCCGCGTCTCGGCCTTGATCGGAACTGTTCCCGGTATTGTTGCCATGGCAGGCGACGGCACGAACGACGCTCCCGCCCTCGCCTCCGCGGATCTGGGGATTTCCCTTGGAAGCGGAACTGATGCCGCCAAGGAAGCCGCCGCAGTCGTGGTGTTGAAAGGCGACATCGCTGGCGTCGCCCGCGCATTTCTCATGGGACGAGCCACCGTCCGAGTTATCCGTCAGAATCTTTTCCTAGCTTTCGCCTACAACGCTCTGGCTCTTCCCGCCGCCGCCGGCCTCTTCATCTCCTCAACCGGCTGGGCCCTCTCCCCCACCTGGGCCGCGACCTCAATGGGCCTCTCCAGCCTACTCCTCACCGGAAATGCGCTCAGGCTTCTTCGGTTTAACCCTTAGGCTCCCTCTCGCCTTCTTCCGATTTCCAAATCCAAACCTTCCGGCTGATGATCCGAATTGTTACAAGGGTTGGATAGGGCTTAGAATGGTCCTCCCATGAGAGCCGCTCTTCTCCCTTTTTTGTTCCCGGCGATTCTCTTTCTATCCGCCGGCGATTCGCAGGCAGAGTTCCTCCAAAAAGGATCGCTTCGGCCACAGGAACAACCTCCCGCCTCGGCTCAAATCGTCAAAATCGGATTTTATCCGATTTCCGTCCATCACATGGACGTGGCTAGCAACACATACGACATCGACACGTATATCTGGTTCCGCTGGAAGGGAAAAATCGACCCAACAAAAACTATCGAGTTTATCAACATGGTGGAGGATTGGGGAGGGAAGGTGACTTTTCTTCAGCCTGCACCGAAAAGGGAGCCTGATGGCTCCCTCTACCAGATTTTGAGGCTGGAAGGCCTGTTCACCCATCCCTTCTCGCTCTCCGACTACCCACTGGATCGGCATCTACTCAGCATCAGGATAGAGGACCAAACGTACGGCATCGACCGGTTGGCCTATGTCATCGACACGAAAGATAGCGGCGTGGGGGACCTCGTGCGAATTCCCGGCTGGAATCTTACTGGTTGGAAAGCCGAAACCTTTGTCCACGACTACCAGACCAACTTTGGCGATGAGACCACTCCAGAGAAGTATTCCATGGCCAGCTTTAGCATCGAGATTTCCCGTCCGATCAGTTTCTTTTTTTGGAAACTTCTTTTACCCCTGTTCGTGGTGATCATCGCATCCACCGCCAGCCTACTGATCCGCCCCCAGTTGGTTGGAGAACGAGCAGCCCTTCCAGCTGGAGCCCTCCTCTCCGCCATCTTTCTACAGAAAAGCTACTCCGACTATCTTCCCGACCTTGGTTACCTAGTCCTGATGGACAAGATCTACCTAATCGCATACCCAGTGATTATCCTGACGCTCATCCGGGTGATCTACGCTTACTTGCAGGTGGAAGATGCCAAAATTTCCCGGATTCGGGCAGTCCATCGAACCGATCTCCGGCTCCTGGCCCTGCTCCTCGCGATTTCCGTCGTGAGCGTAGTCCTGATTATCTGGTTGCGCTGAGTAACTTCCTCCACACCCCATACGAACCTGGTCTAGGCGAATTTTTCCTATTTCTGAGGAATGAAGAAATTAATACGTCCAACCGAACAACTTCCAACCATCGTTGGGTCGGCTCGAGCCGTCGGGCGAATCCATCATGTTATTGCTGTACGTAGGCGCCGTGCCCCTCTCCTGAATCACCTGCTGGTACACGGGCTTGTTCGGACTGGCCGGATTCACTGAATCCCATCCCTTGTTCGCCATCACCACAAACATTCCTACGTCAGGACTGTTGTCTTCGGGTTGAATTCTGCTCCTCGCCTGTTCTTCCTCAGGATTCGCAACCGAACTTTCCACCTTCTCTTTGTCTTCCGATTTCGAGTTGTCATCTCCACCTGATTTCACCGTCCGCGCATCGGCCAGAGGATTCTTCTTCGGAGGTACCGGCTTTACCGCACCGCCAGCCGTCGGATCATTGGTTTGGGCATAATTCACCCCCAACAAAGGCACACTCCAAACCAAAAATACCCAGATCCATCTCATCCCCCTAGAATAACCGTCGTTTTTTACGGGTCAAACCATGCCCAACGGCTTCCCTCGACAATTTGACCCCGCTTGGCACGCTTTTCCCGTGCGCATTCTGGCTATCGACCCTTCCCTCCGTGGCACCGGTTACGCCATCCTCGAAGGCACGGCCGAAAAACCCGCTGTCCTCGCTTCCGGCACCATTAAAAATCCCGCTTCTCGCACCTCCCAAGATTGCCTGATCGAAATTCACGACCGCCTCTCTGAACTTATCTCGCAACACTCCCCAACTGCTCTTGCCATTGAACTCATCATCTATGTCCAAAACACGCGCACCGCTGTCATCCTGGGTGCCGCCCGGGGTGCGGCTCTGCTCGCCGCTGCTCGGGGCGGTCTCACCATCCACGAATACCCACCCAAACTTGTTAAAAAATCCGCCACAGGAAAAGGAGCTGCAAAAAAAGAGCAGGTCGCCTTTATGACCCGCGCCCTCTTTGGCCTGCGCCACAACCCCCTTCCCGATGAGGCCGACGCTCTCGCTGTTGGCCTAACCCATCTTCGCCGTGTGGCCTTTTCCTCCCGAATGATTTCTGCAATCTCCTAACATGATCTCTTTTCTCGAAGGAACCCTATCTGAAGCTTGGCCCACGCGCGCGGTGATCAACTGCCAAGGAATCGGATACGAACTCCTCATCCCCGTCACCACGTACGATCGTCTTCCCCAACCCAACGAAAAAGTCCGTCTCCTCACTCATCTAGTCGTTCGGGAAGATGCCCACACCCTTTATGGATTCTTTACGCCGAGCGAACGCGATCTCTTTCGGCTCCTCCTCCATCACGTCTCGGGCGTTGGCCCCAAAACCGCCCTCTCGATCCTCGCGGGCACCAGCCCCACGATCGTGCGCGATGCCGTCGCCACGGGTGACACCACCACCTTAGCCAAACTTAAAGGTCTTGGAAAAAAAACAGCCGAGCGGATCGTCCTGGAACTACGCGATAAACTTCCCGCACTCGACGCCCTCGCAGGTGGTGCTCCCTCCAAAGGCTCCCCTGCCCCACTTGCAGGCCACTCCCAGGACGCCCTCCTGGCCCTTCTCGCCCTTGGCTACAAATCAGCTGAAGCGCAGAAAGCCCTCGACGGCCTCGACTCCTCGCTCCCCTCAGGTGACCTCGTCCGCGAAGCACTTCGCCGCCTCGGCTGAAGCCAGGCACAGGCGGCTCTCCGCAACCGCACATCCACAAGCCCACAAATCTAAAATTAAAAATCAAAAATCTTCCCCATCCCAGCTAAACTGCTCGACTTCATGCAAGCTCTTCGATACCTTTTTTAACTCAACTTCAAACCAACTAAGGAAAAACTACTATGCCCCTCGATACCGCTGAACGCACCCAACTCCTGACACCCTCGGCCACTCTCGCGATAGATGCCCGCGCCAAAAGCATGAAGGCAGAAGGGCTGGACGTCGTCGGATTTGGCGCAGGGGAACCTGATTTTGATACTCCCGAGCACATCAAAGCCGCCGCCATGGGCTCCTTGGACGCTGGCTTCACCAAGTACACCCCTTCCTCTGGAATTCCAGAACTCCGAGCCGCAATTTCAGAAAAACTAAAAGCCGAAAACAATCTCTCGTACGACCCCTCTCAGATCATCGTGACCTGCGGGGCGAAACACGCCTGCTTTAATGCCATCCTCGCCACGGTGAATCCTGGAGATGAAGTCCTCATCCCATCCCCCTACTGGCTCAGCTACCCAGAGATGGTTCGCATCGCGGGCGGAGAACCCGTCATGGTTCCGACCAAAGCCGAGAACAGCTACAAATTAACCCCAGAACTCTTTCGCGAGTACATGAGCCCGATGACCAAAATGGTCATCATCAACTCCCCCGGGAATCCCACCGGATCGGTTTATTCCGAGAACGAGCTCGCTGCTTTAGCCGAAGTTGCCCTCGAAGAGGAAATCTTCATCCTCTCCGACGAAATCTACGAAAAGCTTGTCTATGATGGAGTGAAACACTCCTCGATCGCATCCTTTAGCAAGGAACTCTACAACCTCACCCTGACGGTAAACGGTTTTAGCAAACCTTACGCTATGACCGGATGGCGCCTCGGTTACATCGCAGCCCCCGTCATTCTCTCTAAAGTGATCGACTCGATCCAAAGTCACTCCACCTCACACCCGACCTCTTTTGCCCAAAAAGGTGCCCTAGCCGCCTATCGCGGACCACAAGATTGCGTCCAAGAGATGGTCAAAGAGTACGATAAACGCCGTCGTCGCTTCTGCGATCTTCTGGGTCTCATTCCGAAGCTCTCCTTCGTGAAACCCCAAGGAGCTTTCTATATCTTGGTCGATATCTCCCGCACAGGCATGAACTCGACCGAGTTCTCAGAGAAACTTCTCGAGAAAGAGCGCGTGGCAGTCGTCCCAGGCAAAGCCTTCGGACTCGACTCCACGGTTCGCGTCTCTTACGCCACCTCGATCGACCAGATCGAAGAGGGCGTTCGTAGAATCGCTAAGTTCTGCAAATAATCCCCTCCGCGGGAGTGAGTTACAAAGAAAGGGTTCACTCCCTCTTGCACTCCAAGGGGAGTCGTTTTAATTTATAACCTTATGAACGGACTCTTTCTTCTCACCTTCATTGGAACGATGGCCCTTTCCCTGTGGGCCGCCGCAAAAGTAAAGATCGCCTACGCAAAGGGGAGCCAAGTTCCCGCCTCCTCGGGTTTTACCGGAGCTGAGGCCGCCGCTCGTATCCTCGACGCAGCTGGAATTCGCAATGTGGAGATCGTGGAGCAGGATGGTCTGCTCGGCGATCATTACGACCCCATGCATCGCCGGCTCGTTCTCTCGACTCAAAACTTTCACGGTCACTCCGCCGCCGCTCTGGGCGTCGCTGCTCACGAGTGTGGCCATGCGATCCAACATAAAATTGCCTACGCCCCGCTCCAGTGGCGCATGGCGTCGGTGGGGGCCACCACGTTCGCGAGCCAAATCGTGACATGGCTTCCCCTCTTCGGACTCTTCTCAGGTTTCGGAGGTTTCCAATCCCAAACTTACCTCACGATCATGGTTGCTGGATGGGGCACGATCATGCTTTTTAACTTGGTGACCCTGCCCGTGGAATTCGATGCTTCACGAAGAGCCCTGCAAATCCTGCCGAAGATGAAATTTATCTCCCCAGGCGCCGAATCGAAAGCCGTGGACAACGTCCTACGTGCCGCCGCTTGGACCTATGTCGCCGCCTTTATTACCTCCCTCCTCTATCTACTCTGGCATCTTCTCCCTCTTCTCGCAGGCCGACGAAACGACTAATCCTCTTAATTGTGTCGACTCAAAGCGGTCAACCACAACCCCTTGTGGCTCCACTTAATTTTCCCTTGCTTATTCGCAAACACCTTCTTATGTGTAAGACAAGGAGCTCAACCTGACTATTAAGCTTAATTTACCCATCCTCGGCGCTCTTTTGTCATTGGCATCTGCTACGCCGACCTTTGCCTCTGCCCCCGTATCAGAGACCTACTCGCACCCCCTTCTCAATCAGATTTACGAAATGCACTCCTTGGCCGAGTCCGGCAATAAAGATGCTACTCGGCGCCTTGTGGCTTGGCTGGAGGAACTGACAGCGGAACAACCTGACAACGGCATCCTCCTTGTTTATTTGGGCAGTGCTTACACCCTTGCAAGCCGAGACGCCTTTATCGGACCAGGAAAACTTCGGTATCTTATGGCCGGTCGTGACTGCATGGACCGTGCCGTGACCATTCGCCCTACCGACCCAAATGTTCGCTTCATCCGAGCGATCAACAACTATCACCTCCCAACCATGTTCAATCGTCGCAGCATCGCACGAGAGGATTTCAGAAAACTGGTGGATCAGCTCGCCAAAATCCCCGCCTCCCTGGATGCACTGACCTCTCAGGCTGTGTACTACTACGCCGGCCTATGCTTCGCCCAACTTGAGGAAGAAAAAAATGCCCGGGACTCGTTTCAAAAAGGCCTCGATCTTAAAATTTCAGGTCCCCTCACTGCAAAAATCACGCAAGAGCTGGCTGAGCTAACTCCAACCGCTGCGGGTCAGTGATTCGTCCCCCAGGGCAACCCTACCTCTCGGCTCCGCAAATTCGCCGTCGGGTTCGAACCTTAGCTGCGTCCATCCTCAAAACCTACCGCAACCGCCCTCTCACGATCGTCGCCCTACTGAAAGGAAGTGTCTTTTTCGTTGTCGACCTCCTTCGCCATTTGGATCCTGACACCGAGGTCGAGTTTTGGAATATCTCAAGTTATCAAGGCACCCGCTCAACTGGAAAAATCCGGGGTCTTCACCACTGCCGTGGAAACTTTGTGGGTAGAGATATCCTCCTGATTGACGATATTCTGGATTCCGGACTCACTCTCGACCGCACTCGGGCTCATGCCAAGAAATTGGGTGCCCGCACGGTCCAGATCTGCGTTCTTTTGAGCAAGAAAAGGAAACGAGTACATGCCGTCAAAGCCCGTTGGGTGGGTTTCTCAATCAAAGACGAATTCGTCGTGGGTTACGGTCTTGACCTGGATCAGCGATATCGTGCCCTCCCCTCCATCCGCACCCTCCCAGAAGGAGTCTAACGCCCGCAGTGGCTACACTGCTTGGATTACTCCGCAATATCCTCGTTCCACAACTCGGGCTTGGCTCGAATAAAATCTCCCATCATTTTCACTAGCGTGGGTTGATCTAGAATGACCACCTCGACCCCATGCGATCGCAGAAAATCAGGGGCTCCAGGAAAATTGATCGCTTCCCCAACCACCACTCGCGGGATTTTGAACTGCACAATCGTCCCAGAACACATGTAGCAAGGGCATAAGGTCGAATAGATAACCGTATCCAGATAACTTCTCTGCCTTCCTGCATTCATCAAACAGTCCATCTCCCCATGCAATATCGCACTCCCTTTTTGCACCCGCTGATTATGACCTCGCCCAACGATCGAATTTCCTCGAACTAGAATCGACCCAATTGGAATTCCCCCTTCCAACAACCCTTGGCGGGCCTCCGCCTCAGCTTCCTTCATAAATTGTAGGTCGAGTGAATTGGCTTTCATGAATTAGGCCTTTCCTGTCGAGCTTCGGACAATCAACTCCCCCTTCACAAGCACCGGTTTCATAACTAAATCATCTTCTCGCCCTTTTTTCCAAAGCTCAAATCCTAATCTGCCCAGACTTGGGAAACGGACTGTCGTTAAAGGCACGACCCCGTGCCGAGAAAATTCGCCATCCCCCACCCCACTCACACTCAATCCTTGCGGAACGAGAACTCCTTTCTCCACACAGGCCCGAATGACTCCGCCCGCCAAGATGTCGGTTCCACAAATAACCCCTGTGGGCGGATCCTTTTTTTCCAGAATTTTCATCATCTCCTTAGCCGCATCTTCTGAATCCAACCCCACCATCCTGCCTCCTCCGATCAACGTCATTCCTCTTTTTTCACTACCCTCCACAACAGCTTGCATGTGAATCGCATGACTTCTCGCTGCAGAGTGACCACCCACATAAGCCACTCGTCGATGCCCCAAGTCATAAAAATGATCCAGCACCAGATCTGCCGCCCCCTTCATATCCCGTACAGCCCAACTCACCTTTCCACTCCCTAATCCAACATCTGCTGGATAACGCTTCAAAAAGACAACCGGACAACCCGCTTGATTCACAAGCTCCAAGGCGGCCGAGCGATGCTCCGTACTGATCCTAGGAAGTAAAAAGATAGCCTCTGCCCCCCGCCCAATCATTGCCCGCACCTGCTCCATTTCCTCTTTGGCCGTCCGGGCGATTCCAACCAAAACTGCGATTCCCGACTCCTGAGCCGCCTCCACAAGCCCACCCGACACCATCGGACCCTCCTCCGAAGCCAGATCAGGCAAAACCAACCCCACCCAGCCACTCTGTTTTACCCGCAGACTGCGGGCCGCTTCATTGGGCCAATACCCTTTTCGTTTTGCCTCCGCTTGGACCCGCGCTTTTGTCGCCGCCCCAATATCCGGCGCATCCCGCAAGGCCTTCGACACTGCCATCACGGAAAGCCCCAACCCTTCCGCCAAATCGCGCAACCGAACTTTCACACCGCTTCTGGATCCTCCGCCAAGGCAGCCAGAAATTCCTCTGGTGTCTTCACCTGCATCAATTTCTCTCTCACCTCATCTTGCCTCAAAATCCGAGCCATCGCCCCCACCAAAGCCAAATATTCAGTCACCATTCTTCGTGGGGTTCCAATCACAAAAATAAAATGAATGTTCTCTCCACCATTTTCAAAATTTACGCCCGCTTGGCTCCGCCCCACCGCCAAAACAAGGCGTTTCACATGATCTGTTCGCGCATGGGGAAAAGCCACCCCGTTTCCTAAGCTCGTCGCCTCCACACGCTCCCTAGCTAGTAGCTCATCGTAAAATCCCTGAAAATGAGTGACCCCTTCATCCTTATCTAATAACGATGCAACCTTGTGAATGGCCGTTGTTCGCTTGGTCTCCTGTAAATCCAACAGGATGTGACTCGGCTGTAGCAGTTCGACCAGTTTCATCGTGATACTCCTGCCGCACCGCTCCACCCTAATTTCTGACGAGTCAAACCGTAGAAACCGAATCCAGCAGGATGCATAAGACGAACCACAGATCGCCCTACCTCCACCCGCAGAGAACCTCCTCGACTCAGATTTCCAATCTTCTTTCCATCCAACCTAACAACCGCGCTCGGTTCTCCTTCACTCAAGGTTAACTCCACACCCTCCTGCTCCCCGACCACCACAGGTCTCTGCGCCATCGCATGAGCACATACAGGAGTCAGCACCATCGCTCTCGCCTTTGGACTTACCAATGGTCCTCCAGCCGAAAGGGAGTACGCCGTCGATCCCGTCGGACTTGCAACCAAAAGTCCGTCCGCATGATACTCCGTTAAAACTTCGCCCCCTACCTTGACCCGAACCCTCACCATCAATTGCCCCGCCTGCGGTCCGACAGAGACCTCATTCAGTGCACTCCACGACTTATTTCCTCCCGATAATTTGACTGAGAGAACGCTTCGCGTGCTCAAACCATACCGCCCACTTAAAATCTCTGGCAAAACCATCCCCACTTCCCCTGCCTTGATCGAAGTCAAAAAACCCAGAGATCCAAGATTGATCCCTAAAAGAGGAATTCCCCACCCCATCGTTGATTGAGCCGCGTGAAGCATCGTCCCATCCCCGCCTCCCACAAACACCGCATCAATTCTTCCCCGCTTGGCTCGGGCTAATCCACCCTCCGATACCCACCGGGCACTCACCCCAGCTTGACGAAAGATCGATTTTAAAACCATCCCAACTCCCACCGCCCCAGGCTTCCCACGACGCAAGCAGACGAGCACGTGCCGAATTCTTGGGTTCTTGGCATGAGAGTAACGAGCCATACTCCACAATTCCCCCAAAAGCCTTATCCCTCAAGAGGATTCCCACTCTTGCGCCAAACTCTCTCTGAAGTATTATAAGCTCTCCATGCCGCGATTCCCTCTTAACCACGCGATGCCCCCCGCTCAAGGGCTCTATCATCCGTCCCATGAACACGATGCTTGCGGGGTCGGAATTGTCGCAGATATCCAAGGCAGACGCACCCGCTCCATTCTCGAACGTGCCCTTAACTGTGTCTGCCAACTCGCCCATCGGGGCGCTCTTGATGCAGACGCAAAGTCAGGCGACGGGGCCGGCATCCTAACTCAAATTCCCACGAAACTCTTTCGTCGCGAGGTAGAAAAACTTGGTCACCAACTTTACTCCGAAGGGGATCTTGGAATTGGATTTTTCTTTCTCCCGGCACATGACAAGTACGCCCAAGCCCACATTCGCCGCATCGCAGAGGAAGTAGTCGTCCGTCGCGGTCTCGTTTTTCTTGGTTGGCGCGTCGTTCCCGTCAACCCTCGCATCCTAGGAGAAAAAGCAGCCCTCTCCGCTCCCCGGATCGAGCAACTCCTCGTCGCACGACCGGATGCCAAGAAAATGTCGGATGACAATTTTGAAATGTCCCTCTTTCTCTCTCGCAACGAAATTGAACACCGCTGCGCCACGGATCGGACTCCCCCTTTCTACATCCCCTCCTTCAGCTCGCGTGTCATCGTCTACAAGGGAATGCTCACGGGTACCCAACTCAAAAGTTTCTATCTAGATCTTCAGGACCCCGCCTACGAAACTTCTCTCGCCGTTTTTCATCAACGCTACAGCACAAACACCTTCCCCACGTGGCCCCTCGCTCACCCTTTCCGAATGGTGGCTCACAACGGAGAAATCAACACCCTCCGTGGCAACCGGCACTGGGTCCATGCCCGCGAGGCGGACCTCTCCAATCCTGCCCTTAACCCATCCGATCTGCCTCTGCTTCATCCAATCATTCAACCTGGCGGAAGCGACTCCTCCAGCCTCGATAACGCATTCGAACTTCTATCCATCTCAGGCCGTGGCCCGCTCCACGCGATGCTTATGCTTGTCCCTTCCGCCTATCGCTCGGAAGAATCCCTCTCCCCAGAAGTTCGGGCCTTTTACGAGTATCACGAGTGCCTCAACGAACCTTGGGATGGACCTGCGGCTCTCGCCTTTAGCGATGGTCGAATCGTGGCCGCTTGCCTCGACCGAAATGGACTACGCCCCGCCCGGTACAAAATCACAAAGGATGGCCTCTTTCTCATGGGCTCAGAGGTTGGAATCGGCGACATCCCGGAGAAATCAATTATTGAAAAAGGTCGTCTGGCCCCAGGTGAAATGATCGCCGTCGATACGGTAAACAAAAAACTACTCCGCAACACAGACATCAAAAATTTTGCAGCCTCTGAAAAGCCGTACGGCCAGTGGGTCAAAGATGGCCTTCAAACCCTGCCTAAGGTTTCCCCTCAACTCCCGCCCATCCCCACTGATCTCACCTCCAAACTCCTCTCCTTTGGTTACAGCGACGAGGAACTCAAAGTCATCCTACTCCCCATGATACAAAAGGGCGAGGAGGCCACAGGCTCGATGGGGGATGATGCCGCCTTGGCCGTTTTCTCACGCCGCGCGCGCCTCTTTTACCAATACTTCCGCCAACTCTTTGCCCAAGTCACCAACCCCCCGATCGACCCCATCCGCGAAAAGCTGGTCATGTCCACAACGGTCTACCTGGGCACCCGACCCAACTGGCTTACCGACGGCCCGGATCATGTTCGCCTTCTTCGCCTCGACTCTCCTGTTATCGCTCCCGCGGAACTCTCGGAAATTTTAGGCCGAAAAGATCCTAGTCTTCGCTCAAAAACCATCTCTATTCTATTTCCAATCTCCGGCGGTGTTCAGGCCTTTGAAAAACGCCTTCGGGAAATCAGCGATGAAGCCGCCTCGGCTGTCAAAGAAGGCGCCTCTATCCTCTGCCTCTCCGATCGTGGAACGACCGCTGAACAGGCTTCCCTACCCATGCTTCTGGCTATCTCATCTGTTCATCACAGCTTAATCCGTGCTGGGTTGAGGATGCGCACCTCCCTCATCGCGGATACGGCCGATTGCAGGGATGTCCACCACTTCGCTTGTCTCCTTAGCTTTGGAGCCTCAGCCGTCAGCCCCTATCTCGTTTGGGAACTGGCCGCGCGATGGCAAGCCGAGGGTGCCCTGCCAGATTTGGATGCAGCTAAAATCATCAATGCCTACCGACAAGCCATCGATAAAGGACTGCTCAAAATTATGTCAAAGATGGGAATCTGCATGCTCAGCAGCTACCACGGAAGTCAGCTTTTTGAGGCTGTCGGAATCGGACCTTCCCTCATTCGTAATCACTTCACCGACACCCCTTCTCAAGTCGCAGGAATCGAAGTTCCTGAGTTGGCGGACGAAACCATCCTTCGCCACACGGAAGGTTACGCAGCCGCTGCAAACTCCACAGAGCGTCTCCCCGATGCGGGGGTGTACCGCTGGCGCCGAGACGGGGAAGTTCATGCCATCACACCCCCAACCATCCAAGCCCTCCAAGCTTTTGTAGGCCTTAAGGGGGCTGATCAGCGCAACTCTCCCGCGCAGTACCAAGCTTATGTGGATTCTTTAAACAAAAATACCCCTATCACAATCCGTCACTTACTCCGCCTCAAATCCGGTCGCACCCCAATCCCTCTTGAGGAGGTGGAGCCGATTGAGGATATTCGTCGCCGCTTTACCACAGCTGGAATGTCTCTCGGAGCCTTATCCCCTGAAGCGCACGAGGTGCTCGCCATCGCGATGAATCGGATCGGGGGGAAATCCAATTCCGGTGAAGGAGGCGAAGACCGTGCCCGCTTCGCCACCATGGAAAATGGGGATTCAAAAAATAGCAGGATTAAACAGGTCGCATCAGGTCGGTTCGGAGTCACCGCAGAGTACCTCGCGAGCGCCACCGAGCTTGAAATTAAAATTGCTCAAGGGGCCAAGCCGGGCGAAGGCGGACAACTTCCGGGCCATAAGGTCTCTCCACTCATTGCGACTCTTCGTCGTTCCACCCCTGGAGTGATGCTCATTTCACCTCCGCCTCACCACGATATTTATAGCATCGAGGATCTGGCTCAGCTGATTTACGACCTCAAACAGGTCAATCCCCGCGCAAAGATCTGCGTTAAGCTTGTCGCGGAAGCAGGAGTTGGAACCATCGCCGCGGGAGTGGCTAAAGCTCATGCTGACGTTGTTCTGATCGCTGGCCACGACGGCGGAACAGGTGCATCCCCCCTCTCTTCCATTAAGTACGCAGGAAGCCCGTGGGAGTTAGGGGTAGCCGAGACCCAGCAAGTTCTTCTTCTCAACGGCCTCCGAAATCGCATCACGCTCCGCACAGACGGAGGCATTCGAACAGGACACGATATCGTTGTCGCCTCTCTCCTAGGTGCGGAAGAGTTTAATTTTGGAACTTCAGCCCTAATTGCCTTGGGATGCGTCTTTGTTCGCCAGTGCCATCTCAACAACTGCCCTACGGGGGTCGCGACTCAAGATGACAAGTTCCGGGCGAAGTTCCGTGGCACACCCGAGGCGGTCGTCGACTTTTTTAACGCCGTGGCGGAAGACGTTCGTAAAATCCTCGCGTCTCTCGGAGTTCGAAAACTAAATGAAATTATTGGACACCCCGAGCTTCTGGAAGCTTTCACACCAGAAAATCATCCCAAAGCCGCGAAGGTAAATCTCCAACCCCTCCTTTCGGTGCCTGATGTCGATCCCCTTGCGCCCCGCCACCACACTTGGGAGCGAAACGATAAGCTTGAGGATCAACCCATCGATGCCCGGATCATGCAGGACGCCAAGGATGCCCTATCGAAAAAGCGAAAAGCCAAACTGTCCTACAAAATTAATAACTCCCACCGCTCCGTGGGCGCCGCACTCAGCGGTGAGATCGCCTATCGGTACGGGGACGAGGGACTCGCCGACGGCAGTATCACCCTCAAATTCGAAGGCTCGAGCGGCCAATCTTTTGGCGTCTTTCTTGTCAACGGCGTAAAAATGACCCTTCACGGGGAGGCGAATGACTACGTCGGAAAATCAATGTCAGGTGGAGAGATCATCCTGATCCCCACAAAAGGGACGACATTTGATCCCTCGCTAAACTCCATCTGTGGCAACACCTGCCTCTATGGAGCGACAGGCGGGAAGCTGTTTGCTTACGGCCAAGCTGGCGAACGGTTCGCGGTACGGAATAGCGGTGCCACGGCTGTCATCGAGGGCCTAGGGGATCACGGCTGCGAATATATGACGCGAGGCACAGTTGTTGTTTTGGGTCCTACGGGGAAAAACTTTGGCGCGGGAATGTCAGGGGGAATTGCGTATGTGTTAGATGAGGACGGGACCTTCTCCCAACGTTTAAACACAGGAATGGTCGGCTTGGAAAGACTGACAGGCGGCGATGACACGAAATCCCTACAAGCCATCATTTACCAACATCTCGAGGCCACCGAGAGCAAGAAAGCCAAAGAAATCTTGGCTCAGTGGGAAACCGCTTCTAAGAAGTTCTGGAAAGTCGTGCCCCACCCTCCTGTATCCACTCTTCCTCCCGCCCAACCCCACGCCGCCCCCTTGGCAACCAAGGCTTAAATCTTTTTTCTTCTCCGATCGTATTCCTTCTTTTGGTAGGATCTAAATATGCTTCGGACTTTTCTTTGCGGTAAGATTCATCGCGCCACAGTGACTGATGGCTCCCCTGATTACGAGGGAAGCCTAGGAGTATCCGTCGACTTGATTGAAGCCGCAGGTCTACATGTGGGGGAAAAGATACTTGTGGGAGTGATTAACTCTGGCGCCCGATTTGAAACCTACCTGATCCCCGCCCCTGCAGGTAAGGGCTCGATCGTTCTCAATGGCGCTACGGCCCATCTTGGAAAAAAAGGGGATCTCCTCACGATTATGGCCTTTGCCCAACTGACTTCCGAACAGATCAAGACCCATCAGGCCAAAGCTGTACTGCTTGGCCCCGGAAACAAAATCGAGAAGGTCTCTAAAATCACCGCTGCAAACTATTAATCAATAATCACTTATACGGGGTCAGAGGTCCTGTAAATTATTGTAGGTCAGTAACTTGCAAGTCAGCTTTTAAATTATGGGGTCAGAGGTACTAGTAAAAATTAAGGCTCTTTAACGCAACGAAAACCGAGGTGCGAGGTTCCCGTACTCACCTCCCCCTTACTCCTCGTGCCTAAAATGTAACGGGCGCAAAACTGATCAGAACAGAGAAACGAACCCCCACGATGCACTCTTTTTTTGGCTTCAGGCTCCTCTGGATCGAAACTCTCCTTCGGGCCTTTCGGATCACGAACCACTCCACGCTTAGAATCCTCTGTATAGGTATCCGATCGATACCAGTCGGAGCACCACTCCCACACATTTCCTGATAAGTCATACAACCCATAAGGATTCGGCGGATATTTTTTTACAAGAGAAATTCCTTTCCATCCATCTTCCCCCGTATCAGAGCTAGGAAAGTTTCCCTGCCATGTGTTCGCCATCCACTTTCCGCCAGGCCGAAACTCGTCCCCCCAAGGGTACATTCCCCCCTCCCTCCCACCTCGGGACGCCCGCTCCCACTCCGCCTCAGTCGGTAATCTCTTTCCCGCCCACTTCGCATAGGCCTCTGCATCCTCATACGCCATATGCACAACAGGAAGACTCCCCTTTCCGTTTAGGTCACTCTTAGGTCCCATAGGATGATTCCAACAAGCCCCAGGCACATAACTCCACCAAGCCGTAAAATCATTCAACGCCACGGGATGATCGGGTGCCTTAAAACAGACTGACCCTGGTACCAACATTTCCTCAGGAGCACCTGGAAAATCCTTCTTCTTAGGCTTTCGCTCTGCCACTGTCACATAGTGAGTCGCATCGATAAATTTCTGAAACTGATCGTTGGTGACTTCTGCCTCGTCCATCCAAAATCCATTTACCTCCACCTCATGCGTTGGCTGTGAATCGGTAAAACCACTCCGTAAAAGACTACACGTCGGTTTCTTTGGATCTGTGGCAGACAACGCCTGCTGACATGCATCCATTCTAGGTCCTCCCATGGCAAACTTGCCGCCGGGAATCCAAACCATACCAACGGGCTTTTCGCCCGCTGGAACTTCAACCTGAAGGAGACGACCACATCCCCCCATTCCCCATAGGGACATAAGAGCTACGCCCCACGCCACTTTGTTCCTAGCTCTAGCCAAGAAAAACTCAAAATATCTCTCTTTTGGTTTAAACATTTTTCGCTCTCGGCTGTTCGTACATTACAACTTGGACTTCAATGGAACGAAGAAGCCGTCTCCCACAAAACAAATGAAATTCACTCAGCTATGCTTTCCCCCACAAGAGAGCAGCGCAATCTTTAACTGCGAGAAGATTTCAAGATCCATGTAAGACTCCGAAAACTTCTCATTCAAATCCACCATTCTGACCTCCTCCACATCCCCTCCTTTCCAATCTAGCTCTTGACCCTTTTTCACTTAACCTGTGGATATGGTCATCGGTGTTCCCCGCGAGATTAAATCCCAAGAGGCCCGCGTCGCTCTACTACCCTCCGCAGTCTATCAGCTCATCCAGCGTGGGCATAAAGTTCTCATCGAAAAGAACGCAGGTCTCGGTTCAGGCTATCCCGACGATCAGTACGCAACAGCTGGGGCTACAATCGTAGCTAACCATACCGATGTTTTTGCGTCTGAGCTTATCGTCAAGGTGAAGGAACCCCTTCCTGAAGAGTACCCCCTCCTTCGCCCAGGCCAGATCCTATTCACCTACCTTCATCTAGCCGCCAATATCAACTTAACGCAGGCCCTCATGAAATCCGGAGTCACCTCCGTTGCTTACGAAATGGTCACACAAGGACGGCGACTTCCCCTTCTTGAGCCGATGTCGGAAATTGCGGGCCGCATGTCGGTTATCGTCGGCGCCTACTTTCTTGCAAAACACACGGGAGGCAGTGGCGTTCTGCTCGGCGGCGTCCCTGGTGTTCTTCCAGGTCGCGTCGTCGTCATCGGAGGTGGATCCTCAGGCGTCAACGCTGCACGGATGGCCACTGGCTTAGGCGCTGATGTCACCATTCTGGAGGTTGATCTCGAGCGGATGCGCTTTCTCGATATCACCATGCATACCGCCCACACTCTCTTCTCAAATCAGGCCCACCTCGACGAACTCCTCCCCCATGTCGACCTTCTCATTGGAGCTGTCCTTGTTCCTGGTGCCAAAGCCCCGAAGCTCGTCACCCGTGCCATGCTTCGCCGCATGCGCCCTGGTAGTGTCCTTGTCGACATCGCCATTGATCAAGGTGGCTGCGCAGAGACTTCCCGCCCCACCACGCACGATAATCCTGTTTATATTGAGGAAGGCGTTCTTCACTACTGCGTTGCAAATATGCCTGGCGCTTATGCCCGAACTGCCACCCAAGCCCTCACCAATGTCACCTATCCCTACATCGAACTGATCGCCGACCATGGCCTTGCCATTGCCACCCAACGTCAGCCCGGTCTAATCACGGGGATCAGCACACAAAATGGTAAATTGACCTGCCAAGTCGTTGCGTCCGCTCATAAACTTCCCTACCAAACCCCAACCTTCGTTTGAGCTACTCAATCCTCAGACTCGCCAATTTAAGATTCCGATTACCATTTCTCCCCTTTCACACAGATTTACTCACAGCTTAGATCCAATAATGTGAGATAGGGTTCCGTTTAGTTTCTTAAGGTTTCAAATTCTAAACTTTTCCATCTCACGCGCTCCGCGCACTTAAGGTGGCACACAGCAATTCTCGCTATTGCAACTCATGCGACAAACTCAAACCTTGTGGAATGGAATATAAATACAAAGAAAGATTGTTTGAAACACCTCAAATGGCAAGTGAGTGCGGCCTTTCCAAAGGCACCATGCGGTAGCTACGCCGCAAATGTGGAGAAAATCTGGGTTTCCCGCGATCTCGCGGAGGAGCTGCGAAAGCATCCGTGGTGCAGGGTCTCCGACCAGGCTGTTCCCCTGAAGTTTTTCGCCGGTCGATCCCAGCTTTTTTAGGCGGTCCAATCCACGGCCTGGACGGCTTGGGCCAAGCGTTCTCCTGTGCTTCGCAGGGCCTTCTCCAACGGAAGATCCGGCGGGGAGATAGCATGCAGGGTAAGCTTCGTAGGAATTGGCAAACCCGGCTCGACCGAACCGGAAAACGCATGGATTTTTTTTCCCAACTCCAACGCCCGGGCCACCAAAGCGGCGGGACCCTTTCCTTCCAGTGAACTCCGGTCAAAACGACCCTCCCCGGTCAGAATCACATCCGCCGCTTCGATCCTTTGCGGTAAGTCGAGCCAATCGGAAACCAGATCTGAGCCTGGCACTAGCTCGGCCCCAGCTACCACCATCAGGCCAAACCCGATGCCCCCAGCCGCTCCCGTTCCGGGAATCTCAAGAAATTCTGTTCCTCGGCCGGACAATCGCAAAAGCCGTCGAGCCATCTTGGCGGTGACCGATTCAAACTTTTCAAGATCCCGGGAAACCAGTCCCTTTTGCGGGCCGTAGACACGAACCGCCCCACGTTCCCCCAAAAGGGGGTTGGTTACGTCACACGCCACCCGGATCCCGGGAAAGCCGGAAGGCAAGATGCCCGTGATTTTACCCATCCCATCCCAACAATCGGGCGGGACAACCGCCATCTCCTTGCCTTGGTGATTCCAGGCCTGCAGGCCCAAAGCCTGAAGACAACCGAGGCCATATCCACGAGTCCGATCACGCCTTCCCGACCGGGAGGAATTCTTAACCGCGACCGCACCACCGGAGCCAGCCCCTTCCACGACACCAGGCCAAATTCACCCTCCACGTTCTTACCCAACGGCCCCGTAACCTTATGGCGGTACAGCGTACCTCCGGCAGCCTTGGTCAGAATCCGGGAAAAACCCTCCCCCCCGTCCGACAGCGGACAGAGATCAAGATCCGGGGCGGATGGAATTTTTCGGAAAAAGCGGGCGACCACCTCGCAGGCCTCCTCCGCGTTCAAGGCATCCTTGAATTTATCAAAAGCGATCAAAACACGCATTGCTGCTGATGTTCGCATAAAAAGCCAATGCTTCGAGAATACATAAAATAGGTCATACGACTGTGCTCCATGCGGGAAAGCATGCATCCAGCGTTGAGTATCGCGCAAACTTCCGAATCTTTTGGAGAATGATGCGATTCCATCCACATCCCAGCACCCCGACTTGCCGATCCGCACCCGGTTAAGCTACGGTATCTTGCTCGGACGCTTAGCTTAGTGGTAGAGCGCCTGCTTCACACGCAGGAGGTCACTGGTTCAATCCCAGTAGCGTCCATTTACTTTTTTCGGCCGGTCCAGTGATTCGCCACCACCGCGATCACAAGATCTCCCAACACGTTCACGCAGGTCCGGCACATGTCCAAAAACCGGTCTACCCCAAGAATGAGTCCAATACCCACTCCGGTTTTCATCGGGTCCACTCCTAACGAGGCCAAGATGGCCGCCAGAATCGGCAATGTCCCGCCTGGCACTCCCGCCGTACCCAAACTCCCGATGACACACCACCCGGCCACGATAGCCTGTTGCGTAAGACTTAGATCCACCCCAGCACTCTGAGCCAGAAATAAGACCGTCACTCCCTCATAGAGTGCCGTTCCATTCTGATTGGTACTGGCCCCCGCGGTCAGAACAAAACGGGAGACGTGAGGACGCAATCCCAATCGACCTTCCGCCGCCCGAATCGAGACCGGAAGGGTGGCGTTGCTGGAAGCAGTGGCAAAGGCCGTCGACATGGGCTCCCTCACCCCGACCCAGAACTTTCTGATGTCAAAATTTCCCAACGTGCGCAATACCGCTGGGTAGACGCCAAACGCCTGAATACTTAGCGACACCAGAACTGCCAAAACGAACGTACCAAGGTAAGCCAGCAGACCCGGGCCCGTTCGGAAAGAGGATAGACAAGTCAGACTAAAAACCGCCAATGGTGCCCAGCGAATCAAACCATCGATCACCCGCATACAGGCGGCGAAGATTTTCTCCCATAGGGCATGCAAAGGCTCGCCCCAAGCCTTAGGCAAAAGCATTAGAATCAATCCCCAACCCACCGCTACCCCGAGAATGATCAACATCATATGGGCGGAGGACGGACATCCCACTGCGCCGGCCAAAAGACCAAAAGGATCATCGGGAATTTTACTCACCACTCTCAAAAGAAACCCCGCATCCTCCGGCAAGGCCAACCCCTGCCCCCAATCCGTATGGGGAACGGCCGTCTTTCCGGGGTTCCAAAGATTCACCAACCCCAATGCCACGACCACGCTTGCGGAACTCAGTAAAAGGGTCATCCCGAGGCAGATCAGAGCCGTTCTTCCGAGATGAAACAAACTTCCTGCCGAAGCAATTCCCAGCGGCAAAGCCGTTAGAAGAACCGGAATAACCATGACAAAGAGAAGTCGAAGGAAAAGATCCCCCCACGGCTGAACCCAGGACTGGAGAAAACCTGCACTCCCAGGAAACCATTGGCGGAGCCCCAACCCCACCACCACTCCAGCGACCAACCCGCCGAGAACCCACCATGCGGATGGGCCAGCCGGAGAAGTCGACCTTTCAGAGGCGTGCGACAAGCAACTCCCTCTGATAGATCATCTCTTTCGGCAGTTCATGATACAGCTTCAGAAAGAGCTCATTCTGCAACACCAACTCCCGCCGCCACTCCTCCGGATCGATCTTCATCATTTCATCAAACCGTTCGCGGTTGATCCCCGCCAAGCCTTGTAGGTTCATATCCTCAAACCGGGGCACCCAGCCAATCGACTTCTCCCGCGCATCCTTCTGCCCATGACAACGACCAATGATCCACTCCAGCACCCGCATATTTTCGCCAAATCCAGGCCAATAAAACTTCCCAGCTGAATCCTTGCGGAACCAGTTCACATGAAAGATCCGTGGCAAAATCTCGATATGCCGTCTCATCTCCATCCAGTGATCGAAATATTGGCCCATGTTGTAGCCGCAAAAAGGAAGCATCGCCATTGGGTCACGCCTCACCTGCCCCACCGCCCCCGCCGCCGCAGCCGTCGTCTCCGAACCCATGGATGCACCGACAAAAACTCCGTGAAACCAGCTGAACGCTTGAAAAACCAAAGGCATAGTATTGGCTCTTCGCCCCCCAAAGATAATGGCACTGATGGGCACCCCTTGTGGATCATTTGCCTCCACCGCCAACGCAGGATTGTTTTTCATCGGAGAGGTAAACCGGCTATTCGGATGGGCGGCATTTTCCCCACCGTTCGGAACCCATGGTTTCCCTTTCCAGTCGATCAGGTTTGGCGGCGGTGGGTTGTCTTTTCCTTCCCACCAGACATCCCCGTCCGCTGTGCGGGCCACATTGGTGAAGATAGTATCCCGGGCGATCGTTTTCATCGCATTGGGATTTGATTTTTCATTCGTTCCTGGAGCCACACCAAAATAACCGTTCTCTGGATTGATCGCATGGAGACGACCATCCGCGCCTGGTTTCATCCAGGCGATGTCATCCCCGATGGTAGTAACCTTCCACCCTTTGTAAGAATCCGGTGGAATCATCATCGCAAAGTTCGTCTTCCCACAAGCAGACGGGAAAGCCGCCGCCACATAAGTTTTTTGACCTGTCGGATCCTCAACACACAAAATGAGCATATGTTCGGCCAACCAACCCTCGTCCCGCCCCAAATAAGAGGCGATCCGCAATGCCAGACACTTCTTACCAAGGAGCGCGTTCCCCCCATATCCCGAGCCCACGGAAATGATCTCGTTCTCCTCTGGAAAGTGGGAGATGTAACGACGCTCTGGATTACAGTCTAAAACAGAGTGTGTTCCACGATTAAACTCCTCCCCAGCCCCCAAGTGATCCCAAGCGACTTTTCCCATCCGTGCCATAATCCTCATATTCAGCACAACGTAGATTGAATCCGTAAGTTCGACTCCCACCTTGGAAAGAGAAGAACCCGGTGGCCCCATTAAGTAAGGGATCACAAACAGGGTGCGGCCCTTCATGGCCCCCTGAAGAATCCCTTCCAGTTTTTGCCGCATGGCCCTGGGTTCCATCCAGTTATTAGTCGGCCCAGCTTCTTTCTGCCTTCGGGTGCAAATATAAGTGCACTGTTCCATCCGGGCCACATCATTGGGATTGGAATGATGGTAATGGCATCCTGGCCATTTCTTTTGGTCCAAAGGAATAAGCACCCCCTGCTTCACCGCTTGCTCCGTCAAATAGACCTTCTCCTCTTCCGAACCGTCACACCAAAAGATATTCTCTGGTTGGACAAGGGCGACCGTCTTTTGCACCCAATTCAAAACGAATTTATTGTTGGGCTGAAGTTTGCCCAGTTTGCTGTGGGCAGGAATGGCCTGTAAGGGATTCATGGAATTAGATTAGCCATGAATGGATGGCTAGGAGGAACACTTTCCACAACCTGACCCCTTGCCCCCCTTGGGCTTAAAAAAACGAATCACCAGATAGATGAGAGCACCCAGAACCAGTCCTCCCGCAACCCACCCCTGCCAACTTTCGCTCATCTTAAGAAAATCCTAACGCCCGACCCACAATTTGAACAAGCCAAGCAGCCCCATAAGCCAACCCAGTCATGTAAAGCATCATGAAGGCAGGCCAGCCCCATCCCCCCGTTTCCCTCTTGGCCACAGCCACCGTGCTCAAACATTGCAAAGCGTACACGTAGAAAACCAAGAGGGAGAGACACGTCAACGGAGTATAAATGGATTCACCATTAGGCCAGCGAGCTCCCTGCATGGCCGCCACCAAACCCGACTCTTCACCACCCACGTGATACACAATCGACATGGTGCTAACAAAGACCTCTCTTGCTGCCAACGATCCCACCAACCCAATCCCAATCCGCCAATCAAAACCAAGCGGGCGAATGACAGGTTCCAACAAGTGGCCAAGCTGCCCTGCATAACTTCCCGCTAACTTTACTGTAGGATCATCCGAGCGAACTGGAAAACTGGAGACAAACCATAGCAAGATGGACAAAGCCAAAATGACAGTGCCCGCGCGCTTGAGAAAGATAATGGCCCGCTCCCACATCCGCAGTGCGACCGACCGAATGGCAGGCCTCCGATAAGGAGGAAGCTCGAGAATCAGGGGTGGCGAGCCACCTCCCAACATCTTTTTTCTAAAGAACCACGCCAAAAGAAAAGCTGTGCCCGTTCCTAAAATGTAGAGTCCCAAGAAAGCCGCTGCTTTCCCCCAAATGGGGACCAGAGCTGCAGGAATTGCTGCCGCAATCAGCGTTGTATAGACAGGAATCCTAGCCGAACAGCTCATGAGAGGGGCAATTAGAATGGTCGTAAGCCTATCCTTAGGATCCTCCACCGTACGTGTTGCCATAATTCCAGGAATCGCACACGCGTAGGAGCTCAGAAGTGGAATAAAGGATTTTCCGCTCAGGCCCACCCGATGCATCACCCGGTCCAAAAGAAATGCAGCACGAGCCAAATATCCTGAATCCTCAAGCAATCCCAAAAAGAAGAAGAGAATTAGAATTTGCGGGAGGAAGATCACCACTCCACCGACTCCGGCCACAACTCCATTCACCAAAAGCTCACGCAACACTCCTGCAGGCATACGTTGTTCAAGAAAAAGACCCGTCCAGCTGAAGCCGGCATCGATCCACTCCATAGGATAGGAGGCGATGGAGAAGATGGAGATGAAGAGTGTCATCATCATTCCAGCGAGGACTCCCCATCCCGCGACAGGATGCAGGACAATCGAATCAATCCTGTCGGTCCAAGTAGCAATCCGCGCCCCACCCAACACCCCTGTGGATCCCAAAACATTCCGAACATACTCATACCGAGCATGAATGACTGCCGCCGACCAATCGTAAGCCTCTTTTCGGAAACGCTCCCGCCACCCAGCAGCCAACTTCCTTGCTCCCTCGGGACCAACGTTCGATCCCGCAAGAAGCTCCAAGGCTTTCCCCTCAGCAGTTAGCTCTGCTGGAAAGGATTCCCGCCATGCAGCTGCAATTTGCCCGACTGCCGCGGCAAGCGGAGGGGGCATAGTCCACTGTCTTGGCCCGGGTCGATGCAGGCCCTGCCCCAAAGCGGCTCGCAACTCGACCAATCCCTTTCCTCGATGGGCTTGAGTCGGAATAAAAGGGACACCTAGTTTTTGACTGAGCTCCTGAGGCCGAAGATGAATTCCCTTCGCCTCGGCCATATCCACCATATTGAGAGCGACCAAAACAGGCAGACCCAGCTCCATCACTTGGGTTACAAGAAAAAGATTTCTTTCCAGGTTACTTGCATCCACCACACATAAGACCGCATCGGGTCGCGGCACCCCTTTTGATTCTCCGTGTAGAACCTGCCATGCGATTTTCTCGTCGGGGGACCGTGGGGAGAGACTGTACATCCCGGGTAAGTCGATTAATTCCACCGCATCTCCGTGCAGGGTAAAGGCAGTACCCGTTCTTTTTTCTACCGTTACACCTGGATAATTTCCCACTCGTTGCCGCAAACCCGTAAGGGCATTGAAAAGAGTACTCTTCCCCGCATTTGGATTTCCCACCACGGCGACCCAGCGCTTGGCTCCGTCCTGATTCATCGTAAAAAAACGGGGTTACTTCCCCGCTTCAGCTTGTCCTACGACCTTCCGTCCACGTGCTCGACCAAAATCTGCTTGGCCAAGCGAGCACTCAATGCGACCCGCGTTCCACAGACCCAACAAACCAGATCCGCACCACCCCGTATTTTTGTGACCAGTGCGTTTTCACAAAAGCCCATTTCCCGTAACCGCTGACACGTTGTCGGAGCACACTCCAAACGGCTTACCCTGACTTCCGACCCTGCCCCCACATCACTCAAATTAAGAGTATGCCCACCCGAAGGGTTGCTGAACGACTTCACTCTGTAAATTTGCCCCTTTTGAGACTCAGTTGCAAGAGCGAGCTATCCAAATGTCTCAGGGTTAGTCCCCGGAACAGGTGCGATGCTAGGCGTAGGATCTGTCGCCAGATTTTAACTAAGCGAACCAGCGATAGAGCATCAGATAAACAAGAACACCCGTTACCGATACATACATCCATATTGGCCAGACCCAGGGCGTCAATTTTTTATGTTTTTCGAATTGCCCTGTTGCCGCAAACCACACCGCCAACAGAATAAAAGGTAGGTTCAGGACCGCCAGGATCGTATGAGGAATTAAAATAAAGAAATACAACGTTCTGACCCAGCCTTGCATGGGAAACAGTTTCGGTCCGACCGTAAATTTATGAATCAGATAGGACGCAAGAAACACACTCGAAACACAAAACGCCGTCACCATGATTTTTTTGTGAGCTTCCTTGTTTCCACGTTTGATCTGAATCCAACCCGCCAAAAGGAGAATGGCCGTAGCTGTGTTAAGACAAGCATTCAGCAAAGGCAAATCGTGTAGGGTCATTTGTTTTTTTGCTCTTCGCGCAGAAGAGAGCCTACATCCGGAAGAACCCGAGCCAAGAGGTCCGCGTCTGTTCCATTATAGTATGCACGGACCTGTCCCCGCCCATCGATCAGTGCCACCTTTGTGCTGTGGAGCACTTTTCCAGCTTGGGGAACTGATTCGGGCGGGTTCTCCTCTACCGCAACCTTGAAGCCCTCACGAGCGAGTCGGAACGTTTCCTTCAAGGACCCCGTCAAAAACCACCAGTTGCTTCCAGCTCCATACTGGTTGGCATAGTGCTGAAGACGCTCAGGAGTATCCGTAGCGGGATCCACTGTAATCGATACGATCCTGACCTTTCCCTTCGTTCGTTGTACCGCTTGTGCCAGATCTGCCATTCGACTGGTCAAAACGGGGCACGGTCCAGGACAAGAGGTGAAAAAGAAATCAGCCAGCCACACCTCCCCCTTGAAATCTGCCAAAGTCTTGGTCTGCCCACTTCTTTCCGTCAGCCGAAAATCGGTAATCTGACCGAGCACAGGTAACTCCTTATACTCTTGCCGAACTGCAGAACTCCAAATCTCACGCACCCCTGCCGCAATGACTCCGGCTAGGCCCAAGATTAGGATTGCCCAAACAAAGGCAGAAAGATTTCGGTTGGCAGGCCGCGGGCCGGGAGAAACCGGCGTGCCCAATGTCACGAACGCCGGCTGACCTGAAGTGCGCAGGCCATCACAAGCAGCAAGGTCGTCGCGCAAACAATCGAAAAGTCGTGAGACAAATCAACGGGTAAAGGCATTCCAGGCCGTGTCGCAAGCAACCCTGCCAAGGCATCATGCCCGTAGCTAAGGGGGTTAAATCGCATCAGGACCCGAATCCACTCCGCCGCACCCGCGGGCGGGAACAAGGCCCCACTGAGAAACCAGAGTGGCACGAAGAAAAGATTAATTAGGGCATGGAAGCCTTGGGTTGAATCCATCGGCCAAGCAATGAGGAATCCCAAGGCGGTTAATCCAACGGCCAAAACGGAAATAATCGCGAGGAGATAAAAAAGAACCCGAGCATCAGGGTGATAATCCGAGTAAGGCGCAAGAAGAACTACGACAATGGCCTGAAACACCGCCAAGAGAGTCCCGCCGATTAACTTTCCGAAAAGAATGGCCGATCGCCCATCCGGAGCTACGAGGACTCCCTGCAGGAATCCTTCGCGACGATCTTCAATCACCGACACAGTCGAAAATATGGCCGTAAACAAAATGATAAGCAGGACGATACCGGGGAAAAAGTAGGTCAAATAATCCGTTCGTTCACGAAATCCTGGAGCCACTAACGATCTTCCGACTCCCGAGCCCAGAAGGAACCAGAACAGAACGGGGGTTGCCATTGCCCCGATGACCCGATTTTTTTGACGGAGGAAACGAGTGACCTCACGAAGAGCTAAACTGTAGGAAGCTTGCATGAACATGGTATTAAATCTCCCCTGGGGTGGAGGACCAGAGCCGGCCGGTTTTCTGGAGGAAAAGGTCCTCTAACGTCGGGCGACAAAGGGTGACGGAAGTGACCTCATGACTGTACTCGCGCCAAAGACGAATCGCCAAGGGAGCTGCTTGCCCTCGAATAGGCACCACCTTGACCGATGCGGGTTCCGCGGTCACCTCGACCTCCCCTTCTTTACGGATTTTTGCAGCTAACTTCTTGGGGCTATACGTTCCGAGGCGAACATACTCTTTACCTAAAGAACTGCGGAGCTCAGAAACCTTTCCAGACGCGACGGAGTGACCTTGATCCAAAAGCAGAATCTCGTCCGCAGGCTCCGCCTCCTCCAGAAGATGGGTGGTGAAGAGAACGCTCAGTTTACGAGTGTTACGGATTCCTGAAATAATGCTCCACAGCTCCGATCGAATGGCAGGATCCAACCCTGTGGTAGGTTCATCCATCAAAAGAATGCTAGGACGGGTGAGCAGAACTTTTGCAATCTCAACCCGACGCCTTAGCCCACCCGAAAGGCTTTCGACCATCTCCCCCCCCCGATTTTCAACCCCTAAGGCCACCAAGTTTTTGTTGATTCGGGTTTCCAAGTCGTGAGGGTCCAAGCCGTAAAGATTCCCGTGATGCCGAAGGTTCTCTCGGACCGTTAATTTCATATCCACTGCTGGGTTTTGAAAAAGGACCCCGATTTTCTTTCGCACGGGAGTTGGAAACTGGCGCAAACTACGTCCCCCAACTGATATTTCGCCATCTTGAAGGGCAAATATCGTGGAGATGATCTTAAAAAGGGTTGTTTTGCCGCTTCCGTTCGGGCCGAGGACACAGAACATCCCCCCCTCCTCCAATTTTAGATCAATATTATCAAGAACCCGCTTGCGCCCGTATGAGTAGCCTACCCCTTCCGCTTGAACGGCATATAAACTGTCAGCCATAAGCCGTTACTCTGAGGGGAAAAAAACGCTCGGTCAAGCAACAGCAGCCCGAGGTCTCTACGAAATGCAGATAACTAGCGTGAACCAGACCGAATCGAGCCAGTGACCGGCTCTTGCAACTTGGCCGGTACCCCTTGAGTTTGGAGATAGCTCTCAATTCTGGAAAGGGATTGGTTCGGAAGCGCCTTTGATCCCCGTGATCTGCACAAGGTCAAGACACACTGATGGGCTATTTCGCTAGCATCCATTCCCTTGGCTTTTGCGTGTTCGACCGAGAGAGTAAGCCTGCTTTTCCAGTAATTCATTCGATTATCGGCGCAACCTTGGTTCTCCTCATCGATGACGGCTTGCGCAAAACCCCAAATCTCCCTCTGTAAATCTTCAGAAACGCGAGTCGCATGCATGCCGACATGATGATGATGAATCTTCGAAATCATACTAGGAGCTGAAACAATGTTCGATTCACCCAAATAATACAATAATTATGTTTCTATATGTATTAACATTTCTAATCGCATAAGTTACTGAATTCGAGATGATTGCAAAAACAAGAAGCGTGGGTGATCAAACCCACGCTTCTTGCCAAACACTAGGAGATGTAAACGATCTGAAGTAATAGACAGGGGAAGAGCCAAAACGTTCAAACTATTTTTGGCTATTTCAGCCACTTGATCGCCATGAAGCCCCCGATCCCCACCAGGAATAAAAGGGTAACCGCCACCTCAAGATACTTTTCGATATGCGGCTTGAGTTTCGGCCCCCCCAGCCGGATCCCGGCTGCTACCAGAAAGAACCGCCCAGCCCTACCCAGAATAGAGGCAGATACGACGGTAGGAATGGGAACTGCAAATACGCCTGATGCGACAGTAAACACTTTGTATGGGATTGGAGTAAACGCAGCTGTGAGGATAAAGAGAAAAGCATTTTGCTGATAAAAGCCCTCGACCTTCAAGAAAGTGGCCTCGGTAAATCCAGGCACGTGCGAAAAAAACCATGGCGCCACTGCTCCCCACAAAGCATGCCCAATCCACCATCCAAATACCCCTCCAGCCACTGAGCCCACCGTACACCAAAAGGCAAAATGAGCCCACCTCTTGGGATGAGCAAAGCAGAGGGCCATAAGCAGGACATCGGGCGGGATCGGAAAGAAACTGGATTCGATAAAAGCGATGAAAACCAGAGCCGGAACGGCCTGCGGCGTGGCTGCCCAATGGATCGTCCACCCATAAAGTCTTCGCAACCAGTTCTGCTTAGATTCCTGCTTCATCTCAATCTCCCCTCCACCCCAATGGATTTTCTTCCACCGATCCTTCAACGCCACCACAACAAAACTCCCGACGGCTAAAGCTACCAAGGCGACCACACCCTCCGTGGAAAGTGCTCCCTTCCTTCCAAGAACACCGGCTAAAGCCAAAATAGAAAGCGAGATTCCAGCCGATACAAGTAGCAAAAAACGGTTTGAATCAGCCACGCCTATTTCAGGATCTCTTCAATCTGGGAATCTTTCACCGACATCGGATGCCCTTCCCAAACGACCTTACCGCTTTTATCAACCAGAACGGCGTGGGGGATGCCTTGAATCCCAAATGGCTTGGCATATTTTCCTCCGGCGTCCAGCCCGACCGAATACTCAATGGGCACCTCTTTTTCAAATTTGACAATTTTCGCCCGATTCTCATCCGTGATGCCAATGACCTGAAGGCCTTTCTCTTTATACTTCGCATAAACTTCGTTCAGATGAGGAATACTCTCTCGGCAAGGGGGACACCAAGTGGCCCAGAACTCCACAATCATCGGTTTCCCATCCGTATCAGGCTTCTTTTCTAACCACTGCACGCTCAACTTAGGCAAAGGCTGACCCACCATAGATTTTTCGGTGCGAGCAATAAGATCCGATGTCATGGGCAAAATCCAAGCAACTGAAAATCCAAGCAATAAGATGATGTTGTTCATTCGGTAGATTTCACTCTTTGTTCTTACTCAACGCAAGCATCATGTCAGACACTCCCAACAGTAAAATGAGCCGGCACAGCCACACTCGCTTCCCAATCGTTTCCACGGAAGGGCACTTTGACACGTTCCGCATGCAAAAACATACCCTGCTGACCTGTGCTTTTGGCAAAGGCCCTGTTTTTCTCAAAATCGCCGTACGTCCGATCCCCCACAATCGGCAAATTTCTTTGCGAGCACTGAATTCGCAGTTGGTGCGTTCTCCCCGTCTTCGGTTCCAACTCCAATAAACTCAGCGCTCCCGCCACTCCTTTCCCCCTACCCCTCTCTTTCATCACCGCTTCAGCCCAAGAGCCGTTTCCGGGACGCGCCCGAACTCTCCCTTTATCCTTCACCACCTCAATCCGATCTTTCCAAACCGCGTTCACCCTCTCAGGCCATCCGAAAACCACCGCCACATACCTCTTTCTCACCTGATGCTGTGCAAACGCATACTTCACCTCAGCTGCAGTCTGCTCCTCATTGGCCACCAAAATAACCCCGGATGTCCCCCCATCCAATCGGTGCAAAAGCCACACCTTGCCCCCACCCTTGTCTGGAGGAATGTGATACGCCTCATCCCTTAACGAGTAGCTACACGTAAAAAGCGCTTGGGCATCTTTTCCTCCCTCTTTGGGTTGCGACCGAACCCCGCTCGGTTTACTCAGTGCATAAAGACCCGCAGGCCCCTCCTTCACAATCTCCACCCCTGGCCCCAAAGGCCACCGACCTAATGGTTTATTTTCCTCCGACATCCTGAACCGCTCTCTGTTTTTGAAAAAAATCCCTTAGCAGATCCCGACACTCCTCCGCCTTCACACCACTCCGTATCTCACACTTGTGATTCAACCCCGCAAACTGAAGCAAATTGAGCGCGCCTCCAGCAGCACCCCCCTTGGGGTCCGACACCCCATAAACAACTCTTTTTACCCTCGATAAAACAATTGCCCCCGCGCACATCGGACACGGCTCCTTGGTCACATAAACCGTCGCCTCGTTCAGCCGCCAATCCCCTATCTCCCCCGCCGCCGCCGTCACCACCAGCATCTCCGCATGGGCCGTCGCATCCTTCAACTCTTCCACCTGATTATGCGCTTTCGTAAGAACCGCACCATTCACCACCAATACGGCTCCAACCGGAACCTCCCCCTTGGCGGCCGCCTTCCGTGCTTGGCGTAAGGCCTCTTCCATGAAATGTTCATCTGTCACCCCACCACTCTGATGAATCCCGACCTCCTCCAAAAGATCAAATCTCCATCCTCCCCTTGGATACCCGGCCCCCGCACCCTCCTCCGCTTGACCGGCACCGACCGGCTCCGGTTCCTCAACGGCCAAGTCACTCAAGACGTAAAGAAACTCCCTCCAGGCCATGCCGTCCGATCTGCCATCAACTCCTCAAAAGGCCGACTCGAGGCCGATCTCCACATCGCCGCCACACCCGACTCCCTCCTCATTGAAACCGACTTCGCACTTCGTGAATCGATCCGGTCCCGAATCGAAAAATTTATCGTCGCAGATGATGTAACCTTTGAGGACATCTCCTCCTCCTACACCCTCGCCCACTTCCCAGCCCTCTCATCCCCGCCCACTGATACACCGAAAGATGCCCTCTGTTTTTTATGCCCTCGCTTTCGGGAGCCAGGACTCGATCTTTGGATTCCCACACCATCCAATTGGCGCCCCAACTCCTCTCCACTCTCAGATTGGGAACCTCTCCGCATCAGTCGTGGCCTTCCTCTCTGGGGAGTGGATGTCGGACCCGACACCCTCCCTCCCGAAGCCGGGTTCGAATCCGACGCCATCAGTTCCACCAAAGGTTGCTACATCGGCCAAGAGGTTATGTCCCGCCTCCGTAGCGTCGGCCACGTCAACCGCCACCTCTGTGTCTTGGGTGCAACCGATACCGCCCCCAAACAAATCGGGGAATGCACAACCTCGGACGGAGTGGTTGTGGGAAAAATGAGTAGCCTAGCCTCGGACATAAACTTACCGGGGTCGGTAGCCCTAGCTATGATCAAACGTGACTATGCAATAGTCGGAAATTCAGTATTGGCCGAAGGGGCATCTTGGACCATCCTTCGTCATGCTTAAACAAATTATACCCACCTTTCTCGCCTCTCTTCTCTTCACTTTTGCCGCGCATGCGGCTGAAACCACCACCCCCACCCCAAAGGAATCCAAAGACATGAAACCTACCCTCATTGAAGAAGATATCATTACCCTGACCACAGACGACGGCATAATCGTCATCAAACTCGACTTGGTGAATTGCCCGAAGCATGCCGAGAATTTTAAAAAGCTAGTGAAAGAGGGTTACTACGATGGCACCACCTTTCACCGCGTGATTCCCGGTTTTATGATCCAAGGCGGTGATCCCAAGAGCAAAAATGCCGATGATCGCGGCTCCCACGGCACAGGTGGCCCCGGCTATACCGTTCCTGCGGAAATCAAAAACAAGCACAAGCGGGGCACCGTTTCCGCCGCTCGCACAGGGGACGAAGTCAACCCGCAGAGAAATTCCAGCGGCAGTCAGTTCTTTATCTGCGTCACAGAAACCGCTTTCCTCGACGGGCAGTACTCCGCTTTCGGTGAAGTCATCGAAGGCATGGACGTGGCCGACAAGATTGTCGCCAAACCACGAGACCCCAGGGATAACCCCAAAACTCCTGTCACGATGAAAGCCAAACTGGGTCGTCCAAAAAACTAGTCATCGCCACAAAACAAAAAACCCAGCCTCGATTGTATCGGGGCTGGGTTTTTGATTTTACGAAACGTTATTTCTTATTGGGGGGGGTGACGTTGTTGGTGCTCTTCTTTTTTGCACCACTATCATCATCTCCACAACTACCACAGCCTTCACCAGCCATAGTTGCGGACGCCAAACCAACTACCAACCCCAACACAGCAAGACGAATCAATTTATTTATCATGTAGTTAAAATAGAAAGTTTCCGAGTGAATGCAAGTCACTCGCTCTGGATTGCGTTTAAGCTCTTCCTCAACAACGAGATGCCTGCCTCCTGGCTTTTCTCTGGATGAAACTGGAACCCAGCTACTTTCCCTTTTTTAACCCCGCTAGGAAACCAACCCCCATACTCTGTTTCGCATATCAGATATTCTGCAGGCACTGATTCAGGACGGTAGGAGTGAACATGATAAAAAAAACTATCCCCACCCTCAAAGTAACTTCTTTTGGCATCCTGCACTCGCACCTGACTCCATCCAATCAGAGGAATTTTTAAACCTTTGCCTTTAAATTTACCAACGCGCCCTGAAAAAAGTCCCAAACCCTTAACCCCAGGGGCTTCCTCCCCTTCCTCCCAAAGAAGTTGATAGCCCAAACAGATTCCCAAAAACGGACGATCCGCTTTCACCCACTCCCGTAAAGGTTCCCACAATTTTCTTTGTTTCAATCCCTCCACTGCATCCCCAAATGAACCTACCCCGGGTAAAATCACCGTCTCGGCCTTTTCCAAACTTGCCGAATCCTCCACCCGCGTAACGGTAGCTCCAGCACTCTCCAAGGCTCTCTCCACGCTTCGTAGATTTCCCCGACCATAATCGATCATCGCAACATTCATCACGTCTACATTACCAAACCCCATCTCCTAGGGTGATGTTTTTCTTCCCTCCACACCTAGGCGTAACTCCCCTAATCCATTCACCATATTTGTCCTACAACGATCCAGTCGATCCCGACTATTGTGGCCGCAAGGAATCAAGACGCACTTCACCCCCATCGCTTGGGCCACCTCCGCATCGTGAGTCGTGTCTCCGATCAAAAGTGTCTCCGAGGGTGAAACGTGGAGCTCTTGAAGCATTCTCAATCCGTGCTCCACCTTTCCCTCTGCATAGTGATTCCGACTACCCGCCACGCTCTTAAAATGACTCCTGACCCCAAAATATCCTAAAAATGTATCGAGAGATCCGTGGGAGTAAGCGGATAGCACTGCTTGGGATAAACCAGCACTTTCCACACGTTTCAACAGCTCTTTCGCTCCAATCTGCAGGCGACACTCTGTCTTCCTCTTTTCGTACTCCACAATGAACTCGGTCCCAGCCTCTTCAAATGACTCCTTTTTCCAATCAAAGCCAACCTTTCGGTAGTACCCCTCAACCGGAAAATCGAAGATAGCCTCATATCTCTCGGCACTCAGGGTAGGCAACCCACGTCTTCGTAGCTGTCCGTTCATAATGTCCCGGCACAACCAAGCATCATCCAACAACGTTCCGTTCCAATCCCAGATCAGATGCCGATAGACGCTCAAATCCATTTCTAACTCTACCCTGCGAGTTACTCTATCATCACCCTCTTTCCGATTTCACCGCCCATGCCTACCGATTAGATTGAGGCATGCATCTTCCTACCCCGGCGTCTCGCCTTATCCATCCCGCGGGCTTCCGCAAAAGACGCAGCCTGAACTGGATCTCGATCGGCCTTCTCTACGGTGCCTACTACATGTGCAGGTACAACTTTCGGTTTGCCACCCCAGGCATGATTGCCGAATTCCACTTCACCACCTCACAAATCACCGACATGCTGGCCATCTGGTCTCTTGCGTACGGTACTGGCCAGCTCATCAACGGCCTCCTGACCGATAAGATTGGCGGGCGCGCCTCCCTTCTGATTGGTGCCATCGGAACCATCGCGATCAACCTCATCTTCGGTTTCGCATCCCTTGCAGGAACTTTTATGACCTTCTCCCTGATCTGGCTAATGAACGGCTGGTTTCAATCCTTTGGCTGTCCAGGAATGGTCAAAATCAACGCTGCTTGGTTCGCCCGACAAGAACGAGGCACCTTCTCAGGAATTTTCGGCCTTATGATTCAACTTGGACAAGTCGCGGTCAGCTTCATCTCCCCCCTGATCCTTGCAGGCTTCACCTTTTTTGCCTTCACCGTTCCAGAAGGGGAGTGGCGATGGCTCTTCCGCATTCCTCCCCTCTTCACGGCGGTGGCGGCAATCTTTATGTACTTTGCCGCTCGTCCAACACCCGACGAGGCAGGATTTCCAGGAGCCATTCAGGACGAAATCGATAACTCCGCCGGAGTCACCGTTTCCTTAATGGAATCCTTCCGCACCATCTTCACCCATCCCCTTGTCTGGTTTTATGCGGCGGCATACGCCTGCACAGGTGCCGTTCGTTCCAGCTCAGACCAGATCGCGATCCTCTATTTCCAAGATCAGATGGGTTTTGATATGAAAACCAATATCCCTGCCGCAGCTCGCCGGACCTTGGAACTGATGCCCCTTGTCGCCGTCGCAGGCTCTTTCATTGCAGGCTGGGTCTCAGATCGCTTTTTTAAGGGTCACCGCTCTCCCGTGGCTATGTCTCTTTACATAATCGAAGCCGTGGTGATCTCAATCGCAGCCGTCGTGCTCCTGCTCGGTCATGTGGGACCTACTGCGGGGGGAATTCTCCTCGGCTGCACCATCCTTGTCCTAATCTCCTTTACCGCTAACTCCACCCACTCCATCGTTGGCTCTGCCGCGCCGATGGATATCGGGGGAAAGAAAATGGCTGGATTTGCCGCTGGCGTAATCGACTCCTTTCAATACTACGGAGCCGCGATTTCTCTTTCCCTTACCGGACGAGTACTCGAAGCCACTAAAGCCCAATACGGCTACACGTTCTGGTTCGTTATTATGGCTGGATTCGGAGTCTTTGGAGCCATCGCCATGAACCATGTCCGCAAACTCCACAACCTTCAGCACTCACCCACTAGAGCTTAGAGCTCAGGTCAGAGACCCGATCTCTGATTTACTTCGACTCTGGTGATTGGCCGACTACCCAACTCAAAACCAGCATCCCCACACCGATACTAATCGCAGCATCCGCCACATTGAACGCGGGCCACGACCAACGCCCGTAGTGGAAATCTAAAAAATCGATCACGTATCCCACCCGCATTCGGTCGATTAGGTTTCCGACCGCTCCGCCCGCAACCAACCCCGCTACCACCTGCACCCAACACTTCCGCCAATCCCATTCCCGAGCCATCCAACCTGCAAAAATCAGGATCCCCAACGCAAGAAGCCCGGTCAGCAGGTTGTTCCCCTGCGCCATCCCAAACGCCACTCCCGTGTTATGAACCCGCGTCAGAGAGAAAAGTCCCGGAAAAATCGGAACCTCCAAGCCCTCCCTCATCTTTCCCTCCACCAGAAATTTTGTGATCTGATCCACTACCACCAAACCCAGCCCCACCGGTAAAAACCATCCTCCCCCAACCTTCCCTTCGCTCAACTTGGACTCCCTGCCGACACCACCTCGGCACAACGCCCACACAAGCTCGGATGATCTTTCTTTTGTCCGACCGTTTCTGAGTGCTTCCAGCATCGATCACACTTTGCCCCATCGGCAGGAAAAACAGCCACTTCGATCCCCCCCGCTCCTCCCGCAACCTCGACCCCGCTGACCAAACAAACCTCTTCCAATAATCGGGCATCCTCAACGGCCAAGCCACCTCCTTTGATCTGAACCCTTGCCTCCAGACTTTTCCCGATCTTTTTCAGTTTTCGCTGCTCCTCCAACGCTTCATTCACTTTCCCACGAACGGCAAGGAGCTTCTCCCACTTCGACGCCTCTTGAGCACTCCACTGGGGTGGCACAACCGCCTCCGGAAACTTTTCCAAATGAACCGATGTGCTCTTTGCCCCTGGCATGCTCTGCCAAGCCTCCTCCGCCGTAAACGCCAACACAGGTGCCACCAGCTTCACCAACCCATCCAGAACCTCAAACATCGTCGTCTGCGCCGAACGCCGTCTGGGACTTCCCTCCGCATCGCAGTAAATTCTGTCTTTGCACGCGTCGACGTAAAACGCACTCAGCTCAACCGAACAAAACCGATTCAACGCATGGTAAACCGCCGGGAAGTTGTAGCTTTCATACGCATCCTTCACCGTTTTCACCAACTCAGCCATCTTCGCCAAAATATACAGGTCCAACGCCTCCCGCTCCTTCACCGCATCCTTCTTCGGATCAAATCCCGACAAATTCCCCAGCAGGATTCTCAGGGAATTACGGATCAGCCGATAACTGTCCCCTACCCTGCCAAAGATCTCTGTGGAAAACGGAACGTCCTCTTTTGCATCCTCACTTGCCACCCACAATCTCACCACATCCGCACCATACTTCTCCACCAACTCCATCAGGGCCGGAGGTTTCCCTCTGGATTTCGACATCTTCTTTCCATCCACATCCACCACGAATCCATTCGTTAAAACCGCCTTGAAAGGGGCTTTTCCCGTTAACGCAACAGACAGGAGGAGGCTCGATTGAAACCAACCCCGATGCTGATCGCTCCCTTCCAAATATAAGTCTGCAGGAAACTTCACCCGCCCATCCTTGGCAACGGCTGCCCAGCTCGACCCCGAATCCAACCAAACATCCAAAGTCTCCCTTCCTCTTTTCCAATTCTTTTCCACCCCACAAGTCTTGGCCACATCCTCGTCCGATCCCCCAAACCAGAACCCCGTTCCCTCTTTTTCTGCCCGGTCCGCTACTTTATGAATCACCTTCGAATCTAAAACAGAACTTCCATCAGGCTTATAAAAAGCAGGAATGGGCAATCCCCACGACCGTTGCCGAGAAATACACCAGTCGGGTCGCGTCCCCAAGGCTCCCCGGATCCTGCTCTCTCCCCAGGCAGGAACCCACTTCACCTGCCCCACCGCCTCCAGTGCCTTGTCCCGGAGCTGATCCATGCGAATAAACCATTGGCGTACCGATCGGAACACAATCGGCGTCTTGGAACGGGGGCAGTGCGGATAGCTATGCCGGATCTTTTCCCGTGCCCAGAGTCTCCCTTTCTTTTCCAATAAATCCGCCACCTCAGGATTGGCCGCAAACACATTCTTCCCCACTAACTCTGGCACCCCACACTCCTCCGTCAGTTTCCCCGCCTCATTCACCGGAGAAAACGGCTCCAACCCACATTTCCGTCCCAAGACATAATCTTCATGACCGTGCCCTGGGGCGATATGCACCAACCCCGTTCCCGAATCGGCCGTGACAAACTCCGCACATCTCACCATCCCCTCCTTTTCGAGCAATGGATGACGGTAAATTCTGTTCTCCAAATCAGTTCCTTTGCACTCCTTTAGAATTTTCAACTCCTTCCCCGCCGCCTTGCCCACAGCCTCGACTCGACTCTTTGCCAGCCACACCTTTCGCCCATCACCCGATTCAGCCAGCACGTAAACCATTCCAGGATGTACCGCCACCGCCAGATTGGCCGGCAGGGTCCAGGGAGTCGTCGTCCAAACGAGCAGATCTTCATCCTTCGAATCCTTTAGCTCCAGCCTCACATAGACTGACTCATCCTCTCGCTCAGCATACTCCACCTCCGCCTCGGCCAAGGCTGTTCTGCAACCTGTGCTCCAGTGAACGGGCCTCAATCCCTCATAGACCATTCCCTGTTCCACCAGCTGAGCCAGCACCCGCAATTCTGCGGCCTCGTAAGCGGGACTCATCGTCAGGTAGGGATGATCCCAATCACCAAAAACTCCAAGTCTTTGAAACTGCTCCTTTTGCCTTTGAATGAATTGCCGAGCTACCTCCTCACACTTGGTGCGGATGACGTCAGGATCGGCTCCCACGAGCTTCTGCTCGGTCACCACCTTGTGTTCGATCGGCAGGCCGTGACAGTCCCATCCCGGTACAAAAGGCGCATAAAAGCCCATCATCGAACGGCTTTTGAGGACAAGATCCTTGAGAACCATATTCAATGCGTGCCCCACGTGCGCGTCCCCGTTGGCAAAGGGTGGCCCATCGTGCAGGTGATAAGCGGGGGCACCTCCTCGGGCCTTGAGGAGAGCTTGGTAAGCCTTCTGGCTTGTCCACTCCTCAACAAGAGCAGGTTCCCGCTTGGGGAGGTCTGCCCGCATAGGGAAATCGGTCTTCGGCAGAAGAACCGTCGAACTATAATCCATCCTGTATGTTTAGGAGAAAAAGCGAATCATCCAAGCCACAAGCAGTGGCAACGAAACGAAAAATTAGGCGTTGGCCCCCGTGGGTGTTGCGTTCGGATTCGTAGGTGGAGTCACCACAGGAGGAACAACTGCAGCAGCAGCCGCTGCTGCCGCTGCTTTTGCAGCCGCTTCCGCGGCTTGGGTAGCAGCTAACAGTGCCGCTGCTGCTGCTTCATTGGCCAAGCGGGTTGCCTCTGCGGCCGCTGCAGTTTCTAGCCCCGCTAACCTTACAGCCTCTGCCTCAGCAGCAGCCACTTTAGCTGCCTCTGCAACTCTTTGAGCTTCCAATGCCGCAGCTGCTTCAGTTGCCTTCAATTTGCTGGCTGCCAAATCAGCTGCAGCCGCAATATCAGCCGCAAGCTTTGCTGCAGCCGCTTTTGCAAGTTCTGCCGCTTCTCTCTCACCTTTCAACCTCGCATCCTCCATACTTTTAGCTACTGCAGCTTGCTCAGCCGCAATTCGTGCATTTTCTTTAGCAGTCTTTTCCGCATTCGCTGCAGTAAGAGCGGCTTGTGCCGCTGCTTTTGCCGCCGCAAGATCTGCCGCTGCTTTAATCGCTGTCTCTGTTTGTTGCGCCACAAGCAGGGCTGCTTCCTTCGCAGCCTGTTCAGCTAACGCAGCAAACTTTTCCCTCTGGGCCTCAATAAATGCATCCCACTGTTGAACAAACGTCTTGAGAGCAGGGTTCGCATTTAACTCTGTAGGAGTAAAAATTGAGCGAATGCTTGCCGTGCCAGGTTCATTTACTGCTGGGTTACTTGATTTATATTCATTAGCCAAATTTTTGTTATCTGCTGTTAAGGCGTTAAAAGTAGATGTGGATGCAGTTTTCGCACTGTTTGCTGTGTTTGTCGCTGCAGTCGCTGCAGCATCAGCAGCAGTTTTTGCTGCTGCTGCAACCTCTCGGGCGGTCTCTGCCGCTTCATTCTGCTGGGACCTAGTCGTTGCAACATCAAGTGCAGCTTTTAACTGTGCAGCCGCTTGTGCTGCCTCAGCTGCAGCGTTGGCTCGTGCCGCGGCCTCAGCTTCTGCTCTTTGTAGCGCTACCGCTTGCGCAGCTGCAGCTTCTTGATCTGCCTTAGCTTGATCAAAGGCAGTATTCGCATCTGTTAAGGCGGAATTTGCAGCGGCAACAGCTTGATCCTTTGAAGTCGAACTTTGAACTGCATCGTTTGCTGCGTCAGCAGAAGTTTTAACATCTGCTAATGCACTGGCTAGAGCACTAGCTTGCTGAGCAGCTTCAGCCGCCGCTCGGGCTGCCGCATCAGCTGTCTCAGCTGCATTAGCCGCATTTTGACTGGCTGCTGTTTTTGATGCTGCGGTTGTTGCCGCTGCTGCCGCGGCTTGATCTGCCACAACTTTTGCAGCTGCTGCTGCATTGGCAGCGGTTTGTGCGGCCTCTCGTGCAGCGACTGCTTTATTATAGGCTTCTAAAGCCCTTGCATACTCCCTTTCATTTGCAGCAAAAAGTGCGGCTTTTGCAGCTGCTTCCGCATCCCGAGCTGCTTTGAGTGCATCTTGCGCCGCTTGATTGTCCTGCTCGGCCTGCAACTGCTGAAATTGAGTAGCCGCCATGGACTGACCCATTCCTCCACTACCTGCGCCAACCGGAGCCGCACTTCCCGCTGCAGTATCTACTGAGGGGGCATCTGCTGCACCTTGAGAAGAGGCTGTGGTAATCGCCGAGATCGATTTCGCATCCATCCCTGGAGTTGCGGCGATCACAGCAGCAGCAATTTTTGAAGCGGCTTCAGGGGCTACCTTCGAAACCGCTTGAGCAATCGCAATCGCTGCATCAGGAGCTTTAGCCGCAACAGCTGCGGCAATCTGCTCTGCCGCAGCAGGAGATGCCTTTGCCGCTATCGCCGCTACTTCCGCAGCTGCAGTCGGAATCGCAGCCGCGATGCTTGCCGCCACATTCGCCACCATGGCGCTAACCGTCGATTCAACTGCTTTTCCCGCCGCCGTAACGGCAGGCGAATTTGCTGGGGCCGCCACAGGAGAAGCACCTGGAGCCGCTTGTTGACCCGCCGCAATAGAAACCATTTTACCCGAAGAGTCCCGACTTCCTACTGAACCCCGTGTGACGGTCGTCATCATCTTTCCACCTGCAAAACTCACGGCAAAGACCGTTCCTTGAGCAACCGACTCTCCATCCGCCGTCTTGACCCGCACATCCGTCTTCTCCTTGTTCCAAGGAGCAATGTTCATGACCACCAACCCACTTTCCGAATTCACAACAGCTTCGCGGCTTTGCAGTTCACCATTCTTAATTTCAGCACTCATCTTCTCAAGTATCGCGACACTCCCGGGTTCAACGGAGAGAACCACTCCGGGAGCCATTCCCACCAAAATCCGACCGCTTTTTCCTGTCGCAATCTTGTCGTTCAACGCGAGCACTTGCCCAACTAAAATTTTCTCCTTCTTTCCATCCAAATTACAATCTCCCTCGACCAGCAACACCTGCCCCAGCTTCATTTCCAGATCGATTCCCTCGATCGCCAATCGCTCCAATCGCTGATCCAGAGATTCCAACGCATCCACCTTCGCCTGCTCTTCCTTGGAAAGTTTCAATCCCTTCACCCCAGAGGCTTGACTGATGGCATTGAAAGACTTGGGATTCGCCGCCAAGCACTGCTCGGCAATCTCTTTTGCTAATTCGGGCTTCGCTTTGACAGCACTGGATACGATCTCCTCCACAGCCTCAGGACACGCTTTGACTCCATCCCGAGCAATATCGATGAGTGCGATATTCCGCGCACTGCCTTCAAACGCAACCAGAGATGCCTTTTCGGGACTGTTCGCAGCCAAAGACTTGGCCTCCGACCCCTTGGCGCTACTCCATGTTTTTTCACCTGAGAGTGTGGCCAACTCTTTTCCGCCCGCCTCCTGCGCCAAAATTACTTTGCCTGAGATTGTCGTGATCGTCGTCGTCGATTCAGCACCCGAGGTCTTTGAAATCTGATACGCCCCATCCAAAGTCCGCGCAACCTCTCCATTCCCCAGCGCAATCAGCGACGCGCGAGGCGCAATCAGCGGTTGAGCCACAAAGGTCTGAATCGTTCCCTCACTCAACTCAACTTTGAGATCCGGACTTCCTGCCTCCAACTTGCCTAGAGAGAAAACGGTTCCTGGTAACGCAAAGTGAAAAACTCCAGCCCCACTTTGAAACATCATCCCGCTCTTTGATCCTACCGTGATCTTTGCTCCAGTTTGAAAAGCCTCACTAACTTGGATCTCACGCTCGGGAAGTTCGCCCACCTGCACCCGATCCCCACCTTGCGTAGCTAAAATTTTTCCAGACTTGTTACTCCAACCACCTTTTCCAGAAATCCACTCGGCCAGCCGCTCCCTGCAACGAATTAGATTTTTCGATGGAGGAGTATTTCCTGCCACCTCTTTACCAGCGGCCGTGTCTAGGTTCCCTAGATCCGCCATCAGGAAGCGCGAACCCCCCGTACGATCCATCTCAAACTTGGGTTTGTTGTCTGCCCCAAACCTTACTAAAACGGTGCCTTCAGGTTTCATTCCGACCGACAAACCAAACGCTTCAATCTCCATTTCGGAGAGCGGAGACTTCGCATCCCGCAAGGTCACCTCGGGTTGCCCTGAAGAATTCTTAATAAAGGAAATATTGAGACTGGATTTGCCCGACGTGACCGTCTCCCCTTTTGCACCTTCGGTTACATCGGTGATTTTTACAGCACTCGAGTCCATCACCTCCAAGCAAGGAAACTTTTGATTATAACGGATCTTGAAGTCAGCGGCGGCAACACCTAACGCCGTGCAGGCAAAAAAAGATAAAAGACCGATGCCCACAGATCGCATAGTTGGCATATAGTTCATTCTAAGCCTGCATTTCCGATTAATCAAGGGGTCAATAATAGTTTTTGAACTTTTTGTATCTAATGCATTCATCAAGGGGTTAGACACAAACAAGTTTCCCTCGTTCAATCTTTAATAGTTCTGTCTATCAATGACTTGGATAGATCATGCATCCTTAAACCCCGCTAATTGAGTCGATTCTAATCTTTTTTACCGCTACAGCCCCCTTGCCCCTTTGACTTATCAAGGCATGATCTGACGATGCCCAAACTCAAAGCTCCTGATCTGACCCGTTCGGCACCTCGTAGCCCACGCGTCCGAATCGGCGGATATGTTCTTCTTCCCCGTGTTCTAGATAAGTGCCGCGCCACTCTTCTCAAAAAAAACGGTGAGTACAACTACAACTGCCCCCTCGACCAGTACTTTTTAAAATTCGCTGGCGTAAATCCCATTTTCTTAAAGAAACAGGTCGCCAAAGGTTTGGGAGACGGCGAAATCCTCCGCTGGATCGAAAAAAATCAAAAGCACCGTCGTAGCGGACAGGAGATCGAAGCCTGGTCCGAATTCATGAACCGCCGATCTCCTACCTCGATCGATCAGCGGGAACGTCTCAACAGTTACCAAAAAACCGCCAACGCGAAACGGGAAGACATCAGCACCTGGTTCGACGTTCTCGATCTGGATGATTTCGCCTCGTTCGGCGGTCCTGCCTAATTTCAACGTTTATGATTGCCCCAGTTCGCCCTCCCGCACTCGTCATCGGCTCAGGCTTTGGAGGTCTCGCCTCCGCCGTTCGACTCCAAGCCCGTGGCTACGATGTCACTCTCCTCGAAGCTCTCGAACAACCCGGTGGCCGCGCCTCCGTTTTTCGTGACAAAGGATTCACCTACGACGCCGGCCCCACCATCCTGACCGCTCCTTTTCTTCTCGATGAGCTGTTTGCTCTCGCGGGCAAAAAAACCTCCGATTACGTCAAAATCGTTCCCTGCAAACCTTTCTACCGAATCGCTTGGCACGATGGCCAATCCTTCGAATACACCGGTAACCAAGCGGAGATGGAGGCCCAAGTTCGCCAGCACTTTCCCAACGACCTCGAGGGCTACCGCCGTTTTGTCGGAGAAACCCACGCCATCTTCCAAAAAGCCTTCGTCGAACTTGCCGATCAACCCTTCTCCTCCTTCACCGACATGCTTCGCGTTGCCCCCGACCTCATCCGACTCCGTTCGGATCGCTCGGTATGGCAGATGGCCTCTCGCCACGTCCAATCGCAACGCCTTCGTGAAGTCCTCTCCTTTCATCCTCTCCTCGTTGGTGGCAATCCGTTCCAATCCTCCTCCATCTACGCCATGATCCACTATCTGGAGCGCGAATGGGGAGTTCACTTTGCCATGGGAGGCACGGGCGCCCTTGTCCAAGCCCTCGTTAAACTCTTGGAAGATCTGGGTGGAAAGCTTCGCCTCAACTCTCCCGTAGACGAACTTCTCGTCGAAAACGGGGCGGCTGCGGGAGTCCGCCTTCGCTCGGGCGAAACGCTTCGCGCAAATGTGGTTGTCTCCAACGCCGACGTCGCAAATTTCTACCAGAAAAAAGTCCCCGCATCCGCACGACATAAATGGACCGATCGAAAATTGAACTCCATGCGCTACAGTATGTCCCTTTTCCTCATCTACTTTGGAACCAACCGGACCTACCCCGACCTCGCCCACCACACCATATGGCTCGGGCCCCGCTACAAAGGCCTGCTCGATGACATTTTCAAAAATCGTATCCTCGCGGAGGACTTCTCTCTCTATCTCCACGCCCCCACCCGGACCGATCCGTCTTTAGCCCCCAAGGGACACGAATGCTTCTACGTTCTTTCTCCCGTGCCTCATCTCGGCTCGCCAGGAGATAAGATCGATTGGGAAAAGGAGAAAGAAGAATATGCGGATCGCATTCTCACCGCCCTCGAGAAAACGATTGTCCCCGACCTCCGCAAACACCTCGTCAGCAAGCTGATCTTCACCCCTCGGGATTTCGAATCCCGACTCGATGCTCACGTGGGCTCTGCCTTCCAGTTTGAACCTATTCTCACTCAAAGTGCCTGGTTCCGACCCCACAACGTGTCCGAAGACGTCCGCGGGCTTTACCTGTGCGGTGCGGGGACCCACCCCGGAGCGGGCGTCCCAGGCGTTCTCTCCTCCGCCAAACTACTCGATCGCGTCATTCCTAATCCATCCCGCCAACTGTAAGTTTTTCTGATACTTCCTCCTGACCGCTTGCATACCCCCCGCCCAATGGCAATTTGAGCAAACCAGATATGATTTGTCGGACTTCAGAGGAAAAACATTCAGACCGCCGCTTTCAATGCTGCCTGAAGCCCTATCTCAAGGTGAAAAAACACCGAACCATGCGGACTTCCAAGAAATGCCGCACTACAAAGTGCAGCCAGGCCAAATCCATCCCATCAGCAGATATCAACCACCTGTTTAACCATGAGGCAATGCTCGCCGTCAGCCACGCCATCGAGGATCTCGCCCATGAAACCGGCAAGGGAGAACTGATTTCCACCTTTCAGCACTTCGATAATTTTCTGCATCAGGAGGAGCGCTACCGGGAGCTCGCCCATCGATTGGATGCGGTTCGGGTTTGGGCCGAAGGAGAGCCCCCCACCCAGCAGGATGACATCGACTTTGTCCCAATCTTCCATCCTGAACTCACCCGCTACTGGGTTGTGCTTTTCGATAGCCCTGAAATTCATGCCATTCTGTTCTGTAAACAGGCAAATCAGACCGACCATTTTCAACGGAAGGTCTTTTCCGGTTACTACAGCTTCAATCCCTTCGTAGTCCGCTCCCTCCGTCGGCGCTTTGAACTTCTCTCGTGTGGAGTGTCCGGCGTCGTGAATCACTTCGAACGCTATTTTTCTCCGCAAATGCCCGATTCGCTGAACGACTTCGACACTCTTCTCGCCACCTCTTAAACCGCGTTCGCTTCTTTTTTCTCTAGACCCAACCCAACTTCATCTTTCCCTCTTCACTGATCATCGATTGCGTCCACGCCGGTTCCCATACCAGCTCGACTTCTGCCTCTTTCACGCCAGCAACCGACAACACTTTAGATCGAGCATCGGCCTGAATCGTAGGTCCCATCCCACAACCCGGAGCCGTTAACGTCATCTTCACTTCCGCCCTTGAGCCGCCCGCCGGAAGGGGCTTGAGCTCCATGCTATAGACCAACCCCAAATCCACCACGTTCACGGGGATCTCAGGATCAAAAACTTCCTTCAACTTTTCCCAAACTTTTTTCTCATCCGCCGGCTCGTTCGAATCTGCCTCCGGAGCGACCACAGCCACTTTCGATAGACCCAAAGCATCCTGATCCTTCTCTTCAATTCGCGCCAAACCAAACGCCCCTGCTACCGTGTGACTTCCCCCTAACGACTGGGTCAACGTCACCTCCGTATCCTTGGGCAAAATCAGGGGCGATCCGGCGGGAATCGCCGTGGCCGGCACCTCACGCAAAAGCTTTGTCTGCTCTCCAGGTCTCATACGCAGCTCACTTCAGCTTCTCCAGAAAAAACATCTCAACCTCGCCATGATGCTTGATCGGCAACTTTCCGCGTGCTTCCACCTCGACTCGGTCTCCCATCAGATCCCGAAAATCTTTCGAAAGATTAATCTTACCCGGCACGGACTCTTGCTGAATACGTGCGGCAACATTCACCGTGTCACCCCAAATGTCATAGGCCATTCGTTTCACCCCCACCACACCCGCCACCAGAGGTCCCGAGTGAACTCCGATCCGAATGCTCCAATACTTTTTCCCTCCCGCCTCGACCTCCGTTTTCCGCTTCTGCGTAAAAGAAACCATCTCCTGGGCAAACTTCAACATCTTCATCCCCGCCTCCACCGCGTCCCCCTGCAACCCGGCCACGCAAAGATACCCGTCCCCGATCGTCTTCAGCTTTTCCACCCCGTACCGTGCGCTCAGCCCGTCAAAAAGACAAAAGGCACGGTTCAACTCCTCCACCAGGTCCGCTGGGCTATACGTCGCCGCCACCGAAGTGAAATCACTGAAATCAGAAAACATGACTACCGCCTGATCATGACCCACCGCCTTGACCTTGCCATTCGCCCTCAACTCATTCGCCACACCCCCGGGAAATATATTCGTTAAAAGAAATTCTGAATTTTGCTTCTCTGCCGACAAGTCGGCCACCGCTTTCTCCAATTCCTGTCCTTTTTTCTCCAACTCCTCCTTCGCTTTCAAAGTCTCAATTTGCATTTGGATTTTGTCCAACAGGGTGAATTCCCTCTCCACCAGCTTCGCAATTTGCGCCAGCATCTTCAGGTCATGTTCTCCCAACTCCCTCGCCTCACTGTCCGCCAAACATAACGTTCCCACCTTGTGCCCGGAAGGCCCCCGCAAGGGTTGCCCTGCATAAAATCGAATAAACGGCTCTCCTAAAACCATCGGGTTCCCCGCAAAGCGATAATCTTGCAACGCATCCGGCACCACCATCGCCTTGTCCTCCAAAATGGCATGACCGCAGAACGAAACGCTGCGGGAGGTCTCGTTCGCTTCAATTCCCACCTTGGACTTAAACCACTGCCGGTCCTTGTCGATCAGCGCGATATAAGCGATCGGCACACGAAAGAGCAGTTGGGCCAGCTGCACAATGCGGTCAAAACGCTCCTCTTGGGGCGAATCGATTAATTTGAGATCGTCCAAGGCCGCTTGCCGTTCCGATTCATTCATCGGAATCGCGGGAATGACACAACCCTGGGTGGGGGAAGCACTCATGAAATTAAATCATCAATCCGTTCTTACTTTCAGCAAACCTATTTTGCTAGCCCTTGCAGCGCCCGCACATCCAAGACCTCATCCTCAACCAAGCTCATCTTTCCTTCTCTTGGGCGAGGCACCGTTTTCTCCTGCACTATTTGGCTTTTCATCGAAACAAACTTTTCCGCCACCGCCGACCGTACCGCCTCCCCGATCTTCTTTTCAGGCAAACGAGCAATCACCTCCTCAAAAAAACCGTGAGCCAACAGCTGTGCCCCCGTACGGGGATCGATGCCACGTGCCATCAGATAGAAAAGCTGGTCCTGATCGATCTGCCCCGTCGTTGCCCCGTGAGTGCAGCGCACATCATCATTCAAAATTTCCAACCCAGGCATCGAATCCGCCTCAGCCTCAGGATTCAGTAAAAGATTCCTGTTGTTTTGATACGCATCGGTCTTCGCCGCCCCAGGGGCCACTCGAATCAGCCCCTTAAAAATCGATTTTGAACGATCATCCAACGCATTTTTGTAAAGGAGATCGCTCCACGTGTTCGGCACGTCATGACACTGCAACGTCCGCTGGTCAAACTCCTGCCGGTCGTTCCCAACTGAAAGTCCCAGCATTTCGCTCCGCGCCCCAGACCCCATCATTGTGCTCCGACTTTCCTGCCGGGCATACGCTGCCCCTAAATTCACGAAAAGGGAGCGCGCTTCTCCGTCCTTCTCCACCCTCGCAGAGTTCAGTTCGAAACTGGTCACTTGCGACCCCCACTGCTGAAGACAGACGTAATCTACCTTCGCGCCGGGTCCGACAAGCAAATCATTCAACCCACAGGCCAAACCCTTCCCACCCACCTCAGTCGAACCCAAGAAATCCACCACGGTCACTTTTGCGTTTGCGCCCGTAACGATCAGGGTGTGAGGAAAAACTGCCGATTCGTCTCCATCCAACCAATGAAACGACACGAGCGGTAACTTAACCTCCACATTCTTCGGCACATAAATCAACACCCCGGCGGAAGCATGGGCTGCATGGAGGGCGGCAAACTTTTGCGCCCCCAAATCAACAGGATGCGCCATAAAATGCTTCTCGAGCAAAGCAGGATGCTTCTCCAAAGCCCCCGCAAGCGATTCAAAAACCACCCCCTGCTTTGCCAACTCCTCCCCACCCTCCACCTGAATCAGACGATCATTCGAGAAGATTGCTTTCGCCGCATGTGGAAAAGAAGCCGCACTCCGTTTCAGTAAGGTCTCGGCCGATGTGCTCCCTTTTTGACCAGGCTGAAAATCCCCCAGCTGAATTGCGTCGATGGTAGCAAAGCGCCAATCCTCTTCATTCCGCCTAGGCATCGGCATGGCTTGGAACTTCTTCCAAGCTGCCGCTTTTCTCTCCTCCCACCAAGTCGGTCCCGTACTGCCATTCCGACCCAAAGGAGTTTGCCCAAGTTTTCCCGACACGTTTGCCTCAGGCGCCGTTACTGCCGATCGCCTCAACCGGACAACCTTCCATCGCTTCTTTCGCGAGCTTCTGCTCCTCAGCAGTCTCAGGTTGTTTGTAGACAAACGAGTAACCCCCATCGTCATTTCGCTTAAAACTGGACGGTGCAGTTTCGCGGCACAGATCGCAGTCAATGCACTGGTTATCGACGTAGTAAGCTCCCGGAATATTTTCTGGGTAGCGATTGGCAGTATCGGCCATGGTCAGGTTTCTCCTCTTGGATGGATTCGTTTCATTTAGCCCACCGACCCCTCCATCTCGAGGTCGATCAGCCGTTTCAATTCGACACTGTATTCCATCGGGAACTGGCGGACGAGATCATTGACGAACCCGTTCACGCTCAGACTCATTGCCTGCCCCTCCGTCAATCCTCTCTGCTGCATATAAAAAATCTGCTCCGCACTCACCTTCGACACACTGGCCTCATGCTGAACCGAATTCCCTTCTCCCCGGGTTACAATCGCCGGATACGTGTCCGTCCTAGACTCCGTATTGATGAGGAGCGCATCGCACTCGGTGTTATTTTTACAACCTTTCAAATGTCTCGGGATATGAACCAATCCCCGATAGGTAGCCCGACCCGACCCAATCGATATCGATTTTGATATAATATTGGAAGTGGTCTCATCTGCCGCATGAATCATCTTGGCACCGGTATCCTGATGCTGACCGCTGTTCGCCAGCGCGATGGAGAGAACTTCACCCCGCGCCTTACGACCCTTCAGAATCACCCCGGGATACTTCATCGTCAGACGGGACCCGATATTGCAATCGATCCACTTAATCTCCGATTCCTCATGCGCCAATCCCCTCTTCGTAACCAAATTAAACACATTCGGACTCCAGTTCTGCACTGTGATGTACTGCAGCTTCGCGCCCTTCATTGCCACCAACTCAACCACCGCACTGTGCAGGGTCACCGAATCAAATTTCGGGGCTGTGCAACCCTCCATGTACGTCAGCTCTGCCCCCTCATCGACGATGATCAAGGTCCGCTCAAACTGGCCAAAATTCTCCGCATTGATTCTGAAATATGCCTGCAACGGGTGCTTCACCTTTACGCCCTTGGGCACGTAAATAAAGGAGCCCCCTGAAAATACCGCACTATTTAAGGCAGAGAACTTGTTGTCCGCCGTCGGAATCACTTTCCCAAACCACTTCCTAAAGATCTCAGGATGGTCTTTCAGCCCTTCCCGACTTCCCACAAAGATCACCCCTTGCTCAGCCACGGCTTTTTTGATGTTCGAGTAAGCCGCCTCACTGTCGAACTGCGCTTCCACCCCCGCCAAGAACGCCCGCTCTTTTTCAGGGATTCCCAATCTTTCAAAGGTCTTCTTTACATCATCCGGCACCTCATCCCACGTACGCTTCGGCTTTGCCCCTTTCGACAGATAGTAACGAAAGTCATCAAAATGGATGCTCTCGAGATCTTTACTGGCCCAGTGGGTTGGGAGCGGCTTTTCCTTGAAAACTTTCAGCGCTTTCTTTCGAAACTCACGAACCCAGTCGGGATCCTCTTTTGCATCACAAATGTAATCGATCGTCTTCTCCGTCAGTCCTGTTCCCGCATCAAAGGCGTAATCCTCCGGATAGGAAAAGTTCCCCTGATCCTGATCAATCTTCAGGTCCGGTTTTTCTAATGTGTTTGTTTCACTCATAATATTTCCTCAGGCCGTCATCAGGTTTTCGACCCAGTCGTACCCTTTCTTTTCCATTTCCAAGGCCAGCTCTTTCGGACCGCTCTTCACGATCCGCCCATCCACCATGACGTGAACCACGTCCGGCACGATATAGTCGAGTAAGCGTTGATAGTGGGTGATCACCAAAATCCCCATCTTCGGCCCGCGCAGACTGTTTACCCCATGGGAGACAATCTTTAGCGCATCGATATCCAACCCAGAATCGGTTTCATCCAGCACCGCATACTTAGGCTCCAGCATGGCCATTTGTAAAATCTCATTCTTTTTCTTTTCCCCTCCCGAAAAACCGTCATTCACGGCCCGGGAAGTGAATGAGCGATCGATCTTCAATAAATCCATTTTTTTGTAGAGCTCGTTGTAATACTCCACCGCGTCGATCTCCTGCCCTTCTGGACGTCTGGCGTTGAGCGCCGCTCTCATGAAATTGGCAATCGTCACTCCAGGAATTTCGCTCGGGTACTGGAAGGCAAGGAAAAGCCCCTCCCGCGCCCGCACATCCGGATCCAGACCCAAAATCGTCTTTCCATCCAACAACACATCTCCTCCCGTAACCTCATAATCAGGGTGCCCCGCCATCACTTTAGCCAAGGTGCTCTTGCCCGACCCATTCTTCCCCATAATCGCATGCACCTCTCCCTTCGGAATCGTTAAGTTCAACCCGTGTAGAATTTCAGTGCCGTTGATCGACGCTTTCAGTCCTTTGATTTCGAGCGAGTTCTTCATTTTGTTTTTCCTTTCGACAAATGGCCACGGAAGACCAACTCCACCGAGTCCGCCTCGTACTCCCCCGGCAAAACTCCGGCCAACTCCTGCATCATTCCTGACGGGACCGGAACGTCATATACCCGACCTGTTTCTCGGCAGTGAAAATGGGCATGGGGAGAAAGATTCGGGCAGTAGCGGGTGGGTTCTCGCTCAATATTGACCTGCTTCACCAAACCGCAGCTGACCAAGGTTTCCAGACAGTTGTATACAGTGGCCATGGATATGGTGGGCATCTGGGACTTCGTCCGGGCGTACACCTCATCAGCCGTTGGATGATCCCTCTGGTTCAAGAGAACGCCGAACACCGTCTCCCTTTGGGGGGTAGTTCTTTGACCGAAATGATCCAGAGCATCGCTCAAAGCACCCCGATCCATCTGTTTCAGGCTATTCATCAGCCCATCAACATAGTTTAGAATTATTCTAAATCAAATTTTAATTATTCCGACAATGCTCCAACGCTTGGAGCAACGGAGGGTCAAACTGACCCTATCCCCCCTCCGCCCTTTTCCGATCGGACCAAACCTTACAAATTCCCTTCATTCTTGAGAGAATATAGTACGTCGTCTGACTCCTCACCCGCACCAACTGTGCCCCCACAATCTTAGGCACAAAATCACTCTCTAACTCCATCACCGCTTTCGGCGTCGTTCCCTCCAATCCCTTGCACAAAATCGCCGTCATCGCCTTGGTTAAGGTCTGCACCTGAGGCCCCAGCGTCATCCGAAAATGACTCTTCCCCTCCTGATCCACCTTCAAAAAGACACCTACCGTATCCGCACACTCCTCATCCTTACGCACATCCTCCAAATCAAACTTTTCTCCATCCACAGGCTCACACGACTTCGTCGTCATACTGTAAGAGACCAGACTCTCCCTTTTCTCCTCGTCGGGCAGATGCTCGAACAATGAGACGATTTCCTGAATTTTAGTCGGATATGCCATAACGGAAAAGTATCGCCCAAAGTTAAAAGACTCAACTACCGCCCATGAGCGCGACCACGGCCACCATTCCACCAAGGGCAATTAGCGAGATCAGCGTTCCATAGACCATGAGATCCCGCGTCTGCACCCAGCCTCGCGAATGCATCAGTGCGTTGGGCGGCGTGCTCACCGGCAGACTCATCCCCAATGAGCAGCAAAAGGCGGTCAGCAGTACCGCGTGGATCGTGTCCATTACCCCGACAGATCCGGCGATCGGCACCAGCAGACTGGCCGCCGCCGTGTTCGACATGAAAACAGAAAGAAACAACGCCAGCCCACCCAGCGAAAGCGCCACCTGCCAGGCTTGCTCCCCGCGCGACAAAACCTGTGCTACGTCTCCGGCCAACCCGCTTTTCTCCAGTGCGGAACCAAGCGCGAATCCCCCCGCGATCAGGAGGAGCACATCCCAGTCCAGCTTGCGCAGATCGGCCGCTGTCAGGATCCCCGAGATAAAAAAGACGCAGACGGGAATGAGGGCAACATAGGCTGCCGGCAACCCGTGCCATCCGTCCATCATCCACAGCATCACTGTCACCGCGCCCGTGCCGATCACCCATGCATCTCCACGGTTGAGTGACTTTTCCGCATTGGCCAGCATCGGGGCAGCCTCGGGCGGAACCCGAATGGCCCACCCCAATATCCAACCAGTCACGCCCAACAGTACCAAGACCAAGGGCAAACCCCATGCCATCCAGCCGACAAACGTGAGCGAGTGCTGGTTTGCTGAAAGATAACCAGCGGCCACGGCATTGGTCGGACTGCCGATGACCGTGGCCATACCCCCGATGCTTGCCGCCATCGCCACCGCCAAACCTAAACGCCTTTTCTGGTTGGGATTGTGCTCAGGCGCATCCAACCACGGCGCCAACATCGCCATCATCAGTGCGGTTGTGGCCGTATTCGAAAGAAACATCGAGGTCAGCCCCGTAAATCCCAACACCGCCCACAACAGTCGGTCTGAGTTTTTTCCCCATCGGCCCAATACTAATGCAGCCATTCTCCGGTCCAAACCCCGCTTGGCTAGCGCCAGCGCCAGGACCAGTCCTCCAAAAAAGAGGGCGATAACCGGACTAGCCAACGGCCGAAGAAAAAGTTCCGGATCGCCTAAGGGCCGAGCCAGAAAGATCGAGCCGACCAAAATGACCAGCAGGCCGGTCGCAAAAGGAGGCACCACCTCCGTGAACCAAAGAGTTGCCGCGATCGCCAACAAAGCGGCCGCCATCCGCCGATTGGAATCCCACGCCCCGTCCATCAACAGACAGGCCGCTGCCCCGGCAAACCCCAACCCCAGCAGGAACCAGCGGAGCTTTGACTTCAAACAGCCTGCGCCCTTCGGACTGCGTCCAGTCGCGTCCATTCCCAAAGTTTTTCTATCTCGCCGGCCAGTTCCCTCTTTGCCTTAGCCAAATCCTCATTTGCCCCCACATTCCGTTTCCCAAAGAAATAGCACTTCATCTTGGGTTCCGTCCCGGAGGCCCGAACCGCAACCCGAAATCCCTCGCCCAAATCAAAGATCAGCATCCTCTCCTTGGGAATCTTCTTCCCATCCACATCTTGGTAATTTTGTTTCTCGAAGTCCGTGACACCTAACACCCTTCTCCCGCCCCACTCCTGAGGCGGGCTGTTCTGATAACTCCCGACTGCCCGCGCAATCTGCTTCGCCCCCTCCGCCCCACTCATCTCTAAAGTTCCTAATTTTTCCAAATAAAGCCCATGCTTTCGATAAATCGCATCCAACTCCTCTAATAAGTTTCGCCCGTGTGACTTTGCCCAAGCCGCAGCCTCGACAAACATCAGCACAGCCCCATTCGCGTCCTTGTCCCGCACAAAATCCCCCCCGCTATACCCATAACTCTCTTCCCCCCCAAAAACGAAAAAGGTACTCTTCTCAATCCTCGCCCTCCTCCACTCCTCCGCACCCATTGGACCCCGTCCCCCTGCCTGCTTTTCATAAATCCCCAGCTTCTCGCCAATGTATTTAAATCCTGTCAATGTCTCCACACACCTCATCCCCACAGATCCCGCAATTTCTTTCTGCAAATCCGTGGTCACAAAAGTCTTAATCAAACAACAGCACTTCTCCTCGCCAGGCTGAATCCAGCCCTTCGCCCTCATCCGATCAATCCGATAGGCCGACAACAACGACCCAATCTGATTTCCCGTGATCAATTCATATTCTCCCGATGAATTCCGAACCGCCACCCCCATCCGATCCGCATCCGGATCTGTCGCAAGAACCAAATCCGCCCTCTCTTTCTTTGCTTGCTCAATTCCAAACGCCAACGCCTCTCCATTCTCCGGATTGGGTGACTTCACCGTCGGAAACCTGCCGTCCCCTTTTTCTTGAGAAACCACCAGCGAAGCCTCGACCCCTACCCCTTTCAACATCGCCGGCACAATCCGAACTCCAGTTCCATGCAAAGGCGAATAGACCACTCGTAACCTGGCTCCCTCTTTTTTCAACATCTCCCCCTCAATCACCAACTCCTTCAGCGCCTCAAGATAGGCTGTGTCCACCTCTTGACCGAGAATGACTATTTTTCCGCCGTGTTTTGGGTGAGGATCGACTTCAGGTTCCTGAACCGCTTCCACCTCCCGAATAATTCCTGACGCATGCGGCTCCACAATCTGTGCCCCGTCCGAAAAATAAACTTTGTAGCCATTGTCGTGCGGAGGGTTGTGGCTAGCCGTGATCTCAACCCCCGCCTGCGCCCCTAAATGCCGCACCGCAAAGGAAAGCTCCGGAGTGGAGCGATCCTCCGCAAACAGATACGCCGTGCCCCCCGCCGCCGCAACTGTGCGAGCCGACAGCTCGGCAAACTCACGTGAAAAATGCCGCGTGTCATGCGCAAAAACCACAGACGGCGCTTTCCCTGAGAAGTTTTTCTTTAAATAATTTACCAATCCTTGGGTCGCTCGCGCGACATTCCCATAATTCATGCAGTTCGTTCCCACTGCTGGAAACTCGGGGCGCCCCAACGCAGTCGGCTTTCCTTTCTCGGCCTCCGTCACGACCTTCCCAATCGTTCGCCCCCTCAATCCACCTGTTCCAAAGGCCAACGTTCGAAAAAACCGATCGTTCAACTCCCCCCACTCCCCCGCACCTACCAAGGCTTCCAAGCTTACCCGCTCCACACTCCCCTCCTTCGCACCCACGAAGGTTTTTTTTATATTTTTTCCCGATTCAGCCGAGAGCTGACCCGCTTCGACGGCCCGTTCCACTTTTTGAATCCCTTCTGTACTCGCCATGCTCCGTTCTACCCATTTCCTGACGCCTAGGCGAGATTCCACTCCGAAGTTTCTCTCGCCCTCTTTACCCAGTTTCCGCTATGCCCATCCAATGCGACTTCGCTGGTTTGTCCGAGGAGACCTCGATGGCCTTGTCGGTCTCTTCATCGATAACCTTCTTCTTCTTTTTCTAATTCTATCTCTCGTCCCCCCCGTCTGTGGCATCCCTATCCAGATCGTCATCTCCCACATCCTTCCCGCCTCTGCCCTTTCCATCCTCGTGGGCAACCTCTTCTACGCCTGGCAAGGTCGTCGCCTCGCTCTCCGCACAGGTCGCGAGGACGTCACCGCCCTCCCCTTCGGCATCAACACCGTCAGCCTCATGGCCTACCTCTTCCTCATCATGGGTCCCCTCTGGCAACAAACCCATGACGCCGACCTCGTCTGGAGCGCAGGCATCTTCGCCTGCTGGGTCGGCGGGATTCTTGAACTCCTTGGCGCCTTCCTCGCCGATCCTCTACGCCGCTGGCTACCCCGCGCCGCCCTCCTCTCCCCACTCGCCGGCATCGCACTCACCTTTATTGCAATGCCTTTCGTTTTTAAAATCTATGCCAACCCCGCCATCGCCCTTTTCCCCATGCTCCTCGTTCTGTTCGCTTATGCAGGAAAATTTCGCCTCCCTTACGGAATTCCTTCCGGACTAGCTGCAATTATTCTGGGCACCCTCGTCGCTTGGCTCCTGCAATGTTTTGGCCTCGCCCCTACCCCACCTGCCTCTCCCACCTCCCCTCTTAGCTTTCACTTTCCTCACCCCGCTTTCGATAAACTCATTACTTTTTTCCAACGCGAAGGCGCATCGGCCTTCTTCTCCGTCATTTTTCCAATGGCCCTCTTCAATGTCATCGGCTCGCTCCAAAATCTCGAAAGCGCAGAAGCCGCAGGCGACCGTTACGCCACCCGCTCCTCCCTCTCCGTCAACGGACTCTCCACCATGATCGCCGCCTTCTTCGGTAGCCCTTTCCCCACCACCATCTACATCGGCCATCCAGGATGGAAAGGGATGGGGGCTAGAACAGGTTACTCCACCGTTAACGGAATCTTGATCGCTGCTCTATGCCTAACGGGTACCACCGGACTTGTTCTTCGCTTTATTCCGCTCGAGGTCACTCTCGGCATCCTACTGTGGGTCGGTATCGTCATCACAGGCCAAGCCTTTTCTGATACTCCCACCAAACACTCCCTCGCCGTCGCCGTCGGACTCATCCCCTGCCTCGCCGGTTGGGCTGCCCTTATCGTCGAGACGGTCGTGCGCGTATCGGGAATGCCCCTCGATGCGATCGCGGCAAAAACTGGCGGTGACCTCGTGCTTTCCGGTCTTTTCTCTCTTGGTCAAGGATTCCTCCTATCCAGCATCCTCCTTGCGGCCATGGTGGCTTTCGTCATCGACCACCGTTTTCTCGCCGCCGCCGGTATCTCGCTCCTAAGTGCATTTCTGTCTCTCACCGGCTTGATTCACGGAGTCGCCATCACCCCAACAGGCGCCCAAGCCCTCACCGGTTGGTGGATCTGCCCCTCCTTTACTCTCGCCTATGTGGCCACAAGCCTTGTTCTTGTCGGACTATTTTTTATCAATCGGAGCAAGCCCTACCAAGCGTCCCACCCATAACGATTTTTCACGAAGCAGAACCGCCTCCTTAAAATAAACGAAAAATGAAAACTCCCCCTAAATATCTTTGCCAACGCTGCACCAACTGCTGTCGCTGGCCAGGAGACGTAAAAGTCTCTGAAAAAGAGATCACCGCCATCGCCTCTTTTCTGGAAATTGAAGAAGCCGAGTTCATCGGAACCCACACCCGCCTTCGCTCCGACCGCCGCGGCCTCTCCCTGATCGATCAACCCGACGGTGCCTGTATCTTCCTTGAGGGTCAGGATTGCAAAATTCAACCCGTAAAACCGCAGCAGTGTCGCGGCTTCCCCAACGCCTGGAACTTCCCAGGTTGGCGCGAGGTGTGCGAGGCTACAGAAATTTAATCCCCTTTCACCCCAACCAAACGGAATACAGGTTTCGCCCCCTTCCGTAACTCTAACCACGCAAACGACCGAGGCGCCCCCTTGTTGGCTAAACCGGCGGAGCCTGGGTTTAAAAATCGGGTCCCCTCAATCTCCTGGTCTCTCGGAACGTGCGTGTGCCCATGCAAAAGATGCTGCACTCCTGAGGGGGCCGATCGCGGTGGAATATGTAAAAGATGAAATCGATGCCCCAACCGTTCGAGATCCAAACTCATCGGCCAACTTACCTCGCTGTCTTGATTCCCTTGGACGACCTGAGCCGGCACTCCTAAAGCACGGATCGCTTCCCAAGTCGCTTTTTCACAAACATCGCCCAAATGCCAAATCTCGTCTGCAGACCGAATGGACTCCATGACGAATGGCACAAGCCGGTCATGCGTATCTGCAATCACCGCGATCCGCAAATTCGCGGACACGTTAACGAACCGGGGCGGCTACCCAGACCGAACGAACTTTTCCAGCCGACCTCTTGGCCGACCACTCCACACCCGCCACAAAAAGTCCCGTGAAAAGCAGGTCGGAAATAAGGGAACTTCTCAAAAAAGTCCACGTGGGGGGATACCCAGGAATTCCCACGGTCAAGGCCTGAACCCAGCCCCCCCAACTCTTCTCATAAATAGGAATCGTCCACCACGCCCCCGTATTCGTGACTCCATAAAACAGCAGGGTCGCCGCCAACGATCCCCCCAACCACACCTTCCAAGACAGGCGACCTGCCAACCGATCTCCCAAAGCCCAAATCAGTAAATAAGAAACCGCGGCTAGCCCAGTTCCACTCGTCACAGGATCCAACCCATAGTGCAGGTTCAAAAAAATGTCGGAAACAAGCAGCGCAAGCAAGGGCCCAGCCCAGCTCCACGGACGGGAAAAGTAAAGAGACCCACACAGGGCCAAAGCAGCTAGGGGCGAAAAGTTCTCAGGCCCACCCACCCATGGACGAGCACAACGAAATAAAACAACTCCTGTGAGAAGAAAAATCGCCCAGCGCATCTTTCGATTCTGCACCCTTTCAGAAATCTTGGCAAACCTTCGGGTCCAACCTTGACCCCGACTCCCTAACCCTCCACTCTTTCCCCTTATGGGCAAACCCTACAACGCCATTCTCAAGAAACGCCGCCGTCTGCGCTACCTCAAACGCAAAAAGGTCTTGGCGAAAGCTGGCACCAAAACTTCTAAAACTGCCGCGGGATGAGCCGCATCGCGCGGCCCATTACGGACCCCGCACCCCGCTATCTCTTGGTCGACGGACATAGTGTCCTCTACGCCTGGCCTTCTCTCCGAGCCATCCATTCAAACAAACCGTTTGCCGCTAGGCAGGAGCTCATCCGCCACCTCTCTGACCTGCACGATTCAGGTCGCTGGCTCGTGACCGTGGTCTTTGATGGGCAAACAGGCGGAAAAGAGGAAAAGCCGAAAAACTCCCTAGCCGTTCTTTACGCCAAATCCGGTCAAACCGCCGACAGTCTCATTGAGCGGATGGTCCAAGCCCACGCAGGGAAAGGCGAAATCGCTGTCGTTACAGCCGACCACGCGGAAATGACTGCCATCGAATCGCTTGGTGCATTTGGCTTCTCACCCGACTGGCTTGGGCAGGAGTGTAAAGCCGCAGGGCTGGAAATTCAGGAATCCCTGACCCGTTACCGTAAAAAGTAACTCACAGGAATTCACACCCCTGCCAGCAACCCCCGAACAAGCAAGGGATCTCGACTTGGGTTTGGGCTTCGCTGAGGCAATTCTCCTCTGAGCAAGAGCTATGACAATCGCAGGAAAAATCAGTTTGGGAGGTTCGGTCGGCCTCTCCTTAGCCACCGCCGCCTTAGCCTTTATGGTTATGGGCACGAAAAACCGTTTTTCCCAACAGCTCGTCGCAGTTGAATCTTCTCTCCGGGATGGAAAGTTCACCACTTTGGGCCTGCCCTACACGGGGAACTTTATGGAAAATGAGGCGGAACCTGCCGCCACAGTAGCCCAAGCAGGACAAAAGTGGGATCTGACAGCAATCGATCTAAAAACGAGCAGAACCCAAGAAGAGGCGACTAAAAAAGAAGCCGAAGAGGCCAAGGCAAAGGTTCAAGAGCTAAGCCTGACGGCAGAGAAACTCACCAAGGATCTCAGTTCCACGAAAAGCGATCTCGATTCCACAAATTCAAAACTCAAACTGACTGCAGAGCAGTTGCAAACCTACACAGACGATCTCAAAGGCAAAAAGCCCTCCGAACTCTTTACCGAACTCAACGAGCTGTCGGAAAAAACAAAAGTGGCTGAATCAGAAAACAAATTACTCACAGCCGCAAAAACCAAAGTCGAGGAGGAGCTGAAAAAACTCCGTACAGAAGTTGAAATGACTAAGCCGGGCAGCACGAAATCCATCGCTCTTTCCGGAAAAATAGTTGCCGTTAATCCTACTTGGAACTTCGTCATTATCGACCTCGGAAAGAATGACTCGGTCGTCGAAGGCTTAACCATGGTTCTCTACCGCGGCGATAAGATGATCGGCAAAGTAAAGACCGTTACCGTAGACGCCCAAACCTCCGTAGCTGACGTCCTCCCGGGTACCCCCGCCTCTGCGATTGAAATCGGGGATCAAGTCGTTTATTAGTCGGGAATGAAAAAGTTCGGTCCTACACTCCTCTTTTTAGCTCTACCCCTCCTCCTCTCCTCATGTGCCTCAGGTGGAGGTGGCAAAAATGCCGACGGCACCCCTAAGGACGAAGAAAGCGTTACGACGACCCCTTGGAATAAACCCGCCTCATGGGAGGGTGGTTCGGGAATTCCAGGGATGGGGGGATCCCGCTAGTTTCAACTAGATAAGTTGCGCGACTGTGCGCCTTTTCCCCGTTGGGACTTAAAGCCCCAACTGAAACATAGACTGCTGAAACTTTTTGGTTGTCCTACTTCCGAATCAAAACTTCCGCGATCTGTACCGCGTTCCAAGCCGCCCCTTTGAGAAGTTGATCCCCGCTCACAAAAAATGCGATGGCATGGGGGTCTCCCTCCACCTCACGCACTCTTCCAACCAGAACATCCAGTTCACCCGATGCCTGACTCGGCATGGGGAAAAGATTATTCTTGGAATCATCCACGACCCGTACCCCTTCCGCCTTGGCCAGAACCTGCTTTGCCTCTGCAACGGAGATGGGCTTGAGAAACCTCGCCACAACCGCCTCCGAATGCGCTCGCGGTACGGGGACCCGAACGCACGTGGGTACCATCTTTAGTTTTGGAAGAGAAAAGATCTTTCGCGTCTCCTCCACCATCTTCTGCTCCTCCTCATTGTATCCGTCTTTACCAATCGGACTGTTGTGCGAAAACAGGTTCATCGCCAGCACGTGAGGAAATACGTCCGCTTTCAACTCTTTCCCTTGAGCATAATCCCGCGTCTGCTGATCCAGTTCGGCCATCGCCTTTGCACCCGCCCCGCTGGCCGACTGGTACGTGGCCACCACCACGCTTTCCAAGCCGGCCTTTCGATGCAACGCGGCCAAAGCAACTGCTAAAATTGCCGCGGAACAGTTTGGGTTCGCAATCAGCCCCGGTTTTTTTTCCAAAAGCTCTCCATTCACCTCCGGAACCACCAAAGGCACTTTCGGATCCATCCGAAAAGCGGAGGAGTTATCGATGACAGTGGCTCCCGCCTTGATTGCCACAGGAACGAACTCCCGAGATCGGGTTGCCCCTGCACTGAAAAAGGCAAAGTCCACTCCTTCGAATGCGGAGGCCTCCAACGTGCGCACGACGTGGTCTTTTCCAGAAAACTTTGTTTTAGCTCCAGCAGACCGCTCGCTCGCCAAAGGCACAAGTTCAGACACAGGAAACTTCCGCCTTTCAAGGACACGAAGAATCTCCTGACCGACCGCCCCGGTCACCCCGATAACAGCGACTCGATATGCCTGTTTTGCCATCCCCCAACCCTACACTTCGTCCTACTTCCACTTCAAACCTTCCTCTGTCCAATCAATTGAGAATTCGATGACACAGCCACCCTCTTGACCTCCCAGACTTTGCTCCTAGATATAAATTCAGTTCTTTCCCTTGGTGGAATCAGGGAAGGCCGTGTGAACCGGCCACAGTTGCGCTGCGGTATCGGGTGACAAATCCCCATGCGAAAGCACGCCAATCTGGATGTTTTGTCCTGCAAACACAGGCCATTACGGAAAGGTGAAGGCGGGGAGGAGGATCGCAACCCGGAGTCCGAACATCTGCCCGCCAAGGCTCATCGATCCCCTTTCGCAAGAAAGGGGTAAACCCTCATCGCAAAAATGAAGGGCGAGAGTCCGGATGCCCGCATCCCGTGCGGACCCGTCTGGCCATCGCCAGAACGGAGAGTCCACATGAAGATACACGATTCGTGCCAAACTCAGCTGAAAAGAGCTCTTTTCCTAGCTGCCTTGGTTCTCTTAAACCTCACCCCCAACGCCACTCACGCCTCGGTAATTGGTTTCGAGGACCTAACCCTCAACCCCAACACATACTGGAACGGCTCGAGCGGAGCCGGTTCCTTTACCTCGGGAGGAGTGACCCTCCCCAACTCCTATAATTCCTCTTGGGGTTCTTGGAGCGGCTTTGCTTACTCCAATGTCCAAGACTCCACAACTCCGGGCTGGGGAAATCAGTACGCGGCGCGACCGGGGACTGGCTACAACGGCTCAGCCAACTACGCAGTCGGCTATCAACCTTCCGTTGGCTACATTGAAATCTCCCTAGGTGAAGCCTCGAACTTTGCTGGACGTGGCCTGCACGTAGCCAATACCACCTATGCCGCTCTAGATATGCAAACCGGATCCGGCTGGTCCAAAAAATTCGGAGGTACAAATGGTGCCGATGCCGATTGGTTTCGGCTGACTGTACGGGGTCTTTTGGGAGGCTCGGAAACTGGGGCGGTCGATTTTTACCTAGCCGACTTTAGATTCGCCAACTCAGCCGATGATTACATCCTGAACTCTTGGGCATTCGTTGACCTAACTGCGCTTGGCAACGTGGACCAGCTCCGCTTCGCCTTAACCTCTTCCGATACGGGTGATTACGGCATGAACACCCCCGCCTATTTCGCTTTGGACAATTTAAGAGGTGTGCCAGAGCCATCTTGCACCTCCTTACTTCTGGTGTCCGGACTGTGTCTCGCAGTTAGCCGGAGGGCGAGGCGTGCTCTGCGTCCGTAAACCAAACTTCACAATCCTGTCACGACTCGGTCTCCTTTGGGGTAGCCTCGCTGCGGCCACGCTGGTTGCTGGGCCCTACTCGCCTGGTCCCGAATCGGTTGGTAGTGTCGCGATCGATGCATTTGAAGATGCAGATATGACTCTTCGAAACCCCGAATTGGTGGCTTGGGCAAACGCTTTCCTTAATTACCTCCCTGGTCCGAACGTAAGCCAAACTTGGCAAACACCATGGGGCGCTCTTGGTCCCTCTGACGACACGGGGTACGCTGGAAACACAATTACGATCGTCACCCTAGGCGACGGCGGATCAATCACCCTCTCCTTTGCCAACCCAATTCTGGATACAGATGGGTTCGACCTAGTTGTTTTTGAAAATGGTGTCAGCACGACCCCCGGTCGCGGTTTTTTTGAACTGGCTTTTGTGGAGGTTTCTTCGAACGGGACTGATTTCTATCGCTTCTCTGGCCGCTCCACTACTCCTCAGCCCACGTCTCCCTACGCTTTCCTTGAACTTGATCCCACAAACCTCGACGGCATGGCCGGCAAGTACCCCGCCACCTACGGCACCCCTTTCGATTTCGCCTGGCTTGGCCTAACTTCAGTTTCTCACGTTCGCATAGTCGACATCCTTGGCAATGGCCAGACTTTCGATGCCAATAACCAACCCATTTACGATCCCTACCCCACAGCCGGAAGTGCGGGCTTTGATCTGGACGCCGTTGCCGCCCACGTAACTGCCCGTTACTCCTCCTGGCGTAAAGCCCGCTTTGCTTGGCAGGATAATTTTACCACCACTTCAGATCCATTGACCGACGCGGATGGAGACGGCTGCTCCAACTTGATGGAATACGCTTTCGCTACTCTTCCCACTGATCCGTCCAGCCGCCTGCAGCCAAACATTTCTCTGCATGGACAAGAGATTCAATTTCATTTTTGGCGCGATCCCAACAAGATCGACCTTCACATTGCGGTAGAAGCTTCTTCGGATTTGCAGCAGTGGACCGAGATTGCCCTTTCGACCAGTGGCCAACCCTTTCAGACGATCCAGCCCAATGTCGCAGGCGTCACAATCATGGAGAACACTGCGCAACAACCACACACGGTAACCCTTTCTGCACCACTCAATCAAAATCGCCTTTTTTTCCGACTCGTATTTTCACTACCCACTTCACCATGAAAAAAACTTCCGCTTTTTCTCTTCTCGAGTTGCTCGTGTCAATCGCTGTCATTGCCCTTCTGGGTGGCTTAATCCTGCCTGCCGTGCAGGCAGCCCGGAACTCTGGCGCTGCAGCGCGATCTTCTGGTCAACTGCGTCAGCTCGCTACCGCTAACCTTTCCTACCTTTCCGATAATGGAACCTTCGCACCTGCAAGCGATCGGGCCAACCAAACGCGGTGGCATGGGAAACGTGTTGGCCGCAGCGGAGGATCCTATGACCCTACCCAAGGCTACCTTTCGCCGTACTTAGGCAAAAGTCGCACCATTTCGATCTGCCCACTTTTACCGACTCATGCCCTCAAGGGAGCCTCATTTGAGCAAGGGAGCGGCGGCTATGGTTACAATGCGACTTACATCGGAGGCACTCCAGGAGAAAGCTTCCTTCCTGCCCGACCGGCGAACGTTCCCAATCTTTCCTCCACCCTCATGTTTGCAACTACTGCCTTTGCCCGATCGGGAGGTCTGCAAGAGTACCCCTTTGCTGAGCCTTATTTCGCGCCCATGGCAGATGGAACCCCCTCTTTTGATCTTCAACCCAGCCTCCATTTTCGAGCGAATGGGCGTGCTTTGATTGCTTGGTGCGATGGACACGTCACTGCTGAAAAACCATCCCGCCTCGGTGGTCCAAATTATTATGGCGGCGATAATACAGAAAATTTAATTGGCTGGGTTGGGCCAGAAAAAGAAAACGGATTTTGGAATCCAAATCGCACACAGTAAATAACCAAAACCCCATTAAGTAAATCGTTCTACAGGTAAAAGAAATCACCTCCACCACGGACTTTTATTCGTCATTCGGACCAACGCAGCCTGCTGAACTTGGGTAGAAATTGAGGAGGTTTGCAGAATCTTTCGGGCTTGCGCCTCATCTTTTCGGTACAAATCAATCAAAGCACCTGCCACCGCCCTCTCCTGTGCAGCAGGGTCCCCTACCATCGCAGCCCACTTGACTCCGGCTTCAGGGTTCTCTTGCCCAAGATGACGGGCGAGTGTTCCGGCCATCGTATCACGTCCTTCCCCAGCAGGTTGGGCCGTAATATAATTGGCCGCCGCATTTACATCTTCATCCGCCCAACTCGAAATAGCTTCATAGATCGCACTTTTTTTGTCTTTTCCGGATGTCAACGACGCAGCCCACGTGACCGCCGCTTTAGGATCCTGTTTGGCCCAACGCTCCGCCACCGTTCCTACTATGCCTCCCCAGTTGTCGGGATTCCTGTTGGCCAAAGCATATCCAGCCGCATCATTTGGATTTTGGCTAGCCCACTGCTCCAAAAGATCGTTGCGAATATCTCTTTGCAGCCCTTTGGCCAAACCGAGTTGAGAGGCCTGCTGGAAAGCCGACTTGGGATCTTTGGTTGCCCATCCTTTAAGTGCTTCTCGAATCAAACTCGCATTTCCTGTCTCAGCGTATAATTCAGTCGCATAAGCCACTGCCCCCGGCCCGTCTAACTGCCCCCAACGCTCCATAATTTTTGCCAATGCCGACTTCTTCATCGGCCCATCCGGCAATGCGTTAGCCCACGCTAAAGCTTTTTTTACATCCTCCAAACCTGCCTTGGCTAAAATATCATCCAGCGCACGAGCCCGCTCTTTCAGCGAGCCAATCGCCGCGGCACCTGCTAAATCTGAGATCAGTTCCGGCCTGTCAGACCCCCCAACCGACTGCCACTTAGGCTCCTCACTCTCCTCCACTCCTTGCGCCAATTTCTTGGCCTCAACGTCCTCCGAACCTGTAGGCCTGGATGGGGCGGAGACTCTTCCCACCCCGAAACCCACCACCAACGCCACCCCAACCGAAGCAGCCATAGGCCCTATACCTCCCAACAAACCACCTAAAAAAGTCGACTTCATCTTCTTAAATTAAACCCCTTCCAAACCCTGTCCATCCCACCTAGCTCCATCCTCCTTATCTTTATGATGAAACCCTCAAACACCCTTTCGCACCCGTAGCCCCACAACAGTTCTTAAACTTCTTGGTTGAATCCAACGGGCAAGGATCGTTCCTTCCCAACTTCGGCCCCTGCCTCTTCATCGGCGCTAACACCTCCTCCGCCATCGTGCTCCCACCCTCCGCCTGCATACTCATTGAACCCTCCGTCGCTTGTGCCTGCGTTGGTAACTCACCCCGACCCGCCCTCTGAGGCAACGCTGAGAGAAAGCTTTCAAAAGCCGACAAACTAGAAGCCGATCGGAATAGATTGTGCACCACCTCCTCTTTGATCCGACCCATCAGCTCCCCAAACATCCCATACGCCTCATTTTTATACTCAATCAACGGATCCTTCTGTCCATACGCCCGCAAATTAATCGAAGTCCGCAACCCATCCATTGCATACAAATGCTCCTGCCAAAGCCGGTCGATTGCCCCCAGAACCACAAATCTCTCCAACGCCTTCACCGCCTCAGGATTCTCAAACTTCACCTTCACCTCATACGCCTCTCTCACCTTCGTCTTTAAAAGCTTCGCCCACTCCTCTTTCCCACCCGCTTTCTGAAAATCCTCCTTTTGCAAACCCACAGGCATAGCCGAATTCGCCCAGTGCACTAACCCATCCAGATCCACAGGATCCGTCCCTGCCCTCGCCTCCACCTCCGATGTAATTCTCTCATCTACCGTCTCAAAAACCTCAGGCCGCGGATCAGTCGAATTCAACATGTCGGAACGCCAGGCATAAATGACCGTCCTCTGCTGATTCATCACATCGTCATACTGCAAGGTGTGCTTTCGAACCTGATAGTTTCTTCCCTCCACCCGCTTTTGAGCCGTCTCCACCGACCGATTCAGCCACGGATGCTGTAATCCCTCGTTCTCCTCCATCCCCAACTTCGTCATCAAACCCGCAATCTTTCTCGAATCCCCGAAGTTCCTCATCAAATCATCTTCAAAAGAAATAAAGAATTGGCTCGACCCTGGATCACCCTGCCGAGCACAACGGCCCCGCAGCTGACGATCAATCCGCCTCGACTCATGCCGCTCCGTCCCCACCACATGCAACCCGCCCAAATCCGCCACACCCGGTGAAAGCTTAATGTCCGTCCCTCTTCCCGCCATGTTCGTCGCAATCATCACCGCCCCACGCTCCCCCGCTCGCGCCACAATTTCCGCCTCCAACTGATGCTGCTTCGCATTCAACACGCTGTGGGGAATATTCTCCCGCCTCAGCATCCGACTAATGATCTCGGAGGACTCCACTGAAGCCGTTCCCACCAACATCGGTTGACCCGCTGCATTTCGCTTTTTGATCTCCTCAATCAAAGCACTCAGCTTCTCGCGCCGAGTTTTGAAGATCAGATCGTCCGCATCCTTCCGGATACAGTCCCGATTCGTCGGAATCACCACCACGCCCAGCCGGTAAATATCTTTAAACTCATTCGCCTCCGTCTCGGCCGTTCCCGTCATCCCGGCCAACTTTTCGTACAGACGGAAATAGTTCTGGATGGTGATCGTCGCCAATGTCTGAGTCTCCCGATCGATCTGCACACCCTCTCTTGCCTCCACTGCCTGATGTAATCCATCGCTCCAGCGACGCCCCGGCATCAAACGCCCCGTGTACTCATCCACAATGACCACCTTGTTCTCCTGAACCACATAGTGCACATCCTTCTCAAAGACACAGTACGCCCGCAAAAGCTGACTAATGTTGTGAATCCTCTGACTCGCCTCCTCATAATCTGCCTGTGCCCCTGCCTTTGCCTTTAGCTTCTCCTCTGCAGAAAGCCCCGCGTTCGAATCAATATCGTGATTGGTCGTGATCAGATCCGGTACAGAGAAAAAGTTTGGATCATTGGGGTTAAGAAACGTTCGCCCCATCTGCGACAAGTCTGCCTCACTATTCCTCTCGTCGATCGAGAAGTACATCTCCTCCTTCGTCTTGTATAACTCGGTTCGCCTTGTGTCCTGATACATCTCCAGCTCCGCATCGTCTACCGCTCGCCTAGTCCCTGGATCCTCCTGAAACTTTAAAAGTAGTTTATTTCGCGGCGACCCCAGCTTCACCTTGTACAACAACCTCCCCGCTCCCTGCAGATCCCCCTTCTCAATCCTCTCCTTCGCCTGATTCGCCCAATCCGTGCACAAGGTATTCTGCTTACGCACCAACCCCTCAATGATCGACTTGTACTTATCAAACTGGTGCGTCGAAACCGTGACCGGGCCCGAAATAATCAGCGGCGTCCTCGCCTCGTCGATCAGGATGCTGTCCACCTCGTCGATGATCGAATAAAAGTGCCCCCGCTGAACCTGATCTTCTGGCGTGGTCGCCATCCCGTTGTCCCGCAAATAATCAAAACCAAACTCCGAACTCGTCCCATACGTGATATCACACGCGTACTGAGCCCGCCGTTCCGACTGCGTCTGCCCGTGCTGAAGACATCCTACCGTTAACCCCAACTCCCGATAAACCTCCCCCATCCAGTCCGCATCCCGAGCCGCCAGATAATCGTTTACGGTCACGATGTGCACTCCCTTGCCCGAAAGTGCATTAAGATAAGTCGGTAACGTGGCCACCAACGTTTTGCCTTCCCCCGTCGCCATCTCCGCAATCCGCCCCGAATGCAGAACCATTCCGCCGATCAGCTGAACATCGAAGGGAATCATCTCCCACAAAATCTCCTGCCCGCGAACCCGAATCCGTCTCTTTTCTTCGGTGAAACGCCGGCAGCAGTTCTTCACTACCGCGAACGCCTCAGGTAACAGCTGGTCCAAGGACTCTCCTTTTGCCAAACGATCTCGAAACGCCACTGTTTTCCCTCGGAGCTCATCAAACGATAACGCTCGCAGAGCTTCCTCATGGCGGTTGATCTCCCCGACCAAAGGAGTCAGACGCCGAACCTCCCGCTGGTTCTGCGTCCCCAAGATTTTCTTTAAAACCCAGCCGATCATGAACTTCTCATCGTAGCGAAAGAGCCTTTTTCTTCCAGCCTCAATCCTGACTACCCCCCGCCCAAACCGCCCCCCGGTGATAACGAACGAAAAGTTGCCCCGCTCACTTGCAATCGGCAGAATTTTAGAATGTCTAAAAATCTTTCCGTTGTTGAATATGTCATTCGCCGCCTCGCCGATCTCGGCATCGACCGCGCCTTTGGAGTTCCCGGCGACTACTCCTTCCCTATTGATGACGCCATCGAGTTCTCATCCAGTATAAAGTGGGTTGTCTGCGCCAATGAGCTCAACGCCGCTTATGCCGCCGACGGCTACGCTCGCCGCCGTGGGGCCGCTCTCCTCACCACCACCTACGCGGTGGGTGAACTCAGCGCCGTGAATGGCGTGATGGGTGCCAAGTCACACCGTGTTCCCATCTTCCACGTGGTGGGCGCTCCCTCCACCCGAATCCAGCGGGCGGGCCTCATCACCCACCATACCTTGGGGGACGGCGTCTACGGAAACTTCTTCGACATCTCCGCAGCCTGCTGCGGGGTCAGCGCCAAAATCACCCCTGACAACGTGATCACCGAAATGGAGCGGGTCATCCATGAGGCCTTCCGCCTGAGCCAACCCGCTTACATCCAAATTCCCGAGGATTACGCCGTCATGCCGGTCCAGGGAATCCCAGTGAAGGGAAAACGTTTGCCTCACGTCTTTCGTGGGAAAAGTAACCCCCTCGAGGTGAAAGCCGCCGTCTGCGCCATCCTTGCCAGGCTAAAAAAAGCCAAACGTCCGATCGCCATGCCCTCTTTCCAGGTGAAGCGATATCACGCCCAACCCCAACTCCTTTCTCTACTCAAACGCACCGGTCTCCCTTTCACCCTCACCAGCATGGACAAGGGTGTGGTAGATGAATCCCATCCAAACTATCTCGGCCTCTTCGCCGGAAAAGACTCCGCTCCTGCCTCCGCTGGCAAGGCCGCTCTCTCTGCCGATCTCATCCTGTGCCTTGGAGAAGTTCTGGAGGAGGATTTCAACGTAGGGTCCTGGAGCGCCTTTCTGAACCCAGCCCGGAAGGTCGTCATCGGACCCGACTACGTCAAGGTCGGGGAACAATATTTCACCTCCTGCATGCTACCGGACGTCCTTGCCGAACTGGCCCGATCCGCCCCGCGCGTGAAAAGGGCTAAGCATCCCGCCCCGAAACTTTTGCCCTTGGTCGGCCACTCCCACGACCACATCTCCTCAGCCGCCTTGTACCCGCGCCTTCAGCGCTTTCTCCGCGAGGGAGACAACCTGGTCGTGGAGGGCGGTAGCTGCATGTTTCCCTGCGCCTCACTTCTTTTGCCCAAGGGCGTTTCCTACGAAGGCCAGATTCTCTGGGCCTCGATTGGTTGGGCCACTCCCACCACCCTCGGTGTGGCCCTGGCTGAGCCGAAGCGCCGTACCATTATGGTCAGTGGCGATGGTGCCCACCAACTCACTGCCAACGAAATCGGCGTCATGGGCCGCTACGGCATCAACCCCATCCTCATCGTCCTTAACAACGGTATCTACGGGGTGGAGGATGTTCTCAGCGAACGCGGCCACGTTTATGATGATCTAGCCGGTTGGAACTATCACACCTTGCCCGCTGCCATGGGTTGCCGCGACTGGTTCTGCACCCGGATCGAAACGGTCGGAGAACTCGAATCCGCTCTGGAGGAAGCCCGTAACCATCGGGGCGCCTGCTATCTCGAGGTCATGATTCCTGAGACCGAAAGCCAACCGCTGTCGAAAAAGACCATCAACCGTATCTATAAAACATACGCCGCATAAAATCCTTCCATCAGAATTTTGATTTGATTCGACTCCCTTAATACAGAGGCATTACAATTTTATCTCCTTAACCAAGGGAAACAGGAAAAATCACTATGTCCACCTCATCCAAATGTCCTTTCCTCGGTAGCACCGGAGCCCGCACCGAACCCGTCGCCCCATCGAACGACTCCTGGTGGCCCAATCGCCTCAATTTAAAGATTCTCGCCCTACACTCTGAGAAGACCAATCCCATGGGGAAGAACTTTAACTATGCCCAAGAGTTCAAGAAACTGGATCTCCCCAAAGTTAAAAAAGATCTCGTTACCCTCATGACCGACTCCCAATCCTGGTGGCCCGCTGATTGGGGACACTACGGCCCCTTCTTCATCCGGATGGCTTGGCACAGTGCCGGCACCTATCGCACCTACGATGGTCGCGGAGGCGCCGGAACTGGCAACCAACGCTTCGCCCCGATCAACAGCTGGCCCGATAATATCAACCTTGATAAAGCGCGCCGCCTACTCTGGCCCATTAAAAAGAAGTACGGCAACCAACTCTCCTGGGCCGATCTCTTCATCCTCGCAGGTAATGCCGCCCTTGAATCGATGGGCTTCAAAACCTTCGGCTTTGGCGGAGGTCGCGAAGACATCTGGGAACCGGAAGACGATATCTACTGGGGCTCCGAAACCGAATGGCTGGGCGACAAGCGCTACACCGGCGATCGGGAATTAGAACAGCCCCTCGGCGCAGTCCAGATGGGACTGATCTATGTGAACCCGGAAGGCCCGAACGGAAAACCCGATCCCCTAGGGTCTGCACGAGACATCCGCGAAACCTTTGCCCGCATGGCAATGAACGACGAGGAGACAGTGGCTCTCGTTGCAGGTGGCCACACCTTTGGAAAATGTCACGGAGCGGGCGACCCCAAACTCGTCGGTCGCGAACCCGAAGGCGCCCCCATGGAAGAAATGGGTCTAGGCTGGAAAAACAAACTTCGCACGGGTGTTGGCGTCGATACCACCAGCAGCGGAATTGAAGGCGCTTGGAAACCTAACCCCACGAAATGGGACATGGGCTACTTCAACACTCTCCTCGGCTACGAATGGGAGCTGGTAAAAAGCCCAGCCGGGGCATGGCAGTGGCTGGCCAAGGACGTTCAGGAAAAAGATATGATTCCCGATGCCCACGATCCTTCGAAAAAAAATCGCCCAATGATGACCACCGCCGACTTGGCTCTCCGCATGGACCCGATCTACGCTCCCATCTCCCAGCGGTATCATAAAAATCCCGACCTGTTCGCCGATTCGTTTGCCCGCGCTTGGTTCAAACTGACCCACCGCGACATGGGCCCCCGCTGCCGCTACCTCGGCTCGGAAGTTCCAAAAGAAGTTCTGATCTGGCAGGACCCCGTTCCCGCCGTCGACCATAAGCTGATCGGCGAAAAGGAAATTACCGCCCTCAAAACCAAGATCCTCGCCTCCGGTCTTCCCCTCACCCAGTGGGTTAAGGCGGCTTGGGCTTCGGCCTCCACCTTCCGCGGTTCCGATATCCGTGGCGGAGCCAATGGGGCCCGTCTTCGTCTGGCACCTCAGAACGCATGGGAGGTCAATGAACCCAGAGAACTTTGCCAAGCCTTTCAAAAAATCGAACCCATCCGAGCCGAGTTTAATGCCTCTGCCCCCGGTGGAATGAAAGTCTCCACCGCGGATCTGATCGTCCTCGCAGGATGCGCCGCCGTGGAAGAGGCCGCCAAGAAAGCCGGTCACAACATCAAAGTCCCGTTCTCCCCAGGTCGGACCGACGCCACTCAGGAACAGACCGATGTTGCCTCGTTCTCCCTGCTCGAACCGCTGGCCGACGGCTTCCGCAACTACACCCGCCAAGGACTCAAAGGCCCAGCGGAAGAGTTGCTCGTCGACCGTGCCCAGTTGATGAAGCTGACCGCACCCGAAATGACCGCCCTGATCGGAGGAATGCGCGTTCTCGACACCAACTTCGGCCACACCAAGCACGGTGTGTTCACCGATAAACCCGGAATTCTGACAAACGACTTCTTTGTCCATCTCACCGATATGGATATCGAATGGAAACCTTCTGCCGTCGGCGGCCTCTATGAAGGTCACGACCGCAAAACGGGCAAGGTCAAATGGACCGGCACCCGAGTGGATCTCGTCTTTGGCTCGAACTCAGAGCTACGTGCCCTCGCCGAGGTCTATGCTCAGGACGATGCGAAAGAGAAGTTCGTGGAGGATTTCGCCGCTGCGTGGAGCAAGGTGATGAATCTGGACCGCTTCGATCTCAACTCCTGATTCGCGACCTCAGGGTTCGTTAAAGTTACAGGTTTTTACAACCGACGACTTTTAGCTCTTCCATCATGTCCCCACTTTTCGCTCCCCTTCAGCTCGGGCCCCTTCACCTCCCCCATCGGGTTTTGATGGCTCCCCTCACTCGGTGCCGAGCCTCGGCAGGCAACGTCCCTAACGAACTGAATGCCGAGTACTATCACCAACGAGCCTCTGCCGGACTGATCATCGGCGAAGCGACCTCAGTCTCCCCATTCGGCTACGGCTACCCCAATACTCCCGGCATCCACACCCCTGAACAGGTCGCCGGATGGAATAAAGTTGTCCAAGCCGTTCATTCCGCCGGGGGTCGTATTTTTCTCCAGCTTTGGCACGTCGGTCGCATCTCCCATCCATCCTTTCAACCCGACAGCGCTCTCCCAGTTGCCCCCTCTGCCATCCGGCCCAAAGGACAGGTCTTTAATGGAAAAGAGATGGTCGATTACGTCACCCCCCGTGCACTCGAAGTCTCCGAAATTCCCGGAATCGTGGCCGAATATGTCCACGGGGCGAAACTCGCGAAGGAGGCTGGCTTCGACGGAGTAGAAATTCATAACGCCAACGGGTATCTACTCGACCAGTTCCTACGCAGCGGTACCAACCATCGCGCCGACTCTTATGGCGGCTCCGTGGCCAACCGTTGCCGTCTATCCATCGAAATTGGCCAAGCAGTCATTCAGGTATGGGGAGCCGACCGGGTTGGAATTCGTCTTTCCCCTTCGGGCGTCTTCAATGACATGCATGACGAGAACCCGATGGAAACTTTCAGTCATCTCCTGAAAGAACTCAGCAAACTCCGGCTACTCTATGCCCACATCACCCGCGTCACTGCCCAGGATATCCGACACGGGGCTAAGGAAGGTGTTGGGCCCAAGGAGCTGCGGAAGTTTTTTAAAGGACATGTGATCACGGCTGGTGGTTTTGATCGTTCATCTGGCGAACAGGCGATTACCGAAGGCTGGGCCGATGCGATCTGCTATGGCGTCCCCTTCTTGGCCAATCCAGATCTTCCAGAACGACTCCGCAAGAACGCCCCTCTCAATCCTCCTGACGAGGCAACCTTCTACGCGTCCGGCCCCAAGGGCTATACCGACTACCCCAATCTTATCTGATTTTATCCGCCCTTTTTATTAAAACAAAAGATCCACTATCCCACCCGGCGTCGACGGAGCACGGCCATCCCACTTAAACCGAAGACGAGAAGAGAAAGAGAAGAGGGTTCGGGAACAACGCCCGACAAAGACATACTGAGAGCTCCCGCGGTATCTTGGGGAGCCGTGGTGTCACCCACTGTCCAAGTGAGAAAATTGTTACTGATTCCCCATCCAGCCAACCCGTTCTGATTCAAAGAAGATGTGTAGTTCAAATATCCTGCACCGTACGAATCAGCACCAGAATCAACGGTAATGCCAATCGAATATATTGAGTTTGAATTCAGTGAAAAATTTCCTGAGAAAGTAATAATCTGATTGGAAAACATCCCTGCCACATTCGCCGGATTGGTGAAGGTTCCCATGTAGCTTCCGTTGCCTTCAAAAAGTTTTACGTTTAGATACTCAATATTTGTCCTTAAAAAACCACTACCACCTATGAACGTCAGCTCCTGTAAAGTGGCTCCGCTACTGCCAGTAGTAAAAGCCTGAGTGTATTCCAAACTCGATGTTAACGTGATCTGCTCCGCTTTATTTTGGTCGAGATTTGTCACCAAAGTCGCTGCCTGAATCATACTTCCTGTCGTGACGACTATCAGGGCGCTGAATACTTTAAAAAATCCATTTATACGTAACTTCATAAATTTCATTTAAGCACTGTTTTAGATTTTATCAAGAGCCTGAAGAAATACTGCACAGCTTCTTATATTATTACCTGGTAACGCTTTGCAGAATGCTTGTTTTTGATGCTTTGGAAAATTGCTTCATAAATAGTTTTCTAGATCAATCCAACAACACTCATCTTTTTTTGATGTCGGTAGAGAACCTAGGAAGCTCGTTGCCCAAAAGCCTACACGACTACCCCAATCTTATCTGATTTCCCACCCTCCTTGTTCCTAACTTGTTGTTTCCAAAGCTAATCTCTTTAAAATAAATAAGAAATGATAACGAAACCGCTCGTGCTCGTTCTTTGTACTGGAAATTCCTGCCGCAGTCATCTTGCAGAAGGCATTCTTCGTCAGGCTTCTGCTGGCTTGATTGAAGTGTCGAGCGCTGGCTCAAAACCAGTTGGCTTCGTTCATCCCAAGGCCATCACGGTAATGAAAGAGATCGGCATCGACATCTCTGGCCACCGATCCAAACACCTAAATGAATTCCTGAACTCTCCCGTCGATACGGTTATCACTGTCTGCGGCAATGCCGACCAGGCTTGCCCCACTTTTCCCGGTCAGATGAACCGCCACCACTGGGGCTTTGATGATCCTGCTCATGCCGTTGGGTCGGAGGAAACTGTTCTGAATGAGTTCCGACGTGTTCGAGATCAGATCCGATTGGTCTTTGAAGCCTACGCCGCCGGATTGAAGCATAAATTAAGACTAGGATAATTCGAATGACCTCAACCAAGAGAATCGGATTCTTTGAGCGTTACCTGACGATTTGGGTGTTCCTCTGCATGGTCGTTGGGGTTCTGATTGGAACGATTGCTCCGGATACGGTTTCCATGGTCAGCCGTCTGGAGTTCGCTCGTGATTCCCATGTCAATATTCCGATCGCCATTCTAATATGGGCGATGATCTACCCAATGATGCTGAAAGTAGATTTCAGCTCCATAGGAGGTGTTGCCAGAAAGCCAAAAGGACTCCTGATCACTTTGTTTGTGAATTGGATCATCAAACCCCTCAGCATGGCTTTTCTAGCCTGGGTCTTCATCCAGCACCTTTTCTCCACATGGATCACCCCAGAAGCTGCCAAAGATTACACTGCAGGATTGATCATCCTTGCAGCAGCTCCCTGCACAGCGATGGTATTCGTCTGGTCTTATCTCACGGATGGGGACCCTGTTTACACACTGGTGCAGGTTGCGGTAAACGACCTCATCATGCTGGTGGCCTTTGCCCCCATTGTGATGATTCTTTGCGGGGTGGCCAATGTGGTCGTACCGTCCAGCGTTCTGATTACTTCTGTCGTGGTGTTTATCGTGATTCCTTTGGCTGCGGGTTATCTGACTCGTTCCTTGTTACTAAAAGCTCGTGGCAAAAAATGGTTTGAAGAGGCTTTTCTTCCGAAGTTTCAGCCGATTACCATCGCCGCTTTACTGATGACGTTGGTGCTCATTTTCGCGTTTCAGGCTCAGAATCTGACCCAACGTTGGTTTGCAGTCCTACTGCTGGCTGTACCCATTATCATACAGGTCTATTTCAATTCCAGCCTGACCTACCTTGTCATGCGTTGGCTGAAGGTCCCTCACAACGTGGCCGCGCCGGGCGCCCTCATTGGGGCAAGTAACTTCTTTGAACTGGCGGTAGCCGTAGCCATCACGCTCTTCGGTCCTTCTTCCGGAGCAGCCCTTGCAACTGTGGTGGGTGTTCTCGTGGAAGTTCCGGTGATGCTATCGGTCTGCACTGTTTGCAACCGGACTCGTGATTGGTTTGGTAACGCCGCGCAATCCTGATTCCCCTACCCAATAGTTCCTTTAGCCACTACCCAATTTCATTACTCCGCTCTTCCGTTGCGAACTGAAAAACCGGGTGAATTCCCTACTTCACTAACATATCGGCCAGACGGGATTTATACGCTATTTAGTTGTTCGGGCCGCCGGGATATTGGCCCCCGCACACCCACCCCTAGGCCAATCTGTTTTCGCCTCCGGCTGTATTAGATTGGCGCCCCTCAATTTTCCTTCGGAAATTTATCTGGTCGCCGGGATTTGAATTCCTCTGCGAAGCACAAATCCAATTCGTCCTAACCCGATAAAATATAAGATTTTAGTCGGCCCTCTTAAATGTGTGTTAACCCTGGTTGGGGAATTCGGGACCAATGAGTTTGAGCCGCATAAATCTTCGAGAATTATTCGTTCTAGAAGTGATGTCTTTTACTCTGACTTCTCTTAGCCCTGAGCCTGAGTCGGTTACTTCACTCATTCCGTTAATAGCCTGTGTTTCGGCACCAGCAACGCTTTGGGCAATATCGACCCATTGAACAAGATCCTCAGAGGATTGAACCACATAGGTAATATCGCTCCGATAAGCATCACACATAAAGGTATAAGTAAAATTACCCCCGTCATAGCTTCCCGATGGACCTTGTGTTTGAGCGTCGTTAACAAAAGGATCGCCTCCGAACGCGCTTTCTTGCATGAGGGTGAGCCCATCACCATCTTGGTCATATTCATACCACCACTTGTAGGTAACATCACTTAAAATAGAACCAGGAATCCAGATCCAGCTGTCGCCAACAAGCATGCGAGACATATAAGCTGAGGATAAATGACTTTTTCTCCATTCGTCTGAGTTTTGCGGAAGGCGTTGGGCGGAAAAAGAAGGAATAACCAAATTTGATCCCTCCTGCACAGTGATCAAGTAAAGTCCACTTGGCGTCGAATACTTTACTGAGAGAGTTTTTACTGATCCGAATGCCGGGTCTCCCCCAAGGTTGGCATTACTTACATTCATGCTTAGCGCCTGGTTGGCAATCAGGGATGATAAGGTTGACGCCACATTTACCGTTGAACCATTGGCACCGTACGTTGCCTCGATAATTTCAAGTCCAGGGGGGACATCTGGGTTATTGAATGTGAACTCTTTCTGCACCTGTCTCCCGTCGGCATCGGTGACTTTGATTTGTATGGGATAGCCAACCACTGGCTCTGGGTCTCCCAAAAGCACCCCATCAACGGTAATCGACATTCCGAGTGGCAATGCCCCAGACGATACCGCCCAGCTGTATGGCGGCCTCCCACCTGCAGCACATAAAGTCAGCCTGTAGTAAGTTCCCGCGATGCCATCCGGAAGGTTTTGTGGCGTATAGATAAATGGCTCAATATTATTACTACCACCTATCAGTTTGAGCAGATATGACTTTGCCGCTCCACCAAAGGTTGAAAAACTTCCACAGATGATAACCGAACTCCCTATGCTGATACTTTTTTCAACGGATCGATTAGCGCCTAGTCCAGTCTTAAACGTAGGGTCAATTGTTCCAGTTGGATCAAGACGACCTATTCGGAAGCAGTAGGTATCCTGAACTGAAGTAAAGTCACCACCTATTACTACCCAACCGTTTTGGTCTATAGACAGCGAGTTAACCGTTCCATCCGGACCTTTTCCTGGATCAAAGGCAGTGTCAACGGAACCGTCCGCGTTGAGTCGAGCGACTCTATTCCGAGTGAGACCACTAAATGTCGTGAAACTACCCCCGATTATACTTTTCCCGTCTGATTGAATTGCAATCACACGAACACCCCAACTTCCACTCCCCGTATTGTAGGTTGCATCAATCGCTCCATCTGAATTTAAGAGAGCAACGCCACTTTTTGTGATGCCGTTAATTGTCGAGAAGTCTCCAGCAATCATTATTTTTCCGTTTCCTATTATCTTAATATCGTAGACTGAAGAGTTTGGTGTAGTCCTGAATGCAAGATCAAGTGACCCGTCTTGGTTAAGGCGCGCGAGATACTCCTGACTCATGCCATTGTAGCTACCAAAGTCCCCACCAATTATAATTTTCCCGTCTGATTGAATAGTAATGACTCGGGCGTATGAGTCAGGACCAAGGCCAGGATTAAAGGATCCGTCCAAAGATCCATCCGCATTAAGCCGGGCAATGTATTTTGTTGATATGCCATGAATGTTCGAGAAGTAACCCGATATGATTACTTTATTGTCCGACTGCAAGGCTACCGAATAGATCGAACTATCAGCTCCGGTGCCCGTGGCAAATGCAGTATCCAACGTCCAATCCGAGTTAAGACGCGCGATCCTATTTTTACTTACTGAGTTAACTTGCGTAAATTCACCCACAATGACGATTTTCCCGTCGCTTTGCACTGCAAAGTCATTCACAGCTCCGTTTATAGAGAAATTAGTTGATATATTAGGATCTAATGACCCCGGGCCATACCAAACATTTCCATCTGTAGCGCATGATACAACTGACGAATAAGCCCCACTCCCATTATAGTTGATCCCGCGAGTTCGATAGTAATACGTCGTACTAGGCGTCAACCCTTGATCGAAATATGGGGAGGAGGAGTTACCTACCTGAGTCCAAGTGCTTTGGTTTACACTTCGCTCAATTTGATAGGAGCTGGCATAACTTGATCCAGAAAACGTCACGATAACCTGCGTGGAACTGGCCGGCTGAGCAGAGATAGTCGTAGGGGCCGTGGGGATATTAATACCATATGTTCCTACAAGCCTTGCTATGGGCGGGGTGGCCACAGATTGGATCGCAGAAAACTCACCACCCACCAACATTCTACTGTCTGATAAGTAAGCAACTGCGGAAACCCTAGCATTTATGCCTGGATCCGGATTGAAGGTTGCATCGATATTTCCCTGCAATCCCGATGCTGGGTAGCCATTATATGAGCTTGTCACAATTTTTGCGATTCGCTTCCTCGAGGCACCGTTAACCATCTGAAAGTCACCTCCGATGTATATGTTTTGCGTACTTGAGTAATATTGGCTTGTGTTTGTAATTGTCCTGACGGCTCCATCAGCCCATACGTCGAAGAATTGATCTAGGTTAGAAGCGGACGAAAAGGAGTAAGACGAACTTAGTAGCGCTAGATTTCCCCGAATATAACCATTGAATTCAGTGAATTCACCCCCAACAAGCAGCGAGGAAGTCCCAAATCCGTTTTGGATGAATGATATGCAATACACAGGCCCATTTGGTCCCGAACTGAGGTTAAAGTTGTAATCAAGACTGAAGTTACTATCGAGTTTGGCAATACGCTTACGAGTTTGACCGTTGAAAGTCGTAAATGCCCCGCCGAAATACAATCCCGAGCTCGAGAAATAAGAATAAGAGTTTGATGGTGCGGCAATTGTATAGACAGTCCCGTTTGCACCCGATGAATTAAGATAACTAGTATTCAGGCTCCCACTTGTGGACAGGAGGGCAACTCTTCCTCTGTTTGTTCCATTATAAGAAGTGAAGTCACCACCGATTATTATTCCATTGTTAGAAAAAGGATACGATGTGGTGGCGATTGCGAATACCGTCCCATTAGCACCAGAACCAGGGTTGAATGTCGTATCCAATGATCCGTCACTGTTCAACCTTGCGATTCTGTTTCGTGCTGTACCGTTAATGCTCGTAAATTCCCCGCCAACCAGAATTTTTCCATCTGTTTGGACAACCATAGCCCTAATTGGTCCATTTGCCCCCGTTCCCGTTCCGAACGAAGTCATCAGTTTTCCTGATGAATCAAGTTTTGCTATCATGCCCCGATTCGTTCCCCCAATTGAGGTAAAATCACCTGCAATCAGGACTGCTCCAGACGAATCAGTTGTGAGAGCATATATTTTGCCCGGACTTGACCCAATGAGGACTTCACCAGCTGAAAAGCTGGGGTCAATTGCGCCAGTTTGTGCAAATGAGTTAAAGCCATTCCCATAGAAATAGAACATTACACATATTCTGAGGGTGACCTTGATGCTTTTACTCTTAATAGCCACTTCTATTAAGTAAGCGCAGAAATATGTATTTTCAAATAATTAAGGGAAGGCTTTCGAGATACCTTTTATCACCTTTGGGATATATATATACAGATTGCCCTTTAATCCAATAGTTTACCTTTGCACTACCCAATTTCAGAAATTCGATCTTTCGTTGCAAACTGAAAAATCTGATTAATTTCCTACTTCCCTAACCCCATCCGCCAGAAGGGGTTTTTACGTGATTTAGTTGATCGGGCCGCCGGAACTTAAACCCTGAACCTTTGTCCACCCCTTGTCCGAAAGCAATTTCGCATCATAAAGCTCCTTAGCAAAGACCTTCGCCCGATCCGTTACCTTGTCGCTCGGGGATCGGTTGAGAGATGCAGGGAGCAATTCCAGGTTCATCACTTGGTTTTGCAGTTCGGGACAAACCGCCTTAGGGATCACGAGGCCAGCTTCAGCTTCCTGCCCAGCATACTGCCCCTTGGTGATCGTGGCTGACTTTCCCCGCTTCAATTCAGCCATTCCCTCGGGGTTCAATAAACCAAGCTCCTTCGCAATCTTTAGATTTTCCAGTAAACCCCAACTAACAAAACCAGCATAGGGTGTGCCAGCTGCCTTATTAAGCTTAGCCGATTCATCGAGGACAACTTCGGGCTTCTCCCCCTGCTCTTCAGCGCAAGCCAGCCAGTAGACACATTTCTGCAATCGAGGGTTCGCTGCTCCCTCGCCTTTGAGCGTGGCCAGCTTTACGGGGTCGGTATGCTCTGCAATCGCCACCGCCGCCGTTGAAGGTGCGGCTATGATCGAGGGCGTAGCCGCCAGCAGGAGGGCGAGCATTACTTTATGCATGGCTTTAATCATACCTCCTCCATTTATGCATACCCAGTATTGAAATCGGTATGCGAATTGACTCAAAAAGACATCAGCTTAAACACTGGCTTGCATACGAACACCCTTGGTATAGATTGCTCTCATGATCGCTGATGCTGAGTCCTCGACCCGAACCGGTCGCAAAGGAGGCAGAAGCAGAACACCCGCCAAGGCACTCGCAGCCAAACAGAATATTCTCCTGCGTTGGCATCCCCGCGACGAGGGCGGCACGATTCCGATCAAGGCACTTCTGGACGGAGCTTGGTATCAGGGAACCGGCCGAACCGGACCAGTGGCCCTGTGGGATGGGGAGGCGCAACTCTTTCGGACGATCGGGCTCCAGTCTTGGCCAGATCCAACCCGCTACCCCGCCATTCGAAGAAGAATCACCGGCTTGAAGACCGAAAAACATGTTCAGATGCCAGGTGGCACCTTTTCTCCTCAATCCGTTCTAGCTCGATGAGAAAGAACTTCGACGGCAAAGCGGAAATTCACCGAGCGTTAACGGAACTAGGACGACAACTAACACTTCTTGATTCCGGTGAAATAAGAGTACTTTGTGGCGGTGCTTCGGCGCTTTGCATGCTGGAGATTCTCTCCCGTTCGACCATGGATGTGGATGCCTTGGCAATTCTCGGCAGGGATGATGCATTATCCAAGATTCGTAAGTTCCCGAAGGGACTGGAGCAGGCGATTCATCGAACGGCCATCGCTTTGGGACTGGATGATGAGTGGTTTAATGCCTCAGCTAGCGAGTTAATACGAATCGGATTACCGAAAGGAGTGGTGAGCAGATCGTCCCGCCACGTTGTGCGATATGGACCCTATCTATCGGTTCAGTTTTTGGATCGCCTCGACCAAGTTGCACTCAAGCTTTTTGCGGCCATGGACCCGGTCAAATACCGGAGGCATTTGGAGGATTTGGTCGAAATGAAACCCAAATCCAAGGAAATCGATCATGCTTTGACCTGGATGCTCGGATGGAAGACCAGTCCAGCTTTCCGAAAAAGACTGGCCGCCATCCTTGTCGGCTTGGATTTTCCGAAACACGCCAAGAGAATTCTAAAAATATGCTGATTCCAGACTTTTTCCCTCGCTTCGTATTGTTTTGAGTATATGAATCTCAATTCGACTTAAACCTACTCAAGTTGCAATTCGTTGTAAGGTCCCATAGCTCAAGAGGATAGAGCAACGGTTTCCTAAACCGTGGATCCCCGTTCGATTCGGGGTGGGACCATGTCTTTGGGCTAAGGGGCGGTTGGAACCTCAATAAGCCTCTGACTTCGAATGGCCGCGATCCATACCTTTACCCCTCCACCCCCCCGCTTGTTCCACCATGGCCCCAGAAGCTCGGCGTACTTCCTCAACTGGGGTCCGTGCCGCTCCAGCCACTCCTTGTCATCAGTAACTTGATCGGTTTTAAAATCATAAATTCTCAACAATCCCCCTTTTTTTTCCTCGAGCACGGCCCGATCTACCGCCGCTGCAACCATTCGATTCCCCTCATCCAAGACCTCGAGCGCCTTCTCCCGCCATACTCGGCAACCTTCCCGCTTACCAAAAATCTCTCGACCGGCCTGGCTTTGACAAAAATCTTCAGCAAGTTTCCAAGTCTCCGGATTCACCTCCTTTTTCCAGGTCAGATCCAGTCCTCCCCACTCCACCCGCTCCAACAACCGATGCACTTCTTCGCCCAGCCCCAACCCCCCCGCCTGCCCAAAAATGGAACGCCCCGTCATCCGGTGTTTGCCCAGCCCCGAGGGCAGGACCCGCATCACGCCGGGCATCTCCGCCTTCAGCTGGATCACCGGTTTTTTTCCGGCCATGGATTTTTCCACTCCCCCCAGACCTAGCTCCCACCCCGGGTTCGCATAGTCCAGCGGCGCCGCGAGCCCGCGACGGAACAGCCAGTCGATCTGCACGCCTTCACGCTTCGCCATCGGACTCCTCCTCACTTTTCTTTTTTACCCGACCCTTCGCTTCCTTGACCGGCGGCAACACCAGCACCAATGCCTGCCGTGCCCGCGTCATCGCCACATAATGTAAACACAGGTTGGCCAACACCGTCTCCTGCCGAACCCGATCCATCTCTGCCGCCAGCTCCGGAACCGCATCACAAACCTCCTGGGACGGAAGTTCAATAACCCAACGACCTGCCGGGGTCTCGCCACTGCGCAGATGCGGACCCTTCGTGGAATCCAAACGAAGACTCCGTCCCGATCCCCGCTCCAACACCACGATCGTCAGATCAAACTCCAACCCCTTCGCCTTGTGTATAGTCATCAATTGGATCGCACCCCTCAGTGTCGCCCCAGGGTCTTGGTACTCCGCCAAAAACCGGTGAAACTCCCGCACCGATCGCCCCCCCGACCGATCGAACGCCCGCCCGGCCCGCACCACAGCCTCGGCCAAATCCTCCAGAAACGTATCCCAGGAAATATCTACAGAACTCAGCCACCCACGTACCATCCCCTCCGCACCTCCACTACCGAAATCCGCCAATGACCGGAAGGCGAACGGTTCGATACCCCCCGCCACCGACTTGGCCAACATGCCTGCCCTCAACCCGCCTGCTGCCAGACGATCGGACGGATCCACCATCAACCTCGCCGCCAACAAACAAGCCGGTCCCAGTGGTCCCTCCGTCACCACCGATCTCTTCCCCTCCACCGTTCCCCTCAACCCTTCCTGCGAAAGCAGCTCCGCCCCCTCGTACGCCAAATCATTCGTTCTTGTCAAAACACCCACAGTGCCGCCCCTCTCCAGCACACGTGTTTCCTTCACCACATGAGCCACTGTCGTCCAGATATCCTCACCTTCCGCTGAGCGAATTTCCACATGTCCTTTTTTTTCATTCTCTTCATCCGAAACATGCCCGGTCCAACCTTGTTTCCATCCTGCCACAACCTTCCGGTCAATGTCCCCAATCTGTAAAGCCTCCGGCTGAAAAACATGTCTTACCGCTTTCAACACTTTTTCACCCGAACGATAGGACCGTCCCAGTTGCTCATCCTTCAGCCGCCCCTCATATCCCTTGGCAATATCGGTGAAGAGTCCCGCATCACCACCGCGCCATCCGTAGATCGCCTGTTTTACGTCGCCGACATAAAAAATTGTCCGCCGCCCCTCGTTGTCCTGCCAGATTTCTTCTACGAGGGGCTTCAAAGCCGCCCACTGGGAACGGCTGGTATCCTGGAACTCGTCCAGCAGCCAATGGTCAAACCACCCGTCCAGCCGGTAGGTCAGTCCAGCCACCTGCACCACCTCGTCTTGCGCAATCTGCGGCAGGTCCGCAAACCGCAGCATCCCCGCCTTACTCCTCCGCACCTTCCGGACTTGCGCCAACCGCTGTGCATACTCCCCCAAGCGCCGCGTTCGTCCTAACCTCCACGCCACTAGTCTTTGCACATACCCGCGTGCCACCGATCCTGCATACCGCGCAGGCTCCCCGCTCAATACCCCGGATTTGCGGTTAAAGACAAACTCAGCCCGGCCCGCTTCAAGGCCCACGATGTTTTCCAAAAGTTTACGGGCCTTTCCGCTCAGCTCTGTTCCCGGCCCTGCATTCGCCATTTCCAGAACCGAATCCGAAAAATCCTCCCAGCCAGCCGGTAATTCCGTCCAAGCCGGCTCCTGCACCTTTCCTGCTTCGGGCTGCCCCTTTGGAAAAATCTCCCGCTCCCCGCCCCATACCGCCCTCGGCTCCTCATACCAGATCCGCTCGGCCTCCTGAAGCTCTCGAACCTCCGCGCGGAGCGGATCGGCCGGCGCCAGCCCTTTCTCCCCGCCAATCAGATCTCGCTGCAATTGCTCCCGAACCTTGGCGTCCGATCCCAGCATCTTGGCCAAATCCCCCAACACTTCCGACTCCTCCCTCTCCTCCGCCGCCTCGTCCAACACCCTCACCTCCCGGTTCAGCCCCAGTTCCGGAGCGAACCCCCGGACTATCCGGAAGAGAAAACTATCCAAGGTGCCCATCTCCAGGCGGTCGAGGTCATCCGTCACTTTCCGTAACGCTTTGCGAAACTCCATCCGCTGTTCCGCCTCCGGCCGCCTGATCTTGGCCGCATAGTGGTTGGCCAACTCCTCCAGACCCGACTCTTTCGCCGAATTCATCCGGCGCTCAAAGAATTTTCCTGCCTCGCCTTCTTTCTCCGTGCCGGACGCCAGCTTCTCCATCAGCTTGCGCAAAAACTCCCCTGCCGCCTTTCTGGTAAAGGTCAAAGCTATGATCTTTCGCGGCTCCACCCCCAAGAGAAGCAACTCCACGATCCGGTCCGTCAGCCGGAACGTCTTCCCCGTTCCCGCCGATGCGGTGATGCGCAGATGGGACAAACGAACGCTCACTCCCAGCTCCCCTCAATAACCTCGATCGATTTTTCCTCAATGAATCTTCTCAGCCCCAGTTCCTCGAAATTGTCGTAATCGGCTTTTACCGCGAACCTTTCCCACTTGCCCTTCCGGATCCATTCCAACACCGCGTCGGTTCGATACTCCTGTGCCACCTCACGCGCGCAGCGCCTCGCAGACTCCCTTTCCACATCATTCAATATCAGCGGCTTCCAGCCAATCTCCGCCAACTCCTCCCCCAAATAAAAATATCCCGCTAGCGCAGGTCGACCCCCCCCAGCCACCCCCTCAAGATAAAGCGGCAACTGCAGATTGATCCAGCAGGCCGGCCCCACCTTTCCCTTCTTGTCCGAACGCTCCAACCGCGCATATTCCGGTGACCGTAAATACGTAGCCCGCCGCCCGCCCGCAAAGTGGTACGCTGCCGCCTCCTTCTCCCTTCCCGTTTTATAATCCACCACCCTCAGTCCATACTCCGAATGCTCGTCAATCCGGTCCGCCCGCCCCTGCACCCAAAAATCCTCCAAACCGACGGAAAAACATTTCACCTTTTTGTTGCGACCCGGCAAATCACGCTCCTCGCCCAGAGCCGTTTCCGTCGACCGGATTCTCCACCCCTGTTTCACCAGCCCCGCCTGCTCCGTTGCAAACCGCTTCAAGCGTTCTCGTCCCGCCTCCCTCTGTAAGTCCAGATTCAGCCTCAACACCCCGACCTCCTCCCAGGGGGAAAATTTCGCATCCCAAACCGTCCGCACCTTCTCGTAAATTTTCCCGGCATCACCACACTCCCGCATCGTGGAATCCTCCCCGAACTCCTTGAGAACCTCGTGCATCCACGTCCCGAACCTCCGTCCGTCCAGACCCCGTGTGGGCTCCTCGCTGGGCCGCCAGCCCAACCGCCGTGCAAGATAGAACCTTAATGGACACGCCAGAAACGAAGAAAAGTCCGTCACGTGAAGCAAATCCGTTCTGCCTTCCTCCGGCGGGAGCGGGATCCGCAGTTTGTGCCTCTGAAATGCTTCGCGTGCGTTACCCGTCTCCTTCGGTTCCGACTCGACAGCCAGTTTTTTTACCCGCTTAACCAGCTCCGCATCAGGCACCCGGAAGAGCAATCGCGAAGGCTTTAACGGTTCTCCCGCCTCGCCGTTTTGTGCCGTCAGCACCACCAACCCGCCCTTCTTTCGTCCCGCCTCCATCCCGTGCAAGAGAGACAGATCGCGGGCGTGCAGGAATTCCCGGTCGGGCAGACCCAGCATCCGTCTGGCCGCCTCCGTCAGCATCACGTCCGGTGAAGTTCCCGTCGGCATCAAACCCTCGTTCATCCCCGCCAGAATGAGAAGTGCCGCATCCTCCCCCGCCGCATCGAGCCATCCCTCGATCTCCACCGCACCCTTCTCCTTCTCCTGCGTCCATGCCCCGCCCAGGGAGCCGAGCAATTCCAACCATCCGGCCAGCCCCAACTCTCTTCCCGTTCCCGACTCCGCCTCGTTCAACGCCTCGTCGATCGACTTCGCCGCCTCCACCTCCCCACGATTCTCCTCCAGTTCCCTCTCCCCATACATCGCCAAAAGCAGCGCCCGTAGTTCTCCCGGCCAGTCCTTTCCTTCCAAGGCCTGTCGCAGCTTCGCCAGCCGGCGCAACACCGGAACCACCGCATCGGAAACGGTTCTTTCCGGCATCCGCAAAGAAGATTCCAGATCCGCCTCCATCGTGGCATATCCCGATTTCGACCATTCACCCAGGCAGAACACTGGATCCCCGGAAACCTTCACCTCCTGCAAAATCCACCGCAAGAAATCCGGCTGGTGAAGTAGCACATCCATGGAGCGAAAAGAGCCATCTCGGCAAACATCCGCAAGATCCCGCAACAGTTTGTGCATCGACTGCTCCTCCAGTGGCCGCCCGGCCGCCAGGTAGGCCTTCCCGCCCGCCTGCTCGATCTTTGCAGCCAGATCCCGCCCAAGGGCCGCATCGTCCGCCACCACCGCTGCCTTGCCGGAATTTTTTTTGGAAAACAGTTTCGCCAGATGCTCCACCACCCCTTGAGCGAGATCCAAACCGTCCCGCCGGAGCTCCGGCTCGATCCCCACCAACATCTCCCTCTTATTCCAGAAGTCCACCTCGGCCCGGCCATGGACGTCAAAAGCCTCCTGTGCCTCGGCCTCCGACAAGCCCGGAGCCCAAACCAGGATCTCAACATCCGTTCCCTTTTTACCGAGCGAGCCCAGAGCCGTCACTGCCAAGAGCGACGCGTCCACCACCCCAGCGAGGATCACCTTCCGGATCCCCTCCGGCAACACCGGCTCTTTTGCACGTGCCAACTCCGACTCCTGCGGACAACGCTTGCCACAAGCCTTCAACCTCAGTTCATACCGTCCCTCCAGCTCCGACCATGCCGACCACCGCTCCCCTTCCTCCAGTGCATCGATCTTTCCAGCTGCTGCCGCAATCGTCAGTCCGGCTTTGGCCGTCTCCGTGGCCAATCCATAAAGCCCCAGCCCTAGATCGGTCCGCCCCCCGGCGTCGTTTCTCCTCCATCCGGCTTGATGCACCAGTTCATCGTCCGCCGCCAACACGGTCTCCACCCAAGCGACGGCCGATTGCAGCGCCGTAGCCACTGTGGAATCCTGCCCCTTTGTCAAACCAGCCGGCGTCCCCGTGCGAGGAGGAAGAAGAATCGCATCCTCTCTGCGGGCTGCTTGTGCCAATCGGTCCACGATTCGGCGCCCTGTCTGAGCTGTCATCGTCAGGATCATCGTATCCTCGAAGGACAGAAGCCCCCCTTCCGACTTTCGCCCTGCGAGAAGATGGGTGGCCACCGTCTCGGGCAACGTCTCGGTAGCAGTGAGAAAAACTCGATTCATCATCGGAAACCTTACACTAGCAGGTGGGACAAATTCCGTCCCATCCTGGATTTTAAGAAAGACGCCCTATCCGGACCTACCTAGGATCTATCTTCGATGTCATCTCATTCTTGTGTCTACCGAAAGGTCGCCTTCCGACTCATTCCCGTCCTCTTCTCCTGCTACATCTTGGCTTATATTGACCGGGTCAACGTAGGCTTCGCCAAACTCGCGATGCGCGAGGTTCCCTGGTTCTCCGATGCCGTGTTTGCTGCAGGTGCGGGTATCTTTTTCGTCGGTTACTTTATTTTCGAAGTCCCTGCCAACCTCATTCTGCACCGCACAGGAGCCCGACTCTGGATCGCCCGTATCATGATCAGTTGGGGAATCATCTCCACCCTGATGGCCTTCAGCTACAACGCCACCTCCTTCTACATTCTTCGTTTCCTCCTTGGGGTAGCCGAGGCGGGCTTTTTCCCCGGCATCATCCTGTACCTGACCTACTGGTTCCCGCGCGAACACCGTGCCCACATGACCGCCATGTTTATGACCGCAGTCGCCGCCGCAGGTATTCTGGGAAGCCCCATCTCAGGTTGGATTCTTCAAGTTTCCGACGGATGGCACGGGCTTCACTCTTGGCAGTGGCTCTTTATCTTGGAGGGCACTCCCTCCATTCTTCTCGGTCTCCTCGTACCCATTCTCCTCACCGATCGACCTGAACACGCCCATTGGCTGACCTCCACAGAAAAGTCCTTTATCCTTGAAAAGATCGATATTGAACAGCACCGCAAACTCGCCTCTGGCGAGCACGCCTTCAGTTTGAAGGATGCTTTTCGTTCCAGGCGGATTTGGATTTTCTGCCTCACCCAGTTCACCATCGTCTTCGGCCTCTACGGCGCCTCCTTTTGGCTTCCCCAAATCATTCACGACACCATGACCCAAGTGGACTGGCAGATCGGTCTCTATTCGGCCCTACCGTGGACCTGCGCCGCCTTTGGCATGGTCTGGGTCTGCCGCCATTCCGATCATACAGGGGAACGCCGATTTCATGTGGGACTCTCTGCCCTCACCGCCGCATTTGCCTTCGCCACCAGCGGTCTACCCGGCATTCCCGGGTGGGCTCGACTCCTCGCTTTGGCCGTCGCGGTCACGGGGGTTATGTCGACCACCTCATGCTTCTGGTCCGTGCCCACCGCCATGCTTTCCGGAACGGCCGCAGCCGCCGGCATCGCTTGGATCAACTCAGTCGGAAATTTGGCCGGTCTGGTTGCCCCAGAACTTTTCCGCTGGATGAAAAGCCACCACGGAATGGGTACGGCCCTTCTCGGACTGGCCGCCATTCAAGCCTGTGCAGGGATCCTGGCCCTCGTCACCATCCAGCCAAAACGAAACTAGTTTTTCTCAGTCGGAACCATCGCCCAACATCGTTGGCAGTCTTTTTTCCGTTTTTGCGCCCAGTTCCCGCAACTTCTCCGCAGTGCCGAGAATGTTTCCCTTCTTTTCGGAAAGTTTTTTTACTGCCGACTCATGCGCCTCGTGGGCTTTGCCCAGCGCCTTCCCCACTTCCGTTAAATCCCCGCAGAAGTTCGCCAGATCGTCATGCAATTTACCCCCCAGTCGGGCAATCTCCTGCACATTCTTATTTTGTCGCTCGATCTTCCAGAGATTGGCAATCGTTCGCAGGGTCGACATCAGGGAACTCGGAGTCGTCAGCACGATTCGCTGGTTGAATGCATACTCGAGCAGATCCGGATTCGCCCGCAGAGCCGCCCCGAAGGCCGGCTCAATCGGAATAAACATCACGGTAAAATCCAGCGACCTTCCCTCTAGGAGATCCGGATAGGCCTTCCCAGAAAGATCATCAATGAACCGCTTTACTGCCTGGCCGTGCGCCTTGAGGCTCTTCTCCTGATCTGCCGGTTCCGTTGCCGAGCAGTATGCGTCGTAATCCACTAGGGGTACTTTGCTGTCGATGACGATCGCACGGTTTTCTGGAAGAAAGACCACCGCATCCATCCGCTTCCGATCAGCCGACTCCTGCGTCCGATATTCCCGCCCTTTCTCGAGCCCCGAAATCTCCAAGGTCTTCTCTAGCACCATCTCCCCCCAGCGACCCCGGACTCCCGAATCATTTTTTAGGGCACTGGTGAGCGCATGAGTTTCTGACCCCAACTTCGTGCTCATGGCCTGGATCTGTTGGAGTTCCCTCCTCAAATCCCCCTGCAAGGTGGTTTCGGCCGTGTGCACCTCGTCCACCCGTTTCCGGAATGCCTCCATCCGATCCAAAATTGGCCTCAACTCAATCCCCACCTGCTTCTGATTATCCTCTGCCAATCGTTTTGTTCCCTCCGTCACCATCTGCTGGGCAACGGCCCGGAAATCGGACTGCAAACGAACGGCCAACTCCTCTTTCTCTTTCCTAGCCTCCATCAGACTTCGCTCGGTCGACTGGCGTTCGGCCTCCGCCCGTACTTTGCCCTCCCGTGCTTCTCGACTCTCCAACTCTGCCTTGGCTCGGGCTTGTTCCTGCTCCTCTCCCCGTTGACGCGCCGACTCCACTTCACCTAAGGCCTTGCCCAGCTTGGCAGAAAAGTAGGCGTAGGCTCCTATCGCCCCGAGAACAAGGCCGACCACTCCTACCCCGAAAAGAGTACCATTCATCACGGCAAACTCTCCCCCCGCAACCTTGCTGTCAATCGTCTCTCCTGCTCTTTTTCAGTTTTCATGCGATATCCTGACATCTGGGGTAGGACAATTACAGGGTGACCCAGAATTCGAGTTCCCTAGGTTTAGAATCATGAAACCACTACTGCTCGCTTTATCTCTACTCCTTGCCATCCAACCAGCTCTTTACTCAGAGAGCTATAATTCCGAGGTCCAAGTTCAGGAAAATCTATCGACCACCACAACTTGGGATGGTGCCTCAATTCACTATCCCCCAGGCACCGCCAAAGTCGCGGGGGCAATCGTTACCTTGGCTCCAGGTGCCGAAACCGGATGGCATACTCACCCAGTACCCTGCCTTGCGCTCATTCTTGAGGGAGAGCTCCTAGTGGAGTTAAAAGATGGCCGAACCAAAAAGCTCAAAGCCGGAGACACCCTCGCTGAAGTCATCAACACCCCGCACAACGGTAAAAACATCGGAAAAACTACCCTGAAGATTGCCGTCTTTTATGCGGGAAACACCGAGCTGAAAAATACCACTCTCTGCCCCTAACTTAACCATTTCCCACTTCTCGAATCGCCGCAACACAGTAGTACTTCACCGCATCGCTCATCGGTGGATCGAGCTTCTCCAACTCCGCCTGATTACACCAGCGGATCTCGTGATGCTCCGCCGGCGCCAAGGTGACCTTGCCGCTTTTTGGACGAGCCAAGTAGATGATGCCGATATGTTCATGAGTTGGGCTGACGCGATGAATATCCAAAAACCTTGGCCGCACTAAGGCGCGAGTCCCAGGTCCTGTGGTCGGCTGCCTTTCGCCGATCAATTCAATCTCGAGTCCACACTCCTCCTTCGTCTCCCGATACGCCGCCTGCTCTGGGTCCTCATCCAACTCGATGTGCCCACCAATCGGAAGCCAGCGATCCATCTTTTTGTGATGAACCAGAAGAACTTTTTCCCCCTTAACAATGAAAAGGCTAACCGTGAAATCGATCTTCTCGTGAATATGCGGCATAGAAATATCGAGCCTTCGCTATACAGAAGGAATTAGGAACACACGTATGAAGTTCTTCGGTTGAAACCCAAATTCCATCCACTGTCTTCCCACTTCGGCACCCTGTCTGCAACGAGTAATTGGGAACTCGCTCGACCCAGATCGAATAACCTTCAATCTCAATTCTTAATGCCCGATCTCTCCCCTCATGCTTGGCTCCTTGCTTTTGCCGCCGCCGTCTCTGCGGGACTCTCGAAATCTGGTTTCGGACCCTTTGGCCTACTCACAATTATTTTTATGGCAGAGGTCGTGCCTGCCCAGGAATCCACGGGAGTTGTTCTTCCCCTTCTGATTTTTGGCGACGTACTGGCCGTTCGCTCCTTTCATGAGCACGCCTCCTGGCAGATCCTGCGCACTCTCCTGCCAGCCACCTGTATCGGCATCATCACAGGTTGGTGGATCATGCCTCGAATCCCGACAGAGTTTTTTGGCCATACTTTGGGCTGGATCATCTTGGGCCTGATCGGAGTCATTCTCATCCAACGAATTCGCCCCCAGCTGCTGGCCTGGTTCACCACCCACCCTTTCCTTGGGTTGGGTTGCGGATGGGCCGCCGGTATGACGACCATGATTGCGAACGCAGCCGGACCAATCACCGCCTTTTACTTTCTTTCCCAGCGCTACACCAAGATGGTCATGGTCGGCACAGGTGCCTGGTTCTACTTCACCATCAACGTCATCAAACTCCCGTTCAGCTGGCAACTCGGCCTTCTCAACGGGAAATCCATCCTCTTTGATTTGATCCTCTTCCCCAGTGTTCTTCTAGGTTTTTACATCGGCCGCTTTTTCTCCAAAAAGATCACCCAGGAACTTTTTGAATGGATTCTGATTCTGATGGCCTTCGGAGCCTCTTTAAGGATGATCTTAAAATGATGCGAATTCCTCTGCCGTCTTTCGTGCTCTTATTAGGTGCTCTCTTTCTCGCCTCGTGCGCTTCCGTCAGCGTGCAGGATGCACACGAGATTTCCACTACGCCAATTAAGATGCCAGAAAAGATCTATGTTCAGAAGTTTTCCATGGATGGTGCCAAGGTGGAAATCGATAAACAGGGTAAGGAGCTTGAGGAATATAAGCAGGCCGTTGTCGATCTGCTTCACACTCGATTGGTAGATCGGCTACCTGAAATTGCCCCTGTTGAAGAATACAAGGGTGGCCCCCTGCCGACGGAGGGTTGGTTGATTCAGGGCAAATTCACCTGGGTCAACCACGGGACCAAAGCAGCCCGCGTTTTGGTTGGTTTCGGTTTGGGTGCCACCAAAATGGAAACTGAGGTCGAGGTCACTGAATTGGATGCTGGAAATCCCCGTAAATTCCTTGCGCTAAAAACCACGGGTGGATCCAATGCCGAACCCGGCCTCGCCGGTTCACTGGTCACTCCGGGAGCCGGTGTTTCCGAAGCCGTGGCCGGATCGGCCGCGGGGGCCGCCATCTCATTTCCAGAAGATGCACTTCGAACCGCCCGTGAAATCCGTAACTATCTGGTCGATTACATTGAGGACCACAACCTCGCGCCGAATCGACAGTTTACCGAAGCGAACAAGGATGATGATGAGGACTCCACCTCATCCCAATCGGAAACCTCACGCTAGCTGAGCCGTTACGGATGGGGGGTCGGTTCTGTGTACAACATCATTTCCATTGTCTGACGCCCAAACTTACTCAACTTCATTCCACCCTTTCCATCTGCCTGAACCAACCCCCTGCAGTAGTGCTTTCCTTCACTCGGTTTGCCTGGGTTAGCAATCAAGACGGGCTCTAAAACGACCTCGCTTCCTGCCTCCATCCTCAAAGGCAACCCCCAGGGCGTCATTCCAATATCCCAAGATAAAGGCAGGGCGGACGGCGATTGACTCTCGACCCACTGCATCCAAGTAGGGGTGCCCTTAAACGGAGGGACACGGACCGTGAATCCGCACGGCTGTTTGGAAAGTGCCTCTTCGCACGTCAAAGGAGTTCCCTGATTCGCCGCCTTCAAAAGGGGAATTGGATCGATTCCCATTAAATTAAGTCCGTTCCACTCCCCATGCCGGTTCGGTTGCCATAACTTGCCCGGCTTGGCCGTATCTACCCATTCCGCAAACTTTCCATTAATTTGAAACGCGATCTCGAAATGGAGATGCGCCCGATCTCGTGTCAGTCCCGGCCCCGTCCATCCCATCACGCCCAACGGGTCTCCCGCTTCAACTCTCTGCCCCATCTCGACCGAAATGGAAGCGAGATGCCCATAGATCGTATAGACGGGCTGCCCTCCCCAGTCGTGACGCAGAATCACCTGCTTCCCGTAGTCGGAGATTTTTTCATTTAGATTGACCCTCACAACCTCTCCGCCAGCCGAAGCCCCTACCACATCGGTCGGCTCACCCCGACTGTCCCGATGCTGCGCCCGAATATCGATGCCCTTGTGAAAATGCTCAAAGATCCGTGCTGGTTCCGGTTCCGAAGTCCGAACAAAACCGAACATACCTGAAACCGGCCGCCGGCTGATTGTGGGTTGATAAAACTTTTTATCTTCACCTTGGAAAAGAGCCCTATTTCCTGTTGGCAATTGCCAATCGATCCTCTCACTCCCTTGGACACTGTTTAGGACGAGGAACCCAACACCCGCCAAGCAACTCGTCCACTTCAAGAGAGATTCCACCCCTGCGCTCTACCGCGCCTTAAGCTCTACAGTCCCACTTCTCATCGCCACAAAGTTTCCCTGAGGAGTCGCACCTAAAACTGTGACCCTCACGCTTTCCCCTCCCTTGAGTTGCCTTACAGACCTAGGTAATTCACCCAAGCTTCTGCAAGGCACTGACCCCAACCCCACGATCAGCATCCCTTTCTGGATACCTGCCTCTTCTGCAGGACTACCCTTGTCCACCCCCGCCACCAAAAGCCCCAATCGTCCTGCATAACCAAATTGAAGAGATTCCTGAGGCGTAAGATCTTTTAAGGAAAGCCCAAACTTCTCCTTCAAAACCACCGCCGCTGAGCGTGTCGCAGGTGCCTTGATTTTTCCCTCCACAATGCTGATTGCCTCCTCCACCCACCGCTTCACCCGCTCTCCAGGAATGGCAAAACCGATACTTTCTACCGGTAGATTTTGTGCGATCGCCATTTTCGCTGAACTCAGCCCCACTAAGTTTCCCTCCACATCCACAAGAGGGCCCCCACTGTTGCCAGGGTTAATGGCTGCATCCGTTTGTAAAAGACCTTCCATCGTCAAATCCCCAATCCTCAAAGTCCGATCCTTCGCACTCAAAATCCCCGCACTCACACTGCTCTCATATCCCACCGGGTTCCCTAAAACCAAAATAGTCTGCCCAAGCAGATTAGGGGACAGTTTTTCCATATTTAGGTAAGGAAGCGGAGTTGGGCACTCAATTTTGATCAGAGCCAGATCCAGAAGGTCATCGTCTCGTAGTAGAGTCGCCTCCGTGTCAGTTCCATCCGCCAATGTCACCTTGATCTTCAGCTTAGCCGTTTTATCCACCACGTGCTGATTCGTCACAATGTACCCATCAGGGCTGACGATGGCGCCCGACCCAAGATTTTGCACTGGCGTCTGCAAAATCCTGTTTCCCCGCGAGACTCCTCCTCCAAAATATCGCTCAAAGAAAATATCACGTGGATCCCGCACCTCCTGCGTGATGATCCGTTCTGTATTAATATTAACGACAGCCGGCCTTACCTTTTCCACCGCTTTGACAATCGGCTCCTCCTGGGGTGACAAGGCCCATAACGGACCCACCCCGAATCCCAGCATGATAATGATCGCGCGCTTCACTCCTCAAAAGATAATCCCTGCTTTAAGGCACACAAGCCGACAGGAAACCCATCCATTCATAAAATAATCGAACCCTTTGCCGTAATTCTCGGTTTAATCCTTATGCCAATCACATATAGGAAATGGGTTAAGGGCCATGGGCTTAGGGAGGAGCCAGGCCCCATCCTGTCAGAATCCATTCTTCAGAGAATTTGGTTCGAGTTTCTTGTCCAAAATCCCCTCACCACCCTTCAGGGAGAGCTGATTACCCTCAAACATCCTGGGATCTGGAATCATCGCCCAGGCCCTGACTTCCTTCGCGCCTCTTTCCTTACGCAAGACGGGCGAACTCTTTCAGGAGATGTTGAAATACATCGCCACTCCTCCGATTGGGATGCCCACGGTCACGGCACAGATCCCGCCTATCGAAATGTCGTTCTCCATGTTTTCTGGCAGGCCGACCCCTCCCTCTCCGATCCCACGCCCTCTCTGATCCGCCAAATCGCCCTCGCCCATCAAGTCGCTGCACCCCTCACCGAGCTCATCTCCCTCTTTCGAGCCAGCCCAACGGAGATTCATTCAGGTGAAAAGCCTGGTCGCTGTCACACCGCCCTTCTCTCCCTTCAACCCGAGGAGTTGCAGAGAGTCCTTGAGGAAGCAGGATCCCATCGTCTTCAGCAACGCCGCATACTTTCGACCGCTCGGGTCTCAGCGCACGGCTTCGATCAGGCTGTTTGGCTCGCCCTTGCGGAGGGACTCGGATTCTCCGAAAATCGCGAGGCGTTTGCGACTCTGGCCCGTGCTGTACCGATTCAACATCTACTACCTCTCTCCCAGTCTTCCCTACGCGCCTCTCTTCTTTACGGCGTTGCTGGACTTCTTGGCGATCCCACCACAAACACCACTCCGAGAGCACAACCCATTCTAAAAGAACTATGGGGTCACTGGTGGAAGCTTCGTAGTTCTTGGAATGAGCAAATTCTGCCATCCCCCCTTTGGAAAATGGGATCCACTCGCCCCAACAACTCACCCCTTCGCCGAATCGCCGCCCTTACCCACCTTTCCAGTGCACAAATCTGGCCTCGATTGGTCGAATCCATTCGACAAACCGACTCGCATACTTTTTTGCAAATCTTAAAATCTGCCTCCGACCCTTTTTGGGATCATCATGCAGGCTGGGACGGTCGTATTCTCCCCAATCGGTGTCGTCTGATTGGCTTGGAACGCGCCCACGCTCTCCTCTTTCAAGTCTTGGCTCCACTAACCGAACGATCTGGTTCCGAGCTTCATAAAATCATCTCCACATGGCCTGTCGGAGGAGATGCAGGCCTGATCCGCTCAGCCTCCATCCGCCTGTTTGGACTTCCGTTTCCCCCAGCCGAGATCCGATCCCACCTTGCCCGCGAAGGTCTACTGCAGATCTACAAAGACTTCTGCCGTTCCAAAGCCGATGCCTGCCAGCAGTGCTCCATGCCCGAATTTTTGAAACAACGATAGGACCACCCAAAAGCCATACCCCTTAATCCCTTAATCCATTTACCCCAATCGGCTCATAGCTCCCCCAATCCCGCAAATCGTAGTGCCACCACTCGTCTGGCACGCCGGAAAATCCTGTACGAAACATCGCATTTCTCAGGATTCTTGCCCGCATTGCCACTTCTTTCGGAACGTCGGAAAAGTCCTCATCCGCCTTTTCGCTAAACTCGTCATGGTCACTTGGCATTTCCAAGATCTTTCCATCCTTATCAGCCAGGGAGACATCCACACTCGTTCCCCTGGTATGACGACTCACCTTATTCGGTGGCGTCAAAAATTTTCCATCCGGCTTGGCCACCCATAACGCCTTCTGTGCAGAGGCCGGCCTCCACGCATCCCATAAGACCAGTCGGTATCCCCTCTCGTTTAATTCACGCGCCACCTTGGCCAACTTCTGGATCGTCTCCTGTCGCAACCAAGCACGGCAATCTGGATAAATCTTTTGGCCTGTAATATTTCGATCCGTTCCATATCGGATCTCCATCACCACCCCTGGAACGTTCTCAGGGGTCACCTCAACAAGCCTTTCATGGGGCGCCTCTCCGAAAACAACCCCTTCACTCATCCCCAGGGCCAACCCAAGGAGAAAACCTACGGTTCGTGCAATCAACGCTTGCTGAGCGGGACTACCTTACGCCCGAGTGCTGGGCCCACATATTCGCTGTCAGGCCGGAAAAGACGATTATCCGACCACTGCTCAAGAACATGCCCAGTCCATCCCACCATTCGTGCCACTGCAAAAATTGGGGTGAAGAGATCGGTCGGCAGGCCAAGGCTGTAGTACACCGTAGCCGAATAAAAATCCACATTGGCCTCCAGTTTTTTCTCCGTCCGCATGATGTGGGCGATCCTCTCGCTCATCTGAATCCACTTCGGTTCTCCCAACTCAGCCGTCAACTTTTCCGCCATCCGCTTCAAGTGTGGGGCCCGCGGATCCAGCACTTTATAAACGCGATGTCCAATTCCCATAATCTTCCTCTTTTGGCTCATCTGCTCCTTTACCCACGCATCCACTTTCTCCAACGAACCGATTTGCTGAAGCATGTGAATCACACCCTCATTTGCCCCTCCGTGCAAAGGGCCCTTCAATGTTCCAATGGCTGTGCAAATTGCCGAGTAAATATCGGTCAATGTCGAGGCACAAACCCGTGCCGCAAAGGTGGAGGCATTCATCCCGTGATCCGCATGCAAAACAAACGCCATGTCCAACGTGGCCACCGCTTCCGGTCCCGCCTCCTGACCATTCAGAAGATAAAGAAAGTGAGCGGCTTCCCCCAAATCTCTTCGAATCGGTGGAAGGGATTGCCCCCGACGCGCACGGTGAAAATAGGCTGCGATCACCCCGATCTTGGCCGTAAGGGAAATCTGACGTTGCCGATTCAGTTCCACATGCTCCGCCCCGATCGCATCGTAATCGTAGAGCCCAAGCATCGACACACAGGTTCGCAGAATATCCATTGGACCCGCATCTTTGGGTGCCCGGAGAATGTAGTCCACCACCTCTGTCGGTAAATCCCGCTCTGCCGCCAAGGCCTTTTTGAGTTCAGCCAATGCTTTTGCCTTGGGAAGCTCTCCTTCCCACAAAAGATAAGCTGTTTCCTCAAAACTTATTTTTCCGGCCAACTCATCAATATCGTATCCGCGATAAATCAGTTTCCCTTCCAACCCCAGCACATCGGACAACGCGGTTCCCGTAGCGACAATTCCCTCCAACCCTTTAGCCACAATCTTGGCAGGAGAAGGTGTTGTGCTCATCTTACTTCCCCAATGCCTGGGCGACTTCTTTGCCAATCTCGCCCAGATTTTTCGCCATTCGAACTCCTGCTTTTTGCAAAGCCTCAATCTTGGCCTGAGCCGTGCCTTGCCCGCCTGAAATAATCGCGCCCGCATGCCCCATTCGACGTCCCGGCGGTGCCGTTGCCCCAGCAATAAAGGAAACCACTGGTTTCTTTACCCGTGCCTGAATGTACTCAGCCGCTTCCTCCTCTTCGGATCCTCCAATCTCACCAATCATAACAATTGCCTTGGTATCGGGATCCGCATGCAAATACTCCACCGCTTTTTGCAGGGTCAATCCGTGAATCGGATCTCCCCCGACTCCAATACAGGTGCTCTGGCCCAGACCCTGGCTTGTGATTTGCCAGACCGCCTCATAGGTCAAAGTTCCACTTCGTGAAACCACTCCCACGTTTCCAGGCCGATGAATGTATCCCGGCATAATTCCGATCTTGCAGGCCCCAGGAGTGATAATCCCAGGACAGTTCGGCCCAATTAAAACACAGGAATACTCCTCCAAGGCATGACGTACCCGCATCATATCCATGACAGGAATTCCCTCTGTAATTGCCACGATCAACTGAATTCCAGCATCGGCCGCCTCTAAGATTGCATCTCCCGCAAACTCAGGCGGAACAAAAATCATCGAAGCGTTTGCCCGAGTCGCTGCTACCGCTTCCGAAACAGTATCGAAAATGGGAACGGTGTTCTCAAACTTTTCTCCACCGCGTGCTGGAGTTACACCTGCGACAACCTGAGTGCCGTACTCTTTGCAAGCGGAAGCATGAAAGGATCCCGATTTACCGGTAATTCCTTGCACCAGGAGTCGCGTGTTCGCATCTACGAGAACCGACATCTTATTTCCCCTTCTTTCCCGCAGCCGCTGCGACCGCTTTTTCTGCGCCTTCCATCAATCCCTCGGCAGGAATCAAAGGGAGCCCAGACTCTTTGAGTAATTTTCTCCCCTGCTCTACGTTCGTGCCTTGAAGCCTCACGATAATCGGAACGCGGGGCGGATTGCTCTTACAAGCTGCGATCATCCCCTGCGCCAAGAGATCACACTTTAAGATCCCCCCGAAAATATTTACAAAGACCGCCTTTACCGACGCGTCCGCCTGCAACAACCGAAAAGCAGCCGTGATCATCGCCTCGGACGCCCCTCCTCCCACATCCAAGAAGTTGGCCGGCTTTCCGCCCGCTGCTTGGATCAAATCCAACGTGGCCATGGCTAAGCCAGCTCCATTCACCATGCACCCGATATTCCCCTCCAACCCGATATAATTTAGATGATGCTCTGCCGCCGCCAGATCCCGAGGATCTTCCTGTGATGGATCTTGTAAATCTTGGATCTCTTTGTGTCGGAAAAGTGCATTGTCATCAAAATTGAGCTTCGCATCCAAAGCGACTACATCCCCCCCCTTGGTTACGGCGAGGGGATTGATCTCCACCTGCGAACAATCCTTTTCAATAAAAAGCCTGTAAGCGGCGTGGAGCAGACGGCAGGGTGCTCGCAATCCAGTAGATGGAAACCCCAGAAAAATACTCACCTTTCGTGCCTGATAAGGCTGGAGACCTAAACCAGGATGAATGACCTCACGAAGAATTGCCTCAGGGTTTTTCTCCGCCACTGCCTCAATCTCCATTCCGCCCTGCTGGCTGGCAACTATGACGGGACACCCGGAAGACCGATCGAGAACAATGGCCAAATACAGCTCCCGGGCGATCTCCGTGGATTCTCCGACCAATACGGAGTGAACGGGTTTACCTTCCGGGCCGGTTTGATGCGTGATCAGGGTGTTACCGATCATATGCTGAGCCACATCCCGGACTTGATGTGGGGTTTTCACTAAATGCACCCCACTTTTATACCCATCTACAAAATGCCCTTTTCCACGGCCACCCGCATGAACCTGCGCCTTCACCACAAAACTGTTGCAGGGAAGGCTTCGGGCAATGGCCTCTGCCTCCTCTGGTGTTTTTGCTACGGCACCCCTAGGGATCGCAACCCCAGATGCTGAGAGCAGATCCCGCGCTTGATATTCGTGAATATTCATAAAGAAGAAAAACTAATGATAGGGAGAGTCGAGGAAAGTGACGTTTGAGTCAACCCACCAATCCCCGACCCTTACTCCTGTTTAGGCTCTTCCGCAGGCACAGAATCTGTTCCTGCCGCTTGCAAACCTACATCTTTGCTCTTGGAACCACTCCTCATGGTTAGGGGTTGAAGCTCTTTCGCTGAAAATCCAGTCAGATCCCGCTCCGTTTTACTTGCCTCACTCAACTCCTTGTTATCCTGCACAATGGTAGGTTGAATCATCACCACAAGCTCTTGGCGATTTGTAGTATCTGAGGTCGATTTAAAAAGGTTTCCCATCAGAGGAATCGTCGACAAAAAAGGAACTCCAGCAACATTCTTAGTGTCTTGTTGGGTGACTAAACCGCCCAAAAGAACAGTAGCACGATCAGGCACAATCACCGTGGTGTTTAGCTCCTGGGTGTTGATGTCAGGGACCTGCACGCCACCACCGACAGCCTGAGTAGTCTGAGAAAGGGTATCGTTCGTTTGTACAATTTGAAGACTGATCTCCTTGGCACTGTTGATGAGCGGAACTACCTCAATCTTCAGAACTACATCCTGATACTGAATGTTAGACTGTTGCGAACCTGAGGTAGTGTTCACACCTCCTCCTCCCCCCAATGTTGTCACCGTGCTCGTGGGTACAGCAATTTTCGTCCCATTGTAAATGGTGGCTTTTTTATTGTTTGCGGTGAACACAGCAGGACGCGATGCGATCCGAAAACGATCGGTAACCGTTAACGCATTTATATAAAGATCAATAGAACCAAGAATGAAGGTGGCAATCTGCATGCCTGGCAAAGCGCCAGTTGCCATTTGCGCAATTTGGCCAATCTGTTGGGCCTGCTCTCTTGTAAGAGGTGTTTTGCCTGCTTGAAATTGTGACGTAGGGAGGCCATTTGTGGTGGTTCCATAAACGATTGTTCCGGGATCAATGAAGCGATTCCCGCCCATAGTGGACGCCGATCCCGTTCGATTTCCACCGATATATTTTTGCAAGATATTTACGGCAAACTCATCTTGGTTGTTCAAGGTCAATTGTCCAATCACTGTCGCCAAATATACCTGCATCGGTTTTTTATCCAACTTGGTGAGAATCGCTTTCACCTTGTCCTTTGCCTCAGGCTGCCCAATCACAAGGATGGAGTTCGCCCGATTGTCCGCAATCAACTTTGTTTTTCCTACAATCAACGATTCAGCCGCCTGCTCTTCACCCGGCTCGGAAAGTACATCCGCTTTTCTTCCACTAGAACTGGATGAACTACTCGCCCCACCCGCCACCGCCCCACCTGTTCCAATTCCTCCAGAAACTTTTCCAGTCGATTGACTCCCCCCCGCGGCACTATCGCCTCCCTCATCCCCTTCCTCCTTCAACATATCCCCCAAAATCTGAAGCATGTCCGTGGCGGCAACATAGTTCAACGGGTGCTCGTAAGGATCCGTCAACTCGACTGCAATATCGAACTGCTGAATCAATGCTTGGATCGCCGTAAAATCAAATGGGCTCGCAATCACAAGAATTCGATTGGTTCGAGTGTCTGCAATCAGCTGAATATCACCCGCAAAACCACTTTTTCCTCCACTGATCGTTACTCCCGTAGCCCCGCCCGCTGGCGCCTGCAACCCAGGAACGGGCGGCTGTGCCGCCTGACCAGTAGCCGCCTTTCCACTGCCTCCACTTGCCCCCTCCTGTCGCTTTTCTAGAATCGTGGTAATCAACTCTACCACCCTGTCCGCATTCGCCTGAGCCAAGGTAATAAATTCCGACTTCTTCTCCGGAGCTGGAATATCGATTAGATTTTTCACATCGATCAATCGCCGAATCAGGGTCGAATTTTCCGTGATCACGACTTGGTTGGCAACCGGCACTGCCACCATGCTTCCGTACGGGTGAAGCACAATAAACTGATTAAAGATCTCTACTGCATCACTGGCCGCCAGATGAGTCAACGGCAAGACATAGGACGCAACGACCTCCCCATCCGGTAGCTCGCTCTCATTCGTGAAAAGAAAAACTCCCTCACTTCGCGGATTTTTTCCCCCTGCCGTGTTAATGACTTTGACCGAGTTCTTATCCACTGCAATAAATGCGTACCCATTCAAAAGAAGCGTCGACTCGAGTAAGCGAATCGCCTCCGCTTTGCTCACAGGTTGATCGAGGGTAAGACTTAGATTTGCACCACCAGCCAATAGACTGGCATCTTTAATCAAGGTAACCCTTTTTAACTTCTCATAAATCATTAGAAAATCGGAAACCGGATTATTTGGAAACTGGATCGTGTCTGGACTAACCATCTCCTCCGTCGAGCTTTCCGCCACCTTCGGCTTGGTCGGTAGGGTCATTAAGCCTGGGTTGGGGACCTCGGACAAATCCTGCCCGAATAAAGAGTTCCCCACGAAAATCAATCCCCCGAGCAAAAGAGCCTTCAGACTCACTTTCACTTTCTGGGTCCTTGCGGAATTGGAATCACACGTCGGCGAATCACGGGAGGATTTGGATTGGCCGCCTTACCCACCGGATTCTGCACCTGAGCAGGCTGCCCCGGCAGGCTAGGCACCGGAGGTTGCCCTTGCACTGGAACAGGCACCGCCGCCATCGGTGGCGCTCCACCCCCTATCGCGTCATACTTGAGAGTCGCCATCTCCGTCCCCTTCTTAATTTTTGCCTGCAACTTGGAGGGATCTCCCGACGGATCTTTCTTCAAATCCTGTAAAACCATACCCTGCGCAGAGGGAGACGGCTTTCGGCCAACCATAATTCTTTCAGGTTTCGTCTTGTTAGCCACAATTACAAAATCTTCCCCATCCATCCGAACGTATCCCCCCAGAACGAGCTCTTTGGCAAAATCCGCCTCTGCTGTTGCAGACGCCAATGTAAAAGGTGACTTCTTTCCCAACGCATCGAATCGCGATAGATCGAGAGGCTTGGGCAGACCAGAACTCGTCGTAGTCACAACAGGAACTACAGGAGGCTGCGAAATGGTTTCGGTCGTCATCTGTCCCCAGACTATCCCCTTCCCGACTAAAACGAGGATAACCCCCACCACCAATGTGAAGAACTTGTTCACTCTTTGGATGTCCTAAAGAATTGCCCCACCTCAGCCTCCCCCACCATCTTGGGAGGCTCGGGACTCAGCTTCAGATTCAGCAAGGTTAAGGCTACCCCACTTTCAGGTTGGTACAGTTGCCCCGCCCACTGGATAAATTGACCCAAACTCCCTGTTAACCTCATTCGATTACTCACCACCGTGCAAGCCACCCCTGGACGCGGGGCTTGAAGCGTCTGCTCCTCAATCTTTAATCCCGCAGCCGTTGCCGCACTTTGGGATTTTTTCTGTAGTGCAGGGGCAGGGTTCTCCGTAGGCACAGTTTTTAAGTTTTTCTCCAACCAGGCCGACTTCTCTTCCCACTCCGCTTTCTGCTCCATCCAACCTCTCGCCTCCTCAAGCTCATCCCTCTTTTGGACAACATCCCGACGATTCGCCTGATCCCAACTGAGCAAAAACTTAAGCCCTAAAAGGTGAATCCCAGCCAAAACCGCAAAGGCAAGGAAAAGGGTCAGCTTTTTCTCATGGCGCGTCAGGGTTCGCATCTGTTCCTCCTTCCTCGGAAACTTGGCTCCCCAAGGGAAGCCCCTCCGCTTGAAATCTAGCATTTCCGTTCGGTAATAATGTGGGTTGCGGATGTTTCCACTGAAAGGCCGCCAGCATGGGCTCCTTCTTTAACCACTCAAAATACTTTTCCGTCTGCTCCAAATCTTTTCCCTCACCCTGAAGAAGCAACCTCTTGGAATTATAATCAAACGTAGTCAAACGCACCCCATCAATCTCCCCGGGATCTTTCTCAATCAACGGCCGTGAGACCTGCCATAATAATTCCAAAGCGTTCATCTTTGGATTAACCAAAGCCCCCGCCTCTCTCCAGCTCATCGCTGCATCCCGAATCTTTGCAGACTCCACCCCAATGCCCGCTAGCTCCCTTTGAATCAGATGGCGCCGCACCAGCGGGACTGAAACATATACGACAGCCAATGCCATAAGAGCCGCGTAGAGTGCTATCCCCATACGAATAAATTTCCTCCGCTCGCCCACCTGCGCCTTGGCCAACCTTCGCTCTGCCAAAACCGCTGGCTCCAAGTTCCAAGGAGCTGTGGGTAGACGGGGCACTACCCGCGATTCAGTTCTCACAGGAAATGGCAGCTGCTTCAGAAAATCCTGCCCCCCGGAAGGAATCTCCCCCTCATCCCTCAATACGAGTAAACTTAATGGACCTAAAGTTCCCTCTGAATCCATCTGCGCGAGCAGTGAAGTGATCTCTGCCGATACCCCGCTCTGGAACTCCCTAGCCAAAAGCGGTTGGGTATGAAGCCACTTCCCCCCCGAGTAAAAGTCGACCACCCAACGCCCCAACTCCTTTCGTAAAACTCCCGAAGCTCCTCCCGTGGGAGCTGGTAATACCCTCCCAGCTATTTCATGCCTTCCTGCCTCCTCAAGGAGCCACTCCTCCTCCAATGTGCCTGTTAGGACAGCGACCGCTTCCAGCTGACGCGATCCAGGCCCCCCCTCTCCCACTGCAGGGACGGGCTCAGTTCGAATTGCTTCCATGGCCCAAACCGCCGCATCGGGATTTGTGCCCAGAAGATTTTTCGACTCGAGTGCAATCTTCGCCAACTCCCTTGGCGCGATTCCCTCCTCAACAGGGATCCATAATGGAATCGAAAAGAAGGAACGTGAAGGAAGGCAAACCACACAGCCCACACCCCCTTCCAACTTTTTTGGGCTATCCATTGGCCCCACACACTGAGCGCCATCCTCCGTTGTACTCCACGCCTCCCACCCCTCAGGCCCTGGAAAAATAAATACAGGACCCGTCGCCGCTTTCCCTTTTCCTTTCTTCACTTTGGCTACTTTGCCTTTCACGGTGCCTCTTCCTCCGACCAACGAGCCCTAACCTGCGGGGGATTAGATTTACGGGAGATTAAAGCCACAACTTTTCTTGTAGCTTCCCCTACCGTACCCGTCGAGGTCACCCGCCAAAGATCATCCTCATCAGACGTGACACGGTCCTCCCAAGCCGCCGAGTTCGGACCCAGCAGAGCCTGATTCACCAGATCGTCCTGAGTCCCAAGGATTCCATCCTGCCCTAGACGCTGCCTAATGAATTCACCCGCACTGCCGTTTGGTAAACTAAGGAATGCCTCGATCACGTCCTGATCTGCCGATCGAAGGGAAAGTTTTCCCAACCCAAAGACTGTAAATTTTTTTATCGCATCCACCCCCTTACTCCCCTCTCGAGCCTCCTTTGCCATTTCAGCCCACCCAATTACCTTCTCCAGTTCATCCACCTTTTCGAAAACTCCGTTTCGCACATTACCCTCTGTCGCACTGTTTGAGCCTGTGGCAAACCCATCAGAATCCACCCAATCGATCAACGCATCGATCAGGGAAGAAGAGGTCGTCAAATTCACCTCCCAACCCGCAAAGAGGTTTTGCAGCACCGCCCGTGCCAGTGCCTTATCTCGCAAAAGTAGTGCGTTGATGTTTAGCTTTCCAGCCTCCCCTGTCATATCTTGCGTATCGATCGTAAACTTAACTGGCACCTTGCCCTTCCCCGTTTTCCAGCTTTCACTAATCCGAGCACTCAACTGTTCAGATGCAATCTTCATATCTCCTGGATAAAGCCCAGGATTGAGTGCCATCTGGATTCCCGACTCGGCCACAAGCGTCGCTCTAGCATTTTGCAGTGCAGCGATCTCCTGATCCAACTGCCTCTGAAGCAAGGCCGCCAACCCAAGCATTGCTGTCGCAATCAGACTCACAGCCCACAGCACGATGACCAAAGCAACCCCGGACGAGTATTTTGAAAGGTGTGATTTATTCATTAGTTTGAAAACACTAAAGTTCTCGTGACTGGATCTACCGGAGCTTGCCCTGTTGGACTCATGCCCGCGGGAATCCAAAACAGTGCCGTGTTGGTAAATGCTTTTTTTCCTGTCTGCCGCTCCAGCGTAAGCCTCAGAAAAGCTGGCTTCACGGGCTCATTCCAATCAGGTCGATTCATCTTCTCCTGATTTCTGGAATCCCCAGCCTCCCACTTGAGCCCCTTTACATCCTCCATAAGCCGGAACTCGTTGACCTCTGGCTTTTCCGCCTTGCCCGTGTTCGTCCGAGTCAAGGACTCAACCATCCACAACTCCTTGTCATCCCCTGTCTTTGCTTTTCTCAACTCAAACCCCAAAACCCGTACCCCATCGTACTGCTCTGGAAAGATCGCCACAGGTGCGTTCGTGATCACTAACTCGTAACCCTTTCGACCACCCCGATTTTCTATGGCCAGCTGCGAATTGACTGGCAGATCCAAACATAACTGCCGTACCAGCGCAAAAAGCCCGCTAACCTCCCGACTCCTTAAACTCGCTTGAGCCGCGGCATTTGCCCCCATGACCGAAAACTGAACGAGTTGGAAAATCACCCCGAAGATCAGGATCAAAATAGTCAAACCTAGAGTCACCTCAATTAGGGTAAACCCCCTCCGATATCTGCTTGGCTGTCTCATCGCTGAGGCCACATCAGGAAAGAGATGCTTTCGAGCTGGGCTCCTTTTTTTGTAGTCGCTTGTATCTGCACCTCCCACCAACCCGCAATGAGTCTAGGCGCAGAGCTATTATTTGTTCCAGGCAACTCGATCGGCGGATTGATTGGGTTCACCGCAGCACCCAAAAAAACCGTCCCATCATCTTCGATGGGCCGAAACTCCTTGCCCGTTGGTTGCAAATTATTCGTTGTAGCCAGGATTCTTGCGGCACAGGACTCCATCGCCTGCCTTCTCATCCCAGTTCGAAGCAACTCCACATTTATTCCGATCACCTCGTTCAGCGCCACCGCAAACCCCACAGCTGCAAAGGCAAAAACCGCCACCGCCAACATCACCTCGATTAATGTAAAAGATGGAGACCCCCTTTTCACCGCTTCTCCCTGGCTTCCGTCATACTTTCGCCCGTCAACGCACTGAAGGAAAACTGCTCCTCATTTTCGTTATGTTTTAACAGCACACGCACCGGTTCCACCAACCCACCCCCAGTAAATAGCCACTGGTAATCCTCAGGCGTTTTCCATCCGCTTTTTCCTTTCGACCGATCGAGTGGAGTGACAATCATCATCTCCACTCCATTAGGAAAAGCACTCCCATCCACGCTTCCACCACCAAGCACCACCCTCTGCGCCCTTCCCGTACTTAAAGCCTTTTCTCGAGCTTGCCCCGCCTTCTCCTCCAAAAGCTTTCTAGCCGACTCCAAATCCCGATCTCCCCCCGTCGATGAAAGAAAAACTGCCGCTCCCCCCATAAACACCACACCAATCCCCACCGCTAACATGATCTCGAGAAGTGTGAACCCCTGTCTCCCACGCCCCTTCGGCCGCCGCATCTTCCGGCCCTTCCCCCAACTTACTTCGAACTAATATCGTCGCCCTTGCCCCCATCGTCCTTACGGTCAGCCCCCATAGAATACACCTTAAACCCTTTCGCCGATGAGGAATCGATCTTGTACTTGTAATCCTGACCCCAAGGATCTTTCGGCAACTCCTCAAAACCTTTTCCTGTTCCGACCAAAGCTTGCAATCCGGCCGATTGAGACAAAGGGACACCCCCATTTTTCATCTCATACATTCGCACCTGGGTAATAATCGCTTGCAGATCCCCACGTGCCCTCTGCTCCTTCGCGAATTCCAAATTACCCGTCAGCATAAAGATAGCCGAACCCATCAAAACGGTGATGATACCCACCACCAACATAATTTCGATTAAGGTGAATCCAGCCCCATGAGCTAGCCGATGGTTTCTTAAATTTTTTGTCTTCATTCTTGCCTCAATCCTACGACCCCACTGCCGGTTGACAATCCTGTCCGTAACTTCGGTTGTGCCCTTTTTTCGACAAAACCCTCCAACCCTTTCTCCAAGACAGGGAGGGAAACCTGCGAAATTACCGCTTGTGGCTTCGAAACGGCAGGCGCCTTAGCCAACTCCTGACTCGCCTCACCAAAAACTACCTGAAGCCGGACATTCCTCACCGTCATTCCGCCCCCCACACCCGCTTGCCAATCCACCTGATTCTCCCCTTTTCGCAATAAACCCACTGGCACATACGCCAACACCGTTCGCCATCCCCCATAACGAAGACTTTGCCCAAGAGCTCCCTGACGAAACCCTGGGTCGTCCAAACCAGGAAGCTCCACAGCCACTGCCGCTAAAGCTTGCCCATTCACCCATAACCACGGCTCCTCCCCGGGTGCCAATCCCGCCACCTGTGCCTCCAATCTTCCATACGCAGGCGATCCCGCAATCGGTGCAATAAATCGAACGGGACTCTGCCCATCAATCTTGATCGGACCCTCATCCAAAACCGCATCCATAACCCGCCCCTTGTCCTCATCCATCGGCCGATGACGACCCCCTCCATGCATTTCGTCCCCAGGCAAAACTTTTCCCCCAGGAGTCAGATACAAACCAGACGGCGCCGCCCATCCTGCCGCCAAAACCAACGGCTCCACCCAAGACAACTCGACTCTCTCCACCACCGACTCCTCACCCGTCGACTCCACAATCAGCTGACCCGCACCCCCTAAACTGCTTCTCTCAATCAAAAGCGTCCTTTGATGAAGCGAAGCCGCTTTCTCAAACAAGTTGCCACACAACGTCACGGCACGCCCTGGCCCCTGCCAAATCACGCGTGCAAATCCATCCGCCGGTTCCCGAAAAACCACCGTAAATGCCAATTTAGAATCTCCCCCAGGAGGCCGAATCTGAACCCTCCACGTGGACATCTGAACACCCCGTTGCGTGCTGACTGGCCCCGCCCAACTTGGTAACGCATCCCCTGCCCGCTTCACATCCCACACCGCAGGGGGAACTGCGTGCCCCGGAGGCGCCTCCGCAGTCCCCAACGAACTCGCCCAAAGGAGAAAGAAAAGCCATCCCATTCGGGCCAGACGATTGCTCCATTTCTTCACGCCTCCAACTTTGGCAGGAATCTCCCGATTTCCTCCGCCCACCTGCCCGATTGCTCACCCCATTCGTCAACAACCCTCGAACCAGCCCGAATAAGTTATTAAAGGCTTTTTCGCATTCCCGACATCGCCCCAAAGATACTGGTGATGATCGAGTACACCACTACACCCACCACCAACGCAATCACGACAATGATCACAGGCTGGATCAACGCGGTAATCCTCTGAATCTTGCGATCCATGTCCTTTTCAAAACGCGCCCCCGCCTTATCCAGCGCTTTTGACAAATCCCCTGTCTGCTCCCCCACGGCCACCAGATCTAAAAACATATCCGAAAAACCCCCTACCTGACGCAAAGCCCGACTCAAGGAGTATCCCTCCGAAATCTGAACCGATGCCTTTTCCAAACGTAACCGATAGTAAGAATTCGGCGTAGCCTGCGTCACCAACTGCATTGCTTGCAATAGGGTCACCCCATTCGTCAGTAGATTGGCCAAGGTCTGACTAAACTGCGCATAGAAAGCCGCCTCCAACACCGCTCCAGCCACCGGAATCTTCATCCGCGCCTGATCCCACCATATCTTCCCTGCAGGCTTCTGAATCCACTGCCAAAAAAGCAAACCGCCCAAGGCTAACCCCGCCGCCACGAGCCAACCGTAGTGCACCAAAAAGTAACTGGTCCCCAAGAGTAGCTTTGTCACCAGAGGCGTAGTTTCGGGAGATTTGCTAAATAAACTTTCCAATTGTGGAACCAGAACCACGACAAACAGCACCATTAACAAAATCCCCGCCCCACTCACAAACATCGGATAGATCAGCGCTTGAATAACGCGACCCTTCAGATCGCTCAACTTTTTCAGGTACAGCACCTGCCGCTTCAAGATAGAACCCAACGCACCGCTCACCTCTCCCGCCGCCACCAAGTTACAATACAGATCTGAAAAACTTGCCGAAGCCGACTTTAGCGCACGCGAAAGGCTGGTTCCCTCTCGAACCTGATTCCGCAAACTCTGGGATACCGCTTTTAGTGCCGAGGCTTCCGACCTCTGCTCCATCATTTTTAGCGCCCCCTCCAACTGCAACCCTGCATCCAGCAAATCCCCCAACTCCTCCGTAAAAGAAATGATCTGCGCCTCGGTCATCGGTTGCTCCACGGCGAAACCTCCTGCTCCTTCACCCCCTGCGGCCACTATCGCACCCTCCTCCTGTAATTTAAGCGGTCGCAAGCGTAGCTTATTGAGATGAGCCAGCGCCTCCTGACGACTCTTTGCCTCTAACTTACCCGCCGTCCTCCCCCCACCCGCCGCCAGCGCCTCGTAAGCGAAAGTCGGCACTTTAACTCTCCTTATTTTTCGAGGCATCCACCACCGTCACACGCAGCACCTCCTCGATCGTCGTCGTCCCCTCAGCCACTTTGTCCCATCCGTCATCTCGCAAATTTCGCATTCCTTGGGATTTGGCCGCTTCTTTCAACGCCGCGTTTGTCGCTTTTGCCGTAATCATCTCTTGCAGCAGAGGCGTGACCAAACAGATTTCAAAGATCGCCCGCCTGCCCTGATACCCCGTTTGCCGGCAGCGGTCGCATCCGACGGCACGATGCGCCGTCGCCGCTTTCTCCAGCGGGATCCCAATATCCTTTAAATACTGCTCCGAATAGGTTGCCGGCTCACAACACCAAGGACAAAGAACGCGAACCAACCTTTGGGCGATGAACGCCCGAACCGAGGATCCCACCAAAAAGGGCTCGATCCCCATATCCACCAAACGCGTGATACCCCCAATGGCATCGTTCGTGTGCAAAGTCGAAAAAACCAAATGCCCCGTCAACGCCGCGCGAATTGCGATCTCTGTCGTTTCCACATCCCGCATCTCTCCCACCATCACCACGTTCGGATCTCCTCGCAAAATACTTCTTAACCCTGCTGCAAAGGTCAGATTGATCTCAGGCTTTACCGCAATTTGCACAACCCCAGGGATCTTATTTTCTACAGGATCCTCAATCGTCACGATGCGCCGATCCTTCGTATTCAGTGACGCCAAGAAAGTGTACAGCGTGGTGGATTTTCCCGAACCCGTCGGTCCCGTGATCAAAACAATGCCATTTGGAAGAGCTAAAAGATTTCTCACGCTGGCCTCGTGAATCGGACTTAAGCCCATTTGGGCAAAATCAAATCTCTGCTGCCCCAAAAGCCGGAGACTAATCGACTCCCCCGTCACAGAAGGAATCGTCGCAATACGCACGTCAATCGGCCTCCCTTCAAACTCCAGATTAATTCGACCGTCCTGCGGAAGCCTCCTCTCCGCAATATCCAGATGCGCCATAATCTTGATTCGGGAAATCAGCGAAGCCTGAAAGAGTTTGATCCTCGGAGGAACCGGAATATTTCGCAACACCCCGTCAATCCGATACCGCACCTGCAGATCATCCTCCAGAGGTTCAATATGAATATCTGTCGCCCGCTCCTGCAACGCCTCACGGATGATCTGATTCACAAACTTAATGACCGATGCCTCCGAATCGTTTTCGTCTAAAATGGTTGTCTCCTGCTCGAGATCATTCGCAGACGCAAACTCCCCCCCTGCCTCAAGAATTTCATCGAACGTCTCGGCTCCTACTCCGTACCCGCCCCTTAGCCCATCTAAAACCGCTCTGCGCGGAGCCAAGATCCACTGGGTGTCTCCTCCCCAAAATCCCGCCAGTGCCTGACGAGCCAAATGATCAAAAGGATCAAAACATAAGACGGGCAGCGCCTCCCCATCCGCAACGGTGACGGGTAAAAGGCGATGCCGTAACGCAATCCTCGCAGGAAACTTCTCCCGTAAAGGCGCAGGGATAGGCGGAATTTCCCCTTCCCAAACAGGTAATCCAAGCGACTCCCCCAGCTTGTGCGCAAAAACTTTTTCATCCACCTGTCCTGTCTCCAGAAGAGCATTCACCATCGATCGCTGCTCCACCGACGCGTCCACCACCGCTTTTTCACAAACAGGTAAATCCTTTGCCCCAGACTGCTGAGCCAACTGGAGCAAGGATTGGGCTAAACTCATACCGTAAGAACCTTTGCCAGTCGCTCCGGATTGAGACCCGCCAGGTCCTTGGTGACAAACTGCCCGTCCTCCCGAATCAACTTTCCGTCAAAGAAGATCCTTCCCCCTCCATGCGCTTGATCCTGAAGATTCACCAGATCCCAATGAATTTGGGATCGGTTTCCATTATCTGCCTCCTCGTACGCTTGACCTGGGGTAAAGTGAAACGATCCAGCAATCTTTTCATCAAAGAGAATATCCCGTATCGGATCCCGAATGTAGGGATTTAATCCCAAGGAGAATTCCCCGACATACCTCGCCCCCTCGTCACTTGAAAAGATCTCTTCCAAATCGCGACTTCGCTCCGCTGCGGTTGCCTGAACGATCTTGCCCTTCGCAAACCGCAAACAAACCCGATCAAATGGCATCCCACGATAGACCGCAGGCGCATTAAAGGTCACCTGCCCCTCAACACTATTTTTTACAGGTGCGGTAAACACCTCCCCATCCGGAATATTTCTCTCCCCCACACATGGAATCACGCCGATGTTACGAATTGAAAACCGCAAATCGGTTCCTGGCCCAAGAATCTGAACCCGATCGGTTCTTTTCATCAAGGAGACCAGCGGCTTCACCGCGTGGGACATCTTCCGGTAATCCAGATTACAAACCTTAAAATAAAGATCCGTGAACGCCTCTGTGCTCATCCCTGCCGCCTGCGCCATCGCAGGGGTCGGCCAACGTAAAACAACCCAGCGGGTATGATTAATGCGATAATCAGAAATAGGCCTCAGAATCTTTCCGGCCAATTTCTGCTTCTCGGCTGGAATATCGCTCGACTCAAAACTGTTTTGAGAGCCCCGTAGCGCGATGAACGCCTGCATCGTTTTCATCCATGCTAACTCATGCTTCCCAGAAAGCTTTAAACCCGCCTCTGTCACACCCCGGCCGATCTCCCTAGAGATTCGCCCCGTGGAGACGCGGACATAGGGTTCCGCCCCACGTGCTCGAACTGCCCGAATCAGCTCGACCACAAAATCTTCAGGAATCTCCGCCGCCTCAATCCATACCCGATCTCCACGGCGAAGGGCCGTCGAATATCCCGCCAAAAGCTGGGTTAACTTGCCGTACCGAGGATCGCTCATCGGGATCTTTCCCCCGGGCAGAAGAGGGAGTAAGCTATGGGTGCGTGAAGAGTCATAACCATAAGTTTCAACCAGTTAACCTTTTTGGCAAGCTGGTCGGCGCACTTCTTATCTTCTCCTGTGGCCTAACTTGGGCCGAACCCCCCCCTGCCATTCTGTCGGGTACTGCCACAATCCAACTCAAAAATAGTGATTCTCCTCAAAATCTGAGCGGAATGGACATCGTGCTAGCTCCCCCCTCCCTGATTCCAGAGATTCGCCGCCTGCGAATGGAAACATGGAGAACAGAGGGCTTGGCCATTCAGAGAAAACCGGATGGCGAAGAGCAGCCCGTCGGCATCAAAATAGATTTTTCCGACGGATACAAGAATCTGGACCTCAAAGCTCTTAGCCAGGCCGCCGCAAACGCGGCTACGGCCCGTACCCGGGCGTCGACAAATGGAACGTTTACACTCTCCTCCCTTCCCCCAGGACCACACGCTCTCTATGCCCAGTACAAAAGCCGATATGCTGTTGCGTACTGGCTTCTTGAAGTCAACCTGATCGCTGGAAAAACAAATCAGCTTAACCTTTCACAAACCAACGCTGCCGAAATCTTCAACCGCTTCGAAAAGAAAAATACCTCCACTCCTTCCCGCTAAGTCTCACCCACTCGTAGCCTGCCAAAGGCGCCAATACACACCTTTGCGTGCCAGCAACTCTTCCCCCTTACCCTCCTCAACTAACCTACCCTTCTCCAAAACCAAAATTCGATCCGCACGATGAGCCGCATGCAAACGATGGGTGACCAGTAGAGTTGTCGGACGACTCATCAACTTGCCCAGTACATCCAACAACTCTCTCTCGGTTGTCGCATCCAGTGCACTCGTAGGCTCGTCGAGAAGAAGAATGGGTGCATCCCGCAAAAAAGCCCTCGCGATTCCGATTCTCTGTCTCTGCCCCCCACTCATCATCACCCCTCTCTCCCCCACTTGCGTCTCATACCCCTTGGGTAGTCCCATGATAAATTCATCCGCTTGAGCCTCCTTGGCGGCTCTCTCAATTTCCCGAACGGACGCTCCAAGTCGACCATACGCAATATTTTCACGCACCGTTCCATTCAATAAAACCGTCTCCTGCAGCACCAGTGCTTGATGGGACCTCAAATCCTTTTTGGATATATTCCGCAAGTCGATCCCGTGAATCTGAATCGTGCCTTTTGACGGATCGTAAAATCTGGGCAAAAGCGAAAGGAGAGTCGTCTTTCCGGCTCCTGTGCCTCCCACCACCGCCACAGATTCGCCAGGCTCGATTCGAAAGCTTAGATCACGCAATACCTCGTCCCCTCTCGCATACTGAAAGTCCACGTGCTGAAACTCAATCGCACCCGCTCCCGTTGGCAATCGGACAGGCACCTTGGGATCAGGCAAATCATCCGGCGTATCCAAGACCTCAAATACTCTTTGAGCGGCCGCCGCTGCCCCCTCCATCGACCAAGCCGTGTAACTCAACTGCTCCAAAGGCGAGTACAACATTCCTAGGTAAGCTAAAAAAACCAGCATATCCCCCAGCGTCATTCGTCCAGCCATCACTTCGCCCGCACCAGCCCACAACAGCGCCGCGGATCCGAAAGCTAAAAAAGTTCCCACAACCAAAGTGCTTGCCACATTTGTCATGGAAAGCCGTAGATTAGCCTCAAGAGCCTGACGACAATCCCTACGGAAAAGATCCACCTCGTGCGATTCCCTGCCAAACGCATGCACCACACGAATACTTGAAAGCCCCTCACTCGCCCTGGCCAACACATCGCTCTCCTGAGCTTGTAATGCCGCCGTCTCCTTACGAATCCGACCTGCGTACTGCACAATCGCCAGCATGAGAAATGGAATCACCGCAAGGGAGAGCAGCGCAAGGAGCGGACTCATTCTCCACATGATAAAAAAAGTTCCAAACAGAGTCAGAAGCGAACCCAAAATCGTTACAAAACCCCGATTAAAATAGGTCTGCACCGCCTGAGCATCGTAGGCGACTCGAAAGCTCGAGTCGGAACTTCTGCGCGAATCATGAAACCGTAGTGGAAGAGATTGGAGATACGCATAGAGATCGGTTCGAACCCGCAAAAGAGCCTGCAGCCCCACTTCAATCAATGTGTAAGTCTGCGCCAGATTGACCGCTCCCCAAAGAAGGTGAATGAGGACCAGTGCCCCGCAAGTAACGGCCAAAGCAGTCGGAAACGTCCAGTAACCCCCTCCCCATGGGAATTGAATTCCTCCTTGGGGCGCCGTCAAAACGGAATCGACGACAAACTTAAGAGGCCACGGCTTGAGTAGATTGAATAGTGTCGCTGTAAACAATAGCCCCAAAGCGAGGGAGATTCTGCCCGCGAAAGGCCGGTAGTAGCGAAGGATTCGTAGGGTCAGGTTCATTGAACCTGTCCTTGTCCTGTGAGCGGTAAAAGCTGTGCTCGCCTCGCAGCCACCCGAACCAAATCTCCGACCCTTCGTCTCAGTTGCCAACCCGTCCAAAGCCAACCACAAACCGCCAAACCTAAAAGGGACAGAAACGCAGGCAAAGCCGTGCGGAAAGACAAACCAACCAGCACATCCGCGGTCACTGCTGTGAGAGCGAAAAGAACACTAAAAGTGCTGGGAACGATGCCTTGATGAACCCGCGTCAATCGCCGTCCATGCGGATAGATCTCCGTTAAGGTACGCAAACGAACATGCCACCAACGATTCGCAAAGATTTGAATATCCCACGCGTTCCAACCTGTATCCTGTGCATACCGCCAACCTTCTTCCTCGAGGATTTTTTCAACCTCCTCCAAAAGTGAAATTCTTTCCCTTCCCTGCTCACTCCAAAAAGCCAACTCCCGTGTTCTCCAAAGGGGCAAACTCGGGCCTGCATCTTTCTCGGGGGTCTGAACAACAGATTCAGGCGTCCGTTTGCCCCGCAGCCAGGTGAAGTATCGCGCCCAATCCCGTACGAGGGGTTGGACCAGTGCGAGGTAAAATACCGTCAGTCGGGCCAACACGGTGTCATGACGCGTTTCCACTCGAGCCAGAACCATGAAGGAAAGAGCAGGAATGAGTGTCGCAGCCAACATGAGCAAAGGAAGAATGCGGAGCGGCTCAATCTGAATCGAAACCAGAAATATAAAAAGGGTCAGCGCATTCCACTCCAACCCACCCACCAACTGTGCCCAAGGGTTCGCAGGCTTGGGATAGAGACACTGGAAAAACCCCGTCCCAAAGACCCCGTGATAGATGATCGGCCGATGAAAAACCCTCTCGAACCTGGGCAATCCGTAAATCACACCTTTCCATCGGGCCGTGCCTTGGGGATCAAAGTACTGCATATGTTTAAAACGTAACATTGCCTCCGCCTCTCCATACCCCTTCTGCTGCTTGATATAGGCCTGCATCGTAAAGCGGCGGTGATGCCAAACGAGTGCGCTAGGACTAAATCCGATTCGATGACCTCTTTGCAGAAGCCTCCAACAGAGATCTACGTCGTCTCCCGCCGTCCGAAACTCTCCGTCAAATCCCCCCACCTCCTCCAACGCCGTCCGCCAGAACGCCATATTGCAACCAGGAATGTGTTCCGCCTCCGTGTCGGTCAACAAAACGTGCGTGGGCGCCCCAGGACATGCCGCGACGGCGGCTCCAATCGAGCTTTTTGCAGGCGGATGCAAGTTGGGCCCCCCTACCGCCGCAAAGGTTCCCTCCAAAAGTGTTGAAACCAGGAAGTAGAGCCAATCGGAATCGGGCATACAATCCGAGTCGGTGTAGGCAAGAATTTCCCCTGAGGCTGCCTGCATTCCCACATTTCTTGCCACAGATAACCCCCGATTCGGTTGGAGAATATTTTTTACAAGGGGAAATTCTGCCACGATCGATTGGGTGTTATCCTTGGATCCGTCATCTACGACAATCACCTCAAAGTTCGGATACTCCACTTTCTCAAGAGCTTCCAGACACCCCCGAAGAGTTGCACCCCCGTTATAACTACAAACAATCACCGAAACTTTCGGAGTTCGGGATAGCGGAAACTTTTGCACTAATGTGTCGCCTGAACTCAAAGTCTGATTCGAAAGAGTTCGGTACGCCAACTTAGGCTCTCGATCCCTGCACACTAATCCAAAAGCCCAATCTTCCACATCGATCCCATCCGTGAACCACTCGTCCGTCCAAGAAAACAGGATCGTCCCCGCTAATCCACCGCGAAACACCTCATCCCAGTGCAAATTCAGCAACGCGGATTGCTCCTCCTCGCTATGGCGAATGGTATCCATTCCGAACTCCCCCAAAACCAACGGACGGTCCTCCGCCAAATTTTGCAGCCGGGATAAATAGGCACGTAAATCTGGACCTCGATGCAAATACACATTGTAGGAAAGAAAATCGGTCTCCTTGGGAATCAGATACTCCGTAGGCGGAAAGTTTGCGTATGCCGCCAATGCCTCAGAGTCCTCATCTTTCACCAATCTCACTAACGAGTCCAAAAATCCTTCCACTCTCTGTGGCCCGTACCAACGCACCAGATCTGGCGGAATTTCATTGTCAACGTAGTACCCCAATAAAGCAGGATGACCTGCCCCACCTTTTGCCGCTCTTCGGACCGAAGCCCGGATTTCTCTTCGAACCGCACCATCATCCAGAAAAAGGACTCTCCTTTGCCACGGCACGGTCACCATCACCCTGAGGCCATGCTCTGCAGCCAGGTCTAAAAACCATCTTCCAGGAGGATGGTAGATTCTGATCATGTTAAATCCCGCAGCGCCAATCAGGCGGAAATCTCTTTTTACTTTCTCAGGATGCCCCAGATGCTCCTCCCCCTCCCGAAAGGGCCCGTACGTGACCCCTTGGATAAAGAATTTCTCCTCACCCGAAAACAGAAACTTACCGCGGACCTGAATTCTGGTCCCACGCAACCCCCTCGGCCGATTCCGCACCTCCGAATCCGAGGGTACCGGCCAAGCAGGAAACAGGGGAACAGGGGCGGAGCTCAATCCCGGATCTGGCCCTGACCAGCCACCACATATTTATAGGAGGTCAACTCCTCAAGACCCATCGGGCCCCGGGCGTGAATTTTATCCGTGCTAATTCCAATCTCAGCACCAAATCCGAACTCCGCTCCATCGGTGAACCGTGTGGAGGCATTCCAATACACGGCTGCAGAATCTACTTTTCGCATAAACTCCTCTGCTACCTTGCGGTCCTCCGTCACAATCGTGTCAGAGTGATGGCTTCCGTACTCTTCAATGTGTTCCAAGGCCCCCTTTAATCCATCCACCACACGAATCGCCATCGTGAGATCTAGATACTCCGTTTTCCAAGATTTCGGTGCTTCCAAAGCTTGCCCTGAGATCCGAGCCGCCTCCGAATCACCAAAAAGCTTCACCCCCTTAGCTTGCAAAGCCTTCACGATACGCGGGAGCACTTTTTCAGCTCCGTCCCGATCCACCAGAAGAGTTTCGGCCGCATTACACGTAGCGGGTCTTTGGCATTTTGAATTTACCGTAATCGATTCCGCCATAATCGGGTCCGCATCCCGATGAATAAACACATGACAAATCCCATCCGCGTGCTTGATGACAGGCACTCGAGCATTCTGAACCACCGTAGCGATCAGACCGGATCCACCTCGCGGAATGAGTAGATCAATCACCCCCTCCAGCCCGCACATCTCCGCAACCCCCTCCCGCCCCTCATCCTCCACAAGAGTAACTACCCCAAGCGGCAAACCCTTTTTCTTGGCGGCTTGTCCCAACACATCGGCCAAAGCCCGATTACTTCTTTTTGCTTCTCGTCCTCCACGCAAAAGAGTCGCGTTGCCCGCCTTCAAACAAAGCACTGCACTATCCACCGTCACATTCGGACGCGACTCATAAATAATTCCAATCAGCCCAATCGGGACACGAACTTTAAAAATCTCCAACTTGTTCGGACGAGTCCACTTTTTGATCACCTCACCCACCGGATCCGGAAGCTTGGCTACATGCCGGACTCCTTCCACCATCTCCCGAAACCGTTTCTCCGTCAGCTCAAGCCTGTCCAGCAGCGCACCCGAAGTTCCAGCCCCCCTAGCCGCGGCCACGTCCTCCTGATTCGCCTTGCGGATGACTTTTTCTTGGGCATCCAACTCGTCCGCCATCCCCACCAGTAAGCTGTTCTTCTCTTTCGTTCCTAGCTGCGCCAAAACCCGAGATGCCCTTTTTGCCCGTTGCGCTAACTCTCGCACCCCACTCATCGGCCGACCCACGTCCCTGGCGGAGTTCGATCCACACTCTTTCGCAAAACTTTCTCCTTCCTTCCATCGGTAATGACAACGTCGATTCCCCGACTCATCGCTAACCGAGCCGCCTCTAGCTTGGACACCATCCCACCCACCGAGCCCGCACTCCCGGCCCCACCTGCGCAGGCCAGAATTTTTGAATCAATTTTTTTCACACGGCGGATCAAGGAACCCGTTCCATCCGGTTGACTCATCAGTCCGGGAGCATCCGTGAGAATCACCAGCCGATCCGCTCGCGCCAAGATCGCCACATGAGCTGACAACTTGTCGTTATCCCCGAATGCATTCAACAGAGCGATCTCCTCAAAGGAGAGTGCATCATTCTCATTAAAGATCGGGAGGGTGTTCTTGAGCTTCATCAACGTATGCAATGTGGCACGCGTATTTTCGTAAATCTTACGGCTGTCTAGATCCCACGAAGTTAAAAGAATCTGCGCCACTAAAATTCGGTGTGGAGCCAGCGCTGTTCCGTACGCCTTCATCAAGAGGGGTTGTCCAATCGTGGCACACGCCTGCATCTCCGGTCGTGAGGTCGGCCTCTTCCGCCACCCTAACGCCTGCATGCCCGCACGAATCGCCCCAGAACTCACCAGCAAAACCTCATGCCCGGCACGCCGCAAGCCAGCAATCTCCTTTGCCCACTGCCGAATTCTTGTTTCCGCAAGTCCCCCCGCCTTTGCGGCCAATAGGCTACTTCCAATTTTAATCACAAGCCTCATCGAAGTTCTCCTTAGGACTTTTGCCTGGACCAAAATTTTCGCGCTTCTTGAATCAAGCGAAGGACAGCAAACGATTTTCCGACCCAACCCAAGGGAGCCACAGAAGTTTTTTTACCGCCAAGGAAAAGCGAGGCCAATCCCAGCACCGGTCCACCCCACTGCCGGCTGATCCGCCAAACGTTCTCGCCTTCGTCTAGCCAAACTCCCAGCGAAGATGCGTCGCTACACGCCTTTTGAAAATCAAGCGTGGCTCTCCTTGAGGAAGCCTGGCACGCCTGGCGGATCTCCCGCGCCCGCGTCAGCGCCGCGAGCTCAACCATTCCCGGTCCCTCTGGAATTCCGCCACCGTATCCGCAAAAGGCATCCCCTCACCCAGAACCCTTTTTCGCATCCTCAAAAATGCTCCCAAGGCCCCGAACCCGTATAGTAAAGCCAATCCCACTAAAGCCAAAACTCGGGCCTGAGGATCCGGCCAAACGGATAGAACCACAGCCAACGATGCCACCAACAGAGCCAAAATTCCCAATCCCAACGCCACCGCCAACCAAAGAATCGCCTCAACGGCCCGCCACTTTTCCTCCTGCAGTTCCGTGGCCAAAAGACGTAACCGCTCCTCCACCATCTTGATGGAGGTCAAAGCTAGATCGCGAATAGCGGAAATCATGGGATTTTAGCGGCGGTTCAAAAGAGCGCCAATCAGCAACCCCACCACCAAGGCAACCCCGACCGACTCGTACGGATGCTTGCGAATCATCCGATCTGCCTCCTTCATCCCCTCCTCAGCCGCTTCCTTAACATCATCCAAGTCCCGAAATCGCTCCTTGGCTGACTCAATTTTTTTTGCCAACTGCCGCCTGACCTCCTGAGCTTTTTCACCTAAATCTCCTGCCGTGGATTCAATCAACTCCTCCGCATGAGCAATCACCTCCTGAAGATGATGTCTCTCTTTCCCTGCCCCCTTCGTGCCGGACTTTTTTGCTCTGGATTTGGTCATCCTGATACTCTGCCAAGCCCCTCGCATGGGGGCAAGTTTCCCGCCCAGGATTCTCTACGCCTTCAAATACCCAAGTCTTTGGAGGCCAATCTCTTTTCAAGCATGCCTCGAGCCTGGTAACGGGCTCGTAAGCGGGGATCAAACCAGATCTCTGCAAACATTTGACCCAGAACGGTAAAAATCCCCAAAAGAGGCATAGCTAAAAGCAACCCGTACACCCCACCCAGCATTCCTCCTGAAAAAATCATCATCACGGTAACCAGGGGATGCATACGCAAAGCCCGACCCACGGTCATTGGCGTGTAAATAAATTCGTCCAGCAAACGCACTCCCAGAAAAAGAAATACCACAGCCAACATCAACCCGCTGGATTGAGGCGCCTTTACCGCCACAGTCGCCACCGCCAAAATACCGCCTATCCCCGAACCAATGTAAGGCACCCACGCAAAAATCGCGCAGATCAAACCGAGAAACATCGCATCCCAAAATCCAAAAATGCCAGGCCCTTTCCCTAGAAACCACAACCCCAATCCCAGACTCACCGTATCCAGCATGGTTAAACCGAACATACCTCGGAAATAGGCCCGCATCTGCGCATCCATCCGATCAAAAAGAAGCAGAGTTTTTTCAAAAAAAGCGTTGGGTACCGCACGCAAAACCAAGCGGTGAAACGCTGTTCCATCCCGCAAAAAGAAAAAGGTCAAAAAAGGCACTAGCAAGAGGCTTGGCAACCAGTGCAAAAGAAAAAGAGCTACATCCGCCACATACTCCTTTCCCGATCCCGCTAAGAAAACATTTAGCTGCTCCTCCATCCCGTCTGCCAAACGTGCTTTCTTGGCAAAAGCAAATCGATCTTCCAAAGCCAATAAGTTATCTCGCAAAACTGACTGCAATCGCTCCCAGTACGTCGGAATCTGATTTTGAAAGTCCGACAAAAAGTTCAGCATCTTGGGCAGGACAAGAATAGAGAAAATCACAGTCAGCACGGTCGCAGCCCCCAAAAAGATTCCCAATGCTTGCCCCGGTGTAACCCCCGCTAACTGCAATTTCTGGAGAAGCGGTTGTACCAAGTAGTACAGCACAACCGCCAAAATCAGCGGAAAAGCCAACCATGCCACTGCTTTCAAAAGAAGAATCGAACCGAGGGCTCCCCCAATTACCGCAACCCAGATAATGGGATGCTCCAGCGATCGGTCGGGCGGGCTGCTTGTCTTCACGTAGCGGAAGGCTGCGAAGAGTCTCCTTCCGCCACCTTTCTCAATCGGGATTCCAAAACCAGCGCTACTCCCATCGCAATTTTATATCCCAACCGAGGCCTTGCTTGAGCCAAAGCCTGAAGTTCGGGCCGGAACATCGCCAAAACCGTCGAATCCTCTTCAGCCACCACGGTGGCCATTCGTTCACCCGCCCCCAACAGAGCCATCTCCCCAAATGATTCGCCAGGTGAAATAACACCCAAAACTTTTTTAGCTAAGAGGCCCTTGCGGTTGGCACGTAACTTTCCACGAATAACCACATACATCCCCTCTCCCTCCTCCCCCTCATCAAAGACAATCTCTCCAGCCAAGAAATGTCTCTCATGAAGATGCAGTTTTAAAGTCTCCAACTCCCCCCGGGTGCACTCGCGAAAAATCGCCACCCCAGAAACTACCTGCAAAATGGGGTCTAGAGGAGGTGGGCGAAATAGATTAGCTAGGTTCATATCTTCATCCTCTCTCACAACGAGCCCCATCTCCAGTTAAAAACTCCACCTTTACACTTGGGATCAAGGCCAACTCTGCTTATTATTACGTCGATGGAGATTCAGGAAAAAAATGAAGATTCGATCACGATCCTCGTCGTTGCGGGTGAGATCGATCTCAATCAGTCCCCCGCCCTCCGGACAACCCTTCGGGCGAAGGCCAAAGCGAAAACTCCCCGACTTCTACTGGACTTTGCTGCCGTCGCCTACGTGGACTCTTCCGGCCTAGCGACTCTCATCGAATACTATCAAAGCTCGAAAGCCTACTCTGGAAAAATGGCGATCTGCTCCCTTGTTCCCCGCGTGCGCAGCTCCTTCGATCTCGTCCGCCTCAGCGAAGTCTTCTCGATTTTCCCAGATCAGGCCGAGGCACGGAAGGCTCTGGCCGGTGGTTCCGCTTGAAATTTTCGTTCGAAAGTCTCCTCAACGCCGGCGGTTCCAGACTGACATACGGACTGCTGAACCTGCGTATTTTCGCCTGGATCCTCTACGGCTTCACCCGACCTGGAATTCTCGTTCCCTCTCAAATTCTCTCCCAAGTCATCCGAATCGGCGTTCAAGCCGTCCCAATGGCCAGCCTGGTCTCACTCAGCGTCGGATTCATTCTCGCCATGCAAAGCTCGACCGAACTCGGAAAAATGGGAGCCAATAGCTTCATTCCCGACCTCGTCTCCCTCAGTCTGATGCGTGAACTAGGTCCACTCCTTGTGGCTATCATCGTTGTAGGGCGAAGCGGCTCTGCCGTGGCGGCGGAAATCGGCACCATGAAGGTCAATGAGGAGATTGAAGCGCTCCGGGTCATGGCCATCGATCCGATCCGCTACCTCGTCCTTCCCCGTTTTATTGCTCTGATGATCATGCTACCCTGCATGACGATCTTTGGTAATTGCGTGGGCCTCGTAGGCGGATGGGCCGTCTGCACTCTAGAAATGGGCATGCCAACTTCATTTTACATCATGCGGGCTATGCAGCGACCAGAACTGTGGGATCTCTATTCCGGGATCATTAAAACTGCCGTCTTTGCACACATTATCATCACCATTGCCTGCTATCAGGGGCTGAATGTGGAGGGAGGCGCGGAAGGAGTCGGTCGAGCCACTACGTCCGCCGTAGTTTATTCGATTTTATGGATCATCATTGCAGATACCCTCCTCACTGGACTGTTTTACCTTGTTCTATGAGCCCGACGCCGAAAAAAACGAATCCCTCCTCAGACGTGATCCTCGAAGTGAAGGATCTTGTTCAATCGTACAATGGTCGGGCCGTCCTCAACGGCCTGAATTTCAAAGTCCGCAAAGGCGAGACTTTTGTCATTATGGGAGGGAGCGGTTGCGGAAAAACCACCCTTCTCCGGATTCTCATCGGCGCCCAAAAACCAACCTCGGGATCGGTCCACCTTTTCGGGGAGGATATTACGAAGGCAGCTCCTCAGGAGCTCGATCGGATCCGGCTCCGTTTTGGAATGAACTTCCAATTCGGTGCCCTCTTTCAATCTATGACCGTCGGCGAAAATATCGCCCTTCCCCTTCTCGAACATAGCCAAGTCGACCCGTCCCTCATCGAAATGATCGTCAAAATGAAGCTCGAACTTGTTGGCCTCACTGGTTTTGAGAATTTTAAACCTTCCGAATTGAGCGGAGGAATGAGAAAACGGGTCGGCCTCGCCCGCGCCCTCGCTCTCGATCCTGAACTTCTGTTCAGTGACGAACCCACCTCTGGACTCGACCCTGTCATGACCGCCGTGGTCGACCAGTTAACACTCGACAGTACTCGCAAGATCGGCGTCACCGCCGTAGTCGTAAGCCACGATATGACTAGCTGCTTTCGCATTGCCACTCATATGCTCATGTTGGGAAACGGACCCCGCCAAGGAGAGATTATCGCCGAGGGAACCCCTGACGAAATCCGAGCCAACCCCGACCCCTTTCTGCAGCAATTCGTCCGCGGGGAGGCGGACGGCCCGATTGCCTTCCGCCTTTCTCAAGATGATTACTTGAAACATCTCCTCCAAGAGGGCTGAATAGATAGTCTGTCATTATGAAAAAAGTGCGTTCTGACTTCCTTATCGCTGCAGCAGTCATTCTCTGCAGCTTGGTACTCTTGGGCGCCCTCTCCTTGGCTATCTCCGGGACCGATCTCGACCGCCCCAAAGCCCTGTTGACCATCGATCTTCCGAGCGCAGTCGGACTCGATCGTCAGGCCCAGGTTCGATATGCGGGCACAATTGCCGGCCGGATCCGTTCCCTCCGCCCACTGACCGATGAAGAGCGCACCAAGGAATCCCCGGGATGCTCAATTCGGGTTGTCGTCGAAATTCGTCACCCCCTCCCCATTCTTAGAGTCGGAACAACTGCTACGGTGATTTCCGATACGGTACTGGCTGAAAAATATCTCAACCTCACCCCGGGTCCCGTGATTAACCCCCCTCTCCCCCCGGGAACGATTTTATACGCCAAACACTCCACCAATCTGGATGAAGTCCTGGCCTCTGGCAAAGAACTGCTCGACGACGTGAACCAGCTCCTTACAAAAAATGATTCCGCCATCAGTCAGGCCATCTTGGATCTCAAAAATGTTCTCGAGAACTTTAAGGTGGTCGCTACCTATGCCAAAACTTTCATGGGAACCGTCGCACGCAAGCCTTGGCGCCTCCTTTGGGGTGGCCCTGTTCCCCGCTTACCATCGGAAGAGAGCATCCTTAAAACTGATAAAGTCGTTCCCGGACCGATCCCCAACGATTAACGGTGTCCCAGTGCCTGAGGCCTCTCCCGCCCCCGAATCCCTGATCGATATTGAACTCGCGCCGCCTCGGTTACATGGCTTGCGCGAGCTTGCGGAACGATGGGCCCTCTACTCCGGCTTCAACCACCTTGATGCTGGAAAAATTCTTAGTGGGGTCGACGAAGCACTCGCCAACATTCACCTACACTCCTATGGAAGTCGCCCCGGCCCCGTTCACTTAGAAATCCGGCTTTCCAAGGAAGAACTTATTTTTGAGATCTCGGATCATGGCAAAACTTTTGATCTGGAACATGGTGCCAGTCGTAAAGCCGGTGAGGTAGGGATGGGAGGATGGGGCACCTTGATGATGCAAAACGGTTTTCAACGGATCGAACGCCGTAGGGTCGGGAATAAAAATATCCTGCTTCTCGCCTGTCACCTTCCCATCCAGAAAGGAGAAAGATGAAACTACACTTCTGGGGTACCCGAGGAAGCATCCCTACCCCATCCACTCCCGCAATTCCAACCCATGAATTTGGCGGGGATACCACCTGCCTGAGTCTCGCCTGGGGCAAAGACAACCTTCTCGTCATCGATGCGGGTTCGGGCTTGCGCCAAGCCGGATTGAATTGGACCCAGGAAGGTCGCCGTTCCTTTACTTTTCTGTTCACCCACTCCCATTGGGATCACTTGCAAGGCTTTCCCTTTTTTACTCCCGCGTTTCATGAAGGAATCGATATCACCATCTATTCCCCTCGCCTTCCTGGTGCCCACGCCGGAAACCTGATCGAACGCTCCCTCCACGCTCAACAAAGCGAACCTTTCTTTCCCGCTGGATTCCCCCAGCTCCGCGCCCAGATCACATTCCATGAAATTCAGCCCGACCATGAATTGAAACTGGCTTCCGGCTCGGATTCTCTCCTCATCCGGGCCGCCGCCCTCTCCCATCCTGGCGGTTGCCTCGCCTACCGTATTGATGGGGCCGCGGCCGGACAGAAACGCTCCTTTGTCTTTGCGACCGACCATGAGCCTCCCGCTTCCTCCCTTAGCCCTCTCACCCAACTCGCGCAAGAAACCGATCTTCTCATCTCGGACGGGCAGTACACTCCAACCGAATACAAAAACAGGACCGGTTGGGGCCACGGAACTCCGGAACTATGCCTGCGTGAAGCGGTTGCCGCCCGCGCGCGCCGTCTCTTGATTACCCACTTTGACCCCACCCACTCTGACTCGACCCTGGCTAGCATGGAAAAAGAGTTTCAGAAATCCGCACATTCATCCCACATCCCTGTCTCCTTTGCCCGGCAAGGGCAAACCATAAACCTCTAATCTCTTAGGGCGCGTGGACTGCCGCAAGATCTACTGCGGGTCGAACCGTCACAAATTTTCCCTCGAAATTCACCCATCCGTCTTTTCCATTTACCGCACTCACCTTCGCCCACCCACTACGAAAACCTTTTGCACTCAAAAATTGAGGAGGGATTTTCCACTCGCCCTTGGTATCCACATATCCCCACAACGTCTCCAGCTTCGCTGGAATGAATCCCTCCTGTGCGTCTCCCAAATCCGTAAATTTAGGTTCGACGATAAAGTTTCCCCGATCACTAATCACTCCCCACTTCCCACCCACTGCCGCTGGAGCCATTCGATCCCCCACAGGAGGAGCTAAATCCACACCCGTCACTCCTTCAAAAAAATCCGTCTTATCCACCAAGCTAGGCTGCCCACCTAACTGCACCGCAGCGACCCCTCCCCGAAAGGGACGTACATCAGAATAGTAAGGTTTTACAACCCACTTCCCGTTTCGATCAATAAATCCCCAAAGTTTTCCCTCCCGTGCAGGTGCCAGCCCCCCGCAAAACGGTCCAATCCAGTCATACCGAAGCGGACTGACTCGCTCAAAAGTTTCGCTGATCAGATACCAATTCCTTCCCTGTCGCACCCCAGCACGCCCCTCCGTAAAGGGCCAAGCCCAATCTAATTTTGCCTCCACCACCACAGCACCCGATGGATCCACATAACCAAATTTCTTACCCAGTCTGACAGGATGAATTTCATCCCCAGCCCAACTCACCGATATCCATCCCAAAAGCAAAAGAGCGATAAATCTCATAATCCAATCCTCCCGTTTCCCAGATTCCCCGACCAACCCTTCTCATGATCCCAAACTCGATTCGGAGAATAACCTGTGACTAAAACCGCCCCTCTTGTTCTTCCCTCAGATCCTCCTATTCTCCAAAGATGCCTTCGACCGATTTTTCAAAGAAAAAGAGTGATTCACCCCGCTCTCTTTCTCTCATGATGCGGGCAATCTACGCACTTGGATCCCTCCATCTGGCCATGCTCCTCCTCATCACTCTAACAGGGGTGTGTATTGTAGCCACACTGCTAGAGTCTGGGTTCAGCTCCCGCGTTGCCCGCGCGTACGTGTACGGTTCCCCTTGGTTCAACCTGTGGCTTGTTCTTCTTTGCCTTAACCTCATCTGCTCGACCCTTACCCGATGGCCTTGGCAACGCCACCATATCGGATTCGTGATCACCCACGCAGGCATAATCATTCTTCTCGCGGGTGCCCTTCTCGGTCGTGCCCGCGGATTCGAAGGTTCTCTCGACCTTTCCCGTGGCGCCCCACCCGCTAACCAAGTTCTCCTCGATCGCCCCCGCCTGACCGTCGAAAGTCCTGCCACAGGCCAACTTTTCTCGACCCCGTTTGACCCCGAAGTTCGCACCCCTCGACCCGATCGCCCTCGCCTCCTCCCCCTTCCCAGTTCTGACGTTCAACTCATCATCGACGGCTACACACCCCGCTCCATAGAGCAGACCCATCTTCAACCCGACCCCGCTTCCCCCAACCCAGGCATCACACTCGAATTGACAGGCCCATTCGGCTCCGAACCCATTCGCCTCCCACTCATTCTTAATTCTCCCTCCGATTCCCGAGCCAATCTGAGCCCCCAAGCATTGGTCGAATTTCTCCCCAAACTCCCCTCCTCCTCCCAACCCTCTGTCACACCCACTTTCCGCGAGACCCAGATGATCCTCGCACGGGATCCTGCTCAACCCATCCTCCACAACACCACAGGCACGCCCAGCGGTTTCCGCTTTTTCCTAGGCTCCCGAAACTCGGGCGACCCCCTCGAACTCGAAATCCTCCGCCCCGATGGTTCAGGTGAAATCTACCGTTTGACCGACCTTCTCAACCGCACTCTCGAAGACTTCTCAGGCACAAAAATCCTCGTAGCCCGATACTGGCCCAACATGATCCTGCGCGACGGGCAACCTACTACAGAAGGAGATCAACCCATCAACCCCGCGGTCCTCGTCATGCTCGAAGGCTCTCTACCCGACACCACTCCAGCCCGCCTCACCCTTGCTCCAGGCCCCACTCCTGACTCCATCCTGTTTCTGGGTGAATCTCCATCGACTCCACCCACCCGTGGCTCCGTTCAACTTTCCAAAAGCTTCTCCCCAGGCTGGAAAGGTTGGTCTATTCGCCTCGTTTCATTCGAACCTCACGCACGCCTCGAAACAGTCACCCTTCCCTCCCAAAAACAGGAGACCACTCCAGGTCGCCCCGCCCTCCACGCCCATCTCCGCTCCTCCGACGGAACCATCGGCCCTGCACGCTGGATCGCCTCAGGCACCTCCGCCGTCCTGACCAGCGCAGGTGCCGCTTCCCGCATCGGCTTTGGACTCGAGCTTCAAAATCTTCCCTTCTCCATCCGTCTCGACTCCTTTGATGTTCCGCGCGACCCCGGAACCGATGAGCCCGCAAACTTCCTCGCCACAGTCACTTTCACCGACGAGAAAAAGAAACTCGAAATCCCCGCTCAGCTAGAAATGAATCACCCCGCTACCTACCCACCAGGTCTCTTGCCACAAATCACAGGTCTCTCCTACAAATTCTCCCAAGCAGGCTGGGACCCTCAAAACCTCAACCGCACCACTCTGCAAGTTCTTCACGACCCAGGCTGGTTTTTGAAATGGAGCGGCTCCCTTCTTATGGTCGCGGGCATCTTCTCTATGTTCTATCTTCGTAGGGAACCCACCCCACGCACCTAACCCATGATCCGACTTCTCTCTCTACTTTTTTTCGGTCTCAGCCTGACCTCGGTTCTGGCTGTTTCCAAAGACCCAGCATCGCTGGCTGAAAACGATTCTGCTTACGACACCCTCGTCCTTCAACATCGGGGCAGGATCAAGCCCTTCCTCTCTTTTGCCCAAGAACTCACCGCATCCCTCACAGGTCGCACCTCCATCTCTCTGCCAGGCCATGGCAAAGTCGGTGCCCGACAACTCATCCTCTCCCTTTGGCAGAAACCCGCCGGATGGGAAAATGAGCCCATCATCCTTGTCGAAGACCCCGCCCTTCGGAAAATACTAAATCTCTGGCCTACCACCCGCCACTTCTCTCCCCGCCTCTTAGTTACCCAACCCCGACTCGCAGAACTCACCCGCGAAGCTGAAACTGCCCGCGCCGCTGGCCCCCAAGCAGAGATTCCTCACCTCGCCAACGCCGCGCAAACCGTCTCTCTCCGCCTACGCCTCTTCTCCTCTCTTGTTTCAGGAGATGCCTTTCGTGTCATTCCACCCCCCACCCCATCCCTTGAAAACGCTCCGTGGTCATCTCCCCAGCTTCCAATCTCCTTGTCCCAACTTCTCGAAAAACAGAACAGCTCGGCTTTTTCACGACCCAAAATCCAGATTGAAGTCGCCTATCTAAAGTTTCATCCCTTTCGCCTATCTTGGATCGCTTGGCTTCTCTCATCCATTGTCCTACTTGCCGTCGGCCAAAATAAAAATCCACGCCTTCTATCGATCGGAACTCTCTTGGCTTGGGTCGGCCTTTCTCTTTTGGTTATCGGATTTGCCATTCGTATCTGGATTGCAGGCCGACCTCCTGTAACCAACATGTATGAAAGTATTCTCTGGGTTGCTTTCGGGGCAGGTCTATTCGCTGTCATTTTCACCGCCCGTCACCACTCCACCGTCTATCTCCTCGCTGCCTCCCCTGTCATTATCCTCTCCCTCATCGCTTCCGATCTTCAGCCTGCCGTTCTCGATCCCTCTCTCAACCCCCTCGTCCCTGTTCTTCGAAGCAACTTCTGGCTTACAACCCACGTCCTGACCATCACACTTAGCTATGGCGCCTTTGCCTTGGCGACTGCCTTGGCCCACTTTCTTGTAATCCGCTCGATTCGCTCCAACAAACTCCCCTCCGCCGATGACTCTTGGGTTCTTCACCTGTACCGATGCCTTCAAATCGGTGTTCTTCTGCTAGCCGTCGGCGTCATTCTGGGCGGCGTTTGGGCCAACTACTCGTGGGGTCGGTTCTGGGACTGGGATCCCAAGGAAACTTGGGCCCTGATCGCCCTCATGGCCTACATCATTCTACTCCACGGCCGACTCGGGGGCTGGTGGGGCGGATACGGACTCGCCATCGGATCCATCGCCTCGTTCCTCACCATTCTTATGGCCTGGTATGGCGTAAACTTCGTTCTTGGACGAGGCCTCCATAGCTACGGCTTCGGTAATGGTGGGCAACTCTATGTCGGAGCTTTTGCCCTACTGGAACTCATCGCTCTCACCTTCGCCCTTGTCCGTCGTCCTCGATCGTCATGACCTCCACCCTGTCGATCGTTGATCTTGAACTTCTCTGCCACATCGGAGTTCCTCCTGAGGAACGAGCAAAACCCCAAAAAATCCTCTGCACCGCCGTTTTTCCTGTTCCCGACTTCAAAAAGGCCGCTCAGAACGACAGCCTCGAACACACAGTCAACTACTACGACCTCAGCCAACTCCTGCGAAAAACCGCCCGTCATAAAGAGCGTAAACTAATCGAAACGCTAGCCGCCGACCTTGCGGAGTCTGCCTTCGCCGCATTTCCCATCCCCTGGATTGATCTAGAGTTGAAAAAATTCATTCTCCCCGAGACCCGCCACATCTCTTTTCAGGCCCGCTTTGTCCGCCCAAAATCGAAAAGCCAGTGTCGCTAGGCCGGATTTTCTGTCTCCCCCAAATCCCTAACCCGTGATAGGGTTCCAGACTACCGCACCGTTAGCTTAGTGGTAGAGCGCCACCTTGACACGGTGGAGGTCAGAGGTTCAAGTCCTCTACGGTGCACTCCACCTTAATCCGATCACTACCCTTGAAACCGAAACGCCTCCTCCAAGATCTCTTCCTTTTTCAAGATCTCTGCAATGTCTTTGTCATTCGCGATGGCTCAGAGGCGATCGCCATCGATTTTGGATCCGGGCGGTGGAGAAAATATCTTCCTCAGCTAGGCATCAAGAACCTCCGACACGTCTTTTTGACCCACCATCACGCCGATCAATTGACCGGCCTGTCCGGACGTCGTTGGCCTTTCGATATCCATGCCTCCGCTGGCGAAAGGACATTTCTCGACCCTGCCATGCTCCGCACAATCCTCTCGAAACCATCCGGAGCGGTCTGCCCGCCTAGTTATGCTCCTCCAGCGAAAGGAATTCCAAGGATCTTATTTGATATGACTCCTTCCGGAGACTTTTTTTGGAGCCGCCATCGCTTACGCTTTGTCTCTACACCAGGTCACAGCCGATCCGCTCTGACAATCCTTGCCAACCTCGGCGACCAGCAGGTTGCCTTTTGTGGAGATGCCGTTTTTGGAAATGGAAAAATCTGGGAGCCCCATCACTTGGAATGGCACCATCTTTATCCAGATGGAGTCGAAGCCGCCCGAAATGGCATTCTTCGACTGGCCGATTTGGGCAACGACCTGCTTTGCCCGTCCCATGGCTCAATTTTACGGACCCGGCCAGAAAAGATTCTCCGCCGCCTCGCCAAAAACCTGGCCTCCCTGATTCGTGCCCGTGGCAGTGTTTGCCCAGGTGAACCCGACCGTCTCGTACCTGAAATAGCCGCTGGCGAGGGCGCTCGACGACTCCTTCCCCACCTCTACCGCTTTGGCCTCAATGGGTACCTTCTGCTTTCCAAGAGAGGCGAAGCTCTCGCCGTGGACACGCAAGAAAAGGAAATGCCCGTACTTCGCTCCCTGTTGGCTCGATTGCATATTCCAAAGGTGAGTTGTGCCGTGTCCACGCATCACCATCTGGATCATGCCGATGGCCTACCCGCCCTCCGCAAGCAGGGCGCCCAGATCGTTCTACACCCTTGGGTGGCCCAATGGCTCCGCCAAACCGGTACTAGTCGACACCCATGGTTTGAAGTTTTGATCCCACGCCGACCGATCCTGGCCGATCAACTTTGGCCAACTCAAGGAACTTGGCGTTGGAACGAATACAAGTTCCAGATCGCTCCGTTTCCCGGTCAGACTTGGTGGCACTGCGCTTTTCAAACAGTAGTCGATGGGCGAAAGGTACTGTTCTCCGGAGATAATTTCCAACCCCCATCGCGTTGGTCTGGCCAAGGAGGTTTCTGCGCCTGGAACAATAGCCGCCTCGTCGCTGGCTATGGACGGAGCGCCGCTCTTGTCCTGCGGTGGCGTCCAGAAATTCTGGCTTGTGGACACGGCACCAGTTTTTATTTTTCAAATAGACATTTCAGGAAAGTCGTGGCCTGGGCCAAGAAAGCGGAACGAGCCCTCCTGAATCTCAGCCCCCATGGTAATTTAGCACAGGACTATTTTCTGCCCGCCAAACGCGCTTGGAAATCAATCCTACATTCCCCTCATCTAAAATAAGTTCTACCCACCTCCCCCCACCTCGTTTTCTTACGCGTTCAAGCCGAGCGCCATCTTTTCAAGTGGATGAGCTTCTTTCCATTCAATCGCCGAGAATGATTTTTCTACTGAATACTTTTAGCTCATAATACACTTATGGTTAAATCAACCAAAGCTTCAGACTGGTGCCGACATGCCGACTCTCGATAAACCTCTTGCCGAACTCAGGCGATACCAAGGGATCAATCCCAGACCGGCTGATTTTGATACCTATTGGGATCGCGCCCTTGAGGAACTCAACTCCACTCCCCCACAACCTAAACTCCAACCCAACCCCACGATCCAAAGTCACCATTTTGATTGCTTCGATCTGACTTTTACTGGTGTCGGAGGTAGCCGCATTTACGCCAAGTACATGCGGCCCCGATCCAAAGGCAAGCATGCGGCCGTTCTTAATTTTCATGGTTACGCTGGAAACAGCGGAGATTGGGTTTCCAATACGCCTTTTCTTGCCAAGGATATCTGCGTTGCATCGATGGAGTGTCGAGGCCAAGGAGGGCTGAGCGAAGATCTCCTCTCCGTTAAGGGCAATACTCACACCGGGCACATCATCCGTGGCCTGCATGACCATCCCGATAAACTCCTTTTCCGCCAAATCTTTCTTGATACCGCTCAGTTGGCACGCGTCGTTGCTTCCTTTTCCGAAGTCGATCCCGATCGTCTTGGTGCCCAAGGTTGCTCCCAAGGCGGTGGCCTCACCCTCGCTTGTGCAGCTCTAGAACCCAGGATCAAGCGGATTGCCCCTCTTTATCCGTTTCTTTCCGACTATCAACGCGTCTGGGACATGGATCTGGCAAAGGGTGCCTATCAGGAATTAAAGACTTACTTCCGCTTTTACGATCCCCGTCATCAACGAGAAAAGGAGATCTTCACCACTCTCGGCTACATCGATGTCCATCATTTAGCCCCCCGCATCAAGGCAGAAACTCTGATGGGCATAGGATTACAAGACTCGACGACCCCACCCTCCACCGTCTTCGCCGCTTACAATCACCTACCGGGAAAGAAAGAAATGCTAATTTACCCCGATTACGGACACGAGGTTTTGCCTGGGTTCGCCGATCAAGCGTTTGAATTTCTCGGAAAACTTTAATCAACCATTTATAGTTTCAGTCCTAAGCCTGAGGTGCTCCTGTTCAAGCTAGGCACTCCACAATCCATCCTCTGGTGGCTACACTTTATGCTGGCTCAAGAATACGCTGATCCGCCAGGTCTTTCCCCCCTCTCGAGACAACCCAACTTGCACTTCGCAGCTTACCCAATGGCAAATCTGCCAATGCGCTGACAATATGAAATAGCGTGGGCAGTTGCTCCCAAGTGGAGCGATGAAAATGCACCTCACCTAATCCGACGAGACGCTCCGTTACTATCAACGTAGGGTTCTCCGCCGGAGTGATCGTCGCGTAGTTCGCGTCCGCTTCGCCCGGGCAACCAGTCTTGGGGATATATTTGTAATGCAATAATGGACGCCGCACGGGGGCAGGTTCGGATGCAGGCCGAAGTTCCTTGAGCTCCATATCGAGGAAGAGATGCCCCAACCAGCTTGCAGTGAAAAAGCGGGCATTCGCTGGACGGACAGCTTCTTCAATCTCACACCATAGTTTTGCGTAACCCAGCTCTTCCCTTCCGCTGAGGATGGGATCCGCAAGATTTTCCCAAAGCACGGCGAGAAAATCCCCTTCGACGGGACCCCCGCGAGCATGGAAGGTCGCCGGAAATTTGACTGCTAAGGTGGAGTACCCACGTCCGGCCAGCCAATCAACATTGCGGAGGTGCTGAGCCTCAAAAATAATCCGGGCATCGTCCGCTGGGAAGAACCCCGGCGGAAGAATTCTGGCAATGGCATCTTTTTCAGTCTCAAAAACCACAGAGGCAACCGCCCTTTTTGGAGAAGAATGAGGATCCCGTTGGCCTGGAACTGGAATTTGGCGCGGTCCTGGAAAAGGTCCAAAACCTATAGGCATGCGGAAATAGGGCTTCGTCATAAATCGGCAAAAGAACCCACCCCCTCAACCCAAATCAGATATTCCCGAAGAAGAGTCCTCAAAGCAAAGAGGCGGAGTTTTTATCCAGAAAACACCAAGCCGCCTTATGCCGCTGAAGAATCGAGGAGGGATGCATTGGGGTAATTCCTCCACGCAGACAGTTCGATACAGCCTGAGCCTTGCGCCTATCCGGTACGCTACAGAGGATGGCTTTGGACTTCATGATTTGAGTAATGGACATGGAGATCGCCCGGTCGGGAACCTGTCGAAGGGTCTTGAACCAGCCCTCACCCATCTGCTGCCGTCTGCAGGCATGATCAAGCTTCACCACAATATAAGGAGCCTTTGTTTTAAAATCAGCCGGCGGGTCGTTAAAGGCCAGATGCCCATTCTCACCAATGCCGGCAAAACAAACGTCAATCGGATGTCGCGCAAGAATCGCGCCCACCCGACGGCATTCCGCCGAAAGATTACCCTCACCGTTAATATAGTGAAACGCCGCTAGGGGCAGTGGCAGTTTTGAGACAAATCTTTCCCATAGATATTTTCGAAACGAAGAAGGATGCGTGATCGGGGTGCCAAAATATTCATCAAGATGGAACGCGGTGACCCTTGTCCAATCGATCCCCGGCTCTTGAACTAACTGCCCCAGCATTTCGAATTGTGAGGCGCCTGTGCCCACAATGATGTTTGCTCTCCCATTCTTACGGATCGCCGCACGGATCAGTTGCGCACCAAGTCCAGCCGCCGCTGCACCTAGCTCCACTTTTGTTTTTTTAATTATGATTCGTACTTTTGATTTCATTGGGCTTCGTCTTTCTTTTGTTTGTTTTTATGTGCTTCCCGGCGTCTGCCGAAGAATAGAAAGGATCTCGAGGAAGGAAAGGTTGCTATGGTAGAAAGGATCACCTTCCGGAACCGCGGGCACCGAATTCAACACCTTACCCGTCCGTCCACATCGGGTTTGGTATGGAAAATACAGCATATCCGGATTCAGGTAGTGCCGAAAGTAAGCGTTATGACACTTCGCATAGATGGCCAGACACTCCTCTCGTACCCCAGTCTCTGTCGTAGCGAGGGCCGCTAAGAGAGCGGCCCGCATGGTTTCAGGAAGATTCCACCAAGGCATATCGAAATCCATGACCTCCCCAGTGCGGTTGTTGACCGCTTTAAAGATTCCCTCCAAGCACTCGTTGAATCCCGCGCGAAATACACGGATCAAGAGATTCGGCATTTCTCTTTTGGCCCTCAGCAAGATGCCCTGGCGTGCGGAATCCAACCCAAACCCCTGAGCTTCCATTGCGGCAACCGCGGACAGACCCAAACCGACGAATTCCGTGGCGTGCCCGGGATCCAGATACTCACCGCCTTTCAGCGTCTGGGGATCTATGTATTCACTGAAACGGCCAGTGCCAGGATCCCAGTGATGATCGAGTACGAATTCCATAAACTGACAACTTCGTTTGCACAGACGTTCTCGGACATCCTGATCTACACCCCCGTGTGCGAGTAGTCTAGGAACGGACTGAAACAACATGTGCATGCTCTGGCTCTGCCCTAGCCCTGAGACTCGAGCCGCCTCCAGTTCGAAGAGCCCTTGATCCACTCCACGTCCTATCTGGTCAAGCATATCCACCCCAGCCTGTCGAAAGGCGGGAATGGCACTGGTCGACATTCCTTTCGCACAAAATAGATCTCCCTCGCCGACACGGTTAAAGTCAGGTGCTTTCGAATTTCCATTCAGAGGATTCAGTGCGAAAGATCGGTCAACCCGAAAGGGGCACCGACCCTTATAGCGGGAAATCAAGGCAAGGATTGCCTCGGCCATGTTGGTCACGAGCTGAGGAAAAATCTCCCTGCCACGGCTCTTTTCCTCATGGGTCAAATCCAGTGAATCGAGGGCATCGAGATGCAGGATAAGGGATTCCATCCCGCGACCCAGCAACCAAGGATAGATTACCTGATAACTTTCCGAAGAAAGATCGACCCCTGTGTTCGGGTTGAATTTTGTATCAACATAAGGCCAATCCACCGAGCGGGCATGCCGGTGCAGGAGGAGACGAACCCCGGCCTCGATGCCTAATGAAGATAAAAAACGTTGATAGGTTTCTGACTGGAGCCGGGAAACCGTTGGGGTGCTTAGGATAAGCGGCTCGTATTTCGTTTTAACCATAGAAAGTGGGATTCCTCCAAATGGAACTTATTGAAAGCGCCCTGAAGGACGAATTTGTTTCATTGCTTACCAACATAAATAGTCATTCCGCACGCCAGACAAACGATCGATTCTACCCGACCGCATGGAAAGCGACTCATTCAGCATCCCTCGGCCTTCGTCCTCAACGCTCCTATCGTCCGCGCTGGATCATGGGCTGAAACATCAGCCCGAAGGATATTTCTCAAGAGGGATTAAAAGAAACGGATATGGAATGAGTGTGAAAATACTGCTATAAACATCTCTCGATGATGCGCACTTCACTACAAGGGAAAGTTTCCCTAATTACAGGGGGAGGCTCTGGGATTGGCCTCGCCATATCGCGTCGTCTCCTTGCAGCAGGGTCTGCTGTCGTGGTAACGGATCTCGCTCCCGAGACCCAATCCATCGTTCTCGCCTTAGCCCAAGAACTGGGGATGCCCGAGCAGGCACGGAAACAGATCGCTTTTGTTACTGCGAACGCAGCAGATCCGAACGCGCCAGACCTCCTGCTGAAAGAAACAATTAGCCGATTTGGAGGATTGGATATCCTGATCAATAACGCTGGAACATCTGGCGTATCGACCCCCGTTCCATTCTCCGATCTCAACGCTTGTGATGACAACCTCTGGAACCATCTTCTCAATGTCAATTTGATGGGACCCTTTCGCCTGACGAGAGCTGCCGCTCCTTTCTTGAAAAAACGCCATGGAGCGGTCGTCAACACCGCTTCTCTCGCTGGCCTCCACGGTCAGGCCAGCAGCATCCCCTACGCGGCCAGCAAGGCAGCTCTGATCAACCTCACGCAAAATCTTGCCCGAGCTCTAGCTCCCGAAGTCAGAGTGAACGCGGTCGCACCAGGATGGATTGACACTCCATGGACGAAACATTGGCCTGAGGAACGGCGCAAGAAATCGATCGAAAGCACTCTCTTAAAGCGTGTCGGTACTGCCGAGGATGTGGCGGACGTTATCTTTTTCTTGGCCACGGGTGCCTCCTATGTCACCGCACAGACCTTCGTTGTTGACGGAGGACGGTAATTCTCCCTGGCAAGGCAGACCCCAGACACACAAAATAATTTTCTGTGCCTTCGCTGTTTCAGAAACAGTCCCAATGGCTGAAGGCCTGATTCAGAGAATTTAAGAGTTTGGCACGTGCAAGGATGCCGGAACTCTTACGCAGGTCATTCCAGCCGATTCGGCGCTTTGGACACCAATCGATGTATCCTCGAAAGCAAGGCATCGCTTGGGAAGAACCCCTAAACGCTTCGCTGCCTCAAGAAAGGCGTCCGGTGCCGGTTTTCCGCGGGCGTAATCTTCGTTCGTAACCACCGTGGTAAACAGATCTAAGATACCCAAGGATTTCAGTGTGGATTCAACCGACACTCGACTCCCCCCCGAAGCAACCCCCAAGGGGATTTGCCCATGGAATTTACGAGCCAATCGAACCACCGGTTCGATCGGAGTCATTTTTGGAAGCATTCGATGAAAGATAATCTCCTTTTGATGGGCTGTCTCCTCGGGTGGCATCTCACATCCGTATCGTTCGTTTAAGATGACGACAATCTCCCGCGCGCTAGCCCCACCCATGTCATGAAATGATTTCTCAGACAGTTCGAGTCCGTAAGCGCACAGTGTTTCGCACCATGCCGAGTAGTGAAGGGACATCGTATCCGCCAGAGTGCCATCGCAATCAAAAACAATAGCTAGAAAATCTCCAGGAGGAATGCTGAGAAGAGGACCACTCACCATAATCTCATAGGAATTTCGAAAACCATTAACCGAAAAGGTGGATACTATTCCCTGAATTAATCTTCTCCCGCAGAGCGTCCGGCATGTCCACCCTATCGAAGAACCGATCATAAAACTCAATGAACGGCTCAAATCCAAAGCCGTTGTCGAGGAAGTAGCAGAAATCCGAGGCAAAACATAACTTCGCAGAGGCCGCCGCATCCAGTTGTCCATTCGGTGCGAACATCTCGCTCCACAAGGTCATGGATTTCCGATAGGCCGTTCCTCCAGAAAAATCAGCATAAACATTCTTATGTGAGGAAATCATTTTCCAACACTCCTCCCACCAGGGATTTCCAAAATGAGCGATCAAGATCTTGAGATCTGGAAAGCCTCGTACAATCCGGTCGATCGCCGCCGGACGCATGTCAGTAATATCGACTATAGAAGGCTTTAAGTAAGAAGGCACCGCCTTGCCTAAAGTCCCCCCATCAAACAATCCAACCATCACGTATCCAGTATGAAAAACAATCATAGAACCAAGACGCGCAATTTCCGCGTAAAGTGGAAAATAAGCATCATGACCATAGGAACGCATCGGATAGATAAATTTGATTCCCTTTGCTCCCTTATCCACAACCCGCCGGACGTCAGCAGGCTTCGCGGTATCAATATCTAAATAGACGATCGGGATGACAAAATCTGGGCACTTCCGTTGCATTTCAAACATTGCCTCCTCCTCACCAATCAGGGCAATTTTGTCGATACCCCGACTCCGACAAGCGTCAACGTACAGTTTCAAATCGGAGGGTTTGGGAGGTAACCCGTAAATACCGTGGGCATGGGCATCAATTCTCATTAGGACGAAACTTATTTTATCACCATGGATATGGTTTGATATCACATTCAACCACGAAAGAGCAAAGGCAGATGAGTCACTACAAAGGAATGACCCTAAGAAACCTTTTTTCCATAAGACCCACCGAAATGCAGGATGAAGCCCTTGCTAGGCGAGTGCCTCGGAAAGATTCCGATCTACTGTCACAGAAAATCCGCGCTCAACACGACAAAGCAACCAAACGGCCCCGATGACAAGGAAATCAATGAGCAGACTTGCCAGAGTAAATACCACCGCATCCACCTCTTCCTTGAGGTTGATACTTACGATGACTTGAACTCCCCAAATCAGCAGGGCCAAGAGGAACTTAATCGAGGCAATGAACAACACCCCGTGGTGAGGAATGCCGTTGATAAGCTTCTCCCCACGTTGAGCTTTGCCAATATCCGCAAGTATTCCCTTCTTTAATTGAATCCATAACCAAACCACAACCAAAGAAATGGGGAAGAAGAGACCCACGTGCCACCAAAAAGAAAAGAGAGTGCCCTGATTCAACATCCAGATGGCAAAGCCCGCAATTCCAATGGCATTGAGCCAAACCATCGCGTCCAAGATGCGAAAAGATATTCCAAGCCAATACGATTGAGGACCGACAGTTGTCACAATCGGGGTCTTTTCTACGCCCTCCGCGGCCCAAGGGGCTGGAGGGTTAAAATGCGCGTCCCCCCCTAGGTGATACCATTTCCGATATGCGACAACCAAGCAGGCTGTACTCGCAATCGAGAAAACAGTTGTCCAAAGAAAGATAAATCGGTATCCGAACTCTGGGTATCCGCAGGCGGAGGAGATCACGTCGATAAAGAGCCCAGCGCCGACACTGGCGACCAATGTAAGCAGGGTGGTAAAAAGACCTTGGGCAGAACAGAACTGGCCAAATCTGGATTGCGGAAACATTCGTACATAAAGTGGCATTCCGCTGGCACCAGCCAAACCAGCCTGAAATTGCGAGATAATGATCCAGCTGAGCAGCAGCCAGAAAAATACATTGGATGGGAGAGTCACAAAAATCCACGTCCACGGCATCAGGCTGTGGATAATTCCGAATATCGACACATAGACTGCAACTCGCAGCGGATTCCAACGATCAATAAATATGGCGCTCACATAAATAGCCACAACTGCACTAACCTGACCGATCGCAGCCATCCGGCCGATCTGTTCAAGGGTGAGGCCCATCTCACGATTAAAGAACACCCCGAATGTATTGATCCCTTCGCCCATGCCCTTCAACCCGACAAACATAAAGATAGAAAGGTAGAAACTGTTTGTAAAAGACTCCTTAAAAAAAGATCGAATTCCCGCCCATCGCGTGACCGTGGGGACAGCCGATCCTTCCACTGGGCTGTATTTTCCCTCCCGAACCGTTAAACATAAAATACTGAAACCAAGGAAGTAGATCAGCGCTGCGCCAAGAAACAGCTCCTTCATGTAAACCTCGCCTAATCCGAATATGAAATAACTGTAAATCGCTCCAGCCGCAGTACCCACGATTCGAAATGCGCCGAAGAACCTGGCAAGGAACTGGGCAGGAACCACGTCGTTAAAGAGATAAAAGAAGACCGAACCGACAAACATACTGAAAAACCGAAACATCGTATAAAAGAGGGCGATCGCAGCGATCGCCACAGTGGTGGGAGCCGAGGCTTGAAGAAAGGGAGAGTTTTTCACCAGCCAGCCAGAGATATCTTCACTATACGCTAGCAGTACAAGGCTCGAGCACAGAAAGGGGAGCGTCCAAGCAATAAAAGGAATGCGCCTTCCCCATCGGCTCCGATAGCGATCACTTTTGACGCTGATATAGGGTACCATGCCGATCCCGAGAAGGCTGGGCGCCGTCGTCATAATGATTCCAATCAAAGTGTTGGAGCATCCGAGGGCTTTGAGTTTCAGTGGCAGGATGCTCGGGACCATCGAGTCCATCAGGACATAACAGAAATCACCCCAGAGAAGTGCCGCGAAGACAGCGGTGAGTGCCACTTTCGTATAGGTCAGCGTGCCGCAGCGATAAATTTCATGCCCTCCCCCCACCTGCCCAGCCCCTTTCAGCCCATCACTGCCCATGAGGAACCCTTCGATGCAAAGAGGGAATCAAAAGAGCCAAGTCTAGGTTCATCCGTACCGAGAGCCTCTGCAGTGAAGGGACCATTGTCAAAATCAGATCCCACCTCAACCATGGATTACTTATTGCCAAATTCAACCTTGAGGGCCTTGAGAGGGTCATCAACAAAATACCCGCTTAATTCCGGTCCCTGCTGAATAAATCCACTCCCATTGGTGAGTGGTTTGATCTTCCACCACCCCGAGGGTGAAGTCGGTTGAGATCGATCAATCGCAAGAGCCGCATAACCATGAGTGCGACCGCAGGACTTTCCTGTTGGATCGAAGAGTTCCGTATCCATACTTCCGTTGATATAAATTGTGAATTTCTGCACACCCTCCGGCACGTAAAAGTAAAGAGGGGTTGCCGGTTGGCCCGAGTCAAAGATATAAACTCCGCGCTTATCATTCCGGTAACCGATGGCATAACGCACCCTTTCAGCCTTGGCGATAGACCAACGTGAGTTCGAGCCCTTACCCTCCAAGGGCATGTAAGCCACACAGTAAATTGAGCCTTTTTTTGCGGGGAACGCCAAACGCCCATTCTCCCCGATGTCGGTCACAATCCGTTCTCCCTTTTGGTTGAATACGTGGTAGTAACCCACTTCGGATAAATAGGACTGTCCCGTTTCCTTATCCGGATCGGTCTTGTAGTTGAGTTGTATCGCCGCCTCTCCATCCTGTTCCGCGAGGCAGACAAACTCCCTTTTCGAAGTATACCAAGTTTCTGTCCGTGGCTCGACATTCGGCAGGACGTCGACTGCCTCAGCCACCAGCGGACGCCAGGCTCGTGTAAAAACTGTCGCTTCAGCCGGCGAATCAATCAGGCCTCGCAGCCACTCACCAGGGTAGCCTGCTCCGACCAAAATCCGATATTCTGCCGAGGAGGTGTGCAATGGAGAGCCTGGTTGCTCCTTCATCATTCCAAGACGGGTCAAATGGTAATAGACCAACTTAAGATTGTGTTCCAAATGGGAAAGGCGCCACTTCTGGTCCTCCGTGGTGGCCCCACTCTTGGCAGCAAGAAACAGCTTTTCAAATTCTGGCCAGCTCGCACCGTAAATTTCTTTGAGCATTTCAGGGGTCATATTATGACCCGCCTTGCCCTTCACCCTCGTAATCAAGGCCTTCATGTTTTTCTCGAAAAGCTGATGAAGTTCGATTACAGATCTGCCACCAGGTCCGTAGGCCTTATCGCAGAACTCTTCGAGTAGCTTCTGAGGATCCCCATCAGGTCTCCAGAGCATCTGGGTCATCACCCAGCAGTAGGCTCCGTTTGAACCAATAGGATTGCTGTAGAAGTAAGCGCCTTCGTATCCCTCCTCCAAGAGAACGGAAAAGGTTTTCTTCATAATATCCGGATAAGGGGACATCACCGCTCCAGCATATTGCCGGATCCAGAAATCGAGACCGTAATACACCTGCCTTTTAAAAACGCCACGCCACGACTTGATCCAGCGTTCCCAGTTTTCGTTGATCGGATCATAAAGCCGGATCGGCCCGTACCCAGTATGTTGCGGAGCCATCCCCACGAGAAAATTATCAGAAATTGGTTCCGGCTTATCCCTCGGGGGAAACTCGTATCGCTGATAGCATAAACCGTTAAGTAAAATCTCTGGGTTCTTGCTACGCACGATAGCTGCAGTCTTACGGTAAAAATCCAGCACCAACGGAGTCCATGTTTGACGGTAATTCCCAATCCCAGTCGGCCCCATCTCTTCCGGAGTCATGATATAGAGCCGCTTTTCGCACTCTGGGCAGTAGCAGATAGGCCCGCCATCATTGGGTCCGATACACCAGATATGACGACTTGGATCAGCGTGGAATAACTTGCCCACCCTGTCGGCTACCTCTTCAGGAAGGCTCGACTGAGACAAACAAAGGTGAAAAGGCTCCGCTGAGGGGGCAACGCGTTGACCATTACGAGACATTTCAAACCAGTCTGGATGCTTCTGGTAGGAGGCCATTCTGTCCTCAACAACCTTCCCCTCCGGTGAATTAGGCTGAGGGAACATCTCGATCCAGCCATGGTCGGTGCTCTGCATTTTGATCTGGGAGTCACGGCATCGGGTACGCTGGTTGTAATCGTCCGAATCCTTGCCATTGCCCGCTTGCACATAAAAGTTTCGGTATTTAAATCGAGGGGTGAATTCGATGTTCAGTCCAACAATCTCGAGTTGGGGATTTTTGGGCGGAAAGTACGTTCCTTGCGCACCTGGATAAAACCAGCGGACTCCGAGAACCCTCTCAAGGAACTCATAGGTTCCATACAGCGTGCCCAAGCTCTTCCCATCCGTGTCAGTCGGACCATCCCCAGGAATATCCCTGCCGACAAAATAAAGGTCTCCGCCAATTCCGCGAAGAACAAATCCCTCGTAAGGCAAGGTTTTTGCTTGGATGCCCACGGCTCTTGCCTCAGGACTGTCGCCGATAGCAATCATGGGATGGCTGGGCTCATGAACAATCTTCAGTTCGCTCCCGATGATCTCTTTCAGGTGAAGCTGTAATTCGCTTGCTGCCTTCATGTTGCTCGTGGGGGCTCCATTCGGCACATAAATCACGCAGTCACGGAGTTGGGTGGATGACTTCGGGTTTGTTTGATCCTGCGCACTACACCCCAGCACCACCATGAGCAGAATGGGAATTGTTATCCAACCAATCGGGCTGAGTTTATTTTTCATTTCCAAGTCTCCTTGTCATCCACAAAGTCTTCGGCGCTTTTTTGGCCGACACTCCCGTCCCCCCTTATAAAGTTTATCGTCTTCCCGTGACGTCCATTGTGGGCATCTTTGGTCACTTCTGGTTTTGGCGCATAATATGTCGCCACCAATTTGTTTTTGCTATACCCAGGAATATACGACCAGCTGGCCGCTGGACTCATAGCTTGATTCGTAGATAGACAATGTGACCCAGAGTCATAAAACAGGACCGTGCTTGCACCTAGTTCGTGCATTTTAGCGAACTTGCTCGAAGCAGAGTTCTTCGCTGTCTTGATACTTCCGTCGCTGTAGAGATAACGGAGATGATCAACATTGATCCCGTAATTAGCTTGGACGCCCTGCGTCGTAGAAGTCTGTTTCCCATTCGCATAAGGCCCATCTGGACACATCAACACCCCCCCATTCGTGCCGCCAAGCGCATATTCCGAAGCCTTTCTCATCCAAGTAGGGTTAAAAGATCCGTTTTCGTTCTCGGAATAAGGTACGGCTCCTTGATTGTCGGCCGCAAAAAGGTTGGCTCCAACGTGGAGTTGCCGTAGCGATGACATACAACCAGCCGATTTCGATCGTTTGCGCATAGCTTGAACCGCCGGCAGAACCAAAGAAGCCAATAGGCCAATAATGCAAACCACCGCCAAAAGCTCAATCAGCGTGAACCCGCTACGCCCGGCGCTTCGGTCTAAGGTTGTCATCACCAAGAAAGACTTTGTCATCTCCCCACACCAAAGTATAGACGAGGAGTCTACAGCGATAAAATATTGAATGAGTTACTCTTCCCAGAATAATACTGATCTTCTCCGCCCGAACCTGAAGATTAAGACAAATCTCTGGCCCAGGTCAAACGGCCGTCTTCTTCGAGAAGCATGGCACAAGGAAGCGATGCTTCTGAGCCGAGGTCACTCGTCTCCCTCCAACCGACAGAAGTGGAAAGAATTGCGCCAGAAGCTCCGAAAGCGCCTTCTTCATTCCCTCGGTTCCTGGCCCAAGCCTCCCAAACTTTGCCTGGAGATTCATCGCAACCTCCAGATGGACAACTATCGGATTCTCTGCCTGACATACCAAAGTCGTCCTAACCTTCGGGTGACGGCGAACCTGTTTATACCCGCAGGAAAGGGTCCCTTTCCAGGAATCTTGAATCTCCATGGTCATTGGCTACGTGGAAAAGCTACCCCCATGGTCGCGTCGCGCGGTCATCTTCTTGCCCAGTCAGGGTTCGTGGTTCTCAGTATCGATTCCATTGGCTCAGGCGAACGTGGCACGACTGCTGGAAAGTTCGATTATCACGGCAACCAACAGGGCGCCTCTCTACTTTCCGTTTCGGAAACTCTCCTAGGGATGCAGGTCTGCGACAATATGCGGGGGATCGACCTGTTGCAGTCACTCGACTTTGTCGATGGGGATCGAATCGGAGTGACCGGTGAAAGCGGAGGAGGCAATCAAACCATGTGGCTTTCCGCTTTAGATCCCAGAGTTAAAGCCTCGGTCCCAGTCGTCTCGATCGGAACGTTTCAGTCCTACGTGACGAACGCCAACTGCTGGTGCGAGACCCTGCCCGATGGCTTACCCATAACCGAGGAGTGGGCGGTCTTAGGCATGATTGCCCCGCGTCCCCTCCTTCTGCTCACCGCCCTTCGCGAAAAAATCCCCGCATTCCTTCCTTCCGAGGCGGCACGATCTTATCATGGAGCTCGAAAGATTTATCAGCTGATGGGTGCCGCTGATCGTATTTCTTTCCGGAAGGTTGATACTGCGCACGGCTACTTTCCAGAAATGCAGCGACACATGCTCGGTTGGTTCAATCAATGGCTCCTCGGAGCCGGATCTGGCAAGCCCGCTACGATTCCCCGAATCCGCAATTTGGCGGAGTCACGGTTACTGTGCTTCCCAGGAAAAAGCCGCCCCGTCACAGTCAACTCACTCCTCGGTTATGCCTCGTACCGCTCCCAAATCGCCAAAACGAAATTTCTCAGGCTACATACCCTCAACTGCCTAAAGAAACGCAGGGACTTAGCCCACATCCTCCGCATCCCCACCCCCTGCCTTGGCCCCAAAGACAGGCTCCTGATGGAGCAGAGGATAAACCGATATCGCATCCAGAAATTCACCTTGGAATCCGAGCCTCATATCCGCATCCCCTTCGTTTTGGTCATTCCCACGGATCAAGCCATGGCCACCTTGGTCATCACGACGCATCCCGATGGCAAATCGGCGGCCCTCGAACAACCTGAATCCAGACGAGCGCTTGCTCAGGGCAAAACCCTCTGTCTTCTCGATCTCCGAGATACGGGAGAGACAACCTGGGATCCACCCCCTTCCCAATGCCGAAATGCTGCCAGGACAGCCCTCTGGTTGGGGCGGACGATGATCGGGAACTGGGTTCATGATCTAAGCATGGCCCAGGCAACCTTGGCGCGACGCATGCCCCACTACCGTTTCGAACTGCTGGGGTTTCGCGAAACAGCTCTCGCCTCTCTAGCGGCGGGCGCCCTCGATAAAAGATTCTCCCAGGTTTCAGTCGTGGAAATGCTCTCGACCTATGTCCTCCATGGAGTCCAGCCAGTCCAGCGCTTCAGCATCTTTGTGCCTGGAATATTATCCTGGGGAGACGTAAGCCTGATGGCCGCGATGCTTCGCTGTCCCCTCAAAGTTCATTCTCTAGTCCGACCCTCCGGCCGACTCCTATCCCAAGAGGAATTCGCACGCTGGTCGCGAGAAGTCCGTAAAGTTCGTAATAGCCTCAGCCCAATTCCATCTATCAGTGAATGAGTCGCAATCCGCATCCCTAGACGGATTGCCACCTGCAACCATCCCCTCTCGCCGACAAAATGTCTTGGAATGATTCCATCAACAACTGATTCCGTCCGATCCCCTTCCAGGAAAATCGTTATCGTAGGAGGCGGGAGTTACAACTGGTGTCCTCGCCTCCTTTGCGACCTCGTGCAATGCCCAGAGCTTGCGGGGAGCGAAGTAGTTTTGCTTGATCCAAATATTTCAGCCGCCACCGAGGTCAAGTCGGCCATGGATCGAGTCTGTGCGGATCACAAAATGGATTTTCGCTTTGGGGTAACCCAAAAAGAGGACGAGGCCTTTCGCAATGCAAGTTTCGTCATTATTGCCATTTCCACAGGAGGACTGGAAACCATGCGGCATGACCTCGAAATTCCGGAGCGCTACTCGATTTACCAAACCGTCGGGGACTCGGTCGGTCCTGGTGGCTGGGCACGCCTTCTCAGAAATGTTCCTGTTTTTGTCAAAATGGTGGAAAAGATCGAGCGCCTCGCACCGCAGGCCGTGATTCTCAACTACACCAATCCCATGGCAGGGTTGACCGCCGCCATTACCCAGACCAGTTCCCTCCGATCCGTGGGGCTTTGTCACGGAGTCTTCGGCACGCTCACTTACCTCAGTCGAGTATTCCAAGTTCCCAAGAGCGAAATCTGTATGCGGTTTGGCGGAATCAACCACTTTTTCTGGATTCTGGATTTCAAAGTAAACGGGAAGGACGGATACCCACTTTTGCGCGAAACCCTCGGCACGGGAACACTCCTCCGCTATGATAAAACCAGCAAGGATCCAGCTGGGTTTTCGGACTACAATCATGCGGTATTCTCCGAGCTCTTCGAAACCTATGGCCACCTGACCTACTCGGCGGATCGACACACTTGTGAATTCTTTAATCGCTATGTCACAGACCTAAAAACAATTCATGATTATAAATTGGTACGAACCACCATCGCGGATCGTCAAGCCGGGGTGCAAACCGCCCGACAACTGACTTTAGATTTAGCCTCCGGCAAAGTGCCGATGCTTGCACGTAGCGTCGAAACCGCTGTGGATATCATCAAGGCCATCTCCACCAACACTCCCTTTGTTGATGTCGTCAATCTGCCCAACCTCGGCCAGATCGACAATCTCCCTCGCGGAGCAGTGGTGGAAACCCTTGGGATGGTAGATGGCCGCGGATTCTCACCCATCGCGGTCGGGCCACTCCCTGAGATCCTGCGTCAAATTTCGGAGATTCATTGCCAGATTCAGAAGATGACTTTGGAGGCAGCTCTTTCAGGAGATCGAAAGCTTGCCATGGAAGCGCTTCTTCTGGATCCACTTTGTTCGCACTTAAGCCCAACCAAGATCCGAGAGATGGGGACGGAACTGATGAGTGCGACGGCAGATTTTTTACCGCAATTCCGATGATCAAACCAATGAAGACTGAGGCCGTCAGGTTCAGGTAAGCCTCCCCCTCAACCATTCGACCAAGCCCGAACTCCTCACTCCATCCGCACTCCAATGACTTGTTTGATCTCATGACCAAGGTTTACCCCGATGCGGTGACCGCACTAAAGGGATTACTCCGCCATGGTCTTACCATCGCCGCCGGCGGATTCGGTTTATGTGGGATTCCAGAAAAACTTATTTCCGCAATACGGGACAGCGGCATCAACGATCTCACCATCATTGGCAATAATGCTGGAGTCGACGATTTCGGTATGGGCCTTCTTTTACAAAGCCGGCAAGTCCGCAAAGTGTTGGCTTCCTATGTTGGAGAGAATAGGGAGTTTGAGCGTCAGGTGTTGTCCGGGGAGGTTGACTTGGAACTGGTGCCCCAAGGCACCCTTGCCGAACGAATACGGGCAGGAGGGGCCGGTATCCCAGCATTTTATACCCGCACCGCCGTAGGTACGCTCCTCTCCACCGCTAGAGAAACCCGGGTTTTTGACGAAAAAGAGTATGTGATGGAGCCAGCTATCCGAGCCGATCTCGCATTGGTCAAGGCGTGGAAGGGAGATCGATCGGGCAATCTCATCTATCGCAAAACTGCCCGCAATTTTAATCCAATGATCGCGACATGTGGAAAAATTACCATTGCGGAGGTAGAGGAACTCGTCGAGATCGGTCAATTGGATCCCGACCAGATTCACACTCCTGGAATCTATGTGGATCGCATCCTACACGGCACCGGATATGAGAAACGCATTGAAATACGCACCGTGCAAGGCGTTCCTGGAAAGAAGGAAGCTCCCGCCCGCGAACAAATTGCACGACGAGCGGCCCAAGAATTATCCGATGGCTTCTGCGTTAATCTCGGAATTGGAATTCCCACGCTGGTAGCCAACTTTATTCCACCTGACCTCCAGGTTACCCTGCAGTCAGAAAATGGCCTTCTGGGAATTGGCCCCTTTCCGACAGATGCCGATGTCGATCCAGATTTGATCAACGCTGGAAAGCAGACGATTACCAACTTGCCAGGATCAGCTTTTTTCTCCAGCGCTGATTCCTTCGCCATGATCCGCGGCGGTCATATCGATCTCTCCATTCTGGGTGCTCTTGAGGTGGCTGCGAACGGGGATATCGCTAACTGGATGGTGCCGGGAAAAATGGTCAAAGGCCCCGGCGGGGCCATGGATCTGGTTGCGGGCGTTCCTCGGGTCGTCGCCGTCATGGAACATTGCGCGAAAGATGGCACTCCAAAGATTTTGGCCCGTTGCACCCTTCCCATCACGGGTCGGGGCGTGGTCAATCGCATCATTACGGAACTTGCCGTGTTCGATGTCTTGCCCGGAGGCGGGCTCGTACTTCGCGAGCTTTCCGATGGCGTCACTCTTGACCAGATTCAGGCCAAAACCGGATGCCCTTTTACCATCTCCTTGGAATCGCGCGGTTAGGTTGCAGCAAAAGTGATCGGCACGCGCTTGCGGAGTTCAAGGGAGTGGAGGGCCGCTTCAATCACGGCCATGGACACGATTGCCTCCGACGCAGAACTTTCCGGACTCCGCAGCCCTGCCGCGGCCTCAAAGAAAGCCTGATGTTCTAGCCGATAAAGACTGTCCCTTTCAGCTGGGAAAAGAGTAGCTTCCGGCACCTTCCCATTGTCTTGTCCAACAGTAAGGATCCCCGTGTTGTGATCAAAAATCATCCAACCCCGGTCACCGACGATCTCGTACTCATGCCTCTCGGGTGCCTGCAAATAATTCAGATGAATCGTAGAAATCAGTGGCCCCTCATAATCGCAGGTGACCGAGGCGAAGTTGGGATTGGATTGCAACGGCAAGTTGCCACCTTGACCTCCGGCCGCATAGATCCCTTTCGGCGCCTTTCCTAACCACCAAAAAAGAATATCCGGTTGATGCGCATAATCGAGGAACAGGGCACCTCGCATATCCTGTTGATATCGCGTTCGCGAATTGACCAACGTGACATAGGTACCCACACGACAATGAATGTGATGAATTGAACCAAGCTCCCCCGACCTGATGGCATGATGAATCCTGCGTAATGCAGGGTGAAAGTGGAGTTGGAAGCCAACCGCCAACACTCCTTTCGATCTCGCGGCCGCGGCCACAATGGCTCTAGCTGTTTCCAGGGTGTCACTCAGCGGTTTCTCGCAGAGCACGTGGATATTGGCACCCAAAGCAGCACAGGCCTGCTCCGCGTGACAATGATGCGGTGTCGCCAGAACCACCATCTCGGGTCGGGTGGCCAGCATCTCCTCAAAGGAGGTATGGATCACAGTTGGAACAGGCAAATCCTTTTGGGCTCCTGCCCTAGCTTCCTCAGAGGGCTCACACCATTCCACCGCGGTGTCCTCCCTTTCTGCAAGTAACCTCGCATGCCTTCGACCAATGGAGCCCAAACCCACAACCACAATCCGCCGCTTCAATGCCATAAAGAAAAACCGCCGTCGACAACCAGATTTAATCCCGTCACGTAATCCGAGGCAGGAGAAGCCAGAAAAAGAACCGCCCCCTTGAGATCAATCCCATCCCTCCCCATGCGCCCCAATGGCGTCCGATCACTGTAATCCTTGACGAAACCAGCAGGCATCTCTGGTCGCTCAAAACCACCAGGGGAAATCGCATTCACACAAATCCCATTCGGCGAAAGTAAACCTGCCAAATCCCGCGTCATTCCCAGAATTCCCGCTTTGGCTGCCGCATACTCGATCGGCTGCCCTTTCATCCCATTCCTCTCATACATTCGACGATCCCGACCCATAAGGGCAGCCATCGAGGAAATAGAAATAATTTTTCCACTTTTTTGTGGAATCATGATTCGCGCGGCTGCTTGGCAACAGTGCAATGCGCCCGTGAGATTCGTGGCGATAAGCCGCCCAACATCCTCAGGGTCTCGCTCCAGTAAATGACAAGCTCCACTCCCCGACCCGCCTCCAGCATTGTTGATCAAGATATCCAGGCGGTTTTTCCAACTCCCCGCTTGGCCAATAATTTGGGCGACACTTCCTGCTTCGGTTGTATCTAGGCCAAAGGAGGTGGTCTCGACCCCGAAATCTCGGGCTAGCCTCTTCGCTGATTCGTTCGCATCCTTGGCATGGCGCGACGTCAGAATCACCTTTGCCCCAGCTTCAGCTAACGCTTCCGCCATGTCATAACCCAAATGCCGAGCCCCTCCGACAATTAAGGCCACCTTCTCGTCGAGACGAAACATCGGAAGAACGAAGTGGCTCATCGTTGAAAAGGAAACTTACAGCAGTTTAGAGTGGACGAACAAAGTTGCTCTGCGCATGAGCAGGAAGCCTCTCCAAGATCACCTTAAGCTGGCTACACATTTCTGCTGCATCCGCAGAAGAAAGACGCCGACAAGGCTTACGACGCATCGCTTGGATTACCCCAGTTTTCGCGAGGATTGCCTCAATACAGGCCATGACCCCAAAGTTTTCCATTAAAATAATCGCATCGGTCACGATACGTTGAATCTGAAATGCCTCCTCCACCCGGCCGCCATCCACAGCCAGTTGCATTGCCACAAAGGCCCTAGGGAAAACATTGTAGGTCGATCCAATGCCCCCGCGGGACCCCAAGCCCAAGGCCGCAGCGAACTGCTCATCCCTCCCGTATAAAACAGAAAAGTCACTACGGATGGAAGCCAGGCGCCTCATCAAGAGAAGATTGTAATCGGTGAATTTAATACCCGAGACCCCCGCGATTTCGCTTAGGCGCACGAGTTGGTCAAACGTCGCCTCCCACTTATTGTAAACGGGAATATAGTAAATATAGACTGGAAGCCCACCCGCCGCGCTGACCAACTCCCGATAGTAGCTCTCAATTTCCGGGAACGGCCTGCTCACCGGCGGAATGGCGGCCACTCCCTGTGCACCCACTTCTGCGGCATGTGCTGCCAACGCGCATGTCATCCGACTGTCTTGCGTCCCCACATGGGCCATAATCGCTAACTTCGATCCGCACAACTTGACCGCGATCTCCACCGCCCTTTTGCGTTCATCCAAAGTCATTTGATAGCCCTCCCCGCACAAACCCCCCACGTACAGCCCACTCACCTGCTCCTCCATCAACCAGCTCGCTAGACGGGAAAAAGCCTCTTCATCAAAGGCATCCTCCACTCCACAGGGTGAAGCAATGGCCGGAATAACCCCTCGAAAAGGCAAAGTAGGTTGGGCTATTTTCACTTCCTCACACTGATTCCCACCCCTCGAATTCCAAGCAGGCATTGCCCGAAGCAGCCAAAAGGTAACTCATTCGCCTGCTATGCTTTTCCCTTTTCCCGTGAAAACACCCTTTCCCCTATGCTTGAGTCTTCGTAGATCCGCCACACTATCCCCAAGTGCCAATTCTACCGCAATCTTGATCTCCACCTTTTTCTTTAATCGGCCCTCGATACGATCAATTAGCGTCCCTGCTGCCGTATGCCCAAGCACAAGCGGATGTTGCTGAATCGTGGTGAGACGTACCGTTTGTTCTCCCGGCTCAAGATCCCCAAATCCGACGATCGAAATATTTTCTGAAAGAGCCAGATTTAGCCGTTTGATGATACGAAATCCTTCGGAGGCCACGTGAATCGAATCAAAGGCGATCGCAGTAATGCGGTGATCCGAGCGGAATATTTTCTGTAAAACACTCGAAAGATTGTGCTCAGATTTTGAAAAGCTGTGCAACTTGGCAGAAAGCTCTTTCAGCTTACTCTCATCGATTGCCTTTTGAAACCCACGAGCCCGCTCCAGTAGATCATGCCGCAAAACATCTTGGGAAATAAAGGCTACATGCCTATGCCCCATTTCCACCAAGTGCCGACCTAAGAGGTACCCCCCATGGAAATCATCGGTTTGCACCTGGTCCACTACCTCGCCAACCGGTGCAGCGGTATTTAGATAAATGTTGTGCACTTTTGGAAACGGCTTCACAAACGGCCGGTTAATCACCAATCCCTTTATCCCTGTCGCGAGTACGTATTGGCGAAACTTTTCAACATCGAACTCCCCTGTCGGGGACTGAAAAAAAAGCACCCCATACCCACGCGAGGCTGCTTCCTCCTGAATCCCCACCAGCAGATGCGCAAAGAACGATCCCGGCCGTAAATTCATCAAAACTCCGATCATCGGAGCATTTTTGGCATATTCCTCGACCGCATAAGTCCCGGCTCCAATACGCCTCGCCAGGTACCCATCCGCCACCAACATCGCCACTGCTTTATTGCAGGTTGTCTTGTTGATCTTAAATCGCGTGGCGAGAGCCTGCTCGGAAGGCGCTTTCTCCCCAGGCCGCAGCCGTCCGCTCCGAATTAATCCGAGAATGTAGTTACGAACGGTGAGGTGTTTTTGCGTGTGAGGTTCGATCATCGGTGGACTTGGGCGTTTGATTCTGCGCCTTTGCCAGCCAGTAGCTCCACAGCCAGTTGACCACGGCATCGCCACTTAAACAACGCTCAAGCCACTTCTGGTTCTCCGGCAGATGCCCCTTGGGGTCAATCTTATAAAGCATCTGCCCTATATCCATCTTCTCAAGGATGCGCCCAGCAACCTTTTTCCACCCAAACTCGGGAAACAGTGGGTCCGCCGCCAGCAGGGCCCGAGCAAACATTGTCGGCGAATTCCCAGACCTCGCCGCAGAAACAAAACCCTTGGCCTCCCAAACTGGATTCGGCTTCCCCCCCGGATGGTAGGGGGTTTCTACTTCGCGGGCGGTGCCTGCCTCCTCGTCATAGGTGAACTCTCCACGCCCGAGGCAGTCCTCCCCGAGATCTGGCATGCACGAAAGAATTAATTCCTTCAACTGAGAAAGCCAGACAGAGCGGTGGGGTGCATCGTACAACAACAACGGCGCCAGTGATAGTTGACCCTGAGCCGCCGATTCCAGCTTAAATGGCCAATGCCCTTGGGCGCCCGATCCACGCCATCGGGAAATCGTCGTCGAGAAAAATGGCGGGAGATCTCGGACCGCCTGCAAGGCGGCTAAACGCTCAAACTCGTCATAATATTTTTTCTGTTTTGTGTGGCGCCATGCCAGCCAAAGAAACGGAGGAAATCGGTTAGCAGGCCAAGGCCACTCAAAATCCCGATCTCGATAGGGGTGCTTGTAATCTCGATCCATCCAAAATTTTGCGATCCCTTCGATTATTTGGGCGATCTGGCCACGCTCCTCCTTTGTCGCGAGCGCCCCAAACTGATCGAGTGCCCAAGCCGCATAAAGACACTGGTCGGTGGAGATTTCTGTGGAAAGCCGGCCGTTATGAAACTTCGAAAAAAAGCCCGCGGCTAACGATTGTGAGCGCTGGTAAAGCTCACGAATGGCCGCAAATGCCGCTCGAGCGGTTCGGAGGACTTCCTCATCCTGGGTCACCTGATATTTGAGAACTTGCGCCGCCAGCCAAGCCCCCGTGCACATCCCGCAATTCTCATACGCGAAATAACTCCCAAAATTCTCATTCCCCAACGCGGGGGGGTGCCTCATCCGATCTACCCCCAATCCAAACTCCTCTGCACAAAACGGCTTTCCAGTTGCCGAATCTACGAAGGACAAGACCAAACCGTGCGGTTCGATTAACTTGTCTCTGACGAAGGAATCCAGTCGTTTAGCTTTACCCTCGATTACCGATTGCGTCACACCGCGGTTCTTCCAAAACGCCGCACAAGAATCAAGCAAACACCTCCACCAATCAACATAACCAAGGAGCTCGGTTCGGGAACAGCTTGGAACTCGAGCTGAGATCCGTTGAATTGGAAAGTACCAGAATTGCCACCCCCCAGATTGGTGTAGGTGAAATCTGTGGCAGCGAAGCTCGTACCTGCCACCCCGCCTCCAACAGAAGTGATGCTTTCCCAATCCACTAGCTTGAATGTTCCTGTGGCTGTACTGCCCAAGAAATCAAAGCGGAAGGTCGTTCCTGTGCCTTTGATAAATTCGCTGGCTGCACCCGTAATCTGGAGAAGATCTGCGGCGTTGGCTGCACCTAACTCAAACTTCCAATCAGTAGTTGCGCCCCCGCCGAGCAGACTCCCATTCCAAGTCACATCATTCGCCACCGTGAGTGTCCCAATGCTGTTTCCTGGCGCTAAGATACCGCTGATCGTGGTCGCACCCGAAATCCTACCCGCCCCAGCAAGAGTCGCCCCAGACGCCACATTGACAGGAACGGTGGTTCCAGTCGCAGAGCCTGATGTATTATTCACCAGCAGGGTGCCTTCCGACACATTGAATGCAGATCCAGAGATGCTATTGCCAGCCGATCTCGTCAGGCTCAGAGTACCAGTGCCAGTTTTGCTAACCGAAGTACTAGCGGTATTCCCACCAGTCAAGAGCCCACTCATAATCAATGTCCCTCCGCCCGCAACATCAAAAATGTTATTTCGAGCCGCACCACCACCCCCGGTAAGGGTAACCTGTCCCTCAATAGTCGAGGTTCCAGTTGTGTAGGTAGCACCGATTGTGCTGTTGCCGGCAGTGCCGGTAGTGCCGAAAGCAAAAGATGTCGTCGAACCAATTGTGATGCCAGAAGTCGCCAGATTAACCCTTCCTGCAGATGGATTCACTGATCCGCCGAAGTTACCGCCTCCAATAAAGTTAATCACGCCGCCAACCCCAGTTGAAAGCTGAAGGTTCGCTAAACTGCTACCTGCCGCCAGATTTAAATTTAGGACACCTGAAGCATCGGCCTTGATGCTTGATCCCGCTACTCCAATCAATACCCCGTTAATGGTTAGCGCTGCAGATCCCGTTGTAGAATCGTTCGCCTCAAGTA